>JAWBMD010000009.1:0-32353 GCA_039000985.1 Candidatus Aenigmatarchaeota archaeon | reverse complement strand
TCCTTTAAATGAAAACTATTTAGGAAAAAAAATAACAAGAGAAATTTTTGATGATTTTGAAAAAAATAAAATAAATTTTGCTGGAGAAGGTGGTGAATATGAAACTTTTGTAACAAATGCGAAGATTTTCAAGAAAAGAATAAAAATTTTGAAATATGAAAAATTTTTTGACAAAAGTGAAAATTTTGGATATGTTTTAATAAAAAAATTAAAGCTTGTCAAAAAATGATAATTAATTTATGCAAAGATGAGCTAAGTTATTATGAATTTGTTAAACCAATAGAAAAAATTTTAAATGAAAAATCAATTCATTACAAACAAATAAAAAATGCAGATATTGAAAAGGCAAGCAAAGTTATTATTTGTGGAACTGCACTTAAAGATTTTGACTATTTAAAAAATTTGGAATATTTTAATTGGTTAAAAGGTTTTGAAAAACCTGTTTTAGCAATTTGTGCTGGTGCTCAAGTTATTGGTTGTTTAAACAAACTAAAACTAAAAACAAAAACAATAATTGGAAGTTTTGAAATTGATATAGTAAAAGAGAATGAGCTAACAAAAGAGAAAAAAATTAAAGTTTATTGTTTATTTTCAAAATACATTTTACCAAATAAAAATTTTGAAGTAATTGGCTATTTAAACAAAATACCAGTATTTTTGAGAAAGCAAAATAGTCTTCAATTTTTAACAATGTTTCATCCAGAGGTTTTTAATGAAGATATAATAAAAAATTGGATTAAGCTATTTTAAGAACTGCTGCTAAATCAGAAGCTTTATAATCCTTAGTTAACTTAACATAAGCTTTTTTTTCATTTTTTGCTATTAAAGTATTAATTTTTTCAACTTTTACATTAAAAGCTTTTTCAACAGCCTCCTTTATATCTTTTTTACTAGCTTTCAAATCAACAATAAAAACTAATTTATTTTCTTTTTCCATCATTCTTAATGCTTTTTCAGTCATTATTGCATACTTTAATACTTTCCAGGGATCCATAATTTATCCAGTTTTTCTAAAGCTGACTTTGTTATTATTAATAATCTACCAGGATGACCACCGGGTGCTAATAATTCAACATTAACACGATTTACTTCAACACAATCTATTCCGGTAATATTTCTACTTGCTTTTTTTATCCCCTCATCTTTATCTATTAAAATTAAAGGACCTTTTTTCTTTTTATATCTTCTTCCTCTCATTTTTCCCTTTCCTGCTCTTATTTTTTTCTTTTTAATTCTTTCCAATTCGTTTTCTAATTTTAAATTAATCAAAACTTTTTCTAGCTCTTTTGTTTTTTTAATTTTTTGAAAATCATCTATAACAACAATAGGTAAAGTTATTGAATCTGAAATTCTATGTCCCCTTTTCAAAACATATTCTTTTATAGAAGAAAAAGCAAAAGCACTTCTTATAGCTTTTATTCTTTCTTTATCATTAATTTTTTCATCCCAAATTTTTTCTACTTTTGGTGGATGTGCTCTTCTTCCTTTTCTCGCTTGAGGAGCTAATCTTGCTTCCCACATTAAATGTGGAACTGTTTTCCCATGCAATCTTGGTAATCTTCCCATTTCTCTACCCATCATACCCCATCTTTTTGCTCCAGTTCTACCTGGTCTTTGTCCATGATAATGAGCTGCAGTTCTTAAACCAGCCATTGGATCTGTACCATAAGGAACTCTTTTTTTGCTTTTAATAGATAGAAAAGCTCTTAATATCAAATCGTCTCTAAGTTCTTCATTAAAAATTATAGGCTTTTCTATTTGCTCCACAACATTTCCATTTAAATCATAAATATTTAGCATAGTATTATTTTACTTTTAATAATTTTTATTCAACTTTTTTCCAAATTGTACCAAATTCTGTATCTTCTAAAGCTATTTTATATTTTTCTCTTAAAAAATCCCTTATCTTATCTGCTTCCTCAAATTTTCCTTCTTTTCTAAGCCTTTCTCTTTCTTTAATAAGTTCAAAAACTTCTTTATCTATTTCTTCTTTTAAAAATTCATCCAATTTTAAACCCAATACTTGATCGAACCATAAAATCAAATCTATTGCTTTTTCTGCACTTTTTCTATTTATTTTTTCAATTTTTATGCTTCTCAAAAATTTCCAAAAAATTGATAAAGCTGAAGAAATATCTAAATCATTATTTAAAGCTTCAAATATTTTTAATTTTATTTCTTCAGCATTAATTTCAACTCCACTTTCTCTATTCACTTGCTTTAACTTTGTTAAAATTTCTTTTAATCTATTAACTGTTTTTTTAGAAGCTTCCAAGCTAGAAAAAGTAAAATTAAGTTTTTTTCTATAGTGAGCAGATAAAAGCAAATATCTTATTTCTCTCCAAGAATATCCTTTATTTAACAAATCTTTTAAAGTATAATAATTACCCAAGCTTTTGCTCATTTTTTTACCTTCAACTATTAAAAAATTAACATGAAACCAATAATTAACAAATTTTTTTCCAGTATAAGATTCACTTTGTGCTATTTCATTTGTATGATGAATTGGTATATGATCTACTCCACCTGCATGAATATCAAATGTTTCTCCCAAATACTTCGTACTCATTGCGCTACATTCAATATGCCAACCAGGAAAACCTATAATAGTTGCTTTATTACCATCTAATTTTACATTTGGATTTTCTTTTGATATTTTTTCAAGCTTTTCCAAATCCTCTTTATTTTTAACTTCAAAACTAAATTCCCATTCCATTTGTCTTTTTACATCTTTTGGAGAAAATTTCCAAAGAGCAAAATCAGTTATATTTTTCTTTTCCGGATTAAAAGGAACTCTAGCACCAACCTTTAAATACCTATTAAGCCTTTTAAAATCCATATTAGTTAATTTCCCATAATTCAAAAACTTTGAAGTATCGAAATATATACCATCACTTGTAAAATAAGTATAACCTTTCTCCATTAAAACTTTAATAATTTCCATCATTTCTTTTATATGCTCAGTCGCTTTTGGAATTATATTTGGTTTTTTTATGTTTAAAGTTTCAATATCTTCAAAAAAAGCTTTTGTATAAAATTCCGCAATTTCCCAAGCTGTTTTTTGTTGCTTTCTAGCACTCATTTCAACCTTATCTTCTCCCTCATCTGCTTGACTAGTTAAATGACCAACATCCGTTATATTCATAACATGTATTACTTTAAATCCATTCATCTCTAAAACTCTTCTTAGCAAATCTTCAGCAATATAAGCTCTTAAATTACCTATATGCGCAAAATCATAAACAGTAGGACCACAAGCATAAAACTTTACTATATTATCCTCTAAAGGCTTAAATTCTTCAATTTTTCTAGTTAATGTATTAAAAATCTTAAACAACATTTAATACAACAACTTCTATGCCAGCGCTTTTTAAAAGATTTAATGATTCTTCATCAACATATTTACCAGCATTAGGAGAATCTGCAACAATCCTTTTTATTCCAGCATTTATTATTACTTTAGCACAATTATAACAAGGGAGATGTGTTGTATAAATTGTAGCTCCATCTGTAGATACGCCATGCAATGCAGCTTGTATAATAGCATTCATTTCTGCATGTACAGTCCTTAAACAATGCTCTTCAGTTTTACCATTTTCTTTCACAATACTTTTTATTAGACATCCTACATCTAAGCAATGAGGCATTCCTTTTGGAGCACCAGCATATCCAGTAGTAAGAATTCTTTTATCTTTAACAATAACAGCACCTACAGCTGCTCTTTTACATGTTGATCTTTTAGCTACTACCTTAGCAATTTCCATGAAATATTCGTCCCAACTTGGTCTCATACTTAAAAATTAAATTTGGATTTATATATTTATGATATTAAAAGTAAAAAAGCTAAACCAAGAAGCTAAATTACCAGAAAGAAAAAGAAAAGAAGATGCTGGATTAGATTTATATTGCATTGAAGATTATGTAATAGAACCAATGGAAATAAAACAAATATCCACCGGCATAGCAATTGAAATTCCTTATGGTTATTTTGGTTTAATTAAAGATAGAAGCGGCCTATCAGCAAATGGTTTACATGTATTAGCTGGGGTAATAGATAGTAATTATAGAGGAGAAGTAAAAGTTGTTATGATAAATCTTAGCAAGGAAAAAATTAAAATAGAAAAGTTTAGTAGAATAGCTCAGTTATTAATATTACCATATTTAATTGTAGAAGTTGTTGAAGTAGAGCAGTTAGAAGAGAGTGAAAGGGGAGAGGAGGGATTTGGTAGTAGTGGCATTTATTAATATCTAGAAAAATTTTAATTATGATAGAACCAAGCCTCGTTAGAGTAGAATATATTCTGCTTGTAATAGTAGCCTTAAATGCGTTAACGGCTTACCTATCTTACAGAATACTAAACTTACTACAGCAAAAGCAAAAAAGAAAGTAATGGAAAAAATAGAAGAAGCTTTAAAGAACTTTACCCTTTGTAATTTTTGCTTGGGAAGACTTTTTTCAAATTTTTTAACTGGGCTATCAAATGAAGAAAGAGGTAAAGCTGTTAAATTATATCTAGCTTTAAAATATGATAGTATTGGAAAAATAGAAATTAAGGAATCGAATTTTTTTGGAATAAAATTTAGAAATATTAATATCGATATTAAAAAGGAGAAATGCTTTATTTGTAATGATTTTTTTGAAAATGAAATAAAAAATATTGTTGAAAAAATTCTGAAAATTTCAAAAGAAATAGAGTTCGATACTTTTTTAATAGGAACAAAAGTTTCGGAAGAAATAAAAAATAGAGAAAAAATGGTTTTTGAAATTTTTGGAAAAATCAATGTGGAAACAATAAATAATGATATTAATAGAGAAGTTGGAAAAATTTTAGAGAAAAAAACAAATAAAAAATTTAGCAGAGAAAATCCAGATATTGTTTTTATGATAGACTTAAAAAATTTTGATGTTAAGATGAAAATAAGAAGCATTTTTATTTTTGGAATGTATAAAAAGCTAGTAAGAGGTATACCACAAGCAAAATGGTTATGTAAAAATTGTAAAGGTAAAGGTTGTTCAATATGCAATTATAAAGGAAAAAATTATAGAACATCTGTACAAGAAATAATAGAAAAACCATTGCTAAAAGCTTTTAAAGCTGAAAAAAGCAAATTTTCTGGAGCTGGAAGAGAAGATGTAGATGTTAGATGCTTATCCTATAGACCATTTTGCATAGAAATAATTAACCCAAGAAAAAGAAAAGTTGATATTAAAAAAATAAAAAGTAAATCAAAAATTGTAAAATTTAAATTAATTAAACTTGTTGATAGAAAATTTGTAAAATTTTTAAAAGAATCTAAATTTGATAAAGAATATGTTGCTATTGTTGATTTTGAAAATGAAATAAAAAAAGATTTATTAAAAGATTTAAAAGTTCTTGAAAAAGTTGAAATAAATCAATTAACTCCATTAAGAGTTTTGCATAGAAGAGCTGAAAAATTGAGAAAGAAAAAAGTTAGAAAAATTAGTTATAAGATTTTATCAAAGAAAAAATTGAAACTAAAAATTGTTGCTGAGCATGGTCTTTATATTAAAGAATTAATACATGGAGATAACAATAGAACAGTTCCATCTGTTGCACAAATTTTAAACAACAAAGTTAAAAAAATTGAGCTTGATGTTGTAAAAATTAATCACTCCTTATAATTTCAATACTTCTTTCAACAGTATCCGGAAAAACTATTCTTAATAATTGCCTTGCTATTCTTTCATCTGCATGAACCTCAATAATTCTTTTATGAAATCTCATTTCAAACTTGTCATAAGTTGCATTCCCATGACCAGTACCATCCCCACAAGGAGTTCTTAAAACAGTAACCCTTAAAATTTTTCTTGGTAATGGTATTGGCCCTTTATAATAAACACCTAATCTCTTGGCTAAATCTATTATTTCATTACATACTTTATTTAAATCATCCAAACTTCTGCTTACCAACTTAATCCTTATATATTCTGCCATAATGTAATATTTTATATTTTTTAAATATTAGATATGATTGCTTGTCCAGCTTGCAAAAGTGAAAAAGTCAGAAATGAAATAGCTGAATATGATGATAAATTTCTTGGAAAAGTACTTATAAATACAATAATTTGTGATAATTGTGGATTTAAGCATTCTGATATATTTACAGAAGAAAAGGAGGAAAAAATAGAAATTGAAATTTTTGTAGAAAGCTCAGATGATTTAAATAGTGTTGTTGTAAAGTCTTCTAAATGCTCAATAAAAATTCCTGAAATGGGTATAGAGATAACCCCAGGTCCATATAGTGAAAGTTATATAACAACAATTGAAGGTATCTTGGAAAGAATAGAAAATTTTTTAAATGAGCATGCTAATTTATTTGAAAAGGAAAAAGTAAAGGAATTAACAGAAAAAATTAAAAAAATGAGAAGTGCTGAAGAAAAATTTCATTTAATATTAAAAGATAGTACTGGTATTTCTAAAATAATTTCTCAAAAAGCAAGAGTGAAAAAAATAAAGTAATTTATGGAAAACAATAATGGTAAAAGAAAGAGTTTTTCCAAGTATGTTTTAGAAAGTAAAGAAGAAAAAAACAATAAATTTACTGAGCTTATAAAAGAAACGAAGAATAAAAGAAAAGTATCAACTTTAACAAAAGTAGAAATTGAAATGAAAGATATTGGAAAAACAAAAAATGAAAAAGCAAAAATCCATAAAGCTAAGCTTCTTATATCTTTCTTATATTTAACTTCTTCATCATAAACTTTTTCTAAATTAGCTACTTCAGAAAATGCTGTAGCCATTGATAACTCATTTTTTAATGATTCTAAAATTAGTATACAACTATTTTTCACAACCTTAGAAATACAATTCTTTAAAACATATTCAACAAATTCATCAAAACTTTTGTAATATGTTGTTATTTTTCTAAATGAAGTTTCTATTGATACTCCCTCCTTCAAGCTATTGTGAAGCATATAACAAATTTCAAAAAATTTTTTCTCAATTTTTTCTCTTTTTATTCTTTTTTCTCTAAAAACTAAAAAAGCAAAAATAGAAATAATTGATAATATGCTTAACAATATTGGCTCTAACATCTTTTAAAAAAGTAGAACATCATAAGTGCTTCTACTAAAAATATTAAAAAAATAGAAAAATATATAAAATTTTCATCAATATTTATTGATAAATTTAAAAACTCTAAGCTTGAAAGTGTTGATAAAAATGCATAAAGCGTAAATAAGATAATTGGTGCTATTATGCTAACTATTAAAAAAAATGTTGAAAAGGTTTTAGAAAATTCTATCTTGCTTTTGCTAATTTCCCTTTCTTCTTCACTATATTTCTCTATTATTAAGTCCAAATTTTCTCCCAAAGTTTCTAATTCCAAGCCTTCTTTAATTTTTTCTAAGCAATATTTAACTTTTTTATTTTTCTCCTTTTTCATAATTTCTTCCAAAGTTTCCCTTATACTTTTTTCAGATTTAATTATTTGAGAAGAAAATGAATCTTTAAATCTTTTACTTATTATAGCTAAAGCTTGCTCAAAAGATATTCCAACCATTAAAAAACTTCTTATTAACCTTATCTCATTGAGAAAATCTTCAAACCTCACAAATTTATTTCAATCTATATTTTTTATAATAGAAAAGAATTTAAAAGGCAAAACCATCTTTTCTTTATGCAACTAACGCAACTAACTTTAATTAATCTTATTGAAAGAATAGATAAAATTGATATTATTATACTCAAAAAGTTTTATTTTGCATCAAAAGAATTTCCAAACGATTTGCAAGTATATGCTTTCCCAATACTAGTTAAAGAACTTAGAGAAATCCATAAAGTTAAACTAACAGATGATGCAATAAGAAAAAGGTTAAAAAAATTATCAAAACTAGGCTTACTTGAGCATGTAGAAAACTCAAATCCATCCATATTTTTACCAAAAGAAGAAATGAAAAATTTTGTTGAAGAATTAATAAAACAATATATTTCTTATATTGGATTGGAGGTTTTTATTTGAAAAATTTCTTTCTTATATTATTGGGCCCGTAGCTCAGTGGTAGAGCGGCCGCCTTATAAGGCAACTGAGCTTTAAGATAGCGGTAGGTCAAGGGTTCGAATCCCTTCGGGCCCATATGAAAAAACTAATAGAAGCAAAAAAAGTAATCGTAAAAAATGCCCGTAGCTTGGGTTTTATTGCTGGTGATGCATACCCTCAATACTGGACCAGAGACTTTTGTTATAGTTTGGAAGGCATTTTATATGTTGGGCTTGAAGATATAGCAAAAAGACATTTTTATAATATATTAAAAAGAATAGAAAAAGATGGTTCTCTCCCAACTCTTTTCTATGGAAAAGAATATTTTCAAATTTCTTATATAATGAAAAGTTTATCATATTCATTAACAACCATAATGAAAAAGGAAAGAAGTATGCAACTATTTCATCCTAAATTTTTTAAGCAAAAACATGGATGGACAACAGATAGTGAATTATTATTTTTAATTACTGCCAAAGAATATTTCCCAGAAATCTACAAAAAAAATGAGGAAAAGTTTGAATTGGTTTATAGCAATATTATAAAAAAAGTGGATAAGAATGGATTAATAAAAAGTAGCAATTGGATGGATGCTATGCTAAATTATAATAATAAATATAGTCTTCTCCCAAATATTTTACTTTCTGTCCTACTGAAGAATAACGAAATAAGTAAAATGTTTTGGAATGAAAAGCTTGGATATTATGTGGATTATATTGGAAGCAATAGATTTGATGTTTTAGGAAATGCTATAGCAATATTAAAAAATATTCCAACGAAAGATAAAACAGAAAAGATATGCAAAAACTTTATAAAACTATCAAAAATGTTTTATGCATGCCCAAATCTATATCCACCATATCCAAAAAACATGTGTGGACAAAAACCATATACTTATCAAAATTGTTCCATTTGGCCCTTTGTAAATGGATTTGTCATAAAAGCTTTACTAAAGGCTGGTTATAAAAAAGAAGCTTTAGATGAATTTGAAAAAATAAGTAATTTAAATGGCTTTAATGAATGGTATGAATTAAATGGAAAACCTAGAGGTAGTAGTAACCAATTATGGAGTGCTGCTCTTTATATAGCTGCTTATAAAAATCTTTTTAATTCCGCTATATAATTTATTACACAATTACCTCTTTCCTCAATATATCTCTTAAATATTTCTATTGTGCAATCATTTTTTACTAGAAAAACTTTTTTATTCATGAAAACAGGCAAAGATAAATCTATAGAAAATGAATTTCCAACAACTATGTCTGGATTTATTTCATTCAAAACTTTTTTATAATATGGTCTATCAACAGCTATTTTCAATCCATAAACATTTAAATAATTATTTCCATTAACATAAGTTTTATTTACATTATCATATATTTCAATTTTTCTTTTCTTTATCTCTGCAGAAATATCTTCTTCATTACTCATAGTTATAATTGCAATCTTATTATTGTTTCTTATTAAGTAATCCAAAAATTTCAAATCATGTTTATTTATCCTTCTTTTAGATCTATAAAACAAATTAAGAATTTCCCTCTTAGAAAAATTATCAGCATTTTCAAAAGAATATCCCTCATCTAAAAGCTTGAGAACTAGCGAGAATCCGAAATTTAAAGTACATAACTCTAGTGGATGGCATCTAAGTAAATTACTATTGTAAAGGTATGGAAGATGATTTCCTTTATATTCTAAATAAACATTTTCTTGAAGCATTTTAGAATATTTTATTAAATTATTTTTTTCTAATTCTTTTCTAAACATTTTATGATCTAAAAAACTTATAGTATCGTCGTAATCAAAAGCTATAATCATTCTTTAATAATAAATTCGAAGACCACAAAAAGCATAGTAAATAAAAAAATGAGAAAAGATGAAATCATCGCAATAATTGTAAAGATGGATTGTTTAAAAGGTGCAAATGCGAGACTAATACTAAAAACTATAGAAAGTAAAAGTATTGAATAAAATAACCAATTCTCTTTTAATTTTTGAATTAACATAAATAATTATGAAAGACAAAAACATAAATATTCTAGAAAAAAGCAGAAAATATCTCATTTTTACAACGTTTGCATATGATATGATAATAGAAAGAGGGGAAGGATGCTATCTTTATGATAAAAATGGCAAAAAATATTTAGACTTCACCTCCAATGTAGCTTCTTGCCCCTTGGGCTATGGTGATGAAGACATTGAAAAAGTTATAAACGATATTTCAAAAACAGGAGCACATAAAATAGCTGGACAAGATTTTTATTGTAAAGAACATGTTGAGCTGGCTGAAGAATTGAGCAAAATTTTACCAAAAAATCTTAAAAAATTCTTTTTTTCAAATAGTGGAGCTGAAGCAAATGAAAATGCAATAAAGCTTTGTTATAGGTATAAAAGCCTAAAATTTAACATAAATCCAAATGAGCTAATTGGTATATCATTCGAAAAAGCTTTTCACGGTAGAACATTGGGAGCTTTAACATTTACCTCTAGCAAAGAAGTTCAAAAAAAAGGTTATCCTGAATTTAAAGTAAAGAGATTAATATTTAATGATGAAAATAAATTAAATGAAATAATTGAGATTAAAGAAAACGCTGCATTTTTAATAATGGAATTAATGCAAGGAGAAGGTGGTTATAAAATAGCAAAAAAATCTTTTGTTAAAAAACTATATAAAATTTTAAGGAAAAATGAAATCCCTTTAATAATAGATGAAGTGCAAACAGGTTTGGGTAGAAGTGGTAAATGGTTTATGTTTGAGCACTATAAAATAAAACCAAACATTTTAACATTAGCAAAATCTTTACAAGTTGGAGCTACTATTGTTGAAGAAAAATTTGACCCAAAAGAAGCTGGAGCTATTTCGAGTACTTGGGGGGGTGGTGATAGAATAGATTTGGCTATTGGAAAAACAATAATAGAAAAAATAAGAAAATACAAACTATATAAAAATGCTGAAAAAATGGGTAAATATTTGTTAAAAAGATTAAAAGAAATAGAAAAAAGTGTTGAATTCACTAAAAATGCTAGAGGAATAGGCCTACTTTGTGCAATAGATATAATCAATGAAAAAAAGGGGAAATTAATTCAAAATTGCTTTAAAAATGGATTATTATTGCTTCCTTGTGGTGAAAAGTCGATAAGATTCATTCCACCATTAATAATAAAAAAAGAAGAAATTGATGAAGGAATAGAAATATTTGAGAAATGTTTGAAATCATTGTAGGAAGCATGCTTTTTATAGCAGCTATATATGATTTAAAAACTACTGAAATACCAGACGAAATTCCAATATTTTTAATTGCTTTAGGAATATTTACTTCTATTTTTAAATGGCTATTTTTAAATGATATAACTTATTTAACAAAAATGCTTATTGTTGGTTCTATTTTCTCGATTTTTGGAATAATTGCATATTATACGGGTCAGTGGGGAGCAGGAGATTCGGCATTATTAATATCAATAGCATTTTTATATCCAGATTTCGTTTTTATATTTAAATATTTGATTAACCTATTAATTTTTGGCTCAATTTTTATGGTAACATTTTCAATAATTTATTGCTATATTTATTCGAAAAATTCACTAAAAATTTTCTTTTATCATTTAAAAAAATTTAAACTGGCTTATTTTATGCTATTTATAATTCCAATAATAATCCATTTTCTATTCGCATATAAAATATTAACAGTATTTTCTGCTCTTCTACCAATTTTAGCAATTTTATACAATTTTGGCAAAATTGTAGAAAAATATGGTTTTAAAAGAAAAATAAAAGTAAGTGAATTGAAAGTTGGTGATGTTTTAGCAAGCTTTAAAATATGGAGAGGTATAACAAAAGAAGAAATAGAAAAAATTAAAAAAAGTAACAAAAAATTTGTGATAATAAAAGAGGGTGTGAGATTTGCTCCAGCGTTTTTTATAGCTTTTATTTATACAATGATTTTTAACCAAGCATTTCTTATAAAATGGTGAAAGTTCGAGAAGTAATGAAAAAACAAGTAGCCAAATTGCATTATTTTTCTACAATAGAAAATTGCTATAAAATATTTAAAGAAACTGGTATTTCTTCAATAGCAATAACGAAAAATAAAAAATTAGTTGGACAAATAGAAAGACAGGATATACTTAAACTACTTAAGAAAAAAAATCTAGAAAGCATTGGCGAAAATGATATTAAAAAATTGAAAAGAATAAGAGTTTTCAAAATATTAAAAAAATGCGAAACTGTATTTGAAGATGAAAATGTTGAAATTGCTATTAAAAAAATGAATGAAAATAACTTACCAAGACTTTTTGTAATTGATAATAAAAATAATTTGGTTGGTGTTTTTTCAAGAAGTGATATATTAAAAATAAAAAAGAAGGAAGGTGTTTTTACAACAGTGGATTATATGCTTGAAACAATTAAAGAAAAAAATAAAATATCTATTAAAAATTTGTCAAAAATTTTAAATTTACCAGAAGATTTAATAGAAAGTTGGGCTAAAGCATTAGAAGAAATAGGAGAAATAGAAATAGAATATCCCGCAATAGGTAGCGTTATATTAAAAAAGAAATCTTAAATATTATTTATGGGAATAGTTAGAGCTATAATAGGTATTGTATTAATTCTTGCCGGTATTTTTAATCCATTCAATTTAAGCATTTTATATAGAATAGCTTTGATAATTATAGGAGGAACAATAGGAGGCTTGTTAGTTTTTATTTTAAGCATAATATTAGCGGCTATAATTTTTTTCAAAATATTACCTTTTTGATTGTTTTACAAACTTTAAAAAGAAATTTTTGAATTGATTATAACTATTAAAAATTTTATCAGCATAATAGCTTGTAAATGGAGAAACAGTTTTTTTAGGAAATATTAGCCAAACTTCTTTATTTGAAGAATGGGCATAGGAAATTTCTTTTTCAACACCTGGACTATGGATAATTTTTGGAAAATAAGCAATTAAAGTATCTGATTGCTCAATTAGCTTATAATCTTTTCTTACTATCCAATTTCTTATTTGCTCTTGGATAGCTTTATTCTCGACTCTTCCCACATCTTCTTCTAATTGAGGTGGAAATACTATTGCATATTTTCTTAAAAAATCTATAAATTTATTTATTCTACCAAAAGAACCTTTGAAAAAGGTCATTGGAAAACTAGTATAAATTTTTGGTTTATCTGTAAATATTAAATCGTAAAGTGTTTGTAAAGGATAAGAAACATGGTATATGTAAAATTTCTTATTCTGAAGCATTGATAAAATTTCAGTTGTATAAATTTCTAATTCTTGCCAAGTTATTATTTCTGGCTTACTTATAATATCTTTGCCCCATTTTGGATCGCTATAAATTTTATCCTTAATTTTTTCTATATCATTTATAAATGTAATGTACATATCAACATTAATTTTTCTTAAGAAAGAAATATCAAACGCATGCTCTGGACCATTTTTCCACCAGTATGATGCGTGTGTAGATATTATTAACAATTCATAATTTTTCTTGTTATATTCATCTATACATTTATCAAAAGCTAATGAAATTAAAGATCTTAAGGTTGTTCTTGGTAGATTGAGTATTTTTTCTTCTCTAATTTTTATACCTATTTCTTCAGCTGCACTAAACATTAAATCTCCTATAGAAATTACTTTACAATTTTTTCCTTTTTTAAAACAAAACTTTTCAAACTCTTTTAAGTAAGCTGGCTTACCACAACCGGCAATTCCTGTTGCAAATATTGTTATCACAATTTTATTTTTGGTATTAAATTTAAATTTATGAAATCGAAAATTGTTTGCGATACAAGCGCACTAATAGATGGCATTGTTAGTAAACTAATAGAAGAAGAAAAAATAAAAGAGATAATAATTCCATTAGCTGTTTTAGATGAATTACAAAACCAAGCATCTAAAGGAAGAGAAACTGGTTTTATTGGATTAAATGAAATAAAAAAAATAAGAAGTATTTCTGAAACCAAAAAAATAAAAATAAAGTTTTTGGGAGAAAGACCAAGCTTAGAAGATATAAAGCTTGCTAGAAGTGGAAGAATAGATTCTTTAATAATAAATGTTGCCAGAAAAGAAAATACCACTTTGGTAACTAGCGATTATGTTCAAGCTTTAGTTGCTGAAAGCGAAGGTATTGATGTTAAATATTTCCCATCTGCTCAAACAATTGAAAAATTATCATTTGAAAAATTTTTTAGAGAAGAAACTACTGTTTTACATATAAAAGAAAATGTAGAAATATATGCAAAAGAGGGAAAACCAGGAAACTTTAAGCTTGTTAAAGTTACTGAGAAAAAAATTAATGCTGAAGAAATAGAAAAAATGATAAAAGAAATTTTAGATGCAACAAGAGTTAGAAATGATGCTTATCTAGAAATCATAAAAAGTGGTGCTATGGTTGTTCAAATTGGAAATTATAGAATATCAATAGCAAGACCTCCTTTTTCTGATGGCTTAGAAGTTACAATAGTTAGACCAATAGTTAAACTTACCTTAGAAGATTATAAACTATCTGAAAAACTCATAAATAGATTAAAAGAAAGGGCTGAGGGTATATTAATTTGTGGTTCTCCTGGTTCTGGAAAAAGCACATTTGCTGCAAGCTTAGCTGAGTTTTATAGAAAAATGAATAAAATAGTTAAAACCTTAGAATCTCCAAGAGATATGCAAGTAAGTGAGGAAATAACACAATATGCTCCATTAGAAGGGGATTTTGAAAAAACAAGTGATATTTTATTGCTAGTTAGACCAGATTTTGTTATATTTGATGAAATTAGAAAAACCAAAGATTTTCAAGTTTTTTCAGATTTAAGATTAGCTGGTATAGGAATGGTTGGTGTTGTACATGCTAGCTCACCATTAGATGCAATCCAAAGATTTTTATCAAGAGTTGAACTTGGTATGTTACCTTACGTTATAGATACTATAATTTTCATTCAAAATGGAGAAATAAAAAAAGTTTATAGTGTAAGTATAACTGTTAGAATTCCTACTGGCATGAAAGATGAAGATTTGGCAAGACCAATTGTCGAAGTTAGAGATTTTGAAACAAATAATTTGGAATATGAAATTTACTCATTTGGAGAAGAAAACATAATAGTTCCTGCTAAAAAAGAAGAATCTGCAATAATGAAGTTAGCAAGCAAGCAAATTTTAAACTTTTTTAAAAGATTTGATAAAAATGCAAAAGTTGAAATAATTTCTGATGATAAATGCGTTGTTGAAATAGATAATGAAAAAATTCCATTGGTAATTGGAAAAAATGGAACAACAATTAAAAAAATTGAAAATGAAATTGGAATAAAAATAGAAATAAAACCAAAAACCCCGTCTATTGGAGAATTGTTAAATTACGAAACTTATGAAAGAGGTAATAATATTGTGTTGAAATTTCCAAAAGAGCTTGCTAACAAATCAATTTCAATATATATAGATAAAAATTTTCTAGCTTCTGCTATAATTGGTAGTAATGGAGAGATTAAATTTTCAAAAGATTCAAAAATTGGTAGCGAATTGCTAAAAAGTATAGTAAACAAAAAAGAGTTAAAAATATTTAAGGAATTATAGTAGTTCCTGATTTTCCATTCAATGCTTCTTTAACTTTTTCTGGTAAAGTTATTATGCATTTTTTACCACCTTTTCTCAAAAAACTTATACAAGCTTCTATTTTTGGTTTCATTCTTCCCTCTCCAAATTGATTATCTAACAAATATTTCTCGGCTTCTTCAACATTAATTAAATCTAATTTTGTTTGATTTTCTTTACCATAATTTATTTCAACTCCATCTACATCAGTTAAAAACAACAAAATATCTGCCTTTATCTCGCTTGCTATCAACTCACTTGTATAATCTTTATCGACAACGGCTTCAACACCAATTAATTTATTACCATTTTCTATAACAGGAATGCCTCCTCCACCACCAGCTATTACTAAAAATCCTTTCTTCAAAAAATTTTTAATAATATCTATCTCTAAAATTTTTACTGGTTTTGGGGATGGAACAACTCTTCTATAACCTCTTTTAGGAACATAAACCATGTTTTCAAGTATTTTTTCATGGTAAAATGGTCCTACTGGTTTGAGCGATATATTAGAATTCATATCAACTAAAACCCTAGTCAATATAATACAACATTTTCTTTTTACAATGTTCTCTATGGATTGAAGTAACCAATAACCAATTTGACCTTGTGTCATAGCATCTAAAGTATCTAAAGATAGCTTTGGTACTTCTGTACAACTTTCTTGCTGTAATAACAAATTTCCAACTTGACTTCCATTACCATGGATCAAAACAACTTCTTCTTTTTCCAAAATATCCTTTAATTGAAAAATTGTGCTTTCTATTTTCTCTATTTGCTTAGCTGGAGTATCCTTAGATGTACCAATTGCATTACCTCCAAAACATATAACAAACCTCATAAATAAATTTATGAAAAAATTAACTATAATTAATTGGATCGAAATATTAAAACTAACATATAAAATTTGTGAAAAAATAATAGATTCAAAATTTAATCCAGATGTTATAGTTGGTATTCATAGATGGGGTATAATACCTGCATTGATAATTTCTGATGTGTTAAACAATATTAATGTAAAAGTTTTATACATTAAAGAAAAGCCATGTAATATTAATGGATTAAAAAATAAAAAAGTTTTGTTAGTTGATGAAGTATGTGATAGTGGAAAAACTTTTAAAAAAGCAATAAAAATTTTAAAGAAAATGAAAACCAAGGAAATAAGAACTGCTTGCCTACATTTGAAACCAAGGAGTATATTTAAACCGAACTATGTTGGAATGAAAATGAAAAACAATAATTGGATAATTTATCCTTGGAGTATTTTTGAAAGCGTTAGAGAAAAAAAGATTGATGCTTTGGTAATTAAAAAAATTGGCTTGGAAAATGTGATAAGCAAGAAATTTTACTTGAAAATAATTGCTGAATAACCAACATTAACTTTTTTATCTTTAGTTACATCACCACTATTTGCATATTTTAAAACTAAAGCTTTTTTGTTGCCCAATTTTTTAGCAACAGTAATTGCTATAGCAACTGGCCCAAAACCACATGCATTTATATTTTCCTTTCTCAATACTTCAAAAAATATTTTTCCATTTAATTTTTTTATAGCATCTAAAGCTTTTTTATCTTTTTCTACACATTGCTCATATGGCAAATAATGAGATAAATCTGTTGAACAAATCAAAATGTAATTCCTTTTTTTAATAAAAGAAGCTATTGTTGTACCAATGCTTTTACATTCTTTTAATAATTCATCGTCTGGAAATTCATTCAATACAGAAATAGGAATGATTTTGAAATCGCTCCCAAATCTAAATTGTAAAAATGGCAATTGAACCTCTATAGAATGTTCATTTTCATGTGCCAAAACATCAAAATCTAATAAACTATTGCTTTTCATTAACTCATCACTACCTTCTTCATCAACAAGAATTCCACCAAGAGGAGTTTTCCACATACCCTTTTTATAAATAGAAAATTTGCTTCCCTTTCCATAATGATTAGGACCAATTATTATATAGTTAGCTTTTTCTATTCTTGAGTAAACATGTGCAGCTATTGGGCCAGAATAATCATAACCTGCATGTGGAACAACACATACCTTAAAGCTTTCTTTTTTAATAGTTTGGGGGGAAAATTCACGTTTAAAAATGCTATTTTCAATTTGTTTTAGCAAGCTTTCCTTATCTAAACTATAAAATGAACCTGCTGCAGCTGGTTCTCTTATGAGCATATTTAATATTTGTATTTATAAAATTTTAGTATGCTCAACCAAGCAGAAATAGAAAAAAGAGTTATAGAGCTATTGAATTTGGAGAAAAGAAAATTTACACAAACAATAGAGCTAATAATAAATATTAATTTAGATGTTAAAAAGCCAGAGAATAGAATAAATGAACTATTTCCATTACCATACAAAACTAAAAAAAACAAAATATGTATATTTAGTGATTCGATAAAAGAAGTTAATAAAGAGAATGTTAAAGTAATTAATAGTGAAGAAATCCAAAAAATGAGCAAAAGAGATGCAAAAAAATTAGCTAAAAATATAGATGTTTTTTTGGCTGATGCAAAATTAATGACATTAGTTGGAAAGCATTTAGGAATGACATTAGGACCAAGAGGTAAAATGCCTAAGATTATAAGTGGTGATATAAATAAGCTAATTGAAGAAGCTGAAAAATATGTTAGATTAAGAATAAAAGATAACCCACAAATTCAATGCTATGTTGGAATTGAAAATGATGAACCAAAAATTATTACAGAAAATATAATTAGTGTTGTTAATTATATAGCCTCTAAATTTGATGTAAATAGAATAAAAGAAATTTTAATTAAAAAAACAATGAGCAAACCGATTACTATATTTAAGCATGGTAAGTGAAAGAAAATTAAAAGAAGCTGAAAGAATAAGAAACCTTTTAAGTAAATACAAAAACTATATTATAATTGATTTGTATTTAACCCCATCAATAATTTATAAAAAAATTCAAGAAGAGTTGAAAAAATTTAACTCAATATTAACATGTGTAAAAAAAAGAATATTTTTAAAAGTTGTTGAAAATGAAAATACTTTTGATAAAATAAAAAATAACCTTCCAAATATGCTTGGTATAATATTTACAAATGAAGATTCATTAAAAATGTATGGTATTATAAGTAAAATATCCATTTACAGATTTGCCAAAGCTGGAGATATTGCTCCAAACGATATTTGGATAAAAGCTGGTCCAACTGAATTAGCTCCTGGTCCTGTTATTTCTGAGCTAAGCAAAGTTGGTTTAAAAGTTGGCGTTGATAAAGGTAAAATTGCTGTAAAAGAAGATTTTTTGCTTGTAAAAAAAGATGAAATTATAAATTCTGATAAAGCATCTGTTCTACAAAAATTCAAAATAAAACCAATAGAAATAAAGCTAAACATACTTTCTCTTTTTAAAGATGGGATGTGGATTAATAAAAATACTTTAAGTATTCATAATGAAATCAGCAATTACATACCAACACATTATAAAAATGCATTTAATTTAACTTTAAACATAAATTACCCAACAGAAAAAAACATTACATATTTAATACAAAAAGCATTTTTAAATAGTTTAGCTATATCTAATTTATTGCCAAAATGATAGAAGTATATGCTGCTTTAATGTTACATGAAGCTAAAAAAGAAATAAATGAAGAAAATATTAAAAAAGTACTTAGTAGTTTAGATATAAATATAGATGAAGCAAAAATAAAAGTTTTGGTTTCGGCTCTACAAAACATAAATATAGATGAAGCTATAAAAAGTGCAGCTATATTACCACAAACAATTGCTCAACCAGAAAAAAAGGAGGAAGAGAAAAAGGAGGAAAAAAAGGAAGTAGATGTAAGTGCAGGATTAGCAGCTTTGTTTGGATAAACCATTGTTCCTAATAACTGCTTCTGTCTTTATTGTGGACCGGCCGGGATTTGAACCCGGAGCCTCCGCTTTGCAAGAGCGGCGATCTACCATTGATCTACCGGCCCATATATGAAAATTTTATTTACTCTTTAAAAAGCTTTTCCTAAATAATTCATAAAATTCTTGAGAATATTCTTTAATAAGATTTTCAACTTGCTCATCATAACCTTTTGATTGTGGTATTTCATCAATATTATAAAAAATTTTTTTCCCTATTTTTTGTGCAGCCCAATGCTCGAATTTAGCACCTCTACTTTTTTCCCATCCGGGCATCATGAAAATTGCGTCACATTCTCTTAGCCATATAGCATCTTGTATAAGCCAAACAATATACGGTATTTCTTCTTTGGAATATATGTATGGATAATGTGTTAGATGTGGTAAGTATGGAAAATGCCCTTTTTTTAATATAATTAGGTAATAATTGATTGCTTCCACTACATTATTATTTACTTCCCTTGGACTATTTCCGGAATATGGTCCTGAAATATATATCTTTAATGGTTTTTCGAGATTCATAAAAAATATATAATAGAAAAACTATTTATGTTTAAGATTTTCAAGGAAAAACTATCAAACATAGTTTCTAAGATAACTGAAAAGGAAATAAATGAAGAAGAAATATCAAAAATATTTGAGGAAAACTATGAAGAATTTTTAAGTGCTGATGTAAATATAGATGTCCTTGAAAAGATTGAAAGTGAATTAAAAAGCCAATTAAAAGGAAAAAAAGTAGAAAGGGGGAAAAGTAAAGAAATTATAATTCAAACAATAAATAAAACAATAGAAGATATACTTAATGTTGGTACTATAGATATAATAAAGCTATCAGAAACAAAAAAACCATTTTTAATTGTGTTTTTTGGTTATAATGGATCGGGAAAAACAACATTAATAGCAAAAGTAGTGAAGTATTTAATGAAAAGAAATAAATCTGTTTGTATAGCTGCTGCAGATACTTTTAGAGCAGCTTCTATTGAGCAATTGGAAGAACATTGTAATAGATTAAATGTAAAATTAATAAAGCACAAATATGGAGCTGATCCAGCTGCAGTAATATTTGATGCTTTAAATTATGCTAAATCTAATAAAATAGATTTTGTTCTAGCAGATACAGCTGGAAGAATGCATACAAATAAAAACCTTTTAGATGAAATGAAAAAAATAGTTAGAGTTAATAAACCAGATTTAAAAGTCCTTGTTTTAGATTCTTTAGTAGGAAATGATGTAATAAACCAAATAAACTTTTTTGAAGAAGTTGGAATAGATTGTCTTTGCTTTACAAAGCTAGATATAAATAATAAAGGTGGTAATATTCTTACAGCTTGCTATTTATTCAAAAAACCAATTCTTTTTTTAAGTTATGGGCAAGATTACGATAGCTTAGAAATATTTGACTATAAGAAATTTTCTGTTAACTTTAGTATATGAGAATAGGTATTATAGGTTGCGGTATTACTGGTTCTGTAATTGCTAAATTGTTAAAGAAAGAGAAATTTGTAAGTGAAATAGTTTGTTTTGATAGAAATATTGAAAAGGTAAAAAAATTTTTAGGGGGAGGTTTTGATATAAAAAAAATAAATGCCAGAAGCAAAAAAGATTTGCATTCAAACATAAAAAACTTTGATTTAGTAATTAATGCATTACCAACACATTTTAGATGGAGGGGTCATGATATTTTATACAATATTAAAGTTATTGAAGCTGCTCTTGAAGCAGGGATAAATTATTTAGATATGGCTTGTTATGGAAATGATAAAAATTATACGCCAGAAACTTTAGCTTTTAATGAAAAATTTGAAAAAGAAAAATTACTTGGCTTAATAAACACTGGTGCATCTCCTGGATTAACAAATATAATGGTTTCTAAAAGTGCTTCAGAAGTAGATTTAGTAGATAGTGTAAAAATAAGAAATTTAGAGGAACAAAAAGGTAGTGAATTCATAATTTCTTGGTCTAAAGATGACCTCTTTGAAATAGTTTCAAAAGCTTTGGTATATAGAAAGGGGAAATTTAAATTTAAAGAACCATTTAGTGAAGTTGAAGTTTATGAATTTCCTCCTCCATTTGGTAAACTTTATTGTTATTTGCTTTCACATGATGAAGCTTATACATTACCACATTACATAAAAATGAAAAATCTTGATATCAAAGCTGCTGGTAGTGATATAGAAACACTTAGAACTTTTTATAGATTAGGATTTTTCAAAAATAAGCCAACAAAAATAAAAAAAGTAAATATTCTCCCAAGAGATTTTTTATATTCTATAATTCCATCTGCACATACAGGTAATCAAATAAAGAAAATGATGGAAAAAGGTATTTTTGAAAATGGATTTTTCGGATGCTTTACTGAGGTATATGGTTATCTAAAAAATAAAAAAATTCTGGCAAAAAAATATGTTATATTTCCAAGCCAAAAAGAAGTTAATAAATTATTGCCAAATGCGACATACATTTCTTACCCAGCTGGTCTTTGTGTAGTAGCTTTTATCAAATTTTCATTTAGAAGAAGAATTTATGGAGTTATTCCACCAGAAGCCTTAGCAATAAAAATTATAGATAGAATTTTTGAATGGTTAGAAAAAAATAATGTTATAATAAATGAAGAATATAAAGCTATTTAATTAAAACCTCTAAACTATCTTTTTCATTATGCAAAACTATTAGAGTTAATGTTTTTTTATACCTTCCAAATTTCTCAATTTTTCAACAACAAAATTACCTATTGATTCAATACTTTCTTCTTTTACTTTAAGCAAAATATCCCATTCACCAGATATTATGCTTTAAATTCAGCGAGCTTTTTAGCCAATTCTTTTTGAGAAACTTTGCTTGACTTACTAAATGAGATCAAAACATAAGCCATTATTGGTATACTAACAGCTTTATTATCAACTATAGCTGTGTAACCCTTTATTATTCCACTTTTTTCCATCCTTTTTATTTTTGAAGCTACTGTAGTTATTGGGAAATTTATTTTTTAGCTATATCTTTTGCTTTCATTTCCATTTTGTTATAAAATCCTAAGAATATCCTTGTCTTTCTCATCAAGCTTCATAAATTTGTTTAAACACTTTCTTAAAAATTTCAAAAACAAGTTTATATTATGAAGAAAATAGAAGAAGCGAAAATTTTAAGAAAAAGAGCTTTAAGCTTTTTAAAAAATGCTGAAGAAAACATAAAAAGAAAAGAATTTGATTTGGCAGCATTTCATTGTGAGCAAGCTTCCCAATTAATATTAAAATATTTTCTTTTTGTGAAAGTTGGAGAATATCCAAAAACACATTCACTAAAGCTTCTTTTTAAAGAAGTTATAAAAATTTTTCCAAAGTTAAATTCACTATTCATAAAAAATTTAACTTTAATTGGAGATATGGAAGGTGCTTACATAGGTGCAAGATATTTACCATTTCAATATACCAACGAAGAAGCAAAACAAATGATAAGCTTTTGTAAAAAACTAATAAAAGTTTTAGATGAAGCACTTTGATTTAATGATTAAATTTTCAAAAGAGAGTGAAAAATATTTTAAAAATTATCGCAAATATATAAAAGAAATAAAAAAGATTGCTAAAAAAGAACTGAAAGATGTTAAAGTTTTTTGTTTTGGTTCTGTTGTTGAGAAAATGAATTTACCAAGTAGCGATATTGATGTTTTAATAGTTTCTAAAAACATGCCAAAGAAAATTAGTGATAGAAGTAAAATAAAGGTAAAAATTTGGAAAAAAATTGGAATTTTTTCGCCATTTGAGTTGCACTTAGTTACACCAAAAGAGTTTGAGTGGTATAAAGCATTTATAAAAAAATTAGAAGCTTTTTAAATCAAACAATTTTCTCAAGCTTTTTCTTAACCCAATATGGATAGCGTTTCAAATACTCTTTTAATTTTCTTTTATTTAACCCTTTCCTCATCTTAGTTAAAACATACTTTGGAGGCAATTCCTTAAAATAAACCAAATCTATTAATGTTTTTTCAACATCCGATACGGGAATAAAAAAATTTTCATACTTCATAAAATCAAAACCGAAAAAATATTTCTTATTTATTCTATGTAAAACAACATTTGTACCAAAAATATTTCTTATACCAATTCTTACTTTTCTTATTGTAACGATAACTGTAGATGTCTCCTGCTCCCATAATGCATGCAAGCTTAAAGCTTCTTGAAGTCCTATATATGCTGGCTTAAAACAAAATACAGAAATAGTTGGATCAGAAAAAGTGCTATACCAACCCTTCAATATTCTTTTTATTTCACCTCTTTTCTCGAGCTTATGAAGAATTAAATGTGCATATTCTTTATTTCCACTTAATAGCTCAATGTCTACCGCTCTAAAAACTGGTGTTTTTTCTATAAATTCTCTAATTTTATCTAGATGTATTATTTTACCCATTTTTTAATTTCCTCGACAATATTTTCAAAAGATGGAACAGCCCCTGAAATTATAAGAGCTTTTAACTCATTTTCATCAATTGGTAATTTGAATTTCTCCATTAATTTTTTTAATAAATTATCTACAACATTCCTCTCCTCTATAAACCTTAAAAGAAAGTAGATATCATATAAATCCCTAATTTTTCTCCTTTGCAAATAAGATATTACCTTTTCTTCTATAAGATTTTCTGCCCGCAAAGTATTAACAATAATTGAAGTGCCATCGCTTAGCTCAAAAGCTTTAGTTATGAAATTCTTAATAGTTTTAAACACTGCTTCAAGCTGTACACCTACATCTATATACAAAAATTTTGAAAAAATTGCTCTTTCTGTCACTTTAAACTTTTTAACTTGAAATCCTTTATTTTTTAAATCATTTAAAAACTTTTCTAAATCTTGCCTTGCTATTTTTGGTAAATAAAAATCTATATCTTCAGAAAATCTATTACTACCATAACATCGCCATATTGCTGTTCCACCATGAATAACCGCTTTTGGAAAATGATTATAAACCTCAATAACAAGAATATCTTGAGCTAAAGCAATCTTTTTATGAATAGCTTTTTTCAATTGCTTACTTGTGGGAAGAATAACCATAATTATATATATGTATAATTTTGGTTTATTTATACCTTTTCGATTCTAGCATAGCAATATTTAAAAGATGGGATTTTTGAAACAGGATCTAACCTTCTCCAAATTAATTTATTTACCCTTGCTTCAGCGAAATGATTTGGTACTGCAATTACTCCTTTTTTTAAATTACCAATTCTTGCTTTTACAATAATTTCCCCTAATGGAGAAGATACTTTAACATAATCTCCTTCTTTTATTTTTAGTTCATCTGCATCTTCATTAGTAACCAAAACAAAAGATTCCGGTTGAATTTTATTTAAAATATCTATTTTTCTTGTCATGCTACCCACATCATAATGCTCTAATAACCTAAAAGTTGTTAATATAAATGGATAGCTTGGATTTATTTCTTTTGGAGTAAAAGTTAATGGATAAAAAACTGCTCTATTTCTAGCTGGTCCAAAATCTTTATCATAAAGTATTTTTTTACCTTCTACATGCTTATCATCACAAGGCCATTGAATACCATTTAATCGCTCAAGCTTCTCATATGTAATTCCTGAATAAGTTGGTACAGCTTTTCTAATTTCTTCAAAAATTTCTTCAGAAGAGTTATAATTAAAGTATTTTCCATAACCCATTTTTTCAGCTATTGCTTTTATTATTTTCCAATCCTCCATTGCTTTGCCAGGCGCTTCTACAGCTTTTTTTATTAATTGAACTCTTCTTTCAGAATTAGTAAAAGTTCCTGTTTTTTCAGCAAAACAAGCAGCTGGCAAAACAACATGAGCAATTTTAGCTGTTTCTGTAAGAAAAATATCTTGAACTACTAAAAATTCTAAATTTTTTAAATCCCTTTCAATTCTATTCACATCAGGAAAAGATACCAAAGGATCTTCTCCTATTATATACATTCCAAGAATTTTTTCTGGTATAGATTCCACCATTTCAACTTGTGTTAAACCTAGTGTTATTGGCAGATTGTCTACATTCCAAATATTTTTAAACTTATGTATTGTTTCCTCAGTAAGTGGGTGATAACCTGGATAGAACTCTGGTAAACATCCCATATCACAACAACCTTGAACATTGTTACAACCACGGAGAGGATTAACCCCTGTGCCAGGTCTTCCAAAATTTCCAGTAAGCAATGCTAAATCGGCTATAGCTAAAACAGATTCCAAACTATTACTTTGCTGAGTTATTCCCATTCCATATATTATAGAAGCACTTTCTGCCTTTGCATATTCCATGGCAACTTTTTCAATAAGCTTTTCATTTATACCTGTAATTTTTTCAATATAATCCATTTTAAATTTTTCTAAACTCTCTTTAAATTCTTTGAAACCCAATGTTCTATTTTTAATAAATTCTTTATTCTCTAAACCTTCTCTTAAAATTACCTTACAAATTCCAATAATAAACAAAATATCTGTATTTGGATTTATTTGAACAAAAATATCGGCTCTTTTTGCTGTCTCTGTTTCTCTCACATCAACAACTATTAATTTACCTCCCCTTTCTTTAGCTTTTAAGATCCAAGGAAATGCAATTGGTTGGGTATTTGCTACATTATCACCAAAAATTAAAATACACTTACTTTCACTAAAGTCTTCATAGCTATTTGTCATTGCAGATCTTCCAAGCACTTGATATAAACCACGTACAGTTGGTATATGGCACAAACGAGCTGCATTATCTACATTATTAGTCCCAATAACAACTCTAGCAAATTTTTGTATTAAATAATTATCTTCATTTGTACATCTTTTCGAAGCAAAAATACCTATAGCATCACTTCCATAAGTTTCTTTTATTTCTTTAAACTTTTCGGATATTAAAGAAATGGCTTCACTCCAGCTAGCTTTTACCAGTTCATCGCCTTTTTTAATAAGAGGATACTTTAATCTTTCTGGATGATGAATTACTTTATCTAAAGTTAATCCCTTTATGCAAAGCTTTCCCTTACTTACTGGATGGTCCTCCCTTCCTAAAACTTTTACAACCTTGTTGTTTTCCACTATAAGTTTTATACCACAACCAACACCACAATAAGGACAAACACTTTTAACTTCCACTCTAATTATATTATGTAACTAACTTATAAATCTCTCAATAATAAACCAAACACCAAAAATAAGCAAAATAACTGCAGCTATAAAAACATAAATATCTAATTCAAAATTCCCAAAAATATACGCTTCTATTATTCTAAATCCAATATATATGCTAAGAATATCCCTTATTATCCCTCTTATTCTCATACTTTTGGTAAAATCATTAAAATTTCTTTTGGATCGCCAAGAGCAGTATGTCTATTCTCTAAATAAAGTTTTCCAACATATGCTGATGTTATTGCATCTAATTCATGCTCACTAATTTTATTTTTTATTCCTTTTATCCCAATTTTAATCAAAGCTTTTCTAAGTTTTTCTATTCCTTTCTTCTTTCTTGGTATTTTAAGAATATCTTGAGCTGCTCCTGGATAAGTTTCTATAACTTTTAACCCATTTCTTTCAAAAATTTTTCTTAATCTAATTCCCCTTTTAGTTAGTTCTTTCATAGATTTTAAATTAATTGGAAAAAATTTTATACCTAGTTTTAAAAGCTCTTTATCACATTCCCTTAAACTTTTTCCTTTTTTTGGTAGTGCTAAAGGAGCATCAATAGCAATTATATCTGGCTTTACTTTAATTGTTTGAGAAACTATTTCATTATCTAAAAAAAGCAAAAAAGTTTTTGCTTTATTGTTCTTTAAAATACAAAAGCCTGTTGGTCTTTTTTCACTAGCAGCTAAATCAATACCGACAACAATCATTTACTCCAAATAAATAGCTGGCCTTCCCTCTTTAGCCTTTATAGCTTTATTTTGTGGGTCATATTTATTTTCATCACTAGCAATAAAAATGCTTACTTTTTCAAAACCAAATTCCCTTTCTAAAAATCTTTTTGATTCAGAAAAATAGTTAAGTTCATCTTCGCTAACAACATATAAATATGCAAAATTTTTCTTTCCAGTTATTTTTAAAACATGCCTTATATCATCTAAAGTTTTTCTAAATATTTCCTCCATTTTCATAATTTTTTCATCCATTTTTTTCTCATCATATTCTGGCCATTTTTCTAATGATACAAAATTTTTATTCCCCAATCTTTCCCAAAGCTCTTCGCATATATGCGGAATGACAGGAGCAATTAACCTAATCCATTTATCTGCCAAATAGCTAATAACATCTTCATTAACATTATCCATTCTTCTAATATAATAATTAGTTTCATTTAATAGTTCAAAAAAAGCTTTTTGAATATATTTTTTTATTTCAAAATTTGTTAAAAGTTCCGTAGCTTCTTTAATTTTTTTATTAATTTCTGAAACAAACCATTTGCTGCAATTATCCAACTTATCAAAATCTATTTCCCTTTCTGTTTTTTTAGCATTTTTCATTAATTCAAAAAATCTTTCAAGCTTTCCTTTAACTGTTATTACTTCATCTTCTTTCCAATTAACAACAGTATTTAAATCAGCTGTGCTAGAAATATACAATCTATAAAGGTCAGCAGAATATTTTTTAGGAATATCCACTAGAGGAATAACATTACCTTTTGATTTTGACATTTTTGCTCCTTCTCTTATAACATATTCATTCAAACTAATTCCTAATGGCCAATGTTCCTTTGGAAAAATAGCAGCATGATGAAATATGAAAAAAGTTAAATGATTTGTTATATGACCAATAGCTGTATGTCTAAGATCGTTTGGATACCAATATAAAAATTCTTTTCTAATTTCTTCAAGCAAATTTTTTTCAATTGGTAATTTTACCAAATCATCTTTACCAAGCAAAACAAAATCCCAAAATTCGTTAGTAAGCTGGCTTGCCTTTATTTTATTTTCTCTAATTTTATGAATAACTGTATAAATGCACATATAAATAGTGCTATCAGATAAGCTTTCTATTATATATTTTTTATCCCAAGGTAAAGGTGTTCCTATTCCACGCTTTCTTGCACATGGTCTTTCATGTAACCATTCTATTGTATCTTCAAAAAGTTTTCTATATGTTTCTGGAATTATTTTCATTAAAGATAAGCATTTTCTTGCCAATTTTTTCCATTCTTCATTACCATAATCTATAAACCACTGATCTGGTAAAATAGCTACTATAACTTTTCCTCCACATCTACAAAAAACAGGTTTTTCTAATGCAATAACTTCATACATTTTATCAGCTTTTTTTAATCCCATTAATTTATTAAAAACTTTTTCCTTAGCTTCTCTAACAGATAATCCAGCAAATTCACCACAAACATCTTTAAGAATGCCATTATAGAACTCTTCTTTATACAAAATTTCTGTTGCTTTTTCTATTTTTTCTTTATCATCTAAACTTTTTATAGCAAACCTTTCACACAACTCTATAGCTGGATATTCTCCAAATCCTTTTAATTTTATTATTGAAATTGGTTTTATTTCTTTTATATCTTTTAATCCAACCCAATCCCATGGAGCATGAGCAGGAACAGAATAAACAATACCAGTAGCTTCATTAACATCTACAAAACTAGCTGGCAAAATAATAACTTCCTTATTCAAAATTGGAGCTTTAACATATTTCCCAATAAGTTTCTCTCCTTTAAATTCTTCTAAAATTTTCACTTTTCTATTTTGCTTTTCTAATTTTTCAGCAGCAGCTTTAGAAATTATCCAAACTTCATTATCTATTTCTGCCTTTACATAATCTCCATCTTTATTTATCCATATATTTGTAACTCCAAAAATAGTTTCTGGTCTCATTGTAGCAGCTACTATATATGAATCCTCAAAATCGAACTTAACAAGTTTATATTCACCAACTTCTGGCTTTATTGTATCTCCACCAGCTATATCATCTTCACCAACAGCATTATTGCATCTTAAGCAAAAAAGAATTGGATAACTTTTTTTAACTATATAACCAAATTCTTTTAATTTGTTGAATTGCCATGTTATAAATTTTTTATATTCAGCGTCACCAGTTGTAAACTTTCTTCTCCAATCTATTGAAAAACCAAGTGCTTTAAAATCTTTAATTATTACTTTTGCAAAATAATTTGCAACTTTTTTTGGATTTTTAAAACTTTCTAAAATTTTTTCTATTTTTTCTGGATTTTTTTCATAAATGCTTATGTATTCGCGATAAAGAGAAATTGCTTCCTTATCACCAATCTCTATTTTTTTAGAAATACCAAAAATTGGAGTTCCTGTTATGTGAAAGGCCATTGGCCATAAAACATTAAAACCTCTCATTCTCATAAACCTAGCTATTATATCCCCAATTGTATAAGTTCTTCCATGCCCAATATGTAAACTACCAGAGCAATAAGGATAAGGAACTGTTAAGAAAAACTTTTTCTTTTCTTCATTTGGATTTGCCTCAAATATTTTATCTTTTTCCCATCTTTTTTGCCATTTTTTTTCTATTTTGCGAAAATCTATCATAAATTAATGAAAAATACAAATAAAATTAATGGCAGAAATAGATGAAAAAACTATGCTTGAAATTGAAAGGAATCAGCAGCAATTACAATCAATAATAATACAAAAAGAAGCACTAAAAAACCAAATAATTGAAATAGAAAAAGCTTTAAATGAACTAAAAAATTATAGTGAAAATTATTGCTATGCTTCTTATGGAAATATTCTATTGAAAAAAAATAAGGAAAGTGTAATTAAAGAATTGGAAGAAGAGCTAGAGTTAAGTCAAATAAAAATAAAAAGCTTGGAAACAACGGAAAATAGAATTAAAGAAAGATTAAAAGAAATACAAGAAAAACTTAAAGGCTAAAAGTCTTTTCTATTATTTCTTTAATTTTTGTTTTTGGTAAAGCACCTACTGTTCTATTTACCAAATTACCATTTTGAAAATATAGTAATGTTGGTATTGATTTAACATCATATAGCTGAGCTATTTCTGTGTTTTCATCAACATTCATTTTTACAAATTTAATATTCTTGTATTCCTTTGAAACTTCTTCTATTATTGGAGATAGGATTTTGCATGGATAGCACCAATCAGCATAAATATCCACAACTACCATCTTATTTTTTTTAACTAAATCTAACAATTCCTCCCCACTTATTTCTTCAACCATATTTATAATTATGTTAAAGATATTTATTATTTTGTTAGCTCTTTTACAATATTCTTTTTCACAAATAGGATTTGGTTCTCTTCAAATTGATAAAGTAATAAATGGTTATAAAATATCAAAAATTCTTTTTTGGAATAACGGAAATGAAGATATAACTTTGGAGCTTTCGATAAAATCAATACCAAAAAATTGGCAAATACTTTTATCAAAAAACTCAATAGAATTGAAAAAAGATGTTGAAAAAAATTTTGAATTAATTGTAATAAATAAAAAACAATTTAAAGCAATCTCAATTGAATTAATATTTTTACCTTTTGATAATGCTGAAAACGGAAAAGCTATAATAGAGGCTTTAGCATATAAAAATGGAACAAATGAAACAATAAAAGTTATGCAAAAAGCAGAATTTGTTTATGAATTAATTGGAAAAGTAAACATAACAAAATTTGAAAAAAGTGAAGAAGGATACAAAAAAGAAATTCAAAAAATTGATTTGAGCAATTTATTTAAAATTTTTATTATTGTAATCTTAGCTTTAATCTCATATAAAATAGCTAAGAAAATCTAATATAATTCTCTTGAAAAAGCTTTCCTTTTCAAAACTAAATTGCTTGCTAAAAAAATATTTTGCATCTAAATCAAAAACTTTTAAAGTTAAATTCATTTTTGTATATAAGCCATTGTATTTTATTTTTACACGCTTCCATTCATTTTTCTTCAAATCAATTATTTTTTGCTCAAACTTCCATGTTACGGGATAACCCTCTATGCTAACAACTGCTTTTACACTTTCATTAGCTTTTAACTTTACTTCCAAATAATCATCCTTAACTCTAATGCTTTTAACAAAAAATATATTTTCAGTCTTGCTCTCACTTTCATTAAATTCAAAAGAAAAATTTTCTAAATCAAAAATTTCATTTCCAGCTTGCAATTTAACTTCTCCAAAATAAAATCCAGGCTCTGTTAAAAAATAAAAAATATTAAAGTTTTCTGTTTTTCCTGGATGTAATCCTTTTTCTTCACTCCAAACAGTTTTATTATTTATCTCAAGCTTTAAAGAAGAAAGAAAACCAATGCTTCCGATATTGTTAATAAAAGTGCTTATTGAAAGCAAATTCTTGTTTAAAGAATAATTTAAAATTTCTTTTTTAAAATCAAAAACTTCACTAACCTCAACTTTTATTTGAATAGAAAAAGCAATAGAAAAAAACAAAAATATTAATAAAATTCCTTTTCTGCTAACCATTTTATTTTTGGCTTTATAACAAAAATTCTAACTTCTCCACTATAAACTCCAAAATCCTTAACATTTTTCATATCAAAAATTATTTCAATTGTAATGTTTTGAAATGGTTTTAAATAAAAATTATTTTCACTAGCTTTCAAATATTTTGAAATGTTTCCATGAAATTCTATGCTTACTTTTGAATAATCGTTAGAAGTGAAATTTATGAACTTTCTAATTCTTTCAATTCCTTCTATTTTAGAAATTTTTCCAAAATTCAAAATATCTACATCTGTTGAAATTCCAATTGTTTTATTCTCTTTTATTATTTGAATTATTGCAGGATATCTATGTATTTCATATTTAAACAAAACATTTTCAAATTTCTCAAATTTGTATTTTTCAACTAAATCAAAATAAATTGGTTTATAAAAAATTGAAAAAAGAAAAATCAATAAAGCAACTATAACTAAAAAAATTTTCCTCATTTTCTTGATTTTTTGTAAATTAT
>JAWBMD010000008.1:0-40919 GCA_039000985.1 Candidatus Aenigmatarchaeota archaeon | reverse complement strand
ATTTTAGTTGGGTGTTGAGATTAGAGAAAAAAACTTGAGTCAAAATGATCTTCCACCCAATCCTTGAATCGATGCTTGAAGAAATAAAGTTCGAAAATTTACCCAGTAACTGGAATTCTTTAAATGTTGAGAGTTTTTCCTCCAAAAAGAAATTATGGGACTTTCAGCAAAATGCTGTTAAAAATGCTATAAAATGTTTGTATTTATTTTATAACAAAGATAACGGTGAAAAATCGAAATTCTATCAAAGATATGTTTTAAATGGTTTAGATAAAGATTTAGAAAGAGCTGTAAATATTAAGCTTTCAAAACTTAAGAGAAAAATAGCTGATATACTGCAACAATATTTTCCTGTAGAGAATGAGAGTATAAAATTTGAAAATTTCATTAATCGAGCAGCCTTCTGGATGGCAACAGGCTCGGGAAAAACTTTAGTTATTGTTAAGCTGATTGAAGTTTTGAAAAGATTAATGGATGGGGGAGAAATTCCTAAAAAAGATATTTTGTTTTTAACACATAGAGAGGATTTAATTAACCAATTCAAAAAGCATGTAGAAGAATTTAATGAATCATCAATAAAGAGAGGTTTGAAAATTAATCTGAGAGATCTTACCGAATATGAAAAAGTTAAAAGAGAAAGTCTGGTCCAATTTTTTAATGAAATAGTTGTTTTTTATTACAAAGCAGATTGCATAAGTGATGAACAAAAAGAAAAGTTGATAGATTTTAGAAATTATGAAAATGCTGGTAATTGGTATATAATTTTGGATGAGGCGCATAAGGGAGATAAAGAAGAATCTAAAAGACAATTTTTATATTCTATCATGGCAAGAAATGGTTTTCTATTTAATTTTTCTGCAACTTTTGTTGATCCAAGAGATGTTTTAACAACAGGCTTCAATTTTAATTTAGAAAAATTTATTTCTGATGGATATGGAAAGCATATTTATATTTTAAAACAAGAAGTTAGAGCATTTAGAGAAAAGGAAGATTACAATGAAAAAGAAAAGAAAAAAATTGTTTTAAAAGCATTAATTTTGCTTACTTATGTTAAAACTTATGTTAAAAAATTTAGAGAAAAAATTAAACAAGTTGATCCTAAAGCTTATCATGAGCCTTTAATGTTAACTTTGGTTAACACAGTAAATCTCTCAGAATTAAAAGAAGAAGAACCCGATTTAAAATTATTCTTTAATCAGATAGAAAGTATAGGAAAGGGAGAAGTAGATGAAAATTTATTAAAGGAGTCTATCGAAGAATTAATTAAAGAGTTTTCCGAAAACCCAAGACTTATTTATGAAAATACTTTTATTAGATTAGAGGAGTGTGTAATTAAGAAGATTACATTAAATGATATTCTACAATACATTTTTAATGCAGATAAACCAGGAAGTATAGAAGCTCTAACAATACCTGAAAAACGTCAAGAAGCTGTGTTAAAATTAAAAACTAGTGATAAACCTTTTGCTTTAATAAAAATAGGTGATGCTTTAAAATGGATAAAAGATAATTTAAAAGGTTATGAAGTTAATGAAAGTTATGAAGAAAAAAGTATCTTTGAAAGGATAGAAGAAAGAGAAGAAATAAGTATTTTAATGGGCTCAAGAGCTTTCTATGAGGGTTGGGATTCTAATCGGCCAAATTTAATATTGTTTATTAACATAGGTGTAGGTACAGAAGCGAAAAAATTTGTTATCCAAGCTATTGGAAGAGGTGTGAGGATTGAACCCATAAAAAATAAAAAGAAGAGATTGAAAAATTTGTTTAATGAAGGAGAAGACGAAGGTTTGTTTGTTAAATTGGATGGCGAATATTTAGTTCTACCTTTAGAAACTTTATTTGTTTTTGGAACAAGCAGAAATGTTTTATTAGAAGTCATAAAACATTTGGAAATAAGAAAAAGGTTGGAAGAAACAATACAATTAGATATAAATCCAAATGCACAAGTTTATATGTTACTTATTCCAGTATATAAAGATATAGGAAAACTATATTTACAAAGAGATCCACAAAAATTCGAGTTATCTGATAGTTGTTTGAATTTGCTTATTGAATACTTTAATACTATTGATGATAGAGTTATAATTGCTAATCATGAAATAACCCCAGAAATACTTCAGCATATTAGAAATACTTTTTCAAACAAGGACAAATATTACAGGATAATTCCGGAAGAAAACTTGCCATTAAGATTAATTATTTTTAAGCTTCTTAGACATTTTAACTTAAATTTAAAAGATTTGGATAAGTTTAAAAAGCTAGAGGAAGAAATAGTTCATTTCAAAAAGATAACTTTTTTCTTTAATGAAGAAGAGGAGCAGAAAGAAATTAAAGAAAAAATAAATAAAGTCAAAAATTTTCCAAATAAAATGAAAGAGCAAGAACTATTGGAAAAGGAATATGGAAAAATTCCACAGAAAGAATATAATAAACGTTTAGAAGAAATCTCAAGAAAATACTCCCAAGAAGAAAGTTTTAAAGATTTGAAAATTAAATATATTACCGAGCATTATTATAACCCACTTATTCTATCAGAAAGAGAAAAAATAGATTATATAAAACATATAATTAAAACCAAAAGTGAAGTAGAGTTTATAAAAAAGCTAGAGAAATTTGTTAAAAACAATAGCGATAAATTAAATTTTGATTGGTGGCTATTTAGTAAGATTGATGAAAGTTTAGATAAAATCTATATACCTTATTACGAACCTGAAGCAAATCAAATTCGAGAGTTTTATCCGGACTTCATATTTTGGTTTAAAAGAGGAAATGATTACTACATTATTTTCGTAGATCCAAAGGGGATTTCACATACAGAATTTGAACACAAGGTCGATGGATTTAAGGCAATTTTTGAAAGTTCTGACTCACCTAAGGTATTCAATTTTGAAAATTTGAAAATAAAGGTATTTTTATGTTTATTCACAGAAGATAAAAATCTTTTAAGTGAAGGTTACAGAAGGTACTGGTTTGATAATATAGAGCAAATTTTCAAGTTACCAAGTAATTGAATAAACCTAAAGCTAAGCTATTTGCGAAGAATTTTATTTTCCTAAAATTTTCAACTATAACTATTAATCAAATCGGAGATAATTGCTCTTATCTCCTATATTTTTGATGGCTTTATAAAGCAAAAAGTTCATTTATATTCTGGAAAATATATTTTTAACTATATATTTTTTGATTTTTAAAAACACAATCCTCAAAAATTTACCCAATTTCAACCCAATTAAAAATGATGGTAATAATGTGAAAATAATAGAATAAATATGTAAAATAGACAATTATATACTAAAAAATATATGTTATTATATATTTATTTTTTGCTATATTATTTAATAAATATTTTTAAGTATATATATTATAGATTAATTTACTACTATATAGTGGTCTTTTGGTAAAGCAACTTGTGAGTGTGAAAATTAATGTAAATAGTTTTATTCAAGCTTCGGAGATAGACAAATAAAGGATGAACACACTTTCAATCTATTTGTGTGTGAATGGTAAATAAAAAGCTAAAAATGTATTCGTAACTTCACTTTTGTAAATGTGAGACTTTGACACATTCTTATAAATTTGTTTCCACCTAATTTATTTTTGTAGCATGTCTCTCTTAGATAAGATTAAAGCGCTCTTAAAGCGAAGCAAAGCGATTCAAAGCGAAGCAGAAGAAGAACAAATTGTGCCATCTAATTCAAGTCAAATCGCTCAAGAAGCGCTTAAAAGCGATTATCAATCGATTCAAAGCGATCAAAAATCGATTCAAAGCGAAGATAACACTCGAGCTACACAGTCTTTTCAAACTAGTACAAATTTGGCAACCTTACTGGAGGAAAAGGAAAAAGAATTACCAACTGGTATAATAATTGGATATACAAGCAAGACATTAAAGAACATAGAGGAAGGGATATTAAGACTTGAGAAATCATTACCAGATAAGGAATGGCTTAAAGCTGAACTCAACGAATATTTCACAAAAGTGATCGAATCGCTTAAAATCGCTTTAAAAGCGATTGACGAGCATGAAAGTAGAAGTAATTTAAGATATGAATCGATTGAAAGCGCTTTAAATCGCATAGAAGAAATAGCTCTAAGCTTGAAAGAAAGCACCCAAAAAGAGCAAATAATTAGAGAAATATCAGAAATAAGAAAAAACATGCCTCTATCTCCAAGAATGCAACAAATATTAGAAATGCTTAAGGAAAAAAAAGAAATGAGTTATGAGGAAATAGCTCAAAGTATAGGAATATCTGTTTCAGCTTTAAGAGGTTTATTATCAGAGATGTGTAGAAGAACAGATATGGTAGAAAGATTTGAAAAAGATGGTAAAGGTTGGCTAAGATTTAAATCTCCTTAATTTTTTCTTTTACTTCGAGAATTTTCAAGACACCATCTATATTAACACCTTTTTTCAATCTTACTAGTCTTAAGTTGAATGGATCTAAATATGATTGCTCCACGAATGCATCAATCTCTCTTAAAATTCTTGATATTGTAGAATGGTGAAGTCCTGTTCTTCTAGAACATTCTCTCAGCCAAATCCAATCATTACTTTCTTTTAAGCATTCCAACACCTTTATCACATTTTTTAATTTATCTTTCCTCATAATAAAAATGCACCACCTGGCTAATATAATTTAGTTTTTAATTTATAAATTCAACTTTTTAAGCCCGAACCCGTTAAAACAAGAACAACTTTTTTATCTTTCAATTTATCTCTTAATTTTAAATATGTTGAAAATACAGAAGCACTTGCAAGCTCAACATAAATACCTTTACCTCCTAAAATTTTTTGAGACTTTTCCATGTTCTTGTCGCTTTCTCTATATATTTCATGTCCAAACTGATAACAAAGCTTTAAAATATTTCTTCCCCAAATCGGATCTTCACATGCAATTGCTGAAGCTTTTGTTAAAGCACGCTTTATTTGTACAAAATTCTCACTTCTCTTAATAAATGCTTTATATAAAGGATCGCAACCAGAAGCTTCAACACCTATAATTTTTGGAATTTTTCCCATTTCAGAAAAACCTTTGTGTAAAGAATAAAATAAATTTCCATTACCAACAGGAACTATAACAACATCTGGAAAATCGTTTAATTGCTTAACAATTTCATGGCTAATAATTTTATGTCCCTCTATTCTCAACCCATAATCCCCACATAAAAACCATTTTCTTTTTGTTGATTCACTCTCACAATATTTTAAAGCTTCTGTGTATGTTTTGAATTTTTTCACTATTTTTGCTCCAAAAATTTTTATTTGTTCAAGTTTTTTCTTGCTTGTATTTTTTGTTAAAAAAACCGTGCAATTAAGTGAAGCGAAAGCAGAATAGGCTGATATAGAAATAGCCATGTTACCAGTTGAAGCAGTACAAACATTTCTATAACCTTTCGATAAAGCATATCCTATCTCTATAACACTACCTCTATCTTTAAAAGAGCCTGTTGGATTAATATTTTCTAGTTTTACATATACGTTAAAATCCTTTAAAAATATTAGTGGAGTATTACCCTCACCCATACTAACTTTTTTGAAATCTTCTTCCAAATCCTTTATTTCTAAAACATTTCCACAATCGCAATAGTATTTAATGTTTTCAGATACTGTTGTTTTTTCACAAACTAAACAAAAAAATTTCATACAAATCAAATTATTCTTAGCTTATATTTATTGTGCAAAATTTCATACTTCTAACTTATTAATTTCGATTGTATTTTTATTTAAGAAAATGATTGAATTAGATGGATCAATCGGATATGGGCAAGTTTTAAGAACTGCAATAGCAATTTCTGTCATAACACAAAAACCATTAAAAATTTTTAATATAAGAGTAAATAGACCAAATCCAGGGTTAAGACCACAACATTTAGCTGGAGTAATAGAAGCAGCAAAATTATGCAAGGCTGAAGTTAAAGGAGCCTATGTTGGCTCTACAGAGGTTGTTTTTATTCCAAAAAGTTTAGAAATACCTTCAAGAATTTTCATAGATATAAAAACAGCTGGCAGCATAACTTTACTTCTTCAAACTTTAATACCAATTTTAATGTTTTGTAAAAATAAAGTGAATTTAACCATTAAAGGTGGTACAGACACAACTAATGCACCAACAATTACATACTACCAAAAAGTTTTTCTTCATTATTTGAAATTAATTGGTTTTAATATTGAAATAAATGTTGAAAAATATGGTTTTTATCCAAAAGGAGGAGGAATAGTTAATGTTGAGATTTTTCCAATAGAAAAATTGAAAACATTGAATTTAACAGAAAGGGGAGATTTTCAAAACATTGAAAGTTATAGTATAGCAAGCAAGGAATTAGAAAAGAATAAAGTAGCTGAAAGACAAATAAATGGTTTAGAAAACATTGTTGGTAGTGTAGTTAGAAACATAAAATATGTTGATACTTTAAGTATTGGTTCATCCTTAGTTGCTATTGCTAAATATAAAAATTGTATTTTGGGTATAGATGGTATTGGTGAAAAAGGTAAAAGAGCTGAAGATGTTGGAAGGGAAGTTGGTTTAGGAATTAAAAAAAGTATTGAAAAAAATGCTTGCTTGGATAAATTTATGTCAGATCAAATAATTTTGTTTTTAGCTTTAGCTAATGGAATTTCTCAATTTACTATTGAAGAATTTACAGATCATGTAAAAACTAATATCATTGTTTGTGAAAAGCTTTTAAATGCTAATTTTTTCATTGAAGGTAATTTACTAAAAGTTAAAGGAATTGGTTATGTTTAAAATTGTTTTGCTATTTTTTACAGTAATTGCTATTTTTTATTTTTTCGGCTTAGATATTTTTGCTCCAAACATTTCAGATGGAAACATTTATATAAACATGGGAAAAGCAGTAGCAAATGGATTATTTCCATATAAAGATTTCTTTTTTGCACATCCTCCAATACAAATTTATCTTTATGCTTTGTTTTTTAAAATATTTGGAGCTAGTTTGTTTACAGCAAAATTTTTTTCTTTGTTCATTTCATTTCTTTGCTTAATCTTAATGTATTTTATAACAAAAGATATTTTTGGAAAGAAAGAAGCAGAATACTCATCAATATTCTTTTTAATATTTCCGGCATTTTTTATTTTCGCACCTCTTTCTATGGGAATGTTCGAAGCATCTTTTTTTTATCTTATTAGCTTGATTTTTTTAGTCAGAAAAAGATATTTTCTTTCTTCACTATTTTTTTCTCTAGCTTTTTTCACAAGATATTTAATAATTCTTTTATTTCCATTTAATTTATTTTTGGCTAAAAACAAAAAGAAACTTTTTATTTATACATTTTTTCAGATTTTAATACCTTTTTTAATTTTGGGAAAGAGCTTTATAACAGATACAATTATTTATCATTTAAGTCAAAACATAAAAATGCAAATTCAACCAACAGTATGGTTGGATCAATACTTTGCTTTAGGTATTTTTACAACTTTTTTGGTTATATATTTATTAAGTAATAAAGATAAAAAAATAAGATTTGCTTCCATTTGTTTTATTTTTTATAACCTCATAGTTCTTTTAATATTTAAACAAATTATTTATCATTATTTTATTCCATCTTTGTTTATTTTATTTCCTGCAGTTGGAAGAGCTTATTATAAAGATAAGTTATTGATTTCAAAAATTTTTATTTTAACTGTAATTTCATTGTCTCTTCTTTCAAATATTCATAGTTTTGTTTATCACTATTCTAAAGAAAGAAATACTTTAATTTTTAAAGCTATTGAATTTATATTGAAATATAGTGATAAAGATGATAAGATATTTGGTGATCCGAGAATTATCAATCTTGTTTCATTTATTACAGATAGAAAAATTGCTGGAAATTTTTTTGATTCAGATTTTAAGTTTGTTGAATTCTATGGAAGAGAAAAATTTTTTAGCGAAGTTGAAAAAGAAAAACCAAAATTAATTTTAGCTACTCAGTACTATTCTCCTATTTTATTCCAAAATTATGAAACTGTTGAAAGTGTAGATAATGATTTGTATGTTTTAAAAAGATTAGCAAATAAATAATTATGCCGAGGTGGCCGAACCTGGTTAAGGCGCAGGTCTGCTAAGCCTGTGGAGCTTTGCTCCATCGGGGTTCAAATCCCCGCCTCGGCGTATTAAGGATTCTTTACCAAATGAATTTTAGTTTTAATTGTATTCAGTTAAAAAATTTGAGATGATTAAGTTACGAATCAAGCCAAAGAAGATTACAAAGAAATATTATCAGAAAATGTGTAACGGATTAAGTGATTATGAAGGATTGGTTCTTTATAAAATAATCGAATCTGAAAGACCCATAACCCTTGATAAATTAATCGAAAGAATGAGATAGATTATTGGTAATATTGTTGTTCTACATTGAAACTAGTTTCATACTAAAGATTAATAAGCCGTTTCATTCATAATTATTATTATGAGAGGTTCGAAAAAGATGGCGGGCATACAAGATTGTTGCACTAAGAAAATAGAATTTAAAGATAAAAAATTGAAAGGGGGTATCTTACAAGGAATAGCTTATGGTTTAATTCCCCATACCTGCTGTATAGCTTTTATTATAGGTTCAGTACTGGGGGCTACCTTATTTATACAATTTTTAAAACCACTTTTATTAAATCGGTATTTCTTCCATATACTTATTTTAGTATCTTTCTTATTCGCAACACTTTCATCCTTTCTATATTTAAGAAAAAATAATTTGTTATCAGTTGATGGAGTAAAAAGAAAATGGAAATATCTGATAAGTATGTATGGCTCTACTGTTGGAACAAATATCTTATTTTTCATCTTAATATTTCCGATGCTCACTAATATTTCTACTACTTCTAATAACAATCTTTCAATAACTGGAGCCACTGGAGTTGTCGGAGTTGGAACAGATGATAACAAAAATGGTTTCGATCCTTCAACATTAAGATTGTTGAAGTTAAGTGTGGATATACCGTGCCCAGGACACGCACCACTAATTTCTAACGAATTAAAATCGATTAGTGGAGTAATAGACGTAAAATTTAGTTTTCCAAATGTTTTTGAAGTTAAGTACGATTCAACAAAGACATCAAAACAAAAGATACTTTCGTTAGCTGTTTTTGATAGTTTCCCTGCAACTGTTTTTAGTGACTCATCGATTGGTTCAAATAATCATCAAGTTTACACGAACACACGAACAACAGGAACTGCAAATGCTGTGGGAGGTTGTGGATGTTGTGGAGGTGGAGTTAGAGGTACCGTTAATAAATAATATTGAAACAAGGGCAAAAATTTTATATGTGCTCAGAACAAAGAAAAAATTTGATCTCAAAAATGTGAAGAATGTAAAATATATAAAAGTTGCAATATAGAAATAGTTACTTATGCTTTAAAAATAACATGAAAAAAGTAACGATCCCGATCTTAGGAATGCACTGTGCAGCTTGTGCACGAGAGATAGAATCAAGACTCAAAAAGTTAGATGGTATTATTAAAGTAAATGTTAATTTTGCAACAGAAAAGGCATTTATTGAGTTTGATGAAAATTTGATAAACGAAAGTAAAATTTATAGTACTATTGAACAACTAGGGTATAAGGTTATTGAAGAAGTAGAAAAAGTTATTGATAAAGAGAAAGAAGCTAGAGAAAAGGAGATTAAAACATTGAAATCTTTATTTCTTTTTTCTTTATTGCTATCTATTCCAATCTTTTTAATTTCTATGCCATTTGAATGGTTAAATATAAAAATCCCATACAAAAATATAATCCTTCTTCTACTTGCAACTCCCGTTCAGTTTATTGTTGGTTATAGATTTTATAGAGGATCGTTTTATGCATTAAAATCAAAAAGCGCAAACATGGATACTTTGATAGCTATAGGAACATCAGCTGCCTACTTTTATAGTTTTTTTGTTGTGCTTTTTCCCGATGCTCTAGGAGATTACGTTTATTTCGAGATCTCTGCTATAATAATAACATTTATTACTCTTGGAAAATGGCTCGAATCTTTAGTGAAGGGAAGAGCCTCAGAAGCTATTAAGAAGTTAATAGGCTTGCAACCTAAAAACGCAACAGTTATTAGGAATAGTAAAGAAATACAAGTTCCAATAGAAGATGTTGTTGTTGGAGATATTGTTGTAGTAAAACCTGGACAAAAAATACCTGTTGATGGAATAGTTATAGAGGGTATTTCTTCTGTAGATGAATCCATGATTACAGGAGAAAGTATACCTGTTGAAAAGAAAAAGGGAGATATAGTAATTGGGGGGACAATTAATAAGTATGGATCACTCAAGTTTAAAGCAACTAAGGTTGGAAAAGATACTATTCTTAATCAAATAATAAAGTTAGTAGAAGAAGCTCAAGGAAGTAAAGCACCAATTCAGAGATTGGCAGATAAAGTAAGTGGTTATTTCGTTCAAGCAGTTCTCCTTATTGGTATTTTAGCTTTCTCTATTTGGTATTTTATTTTGGGACAAAATTTTGCTTTTTCTTTAAGTATTTTCATAGCTGTTTTAATTATCTCTTGTCCATGTGCTCTAGGTTTAGCTACACCAACAGCTATAATGGTGGGAATAGGTAAAGCTGCAGAAAACGGAATATTAATTAAGAGTGCAGAAGCTTTGGAAAATACAAACAAATTAACAACTATTGTTTTCGATAAAACAGGAACTTTAACAGAGGGAAAACCAAGCGTTACGGATATTATAGAAATTGGTAGATTAAACAGGAAAGAAATTCTAAAATATGCTGCCATTTCAGAGAAGAATTCAGAACATCCGCTTGCAGATGCTATAATTAACAAAACAAAAGAAGAGAAAATAAAAATTCCAGATGCTAAGTTCTTTAAAGCAATACCAGGATATGGAGTTATTGCAAAGTACAATAGATATGAAATTCTTTTCGGTAACAGGAATTTAATGAGAAAATACAAAATAAAAATTGGGAGGTTGGGGGAAAGAATAGAAAATTTGGAGAACGAAGGAAAAACGGTTATGATTTTAGCTATTAACAAAAAAATTGTTGGTTTAATTGCTGTCAGAGATAATCTAAAAAAATTTTCTAAGGAAGCTGTTCAAAAGCTGCAAAAAATGGGTAAAGAAACAATTATGATTACTGGTGATAATAAAAGAACAGCCATTGCAATAGCAAGAGAACTAGGTATAAATTATGTCTTAGCAGAAGTTCTACCCAGAGATAAAGAAAAAGAAATTAGAAAGTTACAAGAAAATGGTAAGATTGTTGCAATGGTTGGTGATGGTATAAACGATGCTCCAGCATTAGCTAGGGCAGATATAGGTATTGCCATAGGAGCTGGAACAGACGTTGCGCTCGAAACAGGACAAATTGTTTTGATTAAAAACGATTTAAGAGATGTAGTAATAGCAATAGATCTAAGTAATTATACTATCAAAAAGATTAAGCAAAATCTTTTCTGGGCATTCTTTTACAATAGTATCTGCATACCTATAGCAGCAGGCTTATTATATCCATTTACAGGATTTTTACTTAATCCAATTATAGCTGGTATAGCCATGGCATTTAGTTCTGTTTCGGTTACTTTTAATTCTCTATTGATGAAAAGATATAAACCACACATATAAAGTTATTAGACTATTTATAATTCATAGATTTTGAAAAATTAATTAAAGTGCTAAGTATAATTGTTCCAACTTTAAACGAGCAAGATGTAATAGAAGAATTTTTGTTAAAACTAAAAAATATCAATTTAAAAAATTATGAAGTTATTATTGTTGATGATTCTACTGATAAAACAGCTATTATTGCAAAAAAAGCTTTAAAAAAATTTGGAATAAAAGGTAAAATTATTAAAAGATATGGAAAAACTGGTAAAGGCTCAGCAATATTAGATGGAATAAAATTGAGTAAAGGAAATTTTATAATAACTATAGATGCTGATTTGCAATATCCTGTTGAATACATTCCTTTAATATTAAAAAAACTTAAAAAGTATGATTTTGTGAAAACTAAAAGAATAGTAAGAGAAGATTCTTTTTTAAGAAAATTACTTGGATTATTTTTTAGAGTTTTAGTTTTTTTGCTTTTTAGAATAAAAGATGATACACAATCAACATTAAGAGGATTCAGAAAACATGTCTTTGATGAAATAAAAATAGATTCAAAGGGTTTTGCTTGGGATGTAGAGTTAATTTATAAATTAAATAAAAAGGGGTTTAAAAGTGTAACAATTCCAACAATCTATGTAAAAAGAAAAATTGGAAAAAGCAAAATTTCTTTATTGCAGATAATAAAAATGTTTTTTGAATTAATGAAGATTTTTTATAATCTAAACTTTTCTTTCAAAAATTTTTTGAACCAATAAATCCATCTATCATAAATCATCCTAGAATCATATGCCCCAACTTCACTTAAAACATCATTGCTTATTAAATGAAATGTTTCATTACATAAAACAGTAACATCTGCTTCCAAAATTTCTGGTTTGTTTAATTTTATAGCATAATCTAAAATGGTTTCTTTTATTTTGCTTCTAAGCATTATATTTTCCCAAACTAAATCCCAGTTTCCATGCCATTCTCTAACTCTTTTTGCTATATTATTTAAAACTTCTGATTCCCCCTCAAGCAAAACATCTGTTGGTTTTAAAGCATCTTCTCTTGCAGAATAAACCATTAATGGAACAAATCCTTCTTCCTCCATAGGATCTTCTTTCCAATGCTTTCTTATTTCAACAACTTCAATAACTCTTCTAAATCTATGTAATCCATCTGGAGATTTTAACATTGCAGACATATTTATTATATCTATAGCCTTAAAGCTTGTTGGCTCAACTCCTAAATCATGAACAACTCTATCATAAACTCCATAAGCTGTTTCTGCATGAATTGTACCAGCAACAACATTTGATAGAGCACCAACTCTCATAGCTTCAAATAAAACTTTTGCTTCAACAGATCTTACCTCTCCAACAAACAAACAAGAATCACCCAATCTCAAAGCAGTTCTCAAAGCTTCTTCAGCAGGCATTTCTGCTTCAACTTTTGTGATAACACTTCTCGATTTTAATCTTTCTATATTATATCCAAGTGTTCTTATTTGAGAAACAGGTATTTCTAATGTATCTTCCAAAACAATTATTCTAAATTTTCTCATTATTTCTAGAATCATTGATGATAAAAGGCTTGTTTTTCCACTACCTCTACCTCCAGCTACAAGAATTGTTCTTGCTCCATCTATTATAAAGCTCATCAAACCAGCATACAAAGGATTTATTGCTTTAACTTTTATGAAAAGTGGGAATGTCCATGGTTTTTCTCTATGTCTTCTTACCGCATATCCTAAACCTTCTGGACTTAAAGTTCTTGTAATAGCGGCTACTCTTCCTCTTCCTCCAGGAACAGTTATTTCTGTATCGAGAACTGGATTAGCTTCATCTAATGGTCTACCAGAATATAATCTAAATCTTGTTGCCCATCCTTCAGCTTCCTCTAATGTTGGAATTAAATTCGTTTCGCACTCTTCATAGTCAGCATGATTAACAAATACAAAATTTTCTCCTATTGGAGAATTTATATAAATATCTTGAACTTTTTCATCTGCAAGCAAAATTTCTAAAATACCATAGCCAGCTGTATACCTAACTAAAATATTCGCAAGTTCTTTTATTTCATTTGCATCCAATTTTATTACTTTAGAATCCGCTATAGATTTTATTATCCCAAGTGACATATTGTAAAAAGTTTCTCTGGCTATTTCCTCGCTAGCTATTTCCTTTTCGCTTGGTTTATATCCTATTAGTTGAGATCTTGCTTCATTTAATAAATTGTTTTTTTCTTCATCAAGCAAAAATTCTTTGGGTGTAACAAAATATATATATCTAATTTTTTCCGGAACTTTTACTATTTCAACTTTTGTTGAGCCAACATAATAGCTATCTATTATTTTAGAATCTTTTGGCAGATAAGAGTAATATCTTGTTAGCATGAATTTTGGTCTTATCGTAGGTCTAAATATTAATCTATAAACCATTCTATCTCCAATTCTCAATTTAACATTCATATCAAGTAATTTTCTTATAATTGTTCCATTTTCCAAAATAGAGATCATTGGTTTAACAACATTTTTTAATAATATTAAAGCCCCTCTTTTTTCAAGAGAAATTTTTTCTAGTGCATGCCCTATAGCTTTTAGCTTAAGATAAGCCATTACAGGATCTTTTCTCAAAATTTCCAAAATTATGAATGTTATTTCTTTAAAAATACTTGGAAAAAGCTGTTGTAATTCTGGATAAAATTTTTCAGGGCCAAGCAATCTATCTTCATTTACAATTTTTGTTATAATATCGGAAATTTCCATTAACATTTTAACTTGTGGGAAATCATATTCTATATCTCTAGAATTAGATATAACAATTCTATTAACATTTTTCACATTTCTCAAAATATCAATAATTAATCCCATCGCTGCTTCAGAATCTTCTATAAATGGAGAAATTACCCATCTAGAAGCATTTATTCTTAATGTAGTACCAACTACTTCGTAATCAACCATCTAGGAAGTTTAAATTTATTATTGATGCATTAACTTTCCCATCTTTTACTTCTATTAAACCAGCATAACCTTCTGGAAATCTACCACAATTAACAATAACAGTATTTCTCAAATAATCAATACCTTTACTTTCTTGTATATGTCCACAAATAGCTACTAATGGTTTATACTCCTCTATAAATTCTCTAACAGATGATGAACCAACATGTAATCCATTAGAAATTAAATCACAAGCAGTATTTAATGGAGGAATATGTGTTACTTGTATTTTGTATTTAGCATCTTTAACACTTATAAATCCTTTATATAAGCCAAGCTTTATTTCACCTTCATCCGGCTCTAAAGGTGTATTGAATGGTGTTTTTGCTCCACCATATCCATAAAATCCAAAATCTCCTATTGTTTTTCCTTTTCCATGCAAATTCACCTTTTTTCTTTCAAGAAAATCAATTATATCTTTATCAAAATTACCAGGTATAACAAAAAATGGTTTTTTTAATAACAAAATTTCCTCAACGAATATGGAAGCAATTTCTTCATTTTTTATTCCTTTTGGAGGATAAGCATTTAATATATCACCAGCACAAACTATAACATCAACATTAAGCTTTTCAATTTTATCTAAAAATCTTAAAACATTTTCAAGATCATTATGCAAATCACTTATAGCTAATATTCTCATAATATTTTTTTAATTAGAAACAATAAAACAAAAATAGCAAGAGAAACAAAAAGTATTGCATAAAACATTTCTTTACTACTAGATCCAATTATTGGAAATGGTCCTATCCATATAGCAAATCCACCCTGTGTTTTTATCTGCTTTTCTTTTAAAAATAAAAATAATAAAATAAAAATTCCTATAAAGATCAACATTATTCCAACTAGAAAAATAACTAAATTTTCAACTTCCATCATAAATTATTTTGTTAAAAGAAATTTATTAGGAATTTTAACTTTAGCTTACTTAACAGTATGGAAATCACTGCTTTGTCAGTTTCTGTAAAGAATTTAGTTAGTTTTAAAACTAAAATATAAATTGGTAAAGTTATAGCTATTAAGAAAACTTTAATTAAGAAATTTAGTTCCAAAATTTTTATACCAACCCAAACAATATAAATTATAAAGCATGCAAATGAAATTTTTATTAAATCCTTTAAATCAAAGCTTATTTTAATAACATTTCTAGAAAATAATAGAAATCCTATCAATCCAACAATACTTGTTAATAAAAAGGAAAGGGCTGTACCGTAAAAACCGGAAAAATAAGTAAGCAATATTATGCTAGGAATATAGGTTATAACTTCTATTATGTTTATATTTCTAAAAATTTTATAAAAACCAGCCGCATATATATTGCTTAATAAAATGTTAAGAATTCCTCCAATGCTTAATGAAATAACCAATATGTTAAAAATTTTTGCAGAAGTTATGTATTTTTCACTCGCAACTATTAAAATAAAACTTTCTGAAAATAGCATGAGTAAAATTAAAGCTAAAGAAGAGAATAGAATGGAATATCTTAAACTAAAATTAATTATTTTTTCTTGCTTGTCAATTTTTTGCAAGCCAGAGATTACTGGAAATATAGAAGATGCCAATACAGTAGGTAAACTAAACGCTACCGATGTTATCATGAAAGCTAAAGAAAAGTAACCAGTTTCCTCAGTACTTCTTATAAAACTTAAAAATATGAATGGTGTTTGAGTGAGTATTAACTGAAAAATTGCTGAAATGAAAGCTGGAATAGAAGCTTCTATAAAAAATTTTTTTGTATTGAATTTACTTCCTATTTCAAATAACTTTTTTGTAAATGTTATGAGTAGTTGCAATATTGTTTGAGTTAAAAATCCTATTAAAAGTGCTAAATATCCAAAACCAATGTAAATTAATATTGCTGCAATACCAACCTTTCCTAAAAATGAAAAAAGATTAGCAAAAAATAATTTTCTCATATTTTGATATCCATACCAGTAAGATGCGTTTACGCTAGATACTTGTGATAAAAAAATTAAAGATATTATTAAAATTAAATCTATATGTGCAAGTGAAATTTTTTCAAGCAAATTTAATTTAAATATAAAGAACAAAATGATTGATGATATTGTTGTAGCTATAAACGAAACTTTAAAAGAAAATCTAAGCAATGTTGGAATTTTATTTTCTTGATTTTTTGAAATTAATTCTGGAATTTTTTTACAGGAAGCTGTATAAATTCCTAGATTTGATATTGATGATAAAAGCATGAAAATTTGAAACATTGTTGTTGCTTTTCCATAATCTTGTGGTGGAAGATTTTTACTACCAATAAATGTCCAAAAAATAAATGATAAAAATGATACTACAAAAAAATTAGCCATTAAGTAAATAAAATTTCTACTTATGTTTTCTGTTATACCCATATATTTAATTTAAAAAATCTATCTAAAGTTATGATAGAAGATATTTTCGATGAAATAAGAAAATGGAGGAATAGATTGTGGAGGGATTTACTTTTTGAAGAACTACCAATAGTAAAAAGAATATTTTCCTCAACATTTTTAGTAGATGTTTCAGAAACAGAAAATGAAATAATAATAAGAGCCGATGTTTCCAATTTCAAAAAAGATGAAATAGAAGTTTATGTTGATGAAGAAGCAGTTAGAATAATAGGTAGAAAAAAAGAATCTTTAGAAAAACGTGGTGAAAGAATGTGGATAGCTGAGAGATCAACAAATTTTGCTAGTAGGGTAATAACATTACCAACTAGAGTTAAACCAGAAACAGCTGTTGCTAAATACGAAAATGGCACATTAGAAATAAAAGTTGAAAAAGAAGAAGTTAAAAAAGGTAGAAAAGTAAAAATAGAATAATGTTGGGAAAAAAGGAAAAAAGATGCAAGAATTGTGGTGAAAAAGTAGATAAAAATTGGTCATATTGTCCATTTTGTGGATATAATCTCTCTTTTGAATCAAGATTTGACTATTTTGGTAAAAGCTTAAGGGAAATAGAAGAGGAGTTTGAAAAGTTATTTGAATTTGAATTACCAAGATTTGAAATAAAACCTATTGGTCCAGGATTTCATGGAATTAGAATCACTTTTTCTTCAAGGAGTGGAGAAGAACCAAAAATAGAAGTGAAAACATATGGTAAGTATAAAGAGTATGAACCAGAAATTAAAAAAAGGCTTGGTATTAAAGTTCCAATAGAAGAGGTGGAGGAGGAAAAAGAAAGAGAGGTTAAGGTTACAGAGGAAGCTCCATTTAGGGTTATAAGTGAAGGAAAGAAAAAAATTATAGAGATGGATTTGCCTGGAGTGAAAAGTATCAATGATATAAAAATTAAAAAATTATCTCAATCAATAGAAGTTAGAGCTTATACTAAGGATAAAGCTTATTTTAGTTTAATACCTATAGAAGGGGGGGAGCATATTGTTGATAAGGAATTAAAAAATGAAAAATTAAAAATATATTTAGAATGAAGAGAGCTATACTTTTAATCGTATTTCTTGTTTTTCTCCCATTTGCTTTTTCTCAATATTTATCTGTTGGAGTAGATCCAGTTCCATATTCTATTGAAATATACAACAAAAATGATAAAGAAGAAATTTTTATGATAAGTGTTTTTCCACAAGAAGTTGGGGGTATAAAATCTGTTTATAATGATAGAGTTTGGGTTTTACCAAAATCATCAAAAATTGTTGATATTTTCTTTGTTGCACCAAAATGTGTTGTGGAAGAAATGGCAATATTTGAAATAATAATATATCCTTATTCAAATCCAAATGAAAAAATAGTTAAAAATATTACCGTTTTACCAAAATTAGAAAGCTTATTGTGCTTGCTACCAATAAAAAAGAATAAAGAATCATTAAAACCTGGAGAAGAATTTGTTTTTGAAGTGACTGCTAAAAATTTAGCTAAAAGAGATTACGATGTTATTTTAAAAGTTTATTTAAACAAGGAGAAAAAATTTGAAGAAATTGCAAATATAGAAAAGCTTTCTACTATAGCAAAATCATATAGTTTTAAAATAGATAATAATTGGAATCCAGGAAAATATTTTTTTGAAGTAGCATTGTTAGATAGTAGTGGAAAAGTAATTGATTTGAAAGAGGAATACTTTTTTGTTGAAGAAACAAAAAATTTAGATCAATATTCATTAACTAGTGTAAATTTACTTTTCATTTCCTCTACTTATACATTTAAAAATTTGGGCAATTCCCCACTATCTCCATTTACATATGTTTTAAGATTTCCTTCATTAATTTCTTTTCTAGTAAAAATAGATGCAAAAGCTGGTTATGAAAAAGTCGATGGAACATTTAAAATCAATATACCAAGCTTAGATAAAAATTCTTTCTATTCTTTTCAATTAAAAGTTTTGCTTTATCCAATATGGTTAACAGCTTTTTTTGTGATTATTTTAATTTCTTTAGTTTACTGGAGATATTATACAATAACAATAAATAAGATTTTAATTGGTAAAGAAGAGGATATTAAAATAAAGATTGTTGTAAGAAATGCTAGAAGAATAAAACTGAAGGATGTAACTGTTAAAGATTTTGTTCCATCTTTATTTAAAATAAGTAAAGATTTTGAGTTTTTTGAACCTCAAATAACAAAGAAAAGCTTTGGTTTTGAACTTAATTGGAATTTAGGAGATTTAAACCCAAATGAGGAAGTAATTCTAGCATATAAAATAAAGCCAATAGTAGAGCTCGTTGGTAAATTTAAGCTTCCAAAAGCTGTTTTAAAGTTTAGAGAAGGTAATAAAATCAAAACAATTGCAATATCAAAAAGTATTAGTGTATAAAAATACAAATTAATGAAAAGAGCAATATAGCTATTTCAATATTGTGGCTAAGAAAAGAAGTTTTGTTATCCAAAATTCCAGATAATATTAAAAATAAAATTTGCATAATTGGTAATACAAACATTGGAGGAGTTTAATAACATAGATACTTTAATACTTTATGGATCAGATTTATCATCTAGTGGTTCTGCAATAGAAAATGTTTTTGGGAAAAGGATTTTAGATAGCGTAGTACCATTTGATAGAAAGCATTATAAATTCTGTTAAGCTAATAGACCTTAGAAATGAGTTTGAGAATAATAATATTAAAGCTTTACTAAATGTTATAGAAAAAAATTTTAATACTGCAAAAAATTATAGAAAAAAAGTTAAGTTAGTTATTGATGAAAAAGTTGAATTGAGTTCTTGGCCACTTACTTTGAGCAGGTATTTTATTTATGATGATAAAAGTATTTTTAGAGCTTGGGTTAAAATTTTGGATTTAATTTTAAAGTATGGAAGCTTAAAGCTTAGTGAATGTGAGGAACCTCAAAAAGATTATTTTTTGAGTTTATTAATAAAAGAGAATTTGAGAATCATGTTAGTGAAGTTATTAATCAAAAAAACCTTTTGGTGTGGAATATATATGGAGAAAGAATTTTCAAATATAGATTTGGTAAAAATCAATTAAAATATTTGATAAATAAAATTTCCAAACATCCTTATTCGAGAATAGCTTTAATAATTAGTTGGGATCATGAAATAGATAAAAGCTCTAAAAATCCACCATTTATTATAGGAATTCAAGGTATAATTACAGATAATTTTTATAATCATGTTGTTTTCATTAGGTAAAATTATATGTTTAGAGGTTGACTAGTTAACTTTTTTGCTCAGATTGAGCTTGTTAAGAAAATAGTAAATGAAATGAACAAAAAAGCAAAAACAGATTTATCTATTGGTTATGTAACTTCAATGAGTACTTCTGCTCATATATATAAGCATGATTGGTTAAATGCTTATAAAGTTTTGGAAAAATGTTCATATAAAACTAAAGAATTTATAGGGCCTAAAGGAAATTTTTTAATTTATCACTCTAAAAATAAAGTTGTTGTTGAACAGAGAGAAGCAAAGGATATGAGATTAGTTTTTAAGGTTGAAAGCGATAAATTTTCTAATATTTATAATCATTTTAAAAATGAAGATATGTTTAGCTTAGCATCACATGCCTTTTATTTAGGAAAAGAAATAAAAATAGCTTTTGAAAAGCTTTCTAAAAAAGGAAAGTATATCAAAGATTATTCATAGTATATAAGATGGTTTTTGTTTTTTAACTTCATGTATTTTCAGAAGTATTTTTTGTGAATCTTCATCTACATCGAAAACTTTAAATAAAAGATTTTTCAATACATTCTCATACTTATTTTCTATTTCTTCAATAAAATCTTTATCGTTAGCAATTTTTACGAACTTTTCTTCTGTATTTTCATTAGTTTCGTGAATGGATTTCGAATAAACTATGGAATCTACTACAAAAGACTTTGTTGAAAAATTAATTAATTCTGTATAAGTAAATTGTGCTATATTATATAGATGCATTCCTACGAATGTGGAATAAAGCATTGTATAAAAAGCATCATTTCTTTCAATTCCATATTTTTCCAAAATATTTTTAATCTTAGAATTATCTATTATTTCATCTAAGCTTTTTCTTACTTTTATTCCCATCATTTCTTCATAAATATCCAAAATTTTTGATTTTATTACCTTTTCTATGTTTTTTTCATAAATTAAGTCATAAATTATCGCAAAGGTTTCTGGCGAGCTATTTATAATAGCCGGATTGTTCAGATGTAGATAATTAAATAAACACTCTCTTACATTTTCCCCAATATCTAATACTTCACCACATATTGTTGAATGATAAGCTTTTGCAGCTTCAAAATAGAGTGAAAATAGAAATGTCTTAAATTCTCCTCTAATTTTCTTAGGAAGATTTTTATAAGAAGGTTCTATTATCTTCCATAATTCGGGAATCTTTCTACTAATTTTTAAACCATCTTCTCTACATTTTTTTATATCTACTTGATATTCGGTAGTCATAATTTAATTTAATGTTAAAATACATTTAAATATAAAGGCAATCTAGTAAACTAATGATTACTTATTTTTAGTTATCGGTAAACGTTTATATACATCTAAGTAATATATATTGGTTTTTGTTCATCGACTTCCAATATTTTAGAAATGATTTCCTTCGAATTTTCATCTAAAGTATAAAATTTGGAGAGAAGTTTTTCTGTTACGTTTTTTAGTTCTTTTTTCACTTGAGATAAAAATTCTTTGTTGTTATATAATTTTTTAAGTTTCTCTTCTTCCTCTTTTTTTAAATGATAAAGTGTTTTTGTTGATTCTAGGGCTAATTGTATTATATTTTCTTCGGGGCCACTCTCCGTTTCAATTGAGTACAATAAAGTATTAAATAATCCAATGAACGTAGAATAAAGCATTGTATAAAAAGCATCATTTCTTTCAATTCCATATTTTTCCAAAATATTTTTAATCTTAGAATTATCTATTATTTCATCTAAGCTTTTTCTTACTTTTATTCCCATCATTTCTTCATAAATATCCAAAATTTTTGATTTTATTACTTCTTTTAATTCATCCATTAAATTATATGTTAGCAGTATTACTTTTCTCATTTCTTTCCTTTTTTTTATTCTTCCAACTAGGTCCAATTCATTTAGGTATGTATGGAAATGCGTCTTTATAATATCGTCCAGATTTTCTTCATGTTCCAAGGTTATTGTAGTTTGGTAGAAATTAGCAACATCTGAATACAAGGAAGATAAAAATTCATTAAATCCTTCTTTGTATTCGTGTGGCATTTCTTTATATATAGGTTCTGTTATTTTCCACAATTCATCAATATTTTTACTTATTTCAATAGGGTCTTTATCTTCCATAATTTAATTTGTATAAAAATTTATTTTAAGACTTTCAAAATTTTTTATATTTTTATTAATTTTTTATCAAATTTAGTAAACAAGTATTTTTTGTTTTACAATTTTTAATAGCTGTTTAAAGTTTTTATGCAGGTTTGCAAAAACATTTATTGGCGAAAGTCTATTCTATGGCGTAATAAAAGATAAATTGTTTTATGGTAATATTAGTGAAAAAATTATTAGAAATAAAACTCCTATGAAACCTAAAATTCCAATTCCAATTAAACTTATTTTAACCATTTCCATGATTTCTTCTCTATCTGGTTTTTGTGCTAATTTAATTATTCTATAATACTCCATAATTTTTTCAGCTAATCTTTTTAGCATAATCTATTTTAAAAGTTTTTTCAACATCTTTAACAACTTTACTAAATGGTTTTTCTACACTAAAAATATTCGGAGAAGAAACTCCAGTAACTATAACAGTTGTTCTAACAATTTTACTAATAGTTCTATCTATTGAAGCACCCCAAATTATTTTTGCATCATCACTCATTTTAGAATTTAAATAGCTTATTATTTCTTCAGCTTCCTTTAAAGTCAAATCCGGTCCAGCTGTTATATAAACAAGAGCTCCCGTTGCATTTGTTATATCAACAGTAATTAAGGGATGTTTTAAAGCTTTTTCAATTGATTCTTTTGCTCTATTTTCACTTTGGCTTTCTCCGATTCCTATCATTGCTAAACCACTATTGCTCATTATTGTTTTAACATCAGCAAAATCTCTATTTATTAATCCAGGTTTATTTATTAAATCAGAAATTCCTTTCAATGCTCTTATTAAAATTTCATCACAGAATTCAAAAGCTTCTAATAAAGGTAAGTGAGGGACTATTTCTTTTAGTTTATCATTTGGAATAACTATTAATGTATCAACATTTTTTTCTAGCTTTGTTAAAGCTTCTATTGCATTTTTTTGTCTTTGTTTTCCTTCCATACTAAATGGTAAAGTAACTATTGCTATTGTTAAACAACCAAGCCTTTTAGCTATTTCAGCTATTACTGGTAAAGAACCACTTCCAGTACCTCCTCCAAGTCCACAAGTTAAAAAAACAATATCTGTATTTTCCAAAGCTTTTTTAATTTCTTCTTTGCTTTCAATTGCAGCATCCTCCCCAATCTTAGGATTTGCTCCAGCACCCGCCCCTTTAGTTATGTTTTTTCCAATTAGTATTTTTTGATGTGCAATAGTGTTTAGCAAATCTAAAGCATCTGTATTAATTGCTATTGTTTTTATTCCATAATTTTCATAGCTCATTAATCTAGTTATTGTATTACAACCAGCTCCTCCAGCTCCAACTACTTTAATTTTAGCTTTACCTTCCTCTACAATTTTTTTCAATTCTTCATCAATTTTGCTTGTTTTCACTTCCTTCAATTTTATATATTGCTTTACCCCCACAATTATTGAATTTTAAACTAAAAATAAATCTAACAAACTTTCTATTCTTGTTGTTGGACTCCCTTCTTTATCACAAATTATTTGTTTAGCCGGTGGATATACAAAATAATTTTTTATATTTTCAGCTATTCTTTCTTCATATGTTGAGTTTTTTTCATTTTTATATATTATACCAATTAATGGTATAAAAGGACTAATTTTAGATAAAAAAGCTATTAATGCATCGTTCCAATCTTCTTTTGTAATCTTTCTCGCATAACCATTTTTTATTAATTCTTCGGCTTTATTTTTTGGCAATATTGCAAACTCATTGGCTTTTTTATATTCAAAAACATAACAATTTTTTTCATCTTCATCCTTTTCTATTATTATTAACTCACCAACTTTGTAATTTGAAAATGGTGTTTTTACTAATCCAACTTTTATAGATTTTTCCAAATCTTTTGTTAAAATTATAATATTCTCAATATTAACAATTGCATTTTGATAAAATTCTCTTGTATGTATATCATCGTAAGTTATACAAGGTTGCTTAACATTTATAAGTGCTAATCCTTTATGCTTTATTGATTGTGTTATTAAGCTGGACAGTTTATTAATATCAAAAGCATATCCTTGTGCAACAAACCTATAACCAGAAAAAATAGCTATACCAATTGGATTAATAGCATCTTTTATATTTGGAATTGGTAAAGCTTTTGGTTTTTCACCTTTTTTTAGTGTTGGAGAAGCTTGTCCTTTAGTTAGTGCATAAACAGTGTTATCATAAACTATTAATTTAATATCTGGATTATATCTTCCTGTATTGACGAAATGACAAGCCCCTATTCCATAGCAATCTCCATCTCCTGTATGAACTATTACTTTTAATTCTGGATTAGCTATTTTTATACCAAGCGCAACTGGTAGTGGTCTACCGTGTAAGGTATGCACTCCATAGCATTTAAAATCATGTACACTCTTACTAGAGCATCCTATTCCAGAAACTACTATTGTTTTATTCGGATCTAGCTGTAAATCTACTAAGGTTTTATAGAAAGATTCTCTTATACCAAAATCTCCACATCCAGGACACCATGCTTCATCAAAATCCTCTATATAATCTTCTCTTTTAAATACCATCTTTCAATTCGATTTTATAATATCCAAAAATTTCATCTTTTTCAAAAACAGAAAAATCCTTTTCTATTGCTTTTTTTAAGTAATATCTCAGTTCCTCGAAAAATATCGGTCTACCATTTATTTTGTAAATCAAAACATCAGCACTTTTTAAACAATACATCCTGTTTAGTAAGTTTAGTTGACCATTAAAATTCATTTCTACATCTATTAAAAGATTAACGTCTTTCAAATATTTTTTTACCTCCTCTGATGGATATGGTTGTAATAACTTCAATTGAATGAATTTTACTTTATTTTCCATTTTTAAACTTTTTATACAATCTATTATTACTCCTTTCGTTGACCCGAAACTAATAATAGCCACCTTTGCATTTTTGTTAAAATGAATTCTCAATTTATTTTCCTCATCAACTTCTTCAAGCAAAGTTTGAATTTTTCTCATTCTTTTACTCATCATTTTAGATCTCACTTCAGGATCTTCCGTTAAATGACCTTTTTCATCACTTTCATCGCCACTTAACCAATGAATACCACCATTTGTACCAAGGAATACTCTTGGAGAAATACCATCTTTCGTATCTAAAAATCTTTTAAATTCCTTTATTTTTTTCAAATCGTTTTCTGTTAGAACTTTTCCTCTATCTATTTTAATTTTAGACAAATCTGGATAAGGAATAGTTGTTAGTGAGTTAGCTATTACTTTATCCAATAAATGAATGGCTGGCATTTGATATTTTTCGGCAAGATTGAAAACAATAGGAACGTCATAAAAAGCTTCCTCTACATCGCCAGATGAAAAAACTATTCTTGGAAATGTTCCATGGGAAGCAAAGGAAGAGAAGAGTAAATCTCCTTGTTCTGTTTTAGTGGGCATTCCAGTAGCTGGAGATGCTCTTTGATAATGAGTTATAACTACAGGTACTTCGTTTCTTCCAGCCCAACCAAGAAATTCGACCATTAAGGAAAATCCTGGACTGGAAGTGGATGTGGAAGCTCTTGCTCCAGCTAAAGTAGCTCCTATAGCAGAGCCTATTACTGAGATTTCATCTTCACTTTGATGAACAACAATACCCCTTTTAAGCTTATAAAAATTACCTTCCCTTTCAGCAAAATTCAAAATTTCTTTTGGTATTTCCCCATTTTCGATTTTTTCATTCAGATCATCTTCTTTTATTAAACAATCTACATTTCGATAAGCTTCTAAAAATACACTTTCATCACTTGCTGGTGTTATAGGATAATATGATTGAAATGATACTCCAGCAATCATTTTACCCAATGCAACAGCTATATTTCCATCTATTAAAATTCTTTTATCTTTCTTGTAAAATCTTTTTAAAGTAAATCTTTTTTCTATGTTTGAATAATTTGATTCAAAGTATCTATAAGTTTTTTCTATAACAGCCAAATTCACTTTGATTGCTTTTTCACTTTTGAAAAATCGTTTTATTGTATTTGATAAAATATCTATATCGACATTTAAATACTTTAATGCTGCAGATAAAGCAATTGTGTTAAATAATATCAATGCTTCCTTTAAGCTTATTCCGAATTCTTTTGCTACTTCATTTGCTATTTGTTGAAAATCTATTTCTATTAGTTGAACATTTTTATTTCTCGCTATTACAAAAAGATCTTCGACCTTTTCATATCTTTTCAATATTTTTTCCTTTAGAGAGCTTTCCATTGTTTTTATGTCTTTTATGAAAAGGTTTTTTGATTCTTTGTTATATACTATAACTCCATTATCGTTTATATCTTCATAAAACAAATGAGTTGCAAGAGCTTCCCCATCTAAGCAAAGCAAAATGTCTATTTTAAAATTCAAATGACTAATTTTGTTCTCATCTAAAACAGCTATTAAATAACTATGCTTACCTTTAATGTTTGACTGATATTCTCTAAAACTAAATATTTCATAACCAAGAGAAGCCGATATTTGGCTAAAAATTCTCATAGAAGTATCAATACCACTTCCCTGCGCACCACCTATACAAAATGTAAATGTATTTTTCATTATATACTATTTATTGGTTTTTCTACATAAATGCTAAAATTCTTTAAAACATTTATAAATCACATATTATAAATAATATAATAGGTATGGCACAGGCACTTGTTGGTCAACTTGGGGGGCAACCCGTTTTGATATTGCCAGAAGGTACATTAAGACAGTTAGGTAGGGATGCTCAAAGAAATAATATAGCAGCAGCAAAAGCAATAGCAGATGCAGTTAGAACAACACTAGGACCAAAAGGTATGGATAAAATGCTGGTAGATTCAATAGGAGATATAGTAATAACAAATGATGGAGTAACAATATTAGAAGAAATGGAAGTAGAGCATCCTGCAGCAAAAATGATGGTAGAAATAGCAAAAAGTCAAAATCAAGAAGTTGGTGATGGTACAACAACTAGTGTCGTTATAGCTGGCGAGTTATTAAAAAAGGCTGAAGAACTTTTAGACCAAGATATACATCCAACTGTAATAGTAAGAGGATATAAATTAGCAAAAGAAGAAGCTATAAAGCGTTTAGAAGAAATAGCTAAACCAATTAATTTAGATGATGAAAAAACATTGCTAAAAATAGCTCTTACAGCAATGAGTGGTAAAAGTGTTGAAAGAGCCATTGATTCTTTAGCAAAATTATCTGTAGAGGCAGTAAAATCAGTTGCACAAACTGTTAATGGAAAAATTGTTATAGATAAAGATAATATAAAAAGAGTTAAAAAACATGGAGCAGGTGCTGAAGAAAGCGAGTTAATAAGAGGGATTATAATAGATAAAGAAGTAGTTCATCCACAAATGCCAAAGGTAATAAAAGATGCAAGAATAGCTTTATTAGATGTTGCTTTAGAAATAAAAGAAACAGAAACTGATGCAGAGATAAGAATAACTTCACCAGAACAATTACAATCATTTTTAGAACAAGAGCAGAGAATGCTTAAAGATATGGTTGAAAAAATAGCTTCGGTAAAAGCAAATGTAGTTATTTGTCAAAAAGGTATAGATGATACAGCTCAACACTTTTTAGCAAAGAAAGGAATTTTAGCAGTTAGAAGAGTTAAAAAAAGTGATATGGAGGCTTTGGCAAAAGCTACTGGTGGAAGAATAGTAACAAATTTAGATGATTTAAGTGAGAATGATTTAGGTTATGCAAAGTTAGTTGAGGAGAAAAAGATTGGAGGAGAGGCAATGGTATTTGTTAAAGATTGTAAAGATCCAAAAGCAGTAAGTATTTTAGTAAGAGGTTCTACAGAGCATGTTGTTGATGAAGTAGATAGAAGTATTGAAGATGCAATAGGGGCTGTTATCTCAGCTTTAGAGGTAGGTAAAATTGTACCAGGTGCTGGAGCAGCAGAAGTTGAGGCAGCATTAGCTGTTAGAAAATTTGCTCAGAAATTTAGTGGTAGGGAACAAATGGCAATATTAGCATTTGCAGATGCATTAGAGATAATACCAAAAAGTTTAGCAGAAAATGCTGGTTTAGATTCAATAGATATATTAGCAGCTTTAAGATCTGCCCATGAAAAGAAAGAAGTTAATGCGGGAATTGATTTAGAAAAGGGTAAAATTATGGATGCAGAAAAAGCAGGAGTAGTAGAGCCATTAAAAGTAAAAACATTTGCAATAAAAAGTGCTACAGAGGCTGCAGAAATGATTTTAAGAATAGATGATGTTATAACAGCAAGTAAAGTAGAAAGAGGTAGTACAAAAACTCCGTCTCCAGAAGCTCCAGAAGAATCTGAATAAAAACTAACTTTTTTTATTTTTTTATTGGTTCCATATTTTGTAGTGCATTAGTTCGTGATTGAGTATAAATTCAAGTTCCCTTTCATTCAAATATTTAGAAATTACCACAATTGGATAATAATATTTAAATTCATTATTAACAAATTTTCCATCAAGTTTATCTTTTTTTAATAAATCATAAAGCCTATCTACTAATTCTCCTTCTACATAATTTCCTTTATTTTCTAAAAGTTTTAAAGATCTTTCATTATTCAAGTATCCATCTAATTTGTTCCCTTTTCTTACTATTTTTAAATCTTTATACTCGTTTAGCGCTATTAAATACATATCACTCAAATCTTTTTGACATGTGAATATTAAGTTTCTATCCTTATCTACAAAAACTTGTATTGGTATGAACCATCCATTTGCTGTTGGTGAAATAATATAATTATCTATCATTACTCGAAGATTTGGATAGTTTTCATAAAATCTCTTTACATAATTTTCGTCAACAACTTTATTAATTTTCAAATTATAAAAATCAACATAGTTGTTTCTGAATATCGGCAGTCTCCAAGTATATAAAAATCTTTTTATTTTGTTTAGATATCTATTTCCAATCTTTAAACCTTTCTCCCCCTCCTTAGTAAATTTATTTACAATACTTTTTGCTGTTGGAATGAAATATATCCAATATAAAACTATTGGTATGCTAACTGAAACTGGAAGCAATCCTAGTCCAAAGTCAAATGAAAGGGAAGATGTTGGATAAAAGTTAATACCACGACCAATAAAAGCTTCTATAAGTAAAAAAATGAAATAGGAAAGTGAAAGATGTATTTTATATAATGTTTTTTCCAATTTTACCAAATATTTTCCAATTCCTCCTTTATTTTCTAGGTATTCAATTGGATAATTAAGAAAAAACTCTCTAGATAATAAGAGGACTGTCGAGGAAATAGATGAAGCTATGAAATGCGAATAATCTATGAGAAGATTGAATAAATAAATTCCAGACAAAAATGTTTTATAGCTATTCATTCTTTCAATTCTAGAAAATTTTTTAAATAGCTTCTGATCCGTCTCAATCCTTTTTAAGTATAATTGTTCTCTAAAAAAGATTTCATCTATATTTTCTTTTTCGTTTTTTAGCAAGTGTGAGAGAAGTGCAATTCTTTTCATTTTTTCTTTTGTATCAATATTGAGGTTAGATACTATTTTTAATGCATCATCAACACTATAAATTTTAGTAACGTTCCATAATCCAAATAAATCTGCTATAAGTTCTACTTCATCTCTTTTCATATTTAACTGTTTAAGTTAAAAGAATAAATAATTTATTACTTACTGATTATTTTCAAAAAGCTTTTGATTTCTTTATTTAAATCATTATTCAAATCTTTTAATTCATAGCTAATTTTTGTAAATGGTTTGTTTATTTTTAAGAATCTACTTAAATCTATCATATTTCCAAATATAACAGAATCACATTCTGCATTATTTATGCTTGCTTCTAATTCTTTCATTTGTTTTTTTCCATAGCCTAATGATGGTAAAATTTTTTTTATATGCGGATATTTTTCATAAAACTTTTTTATCGATCCAGTAGCAAATTTTTTTCCATCTACAATTTCTAATGCATTATATTTTTGAGCAGCTATATAGCCAGCTGAAAAAGATAAATTACCATGAGTTACAGTAGGAGCATCCTCAATAACCAAAACTTTTTTATTTTTTATTAAGTTTTCATTTTCTACAGTAATTTCTGAGCTTGCTAAAATTATTTTTGCTTTGTTATTTATTTTTGAAAGATTTTCTATTAGCTTTTCAACATTTTCTTTTGGGGCTGTATTAATCTTATTTATTACAAAAATATTGGCAATTTTGCAATTTAGAAAAGCATGATAATAATTTAGCTCATCCCCAACTCTAAACGGATCTGCTACAACTATATGTAAATCTGGTTTAAAAAATGGCAAATCATTATTTCCCCCATCCCAAATAATTACATCATATTTTTTTTCTACATATTTTAAAACTTTTTTATAATCTATACCAGCATAAACAGTAAAACCATTTTTTAAATGCGGTTCATATTCTTCTCTCTCCTCTATACTACAATTATATTTATCCAAATCTTCCAAGCTTTTGAATTCCTGAAATATTTGCTTTTTAAGGTCTCCGTAAGGCATAGGGTGTCTTACTATTGCAACATTTAATCCTTTTTCTTTTAAAAGTAAAGAAATTTTTCTTACTATAGTAGATTTACCAGAACCAGTTCTTGTTGCACAAACAGAAATAACTGGCTTTTTAGCTTTCAACATAGTTTTAAATGGAGATAATATTGAAAAGTTTATGTTAAGAGAAAGTAATTTAGTTGCTATTTCCATGGCTTCTTTGTTGGATATATCACTCAAAGATAAAAATGCATACTCTATTTTATTTTTAAATTTTTCTATTTCCTCAAGGCTAAATATTTTTATATTTCCTATTGGAAAAATCCTTTTTTCTATATTTGGTATTTGTGTGGCGAGAAAACATACTACTTTGTAATTTTTATTTTTCCTAAAGTATGTTAAATAGTCATGAAAATCTCTTCCAGCAGCTCCTATTATTGCTATTCTCACAAATTTTATTTTTTAACAAAAGAAGATAAATTTGGGAAGTAGTTATTTTCGAATTCAATTCTTTTACCATTTTCTTTTATGTATATTTTATTATCTGTTAGAGATGCTATCATTATTTGTTTAATGAATTCAACATTATAGGAATTTTGTTTTTCTGCAATATATTTTCCTAGAGGGGTATCTATACTTCTCTCCAGACTATATAGTAATCCTATTAATCCTTCATCGATATGCAATCCTATATTAAGCTTTAAGTTTTCATCAGTTAAGCTAGCATCTTCTAGAACTTTAAGTGTTAAAATTTGAGTATCTCTTTCATCATAAATTCCATTAGCGTGAATTATTTCATGTATCAAAGCATTTCTTATTAATGTTTCAGCTAATGTTATATCTTCTTTCATCGAATTTCCAACATAAGAAGTAAGTGATAAAAGTAAGACTTCTGCAGAAATATTAACACTTAAATTAATATTGTCATATGCTGCAATCGCATAACCTCCAGTAGGAGCAGCAAAATATTTTTCTGGTATTATTGCCTTTCCATTAATACTATGGAAGTTTTTATTCAGAGCATTTAAAATGCTTTTATTTTCTATTACTGAATTTACGATGTTATCTTTATATAATTCGATAGCTTTATGTAATCTTTCTGTTATAACTCCAAAATTTTGTAAAATAAAAATATCTTCGCCTATCATGTATTTTAATTCATTCATATCATTTGTTTTATAAATATTCATAATTTCCTTCCAATCATCTTCATCTAGAATAGGATTTATTTTTTGAATATAGTTACCCAGTTCCTTTTGGTACAATTTTATATAGTGTTCCACTATAGGCTGTGTCAAAAGATCTTTTATTATTACATGTGTTTCTATAAATGGCAAATGAAAATATAAACCATCTTTTTCAACAAGATTTTTTTCTCCCGTTATTTTGTTTTCGATTATTGCGTCATCTCCATTTTTTACAACATAAATAGAAGAGGTAAGAGAAGCTCCACAAACAGCTAAAGATGATGCCAATACAATCTTTGATAAATTTATATGACTAGATTCATATAGTGATTGTTTAATTTCTCTTAATTTTATTTGCATAAAATAATATATTTGGTAAAGTTTAAATAGTTGGTTATATTCTATTAAATGTATTTTTACATTTTTAACAGTTTATTTAACAAAAATTTACATAAGATGTAGTTTACTTAAATATTTTAAAGTATAAAGAAAAATTAGGATAAATGGAGAGAGTATCTCTGGAAGAATTTTTAATGAATGATGAATTTTGGAATTCTGTTGAGCAATCTTTTGACATACCACTTCAATTTGCTGAACAAGACCCAATTGTTGGTCATGAAGAAGAGAAAAGAATAATTAGAGAACAATGTAAGAAGTATGTACAAAATTTTTATTATTTTGAAAATGAAATGAAGAAAGTAGATTATAATCCAAAGGAGATTGATAAAATAAGGAACAATTTTAATCCAATAGGAATTGTTCTTATTGGAAAATACGGTTCTGCTAAAAGTAGAGAAATGCAACTTGCTCAAATATGGATAAGGGAGATGCTGGAAGAGTTAGGAATAAAAGGTTTTGATTATGTTGCAGAAATAGATAAAACAATGCCACTCGGTTTTGTAATAAAAAGATACGAACATCCTTATGGCATACAATTGAGAGAGGCTAAAATTAGAAGAATAAGAAAAATAGATAAAATAAAAAGCATTCTTTTGAAAGCAATTTTGGGTTCAGCAGGTTTTTTCCTCCTTTATCAGACTATTGGGTTTATTTTCTGGTTTTCTAATTTTATTCCAAATACTCTTTTTAATATAGGTCTGAATTTATGGTACGATCTTCCAAGATATCTTCAAATAGGAGAGTTTTTGACTTTAGTAGGAATATACTATACACTTAGTTACTTTAAAAAAAGAGTAGAAAATAATTTACCAAATATTATTGCAAGTACAGCAGATGTACCAGAAGCATTAATAGGGAAAATAGATTCTGGGGAATTTTTATTAGGAAAATATGACCATGCATTGTCTGATAAACCACCACAGAATAGATTTGTTATTAATCCAGCTCTTTTAAAATTTCATGGAAATGTATTTGCAGTAGAAAACTTACATGAATTAACCCAAGAAACACAAGAACTTATAGCTCAGGTAATAGAAGAAAAGAAGAAAGATGTATCAAATTTAGGTGATTCTTATACGCAAATAATATACCCATTCTTTTTCTTCACTTTAAATCCAGATAGAATTTCAAACATTAAAGAAGTTTTAAGAGCAAAAACTCGTTATTTTGTTGTTTTAGAAGTTAGAAATGAGGTGGAAAATAATAAAAGAAATAGAAGGCATTTAATGCTTTTGTTGAGCTATAGATATAAACATTTAAACTTTAGTATAAATGCTTTAAAAGAAATTGTTAACTATTGCGAGTTTTTAGCTGATGATAGAAGTAAGTTATATGTAAGTAGAAAGATATTTTCTATTCCAACTTACTTAGAGGATAATGAGAAAGAATTAATAGAAAAGAGTGATGTTAGAAAGGCATTAGAAAAAATGTTAACAGTAACTCAAACAAGTGCAATAGCAAAGATCGAAGAGCTATATAATAGCTATAATATCAAAACAAGTGGTTCGGATATTGGAAAGTGTAATGTAATTTGTAAATATTTACATAGAGAGGCAAGTGAAAGCGGCACTTTAGAGATACATGTTTCTAACGAAGACTATATTTCTTATGTGATACCAATAAAAGCAGTTATCAAAAAAAATGGGAAGGGAGATATAAATATAATAACTCGTGGTTTGAGTGAAGATGAAATTAAATTCTATACCAATTCTCTGAAAAGTTTACTTCATAAAGAAATTAAAGATAATGACATATATATTTCTGTTCCATGTCTTTCAAATGACGAGACTCTACTAGCTGGTATGTATATTGCAGCATATTCTGCATTGAAAGAATTTAAAATAGATTTGAGTAATATTATAGCTTTAAATATTAATAGTTTTGGAGAAACAAGTAAGTTACCACTTTTAAATTTACGTATGTTTTATACGAAGAATATTTTGAAGAATAAAAAAGTTATAGTATCAAAAGAAGATCTGGAATATAAAGTAAATAAAGAATACATAAGGGATTTTATTAAAACAAATATAGTTTCTGTTGAAGATTTAAATAAGTTGTTTGAAGAAATAGAATATGGAAGAAGAAATAAGTAAAAAGAAAAAATACAGAAGGGATTTGATAGAAAAAATATTAACCCCATTACTTTACGTTACACCCCTTTCCTTTTTTCCGGATTGGGGAAAAAGAAAGTTTAAATATTTTGATCCTCAATTGGCTACTATAATTGGTTCGAGTTTTTATTCGAGTTTAGGTTTTCTTTTGTCTCTGAATAAATATAATGTGGAGCATGTAATTGTATTTCAGTCAACTAAATATTCCTCATATTATGTAGGCAAAATTATAATATCACGAGAGTTAATTAACTATTTAGGTTATTATTTAGTTTTGGATTGTTGGAGGCTGATTGGAGCAATATTTAATAAAATATATCCAACTACATTTCTTTCACTTTCAAAGGTATTTTCAAAGTTAGAAGAGTTTATATTAAGGAAAATCACACCATATGAAAAAGAAGTTAAAGAATTTTTGGAAGAACAGAAAAGTATAGAGAGAGCAAGAAGGGAATTAGATGAAAAGCTAGAGTATTTTGAAAAGAGAAGAAAAGATGCATTGGAAAAATATTTAAGAAAATATGAAAGTAAATAGAAGAGATTTTTTGAAAATAGGTGTTTCATCTTTGACATCTTTGTATTTAGGATATTTACTTGGAAATGAAATCGATGAGATTATCAAGGAAATTGGGTATAGAGATGATTTTGATATTTTTCTAAATTTGGAATGTTACTTCAATAGAGAGGATAGTTGGAAAAATTTTAGATCTTTACCCTCATTCGCGTTGAGAAGTACTGCAGAGGATAGTATACTTAAAAGCTATAACTGGGCGAAGATTACAAGATATAGTTTTGCTAATATACTTTGTTTTGCTCCCTATTTTGGAGATATTTATAAATACCTTGGTAATGAAAAAGATGCTTTTGTTGAAAGATTATCTAGAGATTTAAAAGCTTTAGATCTTAAACTTTGTAATAGAATAATATTTTCAAGTGAATATGGAGAGAGCGAAATAGGAAAAATAATTAATCAATCAATAGAAGCTCAGGAGACAAATAAAAATGTATGGATACAGTTAGATTCAATAGATTCTTCTCCAAATTTATCTTATAATGAAGTGGTTAATCTCATTAATAGAGTTAAATTATATGATATAAGGCTTGGTGCTTCCATTGGTGTTAACTACGAAAAAGGTGGGTATCCAGATATTTCATATAATTCAAAACTATTAAAGAATGAACTTAATTTAATAAAAACATTAGAGAGAATGAATAAAATTTTTTCTCATCTTGATTTTCTTGTGTTAGCTGATTTTTCACTCCCTCTTGATGCTATTGAGAAAAGATTAAGTTTGGTTAGAAAAATGTTCCCAGATAAAAGATTGATATTATGGTTTTCTATTGGAGAAATGAGGAATCCTTTTTTAAAAGATTATTCTTATCTTGAAAATTTAAGGAAGACAATATCGGATTTAGAGAGTATTATGAGAATAGCCTTTTATAATGCCGATGGTCTGAACATTATAGATAATAATCTTAAGGATATTTCTAAATATTCAGTGTTCGGTACATTTTCTGAGAAAAATGCTAAGATGAGAGGTAAATATGCTGAATATTTAAAGTGGATATCCGATCAACAAAGTACAGAATATGGTCCCTTCTAAGATTTATTCCAATATTTATTTATTTTTCAATAGGTTAAAAATTTGTTTAATTAGTTTTACTTATAAATTTATGCTTTTTTACACAAAAATTTAATATAGAATGTTTGAAGATAGGATGTCAAAGAGGAATCTTGATGAAATAGAACTTTATGATTTACCATCAGGTTTAAATTCCAATGTTTTAGTGCTTTTGGATGATATAGATTTGGATAAAATTGAAGAAGCTAGTCGAAATATAAATGTTTATATTTATACATCAAAACTAAGAGGAGAAATTCCTACTTATATAAAGGAGTCTATTGTAGAGGGAATTAAAATGCAGTTAAGTAAATATTGTACTCATTTAAACATTGCAAAATGGGCTAGAACTAAAAGAAAAGCTTTATATCTTCTTGGAACTTTAGGAGCTCTTGAAATTGGAGCATTTTTTTCCTGGTTAGGGGAGAGTCTTATATTTTTAGGCTTATATGAGAATTACTTAAATATTTATTTAGGTATAATCAATACAGCTATATTTTTTGGTGGTTTCATAGCATTCCCTATAGTTGGTGCTTTTGTTATACCAAAACTTTTACTTATGTCAAGGTATGAGAAAAGGAAAAATAAAATAGAAAAAATATTAACTGATAGTAAATTCTATGTTAAAGAGACTTACGATAAAAATATGGAAGAGATTCATAGTATATACAAAGACACTTACAATCAGAGCATTGATCAAACATTCGAAAAGCTAATAAGATATGTTGAAAATAGTGATATGAAGGATAAAGAAAAAATTATAGAATACTTCAAAAAATTTACTAAAGATGGTATTTATAGTACTGAAGATTTTGGTATGTTATCTACTTATTTAGGTATTAGAGAAGAAGGGGGAATAAAGAAAAAAGTAAAGAAGTTTTTTAATTACTTGAAAAATATATTTAGCTATACTTATGGCTTACCAAGGAAGTTAAGTATATCATATTCAATAGAATCATGTCAATAGGCATATTATTAAGAAATAAGAACGAAGCTTTGTATTTTCACGACCCACTAATAAATAAAAATGCATTACTTCTATTGCAGTATGGTCTATCAAGCGGGCTTCTTAGTTATTTTTCTATTAGTAAAAAATTGGAACATTTAGCATCTGAATTGTTAGCTCCCTTAAGCTTATACTACTATTACAAATATCCGCTTAAGGTTTTAACGAATTCGAAAATAGATTTGCAAAGAATTGAAGATATTTACAAGGATAATTATGAGAAAAACATAAGAATATATAAAAAATTATTGGATGAAATAATCAATTTAAATACTACTATTGTAGGCTCCCATTTCTTTATTTCAGTATTTATACCAGCATTTCTTTTAATAAGCTCTTTTGGTTCTCCATATGCTTTACCAGCTGTACCGGCCGCATTGTATTATATGCTTGGAAGAGGTCGTCTTTTTAGAAGTTTGGGAAAAAGTATGAATAAAAATATGGAATTTGTGGATGACATTTCCGGATTAAAGTTTTCTATAATTGAGGATGATAGCTTTAATAAATTTTCTCAATTAATTGAGAAAAAAGAATGGTTTGAGGGAAAAAAGCTCGCTTGGAAAGCTGGAAATCATCTATTATACACATTTTTCAGAGATATGGATATGCAGAATGATGTGGTTAGGTTACGTTCTTCCCCATTTCACACGCTTTCTGTTATAAAGAAGGGGGGTGTTATTAGAAAGGGACAATATGATGGTTCAACATTCAAAAGCGAAAGACTTAATGGAAGTACAACATACATAAAAGAAGCAAATAATAAATTATTTGATACGGAACCCACTAGAGAATTCTTGCAAACTTGTTTTCATGATTATAAAAATTTATATAATCGAATAAAGGAAGAAATTAAAAAAGGTTTTAGGACTGTTGAAGAAATAGTTATAGAAGAAACTTCAGAAGGAAATAGAAGTGTTTTTTCTATAGGTGCTAGAAGACCTGATTATAAAGTTATTGTCTGTACTGGTCATGAAGATGAGACAGCTGGGGAATTGGCATGTGCTTGGTTAATAAAAAGTTTATGCCAATATAATGGAAAGTATACAGAATATATATTGGAGAGATTTAAGTTTTATATAATGCCTGTTGATGATACCATTGGTTATAATAAAAAGTCATGGACAGTTGTTACAGAAAATTCTGAAATACTTAGATTACCTAGGAATATCATTGGAGGAATTAATGGAGAGTTAAGAAATAGTTTAGTAGAGGAATATAAAAGAATTTTAAATTTAAGTGAGAAAAAATCCAAAATATTACCAAAACAAATAACACCTTTACATCTAGAGCCAGCTGTAATACCTTTCGAATATGGAGGAAAAATTATAAGAGACGAAAATGGAGTTAGAGGTGATGATATACAAGCAGAATTTATAGCTAGAGAGCAAGCGTTTTTCAAAAGGATTATGGATGAAAAAACTGTTGTAATAGATTTACATGAAACAAACTCAGATGGTGCCGATTTATTTTATGGTAATGAGGGAATACTTTTTATTCTAGATTCACCAACTATTGAAAGAAAGTATAAAATGATAGAAGAGATAATGAGAGAAAGTCCAATTTCTATGTTTTTTATTAGACCAAAGTATGATATAGAAAGGGCTGAAGCAATTTTGAGAGATTCAAAAGATTTTAAATTAATAAAGTACATGGAGAATTATTTTAGAAATGAAAAAGTAAAGTTGATAAATCCTGGGCTTGTAAAAACCGTTTCCATATTACCGCAATTACTTCCAATAAGTGATGCAACTACAATAGATGGTCCTTTACTAAGAGATGGTGAGATATATGTTAGAACTAGAGAAGCAGTTAGACGAGGAGCTATGCTTGGAATAACAACAGAAACATTTCCCCAATTAACTGATTTCAGTAGAGGAATTTGGGAAAGAGTTAGACAACAAATATATGCTGTAGAAGCATTAACATTAGGAATTGATGAAATTTATTCTAAAAATGGAAGATAAAGACAAGATTGCCATACTTTATTCTGTTGAGAAAGATGGTAATAGATATTTAATACCTGATAATTTTGATAGATTAGATGAATGTAAAAAGTTGGTTGTTTTTGGAAATTGTGATGAAAGAGACAAGATCTATATCTCCAATCTTCTTAAAAATAGAATTGGATATTATAAAAGCAAAATTATATTTAAATTATCTGCCGTTAGTTCTTTTGTTTATGTTTCATTGCCATATATTTTCTCAACTATTTTTTATGCTCCATTTAAATATACAATAGAGTTTGATTTAAATAGGCAGTTAACCTTTTCCTCTCTCACAGATCTTTTAAATTACTTAACACTCTATGGACTGAAAGAATTTGGTCTTTCTACTTTTATACCTCAGCCTTTAATAGCATTTTGGTCATTTTCCTCTCTTGTTTCACCTTTACTTATTTGTGGGTATTTATGGTATAGGTGGAGTAAAAGTGATTTAAAAAGAGCTAATGTATTAAAGAAATTTTTAAAGGCTTTAAAAAAAGAGATTATTGTTAAAAAAGAAATTCCAAAAGAAAATAGAAATTTAAGAAATTTCTTATGGTATATGAAAGAAAAAAATTTTGATTATCTAAAGTTTATAGAAAATGAAGGTTCGATTTAAAAAAATCGAGCAGCAGCTTTTTGAAAGCGGAAATTCAAACAATTTAAAATATTTACTTGGAACAATAGCTATGGTTGGTGGTTCAGCGGCATTAAAATCTTGTATGGTATTAAATGAAAATGAATTTGCGATAATAGAAAAAAGAGGAATAGAGAAGATAATTCCAGGTATGTCCGCGGATGATATAAAAAGTAGTTTGGATATTCCTTTGATTAATTTTCTAGGTTTAGAATTTAGAGCATTTCCACCAAAACCTTCTGAGATTTATATAGTAGATTATAATGATAAAACTTTTTTTGATTTTTCTCCACTTGGATTTAAAATATTTTTCCATCTGCCATTTCCATTTGAGAATCACTATATTTATGAAAAAAGTGGATATTTTGAAATTTACTCTGCACTTTTAGCCCCAATTACTTCCACTCTTTTTACAGGCCTGACTCCAGATGGAGTCAAGTTTTTACAACATTATCCAACTGGTCTAAGTGATATAAAGAGTGGCTATCTAAAGCTTCAAGGTATTACTAAGGAAGAGTTAGACTTAATATACTTGAAAATAGATATGAAGTATGAAATAATTAATAAAGATAAGTTTACAGTCAAAATGTTTAATAGCAATTTTTCAACTAATATTATTTTGAACGAATTAAAGAATATATTTAATTTACATTACTCTTCACCAGCGGATAGAGTAAAAATAATTCCCGGAATTACATCACTTATTATACTTAATTATATGGAACAATATTTAGAGTCAATAGGTAAGGTAGAAAATATTACAGAAGAAGATATTATTAATGCATCGGAATATGCATTTAAAGCAATTATTGAGGGAAATGCGTTAGCTAATAATAACGACACGTTGAAAAATTTATTAAATTCATATTTATCAAATTATGGGATAAAAATTAATGAAATAAGCACAAAAACTGTAGTAGATAAGGCTTATAAAGCTTTTTAAATTAATAAAGTTATTGCAAAGATAAGAATTTATCTTGTGTTTATTTTTCTTTGGTTTATTTAAAAAAGTTAAAAAAGCTCTCACTTATTTTTCTGAGATTACTATTAATGAGATAAAATAATATCTCTACATTTACAGGTAGAGATTCTAAATTGTAAGCCCGAAATCGACGCAGATGTAAGTTTATATTTTTGTTCATCTTAGCTAACTTTAACAATATATCCCTTTACTTTTTCATTAGCTTCAAGATAAGCTTCTGTATCTAATTTCATTTCAATCTTATCTTCCTTTAAATTTTTACTTTTTAAATACTCTCTG
>JAWBMD010000007.1:0-42379 GCA_039000985.1 Candidatus Aenigmatarchaeota archaeon | reverse complement strand
TTTTTTGTAAATTATGAAAGAAATTATTAAAGCAAATATGAAAAATAGTAAATATAAATAATTAATTCCAACTTTAACTGCTAATCCTGTTAATTTTTCCCTTCTTGGAATTTTTGACTTAACAAATATTTCATCACTACCAGTACTAAAACTTACTTTAGCAATTACATCATACTCTTTATCTTCATTTAAATTAGAGGCATCTATACCAAAGTTTAAATAGCCCATTTGATTTGGTTTAAAAAAACTTTCTGTACCAGTAGCATTAGCAATTTCTGTACCATTATAAAAAATTTTTACATAATCCAATTTTGCTTTAATTGTTACAGTTCCCAAATTTTTAAATAAAACTTTTCCATTCAAATATCTCCCATTATAATTGTTAAATATAACATCAACAACTTTCCCATTCCTAATTGCTTCACCAGGAATAAAAAATACAACACTTAACTCAGCTGTTGTTACAACATCGATTCCTATTCCACTAGCAATTTCTGGAGAAGTTCTTCTAACTGGAATTGGAAGTACTTTAACTAAATGATAACCTGGTTCAGCATTTTCTGGTACCTTTAAAATAAAATTAATTTCTCTGGCTCCTTTTACTAACCCTCTTTTCAATCTAATTTCCTCACTTATTGGCTCTAATTCTGCTGGATTATTAATTATTTTTACCCAATCTTTTGTCTCTTCCTCAGAAAAATTTTGAACCCTATCTGGATATTTTGCAGAAAAATAATTTATATTTCCATTATTTGAGCTTAAGCTAACTAAAATTTTTGAATGAGTTATGGAAATAACACTAAATGTTAGTAATTTCTCTTCTCCCCTTTCAACTGTTTGCAAATCTATTAAACCTGGAGAAATTCCTAATATGGTTTCTTCAGCTAATGAAATTTGAAACAGTAAAGCTAAAATTAAAATTAAATATTTTCCCATAAAAAAGTTTTGGGGAAAAAATATTTATTCTATTTTTCACTCAATATTTCAGCACTAAACTTATAAATTTCTATATCTCCATTAATCCATTCAAAAGGAGATAAACCAGCTTTTAAACAAAGCTGAGAAAGAAAATCTTCTTTTTCTTTTAATATATTCCAAACTTGAGGTAAAAACAATGCTGAATTAAAACCTTTTTTAATTATTACACCATCTTTAAAAGTCTCTAAGCTATTTAAAATATCCTTATAATTTTTAAAATTTAACTTTTCTGGATTAGTTAATATTGAAACTTCTATAGAAATTTCATTTAATTCCTCTTTACTTAATGGGTCAAATCTAGGATCTCTAGTAGCTAATATTGCAGATTCAACCAAAGCTTTAGCCAAAGGTTTTTCTGGATAAGGAAATCCTATGCAGCCACGTAATTCATTATTTTTATAAATGCTTACAAAAACGCCTTTATTTTCATTAAATTTTTCCAAAATAGATTTTGGAATATCAATCATTTTTCCTTTAGTAACATATTCTTCTATTGCTTTCCTAGCTATTTTTAGCAAAATTTTTTTCTTCATAATAAATAGTTTAAATATTAATGTAAATATGGGAGGAATTATTCATCATTTAACTGCTGCAATAATTTCTTTTTTTCTTGCATATAAGTTTTTTAAAAGAAAAGATTATTCCATTGCAATATTTATAGGTAATTTTTTACCAGATGCTATTGGATTTATTTATGCATCTTTTATAACACTATCTATAAATCCTTTTATTGTTTTACATTCTAAAGCATGGTTTTCATTAGAAAGAGATACTATTACACAATCTATTTGGATTATTTTGCAGTGCTTATTTATTTTTATTTATCTACTTTATAGTAAAAGTAGTAAAAAAAGAAGTTTGAAAATTTTTAATATTTCAATACCAATAGAAAAGCAAAGGGAATTCGAAGATATGTTGGGATTATTACTTGCTGGTTTTACTATTCATATGATTATGGATATGCTAATAATCGAATCTGGTATTTTAATTTAATATTTTTACAAAAATGTTTTTGATTTTTCTAAGCGTTTTATCATAAATATCTTCTCTTTCCAATACTTTGCACAAATAAACAGATGGAATATCTTGAAAAATGCTCAAAACTTCTATTACTACACTTTTTAACAAATTTTTTGAAGAATATGAGGAATGAGTGCCAATTATTTTAAATTTGTAAGGTTCATTCTTAAAAGCCTTATTAAAAATTAAAGTAACGCTTGGTACATGATAACTAGAAGTAACAATATATAGCTTGCTAATATTGTTTTTTAGATCTGATTTAATTATATTCTTTATATTTTTAGCATTTTCATAAGTACTTGTTGCATAATCATCTAACAATATTTTTTTCTCATATCCCAATTTTTTTTGCATATTCTGCCATTTTTTCTGAAATATCCTTACCACTTAAAATTAAAATATCTGAATTTGGTACTCTTTCTAATGCACCAGTAACTCTAGCCAAACTTTCTTCTAAAGATGAACTTAAAACTGCTGTTACTTTATACTTCTTCATATTTATCTAAAAATCTTTTATACCAATTTTCAAAAACTTCTTTTGTAACAATATGAAACTCTACTCCAATTAAATCTTTCTTTACTCTTTCCTTAATTTCTGTAACAGTTTTTCCATAATCTATTTTGTTTGCTTTTTCAGTTATGATTAAAATATCTAAATCGCTCAAAGGAGTTTGCTTACCCTTTATAACACTTCCAAAAATTATTACTCTAGCTTCATCATCTTTTAAAACTTTTTTTGCTGATTCCTTTATTTTTCTTGCAATTTCTTTATAATTTTTAAAAAGCTTTCTTTTTCTTTCAGCAATTTCCAAAGCAATATCTATTCCTTTCATTTAATTAACTTAAAAGCTTTTTTCACTAATTTTAACATTTTTTTAATCTCTTCTTTTGAATATTCAAAAGAAAGATACCTCGCACCAATATAAGCTCTTTCCATATTTATTACAACATCCTTATTATTTTCTAATAGTTCGAAAATCTTTGGTTCAACTTTTTTTACTTCTTCTTTAAGAGCTTCTAAAGAATGGGTTTTGGAAAAATAACCAACTTTTCTTGCAAGCAAAAATTTTATTAATAACTGTAAAGATTGCTCTAAATGAAAGGCAGCGAGATCAAAAAAACCTTTCTTTATGTCATCTTCAGCATCTATTAAAAATCTCTTTGCTCTCTCAAAAAGCTTTTCCTCCATAAAGTTTTATTTACTTTAGAAAATTATAACTTAATATAAGTTTAACCTATTGATTTTCAACATCTATAATTTTATCTTTTTTTGAGACCCATAAAGTCGATTTGGTTTCTTTTAATTTTAACAGTTTTATAGTGCTTATTATTTTTTAATATTTAAAACTCAGTTTCGTAAAGTATTCAATCTTGTGATATAGCTCTTTCCAGCTTTCTAGCTTTAATAATAATCTCTTATTTTATGTGAAATAAAGAATCTTTTTATATAATTTTGCCATTCATCTCTGTAAACATAACTTTTCTGTATTTTGAATATTGAACTAAGAACTGTTATTTTATTAACTTTCTTTAAATTTGCTCTGGCCAACAAAACGCTGAACCAAAATTAAAAATCTTTCTAACACAGCAATACATAAGTTATTTGTTTCGAGCCTATAAAGTTTCAGTTAAAATTTGCTCTATCTAATAACCCAAAGCTAAAGCTTTATTTATTGATTCTAAAAACAAACCTCTTAAGAAATTTTCATTGTAGTTTTTAAACAATAATTGCCCCCGACGGGATTTGAACCCGTGTCCCAGCCTTTCTTCTCACTTTTCAAACCTTTCTTATCGAAAGGGCTGTATCCTTGACCGGTCTAGACGACGGGGGCTCCAATAAATATTTATATTTATTTCTTAACAATAAATTATGCCAACAGAAGAATATACATTAGAAGATATTCCTGGTGTTGGAGAAAAAACTGCTAAAAAATTAATGGATATTGGTATTTTGGATTTACAAACTCTTGCACATTCTAGCCCAATAGAAATTGCTAGAGCTGCTGACATTAGTGAAGATGTTGCAGAAAAAATAATAAGCAAAGCTAAAGAGTTGCTTGGTTTAACTGTTTTTGAAGATGGTTTATCTATTTTAGAAAGAGAAAAAAATGCATTAAGAATAACAACATGCTCTAAAAATTTAGATAGGTTACTTGGTGGTGGAGTTTGGACACAAGCTATAACAGAAACATGGGGTCATTTTGCTAGTGGGAAAACTCAACTTGGTTTTCAATTAGCTGTAAATGTTCAAAGAGCAATAGAAGAAGGTGGATTGGGGAGGAATTGCTTATGGATTGATACTGAAGGTACTTTTTCATCTTTTAGAGTATCACAAATGACTGAAGCCTTGGGAATGAATGTTCAAAATGTTTTGAAAAATATAATTGTTGCAAAAGTTACTAGTGCTTCCCATCAAATGGAAGTTGTTGAAAAGTATGCTCCAAAAATAATTAAAGAAAGAAATATTGGATTAATAGTAGTTGATAGTATAACAGCAAATTTTAGAGCTGAATACATTGGTAGAGGAGAATTAGCAGAAAGACAACAAAAACTTAATAGCCACTTACATAAGTTAAAAAGATTGGCGGATGCTTATAATTTAGCTGTTTATGTAACAAATCAAGTAATGATGAAACCAGATGTTATATTTGGAGATGCAACAATACCAGTTGGAGGAACTCCTATTGCACATATATCAAATTATAGAATTTACTTGAAAAAATCAAAAGGAAATTTGAGAATTGCTGGTTTAGCAGATGCATCTAACTTAGAAACTGGGGAAGTAACATTTTTAATAACGAAAGAAGGAATAAGAGATCCTGAAGAATGAACATTCCTTTGCACATAGGAGTAATTCCAGATGGTAATAGAAGATGGGCCAGAAAAAGAGGATTAGATATATTTTATGGTCATAAAAAAGGTGCTGAAAAAATAGAAAAATTTTTAGAATGGTGTAAAGAGCTTGGAATAAAAACAGTTACCATTTATATTTTATCGAGAGATAACATTTTAAAAAGAAGTAGAAAAGAAGTAAAAGGAATATTTAAGCTATTGGTCGATTTTCTTTTAAAGTTAGAAAAAAGAATAGAGGAAGAGGAAGTTAGAGTTAATTTTATTGGAGACAAAAGCTTAATACCAAAAAATGTTTTGAGAATAATTTTAAAAGTAGTAAGAAAATCTTCAAAATATTCTAAAAGAATATTGAATTTGCTAATTGGTTACTCTACTTTACATGAATTAATTTCAATTTTAAAAGAAAAAAAGAGATTATCATTCAAACATTTAGAAAAAAGATTTTCCGACAAAATAGATCTTGTAATAAGAACTGGTGGATATAGTAGATTATCTGATTTTAACTTAATAAGAGCTAGCTATGCAGAAATATATGTAACAAAAAAACTTTGGCCAGATATTCAAAAAAGCGATTTAATAAGAGCAATAAAATTTTATAACTCTATTGAAAGGAAATTTGGCAAATAAAATTGTTGTTATTGGAGCTGGCATAGCTGGTTTATCATTTCAATATTTTTTAGCTAAAAATGGAATAGATTGTATTTTAATAGATATGAAAAAAGAAATAGGAAAACCAATAAAAGATAGCGGACTAATAAGCAATAAAATTTTTGAGTTAATTCCTTTAGATAAAGAAATGCTCGTTGAAGAAAGTTTTAGATATGCTGATTTTATTTTTGGAAATAGCAAATTTAGAATATTTTCTAAAAAATCGGAAATGAATATTGTAAAAAGAGATTTGGTCGATAAGCAAATATTGGAACTAACTCAAACATTAATAAAACCAAAAATATTTTTAAATACAATAGCTATTAGCTTTAAAAACAATTATGTAATAACAAATAAAGGAAAATTTGAATATGATTTATTAATAGGTGCTGATGGTACATTTTCAATAGTTTCGAAATGGTTTAAAATGAATGAAAATGTTTCGTTTTTCATTAGCGAGGAAGCTATAGTTGAAACTAAAAATGAAAACAAATCAATAGAACTCTATTTTGGAAAAGAATATTCGAAAACACATTTTTTATGGAAAATATACTATGATAAAAGAATGAAAATTGGGTATATTGATAAACATATTAACAAAAATTTTAACAAAAGAATAACTGGTCAATTAATTTACAAATATGCGGATTTAATAAAAATAGGAAAAACCTCATTACAAAAAGGAAATGTATTGCTAATTGGGGAAGCTAGTGGAATAGTAAAACCTTTTAGCTTGGGCGGAATAACTTACTCGGTAATAACAAGCAAAATTGCTTCTGAAGTAATTTCTAAAGAATTAGACTTAAAAGAATACAAAATATTAACAGAAAAATTCTTTAAAATTCCATTGTTTATTGGTAAAACTGCAAAAAAGTTAATAAAACTAAATAAAATCATAAAGCTTTTTAGTATATATAAACTTGCTTCTCTTTTTCACCCTGACTTTATTTAAAATATAAATAGTGTTGCAAGATATTATAATTGTATACAATGTACGATCCAGAAAGTAACTCTTATACATTTAGAACCTATCTTGGCAATGACATATTGGGGATGAGGATAGGAGAACCGTATTCACATATCTATGGTGCTCCACCCATAATTTTTATTTCTCCGCTCGTTAGAGAAGAAGATATAGATTATGTTAGACTACATGAGCTAATTCATGATGAGGATGAATATAAAACAAGAATAATAACAGAAATCCTAGCAAAAGATCTTTTTGACAAAACTTTCTCCCCTTTATCTTTTTACATTTAAATTGAAAATCTTTAAAAATAATTAATGAAAGAAGAAGAAATTAAATTAAAAGTTGGTGAATTATCATCTAGAGATGAATTTGGATTGGGAATTGTTAGATTAGATTCCTCAATACTGCAAAGGCTTGGTATAAAAGAGGGTGAACCAATAGAAATAGAAAATAAAAGAAAAACTGTGGCAATTGCATATAGATCTTATCCAGCTGATAAAGGTTTAAATATAATAAGAATGGATGGTATAACAAGAAAAAATTGTGGTGGTGCTATTGGAGAATATGTTAAAGTTAGAAAGCCAGAAGTAAAAGAAGCGAGGAGAGTTGTAATAGCACCTGCTACAAAAGGTACTCCAATAATTTCATCATCCTATGCAAAAAGAGCATTAATAGGAAGGCCTGTTGGTAAGGGAGATTTAATTTCAATAGGGAGAAGGAGAAGTGCTTTTTATTCAGAATTTCCATTTCCATTTGATATAGAAGAATTCTTTATACCATCATCTGAGAATAGATTTATTGTTACAAACACAGACCCACCTGGATTTGTTATAATAACTGAAGAAACAGAAATAGAAGTTTTGAAAGAAGTACCAGAAATACTAAAAGAAGGAAAAGTACCAACAGTAACATATGAAGATATAGGTGGAATTAAACCAATAATTGAAAAAGTTAGGGAAATGATAGAATTGCCTTTAAGACATCCTGAGCTTTTTGATAGACTTGGTATAGATGCTCCAAAAGGAATTTTGCTTTATGGTCCTCCTGGCACTGGAAAAACTTTGCTTGCTAAAGCTGTAGCTAATGAAAGTGGAGCAAACTTTATAGCTGTTAGTGGTCCTGAATTTTTATCAAAATTTTATGGTGAATCTGAAGCCAACTTAAGAAAAATTTTCGAAGAAGCTGAAAAAACTGCTCCATCTATAATTTTCTTTGATGAAATAGATGCAATAGCACCAAAAAGGGAGGAAGTTACTGGAGAAGTAGAAAGAAGAATAGTATCAACATTGCTAACATTAATGGATGGATTAAAAAGTAGAGGAAAAGTTGTTGTTATAGCTGCAACTAACAGACCAAATAGTGTAGACCCTGCTTTGAGAAGACCTGGAAGATTTGATAGAGAGATAGAATTTCCTGTCCCAGATACTAATGGTAGATATGAAATTTTAGTAATACATACAAGAAACATGCCAATTAATCCATTTGAAAAAACATTAACAATAGAGGAGCTATCGAAAATGAAGAAAGATGATTTGATAAAAAAAATAAGCAAAATAGATGATGAAATTGAAATAAGGGAAATAATTTATAAAGAGCTTGATAAAGAAGAATCAAATAATTTAGAAAAATCTTTGAGAGAAAAAATATTGAGGAAATTGGCTGAAATGACACATGGTTATGTTGGAGCAGATTTAGCTGCTTTAGCTAGAGAAGCTGCTATGAGTGCTTTGAGAAGAGTATTACCACAAATAAAATGGAAAGAAGAAGAAAAACTTAGCGAAGAAGAATTATCAAAAATATTTGTAACTTGGAGGGATTTTGAAAACGCTTTAAAAATGGTTGAACCAAGTGCTATGAGAGAAGTTCTTGTAGAAGTTCCAAAAGTAAAATGGGAAGATATTGGTGGATTAGAAGAAGTTAAAAAAACATTAAGAGAAATGATTGAGTGGCCTTTGAAATATAGAGAATCTTTTGAAAGAATTGGTATAGAACCTCCAAAAGGAATTTTGCTTTATGGTCCTCCTGGCACTGGAAAAACTTTGCTTGCTAAAGCTGTAGCTAATGAAAGTGGAGCAAACTTTATAGCTGTTAAAGGACCTGAACTTCTTTCAAAATGGTTTGGGGAAAGCTTGCCCTATAATGAAAATGTACTAATAATAGAAAATGGAATTTCTAAATTTGAGAAAATTTATAAAATTGTTGAAAAAAAGAATGGAGAAAACATAATTGCTCCAACCATAACTGATGATTTTAAAGCAAAAAATTCAAAAGTAATTAATTACTTTAAACATATTGCTCCACCTTATCTTTATATAATAAAAACAGAAACTGGAAGAGAAGTTAAGGTAACTGGGGATCATAGTTTATTTACAAAATGGAATGGGGAACTAAAAGAAGTGAAAGCTGAATTTTTGATACCTCGAGAAAGTAGAATAGCTATTCCTCGCAAGCTTATTGCACCAGAATCAATTAACTCAATTAATATATTAGATTTCCTTAGAAAAAATGATTACAATCTTTACATAAGAAATCACGTTTATTATACAAATAAAGCAGTTAAAAAAATTGGAAGAAAGAAAGCTGCAAAAATTTTGGGAATAAAAGAAAGAGACTTATATTATTATTTAAAAGGAGGTGCTCTTAGAGTATCTAAATTCCTTAAACTTATGGAAATATCAAAAACTAATTTTAACCCAAAAAAACTTAAAATCAGCTCTTATTTTTCTGTAAATCAAATACCAGCATTATTTGAGTTTTCAGAAGAGTTTTGCACATTTTTAGGATTATGGGTCGCTGAAGGAGCATTTTTAAGAAAAACAAGCTTGAGATTAAGCATTTCGAAAAAAGAAACTAAAATCAAAAAACTAATTCAAAAATTGTTTGGTCATGTAACAGTTTATAATAAAGGAAATGGAACTGATATTATTATAAACTCAAAGGTGTTGAGAATTTTCTTAGAAAAGATTTTAGGATTGAAAAGTGGTGCAAAAAACAAAAGAGTTCCTCCAATTGTTTTTGGATTATCTCTTAGGAATATCGCTGCTTTCTTAAGAGGTTATTTCAATGGGGATGGATATGTTGGAAAAAGAACAATTGAAGTTTCAACAATAAGTAAAAGGCTTGCAAATAATATATTAACATTACTTTTATATTTTGGAATTGTAGCAAGATACTATAGAAAAAAGGAATGGAATGGAACATTAAGTTATAGAATTTGTATAACATGGAGTAAATTCATGGAAACATTTGTTGAAAAAATTGGATTTATTGACAATGAAAAAAATTATAAAATAAAAAATTACCTAAAAAGCATTCATATTAAAAGAAAGAAACTGAGCCCAGAAAGATTTATTGAAAAAGATATTTATTGGGATCTTGTAGTTGAAAAAAAGAAAGTTCCCTATAACTTTCCATATGTATATGATATTGGAATTAATCCAACAGAAAGATTTATTGCTGGCTTTGGTTGTGTTTTAGTTCATAACTCCGAACAAAGAATTAGGGAATTATTTAGAAGAGCAAGACAAGTAGCTCCAGCAATAATATTTTTTGATGAAATAGATGCATTAGCTCCTAGGAGAGGATATGCTCTACATGAAGCAACTGAAAGAATTGTTTCCCAATTATTAACAGAAATGTCTGGAATAACCGATATAAAAAATGTTGTTATAATAGCAGCAACTAATAGGCCAGATTTAGTTGACCCAGCTTTATTAAGACCTGGCAGATTTGATAAACTAATTTTTATTCCACCTCCAGATAAACAAGCAAGATTAGAAATATTAAAAATACATACAAAAAACATGCCATTAGCTAAAGATGTTGATTTAGAAGAAATAGCTAGCAAAACAGAAAATTATAGTGGAGCTGATTTAGAAGCTTTAGTAAAAGAAGCTGCAATGAGTGCCTTGAGAGAAGATATAAATGCAAAAGAAGTTAAAAAAATACATTTTGAAGAAGCTCTTAAAAAAATTGGACCAAGCTTAACTAAGGAAATGATAGAATATTATAAAAAATTTGAGGAAAGAAAAAAATCTATGATTGAGGAAAGAGGGGAAAAAGAAGAACAAAGATATATTGGATAATTTTGTGAAAGAACTAATTAATATTTTTTCAAGTTTTTTAGAAAAAGAAACAGTTGAGGATGTTATCTATGATAGCGAAAATAACAAAGTCAAAGTATATGATAGCAAATTTGGTTATTCTGAAATAGATTTTCATATAGATGAAGAAAAACTTCAATCTATTTTAACTACATTACCAATCGATCTAGAAAAAACAAAACATGGAAGTTTTTATTTTGATAACTTAAGAATTACAGTAGTTCTTCCTCCACTAACAAGAAAAATTTCTATAGCTATAAGAAAATTTAGAAAAGTACCAATTTCAATTTTTGAAATGATAGAAAATGGAACAATTACAAAAAGTGCTTTAGCATATTTATGGATTTTTGTTGATGGATTAAAGCTGAAGCCAGCTAATATAATAATTGCTGGACAACCTGGCTCTGGTAAAACATCATTTTTAAATATGCTTTCTCTTTTTATAAACAAAGAAGAAAGAATAGTTAGTGTTGAAGATGTATATGAATTAAGATTACCATTAACAAACTGGTTACCAATATTAAAAAGAGATGTTGATTTAAAAGAAATTAACAATATAATATACAGAGTAAGACCAGATAGATTAATATATGGAGAAATCAGAAATAAAGAAGATGCTGAAATATTTTTCAATTTTATTGGTGGAGGATTAAATGGTTGTATCTCAACCTCATTTGCTTTAAAATCATTTGATTTAATAAATAGATTAACAACAGAACCTTTTTCTATAAATCCTGGTTTAGTTAGAAATTTGGATTTAATAATAATAATGAGAAGAAGTGAAAACAGAAAATATGTTTACGAAATAAGTGAAGTAGCCAGCTTTGAATACGGAAAACCAACAATAAACAATTTATTTTTTCATGATGGAAATGAGTTAAAATTCACAAATACTAAAATTTATTTTTTTGAAAAGCTGCATAAATATTTTAACATAAGCATGGAGAAAATAAAAGAAGAATTAATAAAAAGAGGGGGAAAAATTGAATATATAGTTGAAAATAGGTTAACAAATTTTGAAGAAGTATATAAATTCATTCACGAGTAACTAAAGAAGTTATATAGCCAGCTATTCTATTTCTTAAAGTTTTTGATTTTATATTTACTAAGCTCTCCAAAACTTTTTTATTATGATTAAAATCTTTTGTAAACTTTTTCCTATGCTCAGCAAAAACTTTCTCGGCAATGTTTTTTACCATTGATGTCCTAACCCTCCCCATTAATTTATTATTTATAGAAGATAATTATTTATGAAATCAATAGTCTTATTGCTTACAATAATTATTTTGATAATGCCAATATCTTTTTCTTATGAAATAGCTTTTATTGTTAATGCTACTGGAAGAACAGATTTAAATTCATTATATCCAAACGAATTTAATTACTTTGATAAAATAAAAACAAAATACATAAACGTAAGTATTGTTCCAGATTCATTTATTATTTTCAATAATAAAGAATGGATCTCGAACTATAAAAAATATGATTTGGCAATAATTAGCAAAACGGGTTATCCACAAAATATTATAACAGAAATTGTAAAAAATAATTTTACAAAAGATAACTCAAAATTTCATGCAATTCTTTTAAAAGCAACAGAAGGCGAAAATGTAACAACGAACAGTATAAAAATTGTGAAAAAGCACCCAATTACTAAAAATTATGAAATTGGAGAATACTCACTTGGAATAGAGGACAAAGCATTTATATATGATTTTGAAGAAACAGAAACTTCATTAGAATGCTTAGTAAAAACCTTATCAAATAATTGCACACTATATTTTGCTAACAATTTAACATTTAGATTTGTTTATTGGGGGATAAATACTTCTGAATCAAATATAATTGACCAGCTTTTATTTTCTGCAATAGATTGGCTATTGAATTTTAGCGATTATGGAATAAAAATACATACTCCAAAAAAGATATACTTTAGAGAGGAAAAAATACCACTACTTGTAGAAGCTTCTGTTAATATAACTGAGATTAATATAATTGGATATATAACAAATCCACTTGGCAATAAAGAATACTTTACTTTTATAGGATCTGGATTAAATAAGAGTGCTGAATATAAAACTTATTCAAATGATCCTATAGGAACTTACATAGCAACAGCTTTTGTAAGTGAGGAAGGAATACCTGCTAACCTAGCTTCATCTAATTTAACTTTTAATCTAAAGCGATTTTTAATTAAAGATTTTGACTATGAGCTTTTAAATGAAAATTCTACTCTTTCATTAAAGTTTGCAACAATAGGCAAGGATGGTTATGTTACTGATACAACTGCTAATATAACTATAATTCCTCCAAGCAAAAAAATTAAACAAACAAAAATAGAAAACAATACTGGAACTTTCTTTTTTTCTATAGAATTAAATAAAAGCGATTATGGAAATTATGAGGTTAATATAACAGCTTATAGTAATGAAGATATTGATTTTTTGAATTTTTCATTTTACTTACCACCACAAAAAAATATTTCATTAAAATTAGAAAAACCCGAAATATTTGTAAATGAAAGTGGAAGTGCCGAAGTTATTTTAATAGTAAATAATACAGGTACCTCTCCTCTTCAAATTAATCTTAGTTCTAATGTAAACTGGTTAACTTTTTCTAACGATAGCTTTTATTTAAACAAAGATGAAAGCAAGGAAATTACAATAAGAATTTTATTTGGCAAAGAAATTAAAGAAGGAAAATATCAAGCAATTATAAAAGCCGTTTATGATGGTAAAACTGATTACTTGCCAATTATTGTTAATCTTAAATTAAAAGGTATTTTATCTACAGAAAAATTTTATGAATATGAAATTGCTGAAAACAGAGAACAATCTTTTCAAATAGAGTTAATTAACAATGGAGAAGGAAGCTTAGAAATAAAAAATGTAGAAATTGATAGGGAGATAAAAGAGTTAGTTAGCTTAACAATAGAAAACAAAATAATAGATGGTAATTCTAAAAGCAAAGCTTTAATTAACATAAATACAAAAAACTATAAAAATATTGAAAATGTTGATAAAAAAAGTGGTATGATTACTATTTTTTATGATGGAGAAAATGTATCATTTCAAGTTAGTATTAGTATATACAAGGATTTAACAGAAAAAATATATGATTTAAATTCTCAAATCCAAGCATTAAAAGATAAACTTTCCTTTATTATTCAAGAGAGTAGTAATCTTGGTTTAACTATTGATACAAGTGAAGCAAGCATGCTAATTGGAGAATCTCAAGAATCTCTTGCTAAAATTAAATCTTTACTTGATAAAAAAAATTACAAAAAAGCAATAGAAGAATATGAAAATTTAATAACATCAATTGAAAATATAAAAAGTAAAATAGAAAACATGGAAAAAATTATTAATGCAAAAAAATATGAAAAAAATACAAAAACAATAGCTCAACCAATTTTTTTAATTGGGGTAATTACTGTAGTTATAATAATAGCTATTGTAATAATTTTATCTATTATTGGTAGAAGAAAAGAATTGCCAATAGCTGTTTAAAAAGGTCTGGAATTTCTTCTTAGTTTTAGTAAAGACGGTAAACTTTCTAAGTAAGCTTTAAACTTTTCATAAATCTCATCGATAGCATTTTCATTAACCCTAGAAGCTAAATCTGCTTCTATTATTGAAACTGGAAATGGATAAGTTTCGCTAAAAGCTGTTTTTATTAATACATAAGAAACTTTATCTGCAATATTTTCTATATCTTTACCATTTGAAAAAATTTCTACCCTCAATGGTCTATCCAATTTAGAATTTCTTAAATAGAAAAAATATATGTTTTTATCGATGAAAAAGGATATTGTTCTTTCTTGAAAATTTAAAAGATGATATGCCAAATTTGTATCTATAGTTTTATCTATAATAATTCTTTCCTCATTTGTTAAAAAGTCTAAGCTTGCTAAGTTTGTACATAAAGCTGTACTTCTGCTATCTTCGACAACACCAATAATTACTAAATTTTTTATTTCATTGATTAATGAGGAAAATGTTTCGAACACTTCTTTTTCACATTTTTTTGAAACATGTATATTTAGTAATGGACCATCCAAAAATAAAAAATCTGGTTTAAATAATTTACATGCTTCCTCTGCTAACTTAACTTCTTTTAGCCATCTTTTTTCATTTAATTTTTTATTTAACTCCAATTCGCTAAAAGTTTTAAAACAAAAAATCTCCTCTTTTATGTTATCAGGATATTTTTTAAAATAAACAAGTTTATCGTTTTCATATTTCATAAAAACAGAAGCAACTTTAATAATTGAAACATCTATAACATGTAAAAGTTTTTTTGTATAACCACTATCAACAGCACAAATAGAAAATTCATTTAAGCTAATATCTATTTTTTTCTTTACGGGTAAGCTTTTAACTATTTTATTACAAATCTCATTTAACTTTTCTTCCTCTTTTTTAAATTTATCAACAATATCTTTAAACAAAAATTCTATCAAACTTCAGGCTTGGGAATTTCTTCTGGTAAACCTTTTCTTTTTCTTATTGATTTTACTATTGCGTCTCTTAAATCAGTCGAAATCTTTTCAAAAACATTTTCAATTAAACTGTAAAATCCTCTTCCACTAGTTATGGATTTAAGTTTTGCATCAAATCCAAAGATTTCACTAACTGGTATTTTAGCAATTATTTGTGTTGCTCCAGCTTCTTCTTTCATATCTAACAAACTACCTCTTCTATTCTCTATTTCTCTAACAATCTCACTAATATATTCTGAAGGTGCATCTATTCTTAAAATTTGTTTTGGCTCCATTAAAACTACTCCAGCTTTTAACATTGCTTGTCTTATTCCATATTTTGTTGCCGGCATTATTTGACCTGGCCCTCTATGTATTGAGTCTTCATGTAAATCACAATCAACAAGTCTAACTTTAACTTTCATTAATGGTTCTCTAGCTAACGGACCATCATCACAAACTTCTTTAAAAGCATCTTTAACCATTTCTATAATTTCTCTAACAAATAGTTGACCTCTAGTCTCTTCAATTAAAACACATTTATTATAAATTGAAACTATTTTTTTCGCTGTATCATATGGTATTCCATATTCAGAAATCTTTTTGAAAAGCTTTATATCCTTTTCTCTTGGATCAATCTCAGGAATTTCTCCTTTAATAAGTGCTTCATATAATTTATCTTCCAATGGTTCAACAATAAAATAAAGTCTATTATGCTTATTAGGAGTTTTAGACTCTACTACAGAGGAAGTATTTTCAACAGTTTCTCTATAAACAACAATTGGTGGTGACATAACAACATCTAAACCCATTTCTTTTAACTTATTTTCAACTTTAGCTTCCAAATGTAATTCACCCATACCGGAAACTAAATATTCTCCTGTTTCTGGATTTATTTTAACAACTAAAGTAGGATCTTCTCTTGCTATTTGCTTTAAAGCTTCCACAACCCTTGTCAAATCCATTGGATTTTTTGGTTCTACAGATTTTGTAACAACTGGTTCAAATAAATGTCTAATTTCTACAAATGGTTCTATAATTTTATCTGGTTCGCAAACAGTTTCTCCTGTAAAAGCTTGAGGTATACCGACGATAGCAACTATATTTCCAGCAACTACTTCATCTACAGGAATTCTTTGAATTCCTTTAAATATAGCAACTTGTTGAATCTTTTCTTGCTTTTTTGAAGTTAATAAATAAACGTCTTTTCCCTTATAAACTTTTCCAGAAAATATTCTTCCAGTAGCTACAAAACCAACATGTGGATCTGGTATCATTTTAGTTATTATTATAGCTAATCTACCGTTTGGATTACATTCAAGCATATCTTTTGCTATTTCACTATTTAAATCACCTTTCCAAATTTTTTCCAATCTATATTTTATAGCTTCCAAAGGATCTGGCAAATGCTTTATTATCATATCCAATACAACTCTATGTAAAGGAGCTAATTTTGCTAATTCATCATCCCTTCCTTCACTAGATAATTGCATTATTTCTTTTAATGTTATTCCTGTTTTTTGCAAATATGGTAATGATATTGCCCACCTTCTATAAGCAGAACCTATAGCTACACTTCCATCCTGTACACTAACTAACCATTCTTTATTAAATGGCTCCTCAGCAAATCTTTGAATTAAAATATTTACATCCTTAATTATTTTCTCCAATCTTTCCATCATTTGTTGAGGACTAACTTTTAATTCTTTTATTAATCTATCTGTTTTATTAATAAACAAAATTGGTTTAACTCTTTCTCTTAAAGCTTGTCTAAAAACAGTTTCTGTTTGTGGCATTATACCTTCAACAGCATCAACTAAAACAATAGTTCCATCAACAGCTCTCATTGCTCTAGTAACATCACCACCAAAATCAACATGACCTGGAGTATCTACTAAATTTATTAAATAATCTTTTCCTTCATACTCATGAACCATACTAACATTAGCACCATAAATTGTTAATTCTCTTTTTCTCTCTTGCTCATCAAACCAAGTAAACATAACTTTCCCTGCCATTTCCTCAGCTAACATACCTGCACCTGCCATTAAATTATCTGTAAGAGTTGTGTTGTGAACAAAAATTCCATTTGCAATGAAATTATGTGTTTCTTCTACAGTAAAATCATAAACATATTTTTCATTTTTAACTTTTCTAATTTCTGAAATTTCCAAAGCAATTATAGGACTTTCTGAAATTTGAATAAAAGAATTTAAGTTAAAAACTTTACTAATACTTGCATTTTCATATAATTTTAACAAGTCTTTTTGTTTATATTCAGTATCAAAGCTTATAAAATTCAAAAATTTTTCTAAATCTTTTCTTCCAGAAATATTTAGAGAATATTCATTAAACTTAGTATCTTTTTCTATATATGAAAGACAACCAAACCTTAACAATAATAATTGAAGTTCTTCTAAAACTTTTTCATTTTTAGAAGAAATACTAAACTTTGTATCAAAATATCCTTTAATAAAATTTAAAACAAAATTTTTAGGTAAATTGAAAAAAATTGTTGGGACTTTCAAATTTCTTGCTTTTGCTTTTATCGAATAACCAAAAAGCTTATTTAATAAAAGCCAACTATTCCTTAAAGAAAATGTAATTCCTAATACTTTTTTGGAAATTTCTTTAGTAGAATTAACACTCCTTTCTTTCAACAGTAAACCCAATAAGTAAAAAAATTCTTCAAATTCCTCTTCACTTTTTGGTAACTTAATTTTGCTTAATCTCTTTAAACTTTTTCTATAAGATAAATATGCAATGTTATTGTAAACATAATCAAGTTTTATTACAAAAAGCTTAGCAATTTTTACTAAATCAGTTAATCTATATCTATTTTTCCTAACACAATGATAAAAAGAAAGCATGGAAATTTTAGAACCTATTTTTTCCCATACAGTTTTCATACCATACTTAATTATTTTTTGATGCAAAACTTTTCCAAAGTCTGGAAGCAAATAAGCCAAGAAATTATAATCTTCTGATAATTTTTCCAAAAATTTTTCTTTTATTATATCTAAATTCATTGAGCAGTTTGGTATTATTGCTGGAAGAATTAATTTCTCTCCAATTTTCAAATTTCTTGCTTCAACCTCAATAATTTCACCATTTTTCAAAACAATAAACTTATGTTCTGGAGTAACCTTAACTCTTCTACCATCCTTTACTTTTATTTCTATTAGTATATCATCATTTTTTATTTTCCAAATGTGTGTTAATTTGCTTTTAGAAATAGAACCATTGTTATAAGTTAAAGCATATAGCTCATCTGAAATTTCATATACTTCTTCGATTTCATTTTTTATCATTAATCTTCCTTTATTCTTTAATATATTAAATAAGTTTTCAGCAGTCATCGTTTCTTTTTCCAAAAATATTAAAGCATCCCTACTGACACATTTCCCATGATGAACATGTGAAGAAGTAGCTACATTTCTTATTCTTTTTGGGTCATACATAACTTCCTTAATTCTATCAATCATTGACTTCTTCTCGCTCATATAATAATTTTTTTAAATAAAATTGATTTAAATGGGGGCGTAGTCTAACTTGGTAGGACACTGGCTTTGGGCGCCAGCAATCTGGGTTCAAATCCCAGCGCCCCCACTTGTTATAAAAATTAAATTACCTAAAATAAACCATTTAAATATAAAACAAAGCTCTCTATTTTATGTATTAAAAAAAGAAAAAGAAAGTTTAGGTTTATTGACCATAAAGTATTTGTAGTCCTGTAATATCTGGTAATTCTAATGTTCTCTTCTTTGTTTCCCCATAATCTGAGTATCCATACATAGTTACCTCTGTACAACTCGATGAATAAACATCACCTAAACCAAAGGCATGGCCAAATTCATGTGTAGCTATATTTTGTAAATCCATTACTGTTGGATCAAAAGTAGCGTCTCCCCAAACCCAGTCTGTATCGAACATCATATCGAACTCTACTACTTCTTTTGTTGATGGAATATACCATACTGTTGTTACTGCTATAACATTTTCAGTTGGATAATTTCCAAAAACTATAGAATTTTTATAGTCTTGAACTCCATAGCTTGCAGTGTAATCAATTTCATATGTATTTGATGTCAATTCTTTACTAGTAACAGTATCCCATGTTTCGGCAGATGTTAGAATAGCTTGTCCTATAAAATCTGTAGATAAACCTTGTGGATTTATTGGATTTATTACATAATTAACTGGTAATATTTTCCATCTAACTTTTGTTGGTGTTAGAAACTTGTAACATGTATTTGATGGTGATTTAGCTTGTCCTTTGACAGCTCCTTTCTTCCAATGAATGAACTCTATTTTTTCTAAGGACTCTTTAGAACTATCAGCAATTGGTAAAACTACTGAAAACATTAGTACTGCTATTAGAAACAATGATATTTTAGCTTTCATGGTAAATGTAGTATGGTATAAATATATAAATTTGCTTTTAACTATTTAGAAACAAATTTATTTCCCTTAATAAAAAATCTAAGCTTTATTGGTAAATCTCTCTTTACACCTATTCTATAGCTAGAACAAATTTCAAAACTATTTTTATTACTAAAAGAGCAAATAAAAATATCATTTCCATCAATTAAAGAAATCCCATTCAATTCTTTTGTTATTTTCATAGCTTTTGTAAGCTTTCCTGGACCATTTGTTTTAATTTTAATTCCATTAATTGGTTCTATTGCCCTTATTAAAACTGCTCCAGTTTTGTTTTTAGCATGAGCAACAACATTAAACAACCAATTTCCATGAACCATATAAACCAAAGATTTTCCTACATCACCCTTCATTAATTCTACACAATACTTTGGTCTACCTAAATAAGCTCGAGAAGCAGGATCATTTTCATCATAATACGCTTCTGTTTCTACAATAATTCCAGCTAATGTTTTTTCTCCAAGCCTTCTAACTAAAACCTTACCTAATAATTCCTTAGCTACAATAGCAGTATCCCTTTCATAAAAATCCTTATTCAATCTTTTTAAGAAATTCTTCACAGCTTTCTGCACTATCTACATAACCTTTGCAATTATAATTTTTTGAATAGTTTTCCCAACCACCTTCTGGTTTCATGCTTTGACTATAATAAAAAGCTTTCCAAACTTTACAATAAATTAAAAACTTTTTCATGCAAATATCGCTTTCTGTTTCATTTATCTTTATTTCAACCTTTTTAGGTGGAGTTAATTTTACTAGTAAAATTATAAAAAGAGCAAAAATTATAGAAATTAATAAAATTTTGTTTTTCTCTATAAAAGATTGCTTATATTTGAATTTATATTTACCCATAAAATTAATTTTTATGCCAGAAATTAAAAAGCCTAGAAGAGGAAGTCTTGCTTTTTACCCAAGAAAAAGAAGTAAAAGAATTTACCCTGTTATAAAAACTTACCCAAAAATAGATAAAATAAAGCTTTTGGCATTTGCTGGATATAAAGCTACTATGTGTACAGTTAAAGCATTAGATAAAAATAATAAACCAGTAGCTATACCTTCAACAATATTAGAATGCCCACCATTAATTGTAATTGGATTAAGATTTTATTCAAATGGAAAAGCAATTAAAGATGTTTATACTCAAAATTTGCCAAAAGATATTTATAGAAAAGTTAGAATTAAACCAAAAGATTATTCTCAATACTTAAATTCGATTGATTTATCAAAAATAACATCAATAAGAGCTATTTGCTGTACCCAACCAAGAATTTCCGGCATAGGAAAAAAGAAACCAGAAATATTTGAAATTGGTATAGGTGGAAATAATATAGATGAAATTTTTGAATATGCAAAATCTATATTGGGAAAAGAAATTACAATAGAAAATGTTTTTAGAGAAGGTCAGTTTGTAGATGTTATAGCTGTAACAAAAGGTAAAGGCACACAAGGTCCTGTTAAAAGATTTGGTGTAAAAATACAAAATAGACATGCTAAGAAAAAAAGGAGACATGTCGGTAGTCTTGGTCAAGAAAGACCTGGAAAAGTTAGATGGACTGTTCCAATGGCTGGTCAAATGGGATTCCAAAGAAGAACAGAATATAATAAGCAAATATTAAAAATTGGTGAAAATGGTAATGAAATAAATCCAAAAGGTGGAATAATAAACTATGGTTTAATAAAAACCCATTATATAATATTAAAAGGTAGCGTAGCTGGAAGTAGAAAAAGGCTAGTTTTTCTAAGAGAACCTATTAGAATTGGAAAAATAAAACCAATTAAATTTGTTTCAGCAATTCTTTGATAAACAAGGAAAGAAATTGATTAAACTACTTCCATTAATTTTTGAAGTAACCAAATCTATTAAAAGCAAAATAATTACTAAAATCAAAAATACTAGTACTATTTTTTTCAAACTCTTACTCTTCATAAATTTAATTTATAGGATATTTTAAAATAGCCCCTATTCCGGCTATATTAACAAATTGAATACCCTCTTCACTTTCATTAGATATGTAAAAAACATTTCCATTTTTTTCCTTTACTTTTAAAATTATATCTTTAGTTATATCTCTTTGATTTCTCAAGCTCATTTTAGCATTACATTTATCGCACTTAACTTCAAAAATTTTAGTAGATTCTCTAATTATAGTTTTTTCATACCCACAACTACAAACATAATTTTCCTCAAGTATTTTAAGTTCATCATAAATCAAAAGCTTTTCTATTGCATTTAATTCTAAAGCTTTTAAAACATTTTCCAAACCATAAACAACATTTTTGCTTTCATTTTTCAAAAGAGAAAAAAACATTCCAACAATTTCCTTTTCCTTAGCTAATTCTGTTTCCTTAATTAAATTTTTAGCTTTTTCAACAAGCTCTTTTAAACCAAATTCCCCAGTATAGCTAACACTTTCTACCCCAATTATTTTTTGCTTTAGTTGATAATGTAAGTAATCCCCTTTTACAAAATCTTCTTTAACATAACCTGGTCCTCCTATTATTATTCCTTTTAAGTTTTTTTGCTCTAGAAATATTTTGGAAGAAATTTCTCCAACCTTAGTTAAAAATTCTATAATTGCTTGCTCCCTTATCCTATCATATCTCATTTGAGAATTATGTACTAATATACCATTTGCAAAATACTTACAATATTTTGGTATATATAAATCATAAAACCAGTCATTAACAAAAACAATTTCTTTTTTAACAACCCTATAAAAACCATTCTCACAAACAATTAAATCACCAAAAGAAATTTTTTCACAAGCTATTTCTTTAATACCATTTTTAAAAACAAATATTTTATGCTCAGCTGTTGCTATTATTTGAGTATTATTTTCTAAAGTTAGTTTTATTGCTTTTTCAACAAATCTTTTAAATATTGCTTTTACTTCTGCTAAAACTTTTTCATTCCTTTTAAAAGAAAATGAAAGTATTTTTGATTTTTCAACTAAATCTTTTATTTCTAAAAAATCATTTTTAGCAAAAACAATTGTAGATGGGTGTAAGCACATTCCACCTTTAATACTTTTGCTTGGAACATTTGAATCAATATTTTTTATTATTGATAACTCTTTTCCCTTTAAAATTCCTATGTTTGCTTCTCTAGCATCTAAAACAATTAATCCATAAATTTCTTTTGTTTCTATCATTTCCTTTAAAAAATCCAAAACAAAAACTTGATCACACCAATACTTTTTTACTCTTAATGGTTCTGGTGGCTCAAAACTCCAAAGCCTTATATCCTCTTTACCTTCTGTTGGCGAAATATTTCCACAAAAAATAACCAAACCGTTTGGTGGAGTTTGTTTAAACAATTTTAAATGCTGAATAATTTTTTCTAAAGCTGTTATAACATTTCTTCTTGTTGTTTTTGATTTTATATTTTCGGCTGTACCCTTTTCTTGAATTAGTTGATTGGATATTTCATGTATGTTTGCTCCAGCTGGAATATATAATGAAATTAGCTCAGTATGCCTACCTCTAATTTTTTCCAATTCCCTTATTAACTTCTCCAATTCTATAGCTTCCATAAAATTAATTTTCCATTTTTACCTTTTTTCAATTCATTTATTATATTTCTATCTATATCAATAGCGGCTTTATTAGATTTTATGCAAAGAGTTCTATCATCTATAAAATTACTTTTTCTCACAACAATAGATTTTTCATTAGTTAAAATTAAATCCTTGCTCCCAAAAGCTATTATTTTATCAGAAAAATTATCAACCTTAATTTCTAAAATAATTTTATTACCATTTAACAAAAAATTTTTTGCATACTCATTAATATCCTTTATAGATTTATTAGCATTTATACCAATTATACAATCTCCTCTTTCTGTTATATAATTTTCTCTAGTTATTTCAAACGTTGTATTGTGAGTAGCTTTTATTTTTTCACTACCTTTAAATTCTATTTCATCCAATAAAAGCATTTTAAATTTTATTTCTAATATCTAAATTTTATGCCAGCAAGAAATATTGGACTGGATGCAAAACCACCAGAAAAAGAATGTAACGATGAAAAGTGTCCATGGCACGGAAAATTACCAGTTAGAAAAAAGGTTTTTATAGGAAAAGTAGTTTCAGCAAGACCATTTAAAACGGTAGTAGTTGAAAGAGAATATTTGCACTATATACCAAAATATGAAAGATATGAAAGAAGAAAAAGCAAGCTATATGCACATAATCCAGATTGTATTAGTGCAAGAGAAGGTGATATTGTAAAAATTGCTGAATGTAGAAAGTTAAGCAAGCTAAAAGCATTTGTAGTAATTGAAAAAATATGAAAGGTATATCTTCAAAGCCAAAAAAAGGTTTGGAAGTTGGAAGCTATTTAACCTGTGCAGATAATAGTGGAGCATATGTTTTAAAAATAATTTCAGTTAAAGGTTATAAAGGAGTTAGGAGAAGGAGAGGAAGAGCTGGAATTGCTGATTGGATTAAATGTAGTGTAAAAGAAGGAATTCCAAAACTTAAAAAGCAAGTTGTTAATGCAGTAATAATAAGACAAAGAGCTGAAATAAGAAGAGTGGATGGAATTAGAGTAAGATTTGAGGATAATGCAGCTGTTTTGATAAATGAAGAAGGAGAACCAATTGGAAGTGAAATAAGAGGAGCTGTAGCTATGGAAGCTATAGAAAGATTTTCTTCATTAGGTAAAATATCTAGAATTGTTGTGTAATTTTTTTAGAGCAGGGGTCGCCTAGCCTGGTCAATGGCGCTGGCTTGAGGTGCCAGTGGCTTAGTGCCTTCGTGGGTTCAAATCCCACCCCCTGCAATCTTTATAAAATCGAAATAAGAAATGATAAAATTCAAAAAATGTAAATAAAAGAATTAACTCTATTTTAACAAATAAAAAAGACTCTGGTAATATATAAAAAAGAAACAGCCAATAATGCTCCTGCTGCGAAATTAATTAAATAGCTGGAAAGTTTTATTGCAAATTTTTTTCTTAATAACAGCAATAAACCAATTACACTACTCAATACAACAAAAAATAAATCATATGTGTAGCTCGATTATATCTTTATCTTTAAGCAAATAATTCAGCCCAACTCTTCTTCCAGAAAAAGGAGTATTGTCAAAAACTCTAGCAAATTTAAAACTTTTAATCCAATTTTCATTTATTTTTTCAATCAAATCCTTTACTGTGCTACCTTTCTTTAATACTAAAGCCTTTTCTTCTTTTTCTTTCCCAATTGGTTTTGTAAAAACTCTTATAATTTCAGCCTCTTCTATAATATTTTTCAAAAGCTTTTCATAATCTTTATTACTAATTGACCAGAAAATTTTTTTCTTATCTATTTTATTTTCTTTAATAATTTTTTCCATCTCAATTCTTTCTTCATCAGTATTAGCTAAAACTAAAAGCAAATCTGCAATACGAGCTATACTCATATGTCTTGGTAGAAAAAATGAAGGAATTTCAACAAACTGAATTGAAACACCTTCAAAAAAGCAAATTCCAGTTATTGGTTCTTTTGTTGTATATGGTTGAGAACTAACTTCTGCTTTTGCATTTGTTAAAGCGTTTAACAAATAACTTTTTCCACTTTTTGTTAAACCAATAATTGCAACTAATAAATCTCCAGATTTTTTTATTGAAGCTTGCCTTGCTATTTGCTTTCTTGATTTCTTCTCTAATTGCTCCTCTAACTTAGAAAGCCTTTTTCTCAATTCTGCTAAAAGATTTTCAGTTCCTTTGTGCTTTGGTGTTACTGATATGAGTTTTTTCAATAGCTCAATTTTTCTTTCTAAATTTCTTTCCTCTAAATACTCTTTTTCTACAACGAACCATTCTTTTGGTAAATTAGCTGGCACAAGATTTTAAATAATTTGCCAAAATTAATCCAAACAAAGCTAAAGCCAATACATATGGAAAAACCATTATATATGAACCAAAAATATCTTTAACTTGACCAACAAGAACATTACCGACTATAGCACCAACTCCATAAGCTGTAAAAACAACCCCATAATTTCTAGCATAATCTTTAGTTCCAAAAAATTTAGCTGTTGTTGCTGGGGCTATGGCAAGCCAACCACCTAAGTTTAACCATAAAATAGAAAAAGAAATAGCATAAGCCATCAATGAAGTTTTATTTACATACATCAAAATAGATGCAAAAGAAATAAGTGAAAAAGACAAAATAGCTGCTCCTCTTGGGGAAATTTTATCAGTTAACCAACCAAATAAAGGTCTGCCAATTCCATTAAAAAATGCAAAAATTGTTATTAACATTGTTAAAAATGAAGAAATTTCTTTATTTGAAGCAACTTCTAATCCAACTGGCTTAGAAACACCTATAGCCATTAATCCAGCTAAAGTTCCTATAACATAACTAAACCATAAAATATAAAATGTTTTTGTCCTTATCATTTCTTCCATTTTTAGCTCTATAGTTTTTACTTCCTTTTTAAATTCTTTCAATCCTTTTGGTTTCCAATTTTTTGAAGGAAAAGATAAAAAGCTTGCTGAGATAGCTATTAAAACAAAAAACATTATACCCAATATTTTTAGTGCTATAGAAATATTAAAACTTGATATTAAAAAATCTATAAAGGGAGCTATTAAAGCTGCTGAAAAACCAAAACCTAAAAGAGTTAAACCAACTGCCAAACCTCTTTTATCTGGAAACCATCTAGCTGAAACAACTATTGGACAATTATATGTTAAACCAACACCAAAACCTCCAATAACTCCATAAAATAATATTAACTCAAATGGAGATTTTGCAAAAGATGCTAAAAACCAACCTAAACCTACAAAAATTGCTCCTATAAAAGCTATTTTTCTTGGTCCATATTTTTCTATATATTTACCAACTAAAGGCATTGTAATAGCAAAAAGAAAAAGAAAAACCATGTATGGAATTTGCATTTCTGTATAAGTAACTTTTAAACCATATGATTCAAAAACATTTTTTAAAGGTAGAGAAATTACACTATAAGCATAAATTGAACCTAAACATAACATTATAATTAATCCAAACAAAACCAAAAACCATCTTTTTCTTTCTACTTCCACATTTATTTTATAATTTTTTGGAAATTAATCTTGCTAGAGAATAATTTACTATCCCTATAACAAAAAGAGTTAATAAAATATTTTTCCAATCATACAAGCTTAAACTAACTGTTTTAAAATATTGGCTTAAAGGTGTATAAATAACAGTTAGCTGAAGAATTAATGAAACAATTAAAGCAAATAAGAGGTATTTATTTGAAAATATGCTCATGTTATATTCTGTTTCAATAACAATTAACCTTATGAACTGAAATAGAACAAGAGTTGTAAAAACTATTGTTTGTGCTTTCATTAAATTATCAATCAATCCAATTTTAAATAAATAAAGAGAACCTATTGTTATTAAAATACCAGTTTGCAAAATCGTTATAAACATAATTTTATCTATAATTTTTGTTCTCTTTCTTTTTTCCTTCATTATACCTTTTTTTGCTGGGTCTAAACCTAATGCAATAGCTGGAAAACCATCTGTTAATAAATTAATCCAAAGAAGCTGGATTGCAGTTATTGGTAACGGTAACAAAAATAAAGATGCTAAAAAAACTATTAAAACTTCACCAAAATTATTTGATAACAAATAATTAATTGATTTTTTTATATTATCAAAAATTCTTCTTCCTTCTTCTACTGCACTAACAATAGTTGCAAAGTTATCATCAAGTATTACCATATCAGATGCTTCTTTTGCTACATCACTTCCTCTAATTCCCATTGCAATTCCTATATCTGAATTTTTTAAAGCTGGAGCATCATTTATACCATCTCCAGTAACAGCTACTATTTCTCCTTTTTCTCTCAATTTTTGTACAATTTTTAATTTTTGAGAAGGTTCTATCCTAGCAAAAATATTAGCTTTATTAACAATTTCATCAAAAGTTTTTTCATCCATTTTATTAAGCTCTTCTCCACTTACTATTCCACCAATTTCCATTCCAATTTCACTAGCAATATTTTTTGCAGTTAATGGATGGTCTCCTGTTATCATAATCACTCTAATTCCAGCTTCTTTACATACTTTAATAGCATTTTTCACTTCTTTTCTTGGTGGATCTATCATTCCTTGCATCCCAACAAAAATTAAATTTTTCTCGGGCTCTTCCCCACTTTCTTTATAAGCAAAAGCAATAACACGCAAACCTTTAGATGCAAGCAAATTTAAAACTTTAATTATTTGCATTTTATCCTTCTTTGTAATTTTTCTTACTTTTCCATTTATCATAATTCTATTGCATAAATTTATAACAACATCTGGAGCACCCTTCACAAAGCTAAATGTTTTACTATTATATTTACAAACAACGGCCATTCTTTTTCTTATTGAACTAAAAGGAATTTCTTTTATTCTAACATACATTTTTCTTTCCTTTTTTGTATTTAAACCAAATTCTTTTGCAGAATCAATTAAAGCTCTTTCTGTTGGGTCACCCCTTTCTAAATCTGCATTATTACAAACAAGACCAATTCTAAAAAGCATATCACTCTTACAAAGTTTTACACTTGTAATTTTACCAGAATAATAAACTTTTTGAACTTTCATTTTATTTTCTGTTAATGTCCCTGTTTTATCTGTAGCAATAACAGTTACAGTGCCTAAAGATTCAATCGCTAATAATCTTCTAACCAAAGTCTTTCTTTTAACCATTCTTTTTACTCCTATTGCTGATGATAAAGTAATAATTGCTGGTAAACCTTCTGGGACTGCAGCCACTGCAAGACTAACAGAAGTTAAAAGTATAGTAATAAAATCTCCAGCTTTAAAGAAATAGCTGATGAAAAAAATTATAGAAACGATTATCAAAACTGCTAAAATTATTTTCTTTCCAAACTCATCTAAATATTTTTGTAATGGAGTTGGAGGACTTTCAACTTGGATTTGCTTTGCAATTTTTCCCAATTCTGTTTGCATTCCTGTATTTACAACAATAGCAATACATCTACCATTAACAACAGAAGTTCCGGAAAATAATGAGTTTTTTCTTTCTGCAAGTACAGAATCTTCTTTGCAAATTTCAGTAGTTTTTGATACTGGTATAGATTCACCTGTTAAAGAAGATTCATCTATTTTCAAATTTTCTTGCCATATAATTCTACAATCTGCAGGTATTTTATCTCCTTCTTCTAACATAACTATATCCCCAGGAACAAGATTTGTAACATCTATTTCCTTCTTTTTACCATCTCTAATAACAGTTATTGTATCTGAAATTAGCTTTTTTAACATCTCAATTGATTTCTCTGCATGATATTCTTGAAGAAAACCAATTATACCATTAAAAAATACAATAGCAAGAATTATCATAGCATCTAGCTGATTACCAACAAAAAAAGAAATTAATGAAGCTATGAACAAAATTATGATTAAAAAACTTTTAAACTGTCTTAAAAAAACTTTGAAAGAATTTGTTTTTTCTTTTTTCAATTCATTTTTTCCATATTTGTGTAATCTTGATAAAGCTTCTTTCTCACTTAAACCATTTTTACTAGAGCCAAGAGCTTTAAAAATTTCATCAATACTTAATGCCCAATATTTCATAAAATATATTTTTATCTTTCCGAAATTTCAACTATAAACAAAAAATTCAGAAATCTCCTTCACATCAATATCATTAGCAAACTTTTTCAAATGAATATAACAAAGAGGGCAAGCTGTAATAAGAATTCTAGCTTTTGTTTTCTTTGCTTGCTTAATTCTTTCTTTTGCTATTTCATTTGCTAGCTCTTGATAATTTCCAAGAACACCTCCCCCACCACCACAGCAAAAAGAGTTTTCTCTTGAAAATTCCATCTCGGAAATTTTAAAACCTAAAAATTTCAAAACCTCCCTTGGCTCTTCGTAAATTTTTGAATATCTTCCCAAATGGCATGGGTCATGATAAGTTATTAAAGCATTAAACCTTTTATTCAACTTTAACTTACATTCCTTTATTGCTTTAGCTATTGTTTGAGTAGTATGCTCAACGTCTATATCCCATTTATCCAAAAGCTTTGGATAATCCTGAGAAAAAACTTTATAACAAGCTGGGCAAGGTGTTATTATTTTTCTTATAGAATGTTCTTTAAAAGTTTTAAAATTTTTTTCAGCAATCTTTTTTGCGTCTTTTTTATAACCAGCATTTAAAGCTGGAGAACCACAACAAACTTCTAAATCCTTAAGCTCAATAAAATCTATTCCTATACTCCTCAAAATTTTTCTATAGTTTTCTCCCAACTCATTAGCAACAAACTTTGTTAAACAGCCAGGATAATATAAAATATTTCCTCCCCTTAACTTATTAAATAATTTTTTCATATCCATCCTACAAAGAAAGCAAATCCTAAAGCAATTAAAATTATTCCAGTAATTAATCTCATATACCTTCTTAACTTAACTCTTTTCTTTTCAGCTTCTTCTATTTTCAAAAAACCAAAATAAAATATTAAAGTTAAAATTAATAATGGTACAACAAAGAAAACATTGTACAAAGCTATATAAAAAATAGCTTCAATCCATGATAAATTTCCAGCAAATATAGAAGTAGAAAGAAATGAAGTATAAAATAGTGGAAATACCCCAGCACATGGAATTTCAACCAAGCTAACTAAAAAGCCTAGAATAATTGCTGAAGGTATAGTTGCAGATTTAACTAACTTTTCTATTTTTGGCTTTGCAAATTTTGGAATTTCTAATGAAAACCATTTGCCAAATAAAAAGAACTCTTTAATTTCTACTATTCCAAAAGCCATAACTATTGCTCCCAAAACATATCTTATTATCCATGTATAACCAAGGTAATAACTAGTTAAAGAAATTGCATTAAGCAATAAATACATGAAGAAAAAGTAAACAAGAAATATTGTTATTGAGTAAAAAATTCCTATTGCAATTAACTTTTTTCTTGAACCCAAAGCTAACATATATGCAACTATAAAAAAAAGAACAGATAAAGCACATGGATTAAGAATTCCATCAGATAAGCCTGCAACAATTCCAATTAAAACTATTGGAAGCTTACCAATATCTCCTAAAATTGGATGATAAATCTCTTGAGCATATGTAGTTGAAATTAGTAAAAAAGCTAATAAAAAAATCTTTAATTTTCTTGCAAGAATAAAAAATATTGTAAAAATTATAGCTGGAAGTAAATTAAAAGAGCTGTAAAATGTTCTATCAACAAAACCAATAAAAACTTTGTTTCCTATAAAAGTCATTGGAACGGCAGAAGGTTGTGTTTTATATTTTTTGCATATTAGCTTCCATAGCTCTGCATTAGTAAAATTATAATAAACTTCAAAATCATGAATTTCTAAATTTTGATACTTTTTAACTAATTTTTCAAGAAAAACTTTTTCTTTGGCACAATAAGGACAGCCTTGACCCCAAAATAAATAAACACATATTTTTCCCTGCTCTAAAACTGTTCCATCGGGACAAACATTGCATGAAGTGCAATTTATTATAGCTTCTTCTATTTTATCACTATAACCAATTTCCTGCATTAAATTTGTTGAGATTAAAGACTTGTTAAAATTTTTTGAGATTACAAATAAAATGAAGAAAATAACAAAAATACAAATAAAAATAAAATTTTTTCTCATTTTACTAACAACAATACAATTCTTTTGGAATTTTACCTTCTTCTATTTTTCCAAAAGGATTTCCATATTCTCTTATATTTTTTATCATTTTTTTATTTCCCTCTGTTTCAATTCCCTTGCTTACACAAATTTCTCTTAACTTCCTCATAATTTCTGGAATATTAATATCTAATGGACAATTAAACTTACAAGATTGGCAAGTAGTGCAATAATAAAGTCCGTTTTCAAAAGCTGTTTTTAAATCATTAATAAAAGCTGTTTTTACAACTCCAATACCACCAAAATAATTATAACCATAGCTATCAAAAATTTGCCTATAAACTGGACAAAAGTAAAGACATGAACCACAATTTATACAATAAAAAATTTCTGCTAAACCATTTTTTATTGCATCACTTCTACCATTATCAATTAAAACTAAAAAAACATTTTTTGGGCCATGTACATTATAAACAATTTTCTCCTGAATATCAGCAGTTTTACTTGGAGAACAAATAACATTTATATAAGAAGGTAATAAAGATCCTGTTCCCCAAATAGATGAAGCTTGACAAATTGTTATAGCATCTTGAATAGAATTTACTATTTTATCAATTCCAGCAATTATTATATGTGTTTCAACAAGTTTTGAAATTAATGAAATGTTACCTTCATTTTCAAGAATAAAAATTCCCCCATCTGAAGAAATCACATTTGCTCCAGTTAAACCAATTTTCGAACTCAAAATTTCTTTTCTTAAATAGTTTTTTATAAAATCTACTACTTTTTCAGGAGATTTATCAATATTAACTTTAAATTTTTCTTTTATTTTGTTAACAATTTTTTCTATTGAAATATGTAAAGCTGGAATTACAGGATGAGTAGAAATTTCTCCACAAATATCAATCAAAAAATCTCCACAATCAGTTTCTATTATTTTATTCCTATTTTTAAAAAATTTTTTAAATTCTATTTAATTAATTGCATTTGATTTTGATTTAACTATTTTTTCATTTTTTGGTATTACTTTAAAAAGAATTTTTCTAACTTTTTTTGCATTTTTCGCTTCAAAAACTTTTATTCCTTGATTTTTAAAATTTTCTTTAGCTTTCTTTTTAAGCTCATCCAAATTTGAAATTGCACTTTCTTTTATTCTTCTTAATTCACTCTTTAATTTTTCAACATCAATTTTCTCAAAAGATTTTTGCCTATAAAGCAAATAGCTTTTAAAAGCCTTTTCAACAGATTCTTTCGCTTTTATTGTTCTTTCTGAACTTAGTACTTTACTCAAATTCATAATTTTAAGTTAACTTAAGCATTATTTATTGAAAAGTTATCTTTTAATTAATCTTCCTCTTTTTCAAAACATAAGTAAACTACCTCGGTAGTTATTATATCTTAGTTTTTAAAACAAAACTCCCAAAAATATATTTAAAAAATGAAAACAAATTTATAATATGTTTATCAATAAAAAAATTTCACTTTTAATAATTACAGCTTTTATTTTTATTTTTTCACTTCTTTTTTTGTTTTTTAAAGCTCCCGTTTGCGGTAATCTTGTTTGCGAAAAAGGGGAAAATTGTTTAAATTGTAAAATAGATTGTTCCTGTCAATTTGGAATGTATTGCCATGAAGGGGTTTGTATTTCACCTACATGTGGAAATAAAAAATGTGAACCATTTGAAACACCTTATGAATGTTGTATAGATTGTGAATGTTGGGGAAAAGGAGAGATTTGTAATATTGAAATTAATAAATGTGAAATACGAGAAATAAAAATATCTGATGAGAAAATAAAAGAATTAGTTATAGAATATTTTAAAAATAAGTCAAAAGAAATCGAAAAGATAGAAATTAAAGACTTAATAACTTGGGAAAATAAGCTTGGAAAAAATGTTATAGTTGTTTTGAAAAATCAAGAATGGTTTATACCAATCATTGTTACAGAAGACGAAAAAATTATAGAATTCGAAAGTTAACATTTTTTTACTAAAATATAAGTTTAAAAAACAAACAGAATATTATGAAAAAAGGTCAAATTAGCTTGGAAATGATAATAATGCTTGTTGTACTTATAGTACTTGCTTCTGTATTGATAACTTTAATTCTCAACTATCTAAGTGGGAAAAAAATTGAAAAGCATGAAGAAACCTTAAAAGTAACTGAATTCATAACAAAATGTCAAAACTATTGCAAAGATACAGATAGCTTAGATTACTGTACATACTACTATCCAGGAGATGATTGGGATAAAAATGGTATAAAAAATGATATAATATCAATTGGTAAATATGGATGGTATGCGTGTGAAAATAGAATTTATTGTTTCTTAGTTGTTTCTTGTGAAGATAGATTTGGTCCTGGTATAGAAGCTCTTAAAAAATGTAAAAAAATGCTTTGTGATGCATTCATGCAAAAACTTGGTGATGTGAAATTAGCTAGCGAAAACCTTAAAGATAAAGTAGGATTTTCAAACAGTATATGCACTTATGACAAATTTAAAAATTTTCTGAAAAATACCTTTGGATCTGATCGTGCAGAAAAAGAAAATTGGTATAAAATTGCTTTTGATGAAGGTAATTGTTGATAATATTTTATTTGATTACTTTAAATAAAGGTCTGCTAAAACATAAACTGCAAACTTTAAAGCCCATTCCATTCTAGTTTTATCTATTTGAGAAATATCATCCATACAACTCATACAATGATAACAAGGTCCGCATGTAAAACCATAGTTTATTGCAAATAAATAAGGTATTCCATTTTCGTCAAAAGGACAATGGTCACTTGCACATGGAGCTTGACCCATTTTCATACAATTTAATCCAAGATAATTACATGCCTTATCAGCTGAATTTGATAAATCAATAGCTGTTCTAAAAATTGTCAAACCAGGACTATCTTTTAAACCTAAACAATCGAAATTCAACATTCTTTTAATATTTTCGTTTTTATGTGTATTAACATAAACAGAAGAACCTAAAAGACCTGGACTTAAAGAACTTCGCTCTTCGCAATCAAACAATACAAATCTTATCTTGTAATTCTTTATCTCATCCTTACATGTAGCTAAAACTCTAGCAGATTCCATAACAACAGAAGTTCCAGCAGCATTATCAACAGCACCTGGACAATTCGAGACACTATCTCTATGTCCACCTGTAACAATAATCACATTATTTCCACTCCCAATTTCCCCTACAATATTTCTTACGTAGTTAAAATCTTCGAAATATACATTATTTAATCCATATGATTCTAAAGCTTTCTTTATATAATCTGCTGTTTCACTATTCCAAGAACTTCCACAACTTCTAGATTTTTGTGTTAAGTAGTTTATATTTTTCATAGCTTCTTCTACATTTACAAGATTTATCAAACTCTCTGGAGTGCAAGCTTTTGGTGGTGGAGGTACTGGGGGTGGAGGTTGTGGTTTAGGTGGAGATGGTTGTGGTGGAAGAGGGGGAACTTTTTCCTTAGTAACATAAACTTCTTCCTCTGTTTTGCTTAAAATGAGATCGTAGATAAAAACAGGGCTCCTTCCCATTAGTCTATTAGTTAAGGCACTTAGTGAAAATTCTTCTGGAACAGAACCAACATAAATGAAAGAGGTATTACAATATAATTCATCACATCTTAATCTTTGATTCCTAACTTTTATACATAAAAATCTTCCTTGCGAAAGTTCTTCATTCAAAATTTTCTTTACTAGTTCGTCTTTATTAAATTCTGTATGTTTATCTTTTGAAGCATATATACCATCTATAGTTTCACTTAAAGTTAAAGTATAGGTTCTTACATTACCGGAAAAACTTAAGCATAAATCATTAATTATACCTTTCATTTCATCAAATTGAGATAAACTTCTTTGCTCCTCATTAATAATGTTCATTTGAATGGTATTGTATCGAACAATGGAAAAAATAATTAACCCAGCAATAATACTAGCTATTACCCAAAACCATTCTGAAATAGCTTTCATAAATAAAACTTTGAATAAGATAAAAAAAAAGAATGTTTCACTGCTTTTCTTATCCAAGTGATGTAATTGCTCGATCTATTATTTATTTTCCTCACAAATTTCTTTCGCATCTTCCTTTTTGAGACATTCTAGTAAACCTGATCTTTCTTTAGCTAATGTAAGAATTATCAAATTTTCTATACCCATTAATCTATGTAAAAAATGTTGTTGCTCTTGTATATCTTGAATTTCGAAATAAGGTATAAGAATTTGCTTTTTTGCTATTATTCCCTTTTTATAAAAATACTATCCTCTTTAAGCTCCTATAACTGTACTCTTAATGCTAAATAATAAAAAATAAAATATAAAAGAAATAAACTAGAAATAAGGAAATAGATACAAAAGCAGATAGATATAAAGAACAAAAGTTAAAATTTCTCTAATATAATCTAGTCTATAAACCTTTTCATTCATTATTTCATTTTACTTTTACGAATATTTTCAAGAATTATTTCTCCAATTGCTTCTGCATTTTTCTTGTTTACCCATCTTATATGAGCTTCTATTCCTGAAAGAAATGTCGCAGTAGATACGTGAACATCCTACAAAAATATCTTGATCTACATAAACGTCTTGCAATTTTTCATAAGGTAAAATAGTTTCTCTTGGCATAAAAACACCTTTTTTATTACCAGGAAATCTTCTCTTGCATCATAAAAATCTCTTTTGAAATAACCTACTTCATACAAAAATTAAAAAACAAAAAAATATCAAATAAGATAAAATAAAACTTATAAGACTCCCAAAACGAAAAAATGAAGCCAAAAAGGTCCTATAAGAAATAGAATAAAAGACCAAAATGTTGCTTTTACTTTTTTTAATTATTTTTTTCCAATGAATATCTTTCTTATTAAACAATTTTATTTCCATTGCTCTAAAGCAACTTTAAGTTCTTCATGACTCTTTGCATATTCCTCTAATGGAACTCCTTTTTCTACTGCCTCAACCGATTGTCTCATAGCAATTGCACCAGCTTTTGTTCCAAGCTTATGACCATGTATTCCAGCTCCAGCTTGAATAACAACATCATTTCCAAAAATTTCAATTAATTTTGGTACACTAAGGGGGGAAAGACCGCCAGAAGCGACGGGCATAACAGATTTAAATTTCCACATTTTTTCTTTTAAGGCTTTACAATTTTCTATAACATCTTCTTTACCTTCAAACATTTTTCCTACTGCTGCACCAACATGTAATTGATCTGCTCCAACAATTCTTAATAATTTTGCTAAAACCCTCATGCTAATTCCATGTTTAGGATTTTTTGTTATGGTAGCATGCCCCGCTCTATGTGCATGTAGTATTAAATTAAAATCTTTATTTCTTAAAGTTTGTAAAGCTGACCAACCAATTAATATGACATCAATCATAACATATTCATTTCCAATTTTTTCAGCAAGTTTGGCTCTTCTTATCATTTCTTCTGTTTCAGCGGTTATGTTTATGATATAAGCTTTCTTTTCTCCAGTTTCTTTTTCAGCTTTTTCTTTTGCTTTGAAAGTTTCTTCCAATCTTTTTTCAAATTTGTTAAAATTTTGAGAACTTAAATTTTCATCATCCTTAACAATATCACAACCACCGATCCAAGCTTCATAAGCAACTTTTGCATGATCCTTAGTCTTAAGACCAATTTTTGGCTTAATTATAGTTCCTATTAATGGTCTTTCTTTAACTTTTAAAATTTTTCTTATTCCTTTTATACCATATTTTGGTCCTTTAAAGCTTCTCAAGATTTTTTTCGGTAAAACAATATCTTCGAGTCTTAAATTTTTCAAATGTTTCATACCAAAAATATTTCCAGCAATTCCACTTAAAATGCTTGGTAAATTTCCAGGTTCGAATAGCTCAATTGGATAAGCTATTTTTATAAATTCTCCTTTCATATCAAAAACTCTTGCTGCTAATTTTTCTACATACCGTTTTGTTGTTGAAATTTCAGCCCATGTTCCTATGCTACTTTCGGCAGCAATAGCACCTGCTGCTTCATTCATACTTACTCCTTTTTCAGGCTCTACCCTAAAATAACAAATCAAATCATTTCTTGCTGGCTTATAATTAAGATCTACATAATCTAAATACTTCATTTTATCATATTCTTTATTTCACTTGGTTTAAAAATTCCTTTGTCAGTTATTACAGCTGTAACATACTTCCAAGGAACTAAATCAAAAGCAGGATTTCTTACCTTTACTCCCTTTATTGGTTTTGGTAAAATTTCAGAAGCAGATCTTTCTTCCAATACGAATTTCTTTCTTGAATCAAACTTAAAATGACTACCAACAACATAAAAAGGTTTTTCATGCCTTTTTGCTTCTTCAGCTATTAACCAAGTACCAACTTTATTAATAAAACCATTTTTTCTCATTGCATCAGAACCAACAATAACAATATCAGCATAATACATTAAATGACCTACTGCTATATCTTCGCCCAAAGTTACAGGAATTTTTTCTTTTGCTAATTCTTTAGCTGTTTTTATCCCTTGCTTTAAAGGTTCTGTAACTGTTGCATATACTTCTATTTTTTTACCTCTTTTTGCTGCCTCCTTTATTACTGACAAAGCTTCACCAGAATGACAATGAGTTAAAATTTTTTGATTATTTTTTATAATTTTCTGTCCAATTATGGCTATTTTCCTTGTACATTTCTCTAGCTCTTTTATTAATCTATCTATTGTTTCAATATTTCTTTCTCTTTTCAAAATTTTCAAGCAATTATGCAAAACAACTGCAGTTGGTCTTGCATTTTCAAGCGTATCTGCAACAATTTCAAACTTATGACCAAAACCATATTTTTTACAAAATTTTCTCAAGTATTTTAAAGAATAAAGAGCTATTTGCTTTGCTCCCTGAACTTGAACAGACTTTATTTTTTGAACAACTTGCTGAGGAGTCTCCATAAACAAAATTTAACTTTTTACAATAAATTTTGTTATTCGAAATTTACAAGCTTATCGAATTTATTTTAAAAAATAAAATAGAGCTTTATGAGAAGAAGCGAATCAGAAAAGTTCTTAAAGAGAGCAAAAGGATTTTATGAAGATGCTATGGTTGATATTGAAAAGGGTAGATTTGATTTAGCAGCCTTTCATTTAGAACAAACTGCACAATTTTTGGTTAAGGCAAAATTGATGGAAATTTTTGGAGATTTCCCAAAGATTCATAATATTAATGAATTATTGAAAATTCTTTCAAAAGAAGGTAAGCTGAAGAATGTAAAAGAATTTTTGAATGAAAAACATAGAAAAGTTATCCTTGCTTTCTGATGCATATATCACGGCAAGATACTATTTTAGAGAATTTTCGAAAGAAAAAATAGAAAAAATGGTTGAGTTAGTTAAAAAATTAGCTAAGCTAATGAAATATGAAAAGCTATTTTAGTTACTTTAGCTCTAGAGAAAAATACTTTACTAACTATCTCAAATACGCTAAAATTTTGAAAAAATATTCTAAGAAAATTTTGAAAGACCCTGAGTTAAAATTGATAGTTTTTGGCTCTGTGATTGAAAATGATTTTACTCTTTCTTCTGATATAGATGTTTTGATAATTTCCAAAAAATCACCAAGAAAAGGATTAAAAAGAGCTAAAGTGTTGAGTAAGATTTATAATTCATTAGGCGAGCCTAATCCATTTGAAATCCACTTAATAACTCCTTCTGATTGGAGAAAATGGTACAGTCATTTCGTTGAAAAATTTGTAGAAGTATAATTAGCTTGTTATATACATTGGGCGGAAGAAGATGTTGAACTACTAGAACCAATTGGCCCAATACCAGGAGATTCTGTTGTTGTGCTTAATGTTTGTGAACATTCAGAAGGTTGAGTTTTAAAAGCTGAACATATTGATCGTTTTATTGACTCAGCCGCTCTATTTACACTTATTTGCATATCATTTAAAACAAAAGTTGGTGAACCTCTTACTCCATATTTTTTATTTAATTCAGAATCTATTGGATATGGAGGAAATGTTGCTCCACTTTCTCTAAACAAGCTTGAAATGTTATATTGTTTATCTGTAGATTGCATACATTCACTTAATTTTGCTTTATCTATTTTTGCCTCTTCTATACATTTTTCAGCATTCCCACTTTGAACAAAGCATCTCAAATAATTTACAAATTTTTCTTTTTGCTCTTTTTGAATACAATACATGCGTGTATTTTCTATCATTTCTTTTTCACCATGCATTATATAATCAACAAAATTAACATGCCAATCAATTTTATCATCAAGAAGCTCTATAACAGGAATAAAAGCTTTTAAAAACTGTAAACCAAAAGGACAATATGACATTATAAAAACTCTTGCTTCTGGTCTATCTCTTTTTTGGATTTCTTGATTTTGCTGATCTTCTCTACCTTCTTCCCTTATAAGCTTTTGGCTCATGTTAAATGCTTGGAGAAAAAGATATTGCCCATCCTTAGAAGCATAAACTGGAATTAAATTGCCTTGATAATTTGTAGTAATCTCATAAAAGCTTCCTCTATCATTTATAGAAACCAATATTGCATTTGTTCCTGGTGCTACAAGATTTTTATTTATATAACTTATAACTTTTTCACCAATTTCCTTATTTGAAATAGAAATACTTTTAGAACCAAAAACAAGAAAAGATTGAAATGAAACTATTACGGATAAAATAATTGTTAAAATTTGCCAAATGTTTATTTTTCTCTCTGCCATACTTATATATATATGAATAAAGAATAAATAAATATAAAGCTTACTGTTAAGGAATAAAACAATAAAGTTAAAGAAATTAGTAAAGCTTTAGACAAGTCAATGTTAAATTACAAAATTTGTTGTTTTACATCATAATAATTGGTAATTTGCTTTTACTAACAATAAAATATACCAACTATCGATAACTATAATTTTAACACAGAAAGACTCCCTGTAAGGTATACATTGGATATTCAAAAAAACTGATCTAAAATTATTAGCTTTCTTTTTGATTTTTTTAGTTCCTAATGTCTCTTCCTGAAATTACCTTCTTCTACCCTAATTAAAAAGTAAAACTATTCAAATTCTAGATAAAACAAAATTATAATATTTAAAAAACCTTAAAATAATAAAAAACAATAAACAATATTAAGCTCAATAAAATCATAATTATACCACTAATAATTCCTAACGTTCTAGCCCTGCTTTTTATTATTTTTCCTTCCACCACTATTTCTTTTAAACTAATTCGAGGAGCTAAATCACGAACAAACCAACCACGAATTTTCACTTTTTGCCCAATTAATTTATCTAATTTAAACAAAGCAAAAACCAAATTGCTGAATAAAGGAAATATACCTTCATAATTTAAATAAACTAAACCTGTATCATCTTGAAGCATCATATCCTCTGAAAGAATTAAGCCGGGGATTCCTCTACCTACTATTTCACCATCTATTTCAACTGCTTTTCCTCTTATGGGGGAAGCATAAACATCTCCCATTAGCTCCAGTAAATTTGTTTTTTTAGGTTCTTCCTCAGGATATAAATAAGTAGTTTTTAAAATTATCATAATGCCCACACCAACAAAAAGAAGAATAATAAGTTGAGGTAACTTAAAAGGTAAAGTAATAAGATTAAGAAAAGAAAGTAAAATTATTAGTGAAAAAGAAGTCAAAATAAATATTGGTGGAAGAAATATGAAAAAAATGTCCCTTAAAAAATTGGCATGAAGTAGTTTTGTATCTATAGGATATTTTTTATCAATTCTTTCAAAATCGAACATAGTTACATTTTTCACTTTTTCTAATCTTTTTATTCTTTTAGCAGTTAAGGGATGGGATGAACCTAGTTCGTAAATAAAAGCCCATGGATTTTTTAAATCAAACAAAAGAATTTTTTCAATAGGTTCCCAACTTCTTAGCTTTAAACCATTTATGTAAGCTAACCCAATTCCCTTAGCGGCTTTGAAATCCATTATTCCTAATGTTCTTGTCCCATGCATCAGTTCTCTTTGCTTTTTTTCTTCTGGTCTTGCTATTATACCATAAGCAATTTTTATCAAAGCACTGGCTAAAGCATCTGTATTATTTGTTTCCTTTGCAGAAAACTCATCTGCATAATATTCCCTTGTTCTACTTAACCAAAGTAGAATATATGTTCCAATCAAATAAAAAATATAAGAAACTACTCCAAGAATAATGGCTATTCCTCCCCTATTACTTCTACTGCCTCTCGATGGAGCTTGAGAAGTATTTCTAATACTTTTAAAAAGAGCTTGAGAGATATGATAAAGCAATGAAAGCAAAAAGGCAGCAATAGTCATTATTATAAAGTCCCTGTGAACTATATGTCCTAATTCATGCCCAAAAACAGCTTTTCTCTCTTCTGTATTTAAATAAGTGAAAATACCACTTGTAAAAACTATTCTTGCATTAAAAGCAGCAGAGCCGTAACAAAATATTTGAGGATTATTATCATCTATAAAACCTATTTTCGGAATTTTTATCTTATACTTGTTACAAGTTTTCTTAATAAATTCCGCAACTTCCATATCTCCTCTTTCTAAATCTTCGAAACTAATCCATTTGAGTTTATAGAACCATCTATAAATTATATCCGAAAAATATGGTGAGATTAGCCATTGAAGAAAAAATATAATACCGGTAAAAATTATGGAAAATAAAAGATCTAATTTTCCCAAAAAATAAAGAACTCCTAAAATTATGGATAGAAGAAATGCAAAAAGTATTCCAAGTGTAAATATTGAAACTATAGCTAATTTCATAAAAGTTTATTTACTTCTAAAAATAAAAAACAAGAACAATATCTTGCTAATTAACTTAATAAATATAGCCAACTAACTATTTATTGTTTTCATTTTTGATAAATATACAGGTATTATAATTAAAAAAGTCGCTATTATGATAATTTCTTATGGAAAATCTATGTGGAGGTCTTTAATCATAAATTTACTACTCTCAATTCCTCAAACTAAAAGATGTCCGATTGTAGATTTTAGCCAAACAAAAATCGTTAATACAATCCTTAGAGCTTAACTTTCTGTATTAGCCAAGCTATAAGAAGATGCTTAACTAGTAGAACCAATTGGCCCAATACCAGGAGATTCTGTTGTTGTGCTTAATGTTTGTGAACATTCAGAAGGTTGAGTTTTAAAAGCTGAACATATTGCTCGTTTTATTGACTCAGCTGCTCTATTTACACTTATTTGCATATCATTTAAAACAAAAGTTGGTGAACCTCTTACTCCATATTTTTTATTTAATTCAGAATCTATTGGATATGGAGGAAATGTTGCTCCACTTTCTCTAAACAAGC
>JAWBMD010000006.1:0-46316 GCA_039000985.1 Candidatus Aenigmatarchaeota archaeon | reverse complement strand
CAACAGCGAAGCTTTTTGGCTTTTCAAATGTTTGTTTTTTAATTCTCATACATACAATCTCATTTCTAAAATTTTCCTTTCCAAAAATTTCATTCATTATAGCTCTAACAATCCAATTACCATTATAATCACATCTAACAAAAATACTTCCTGTATCTTTTAAAAATTCTTTAGCAACTCTTAATCTATTTTCAAGCATTGTTGCCCAAGTTGCATCTTTAAATTTTACAGAGTAAAAATAATCTGCATCCTGTTCTTTATTGAAAGGAGGATCAATATAGATTGTTTGTATCCTTTCTTTGAATTTTGGCAATATTGTATTTAACGCTTGATAATTTTCACTTTTTATAAGCCAACCATCTAATTCTTGATCCAAATTTTCAAATAAAGAAAGCAATTCATACTTAATTTCTTCATCAAAATATTTTGTGTCAATCGGTAAGAATTGATATTCTTTATTTAATGATTTTCCATTAAGTGTTTGTATAAAAAGTTTATTTTTATCAAAATTTTCTATTATTCCTAATTCTTTCCATTCTTTAACTTGCTCCTCAAAACCAGGATGATTAATTATTTTTTCAATCAGTTTTATTCCCTTTTCTCCCTTCTTCGCCATTCTATCTAAAGTTATAACATAATTAGAATTAAGAATAAACTTTGGTTTGTTCCAAATTCTTACTAATTCGTCTTCAAATTGAGAAATAAAATCTATTATTTTATAAGCAATATCCTTTAAAACTTTCAATTGTCTAATCCTTCTCTCTGAAAAATTACTTTCATCAGAATAAATATATTGATAAAGCCATAAATCGAACTGTTCTTTCAAAAACTGTTTAGCATTTTTATTTATAAAATAATCAATTTCACTTTGCTTTTCAAAAGTTCTAAATGCTTTTTCTAGAATTTCTTCATCTATTTTAATTCCCTTTTCCTTTAACTTCTTTCTTATATCTTCAATATTAGTTTTTCTTCCTTTTTCAGAATAGAAAACATAAAAAGAAATTGTACCATCTTTATCTATATCTTTAAACTCATAAATAATTTCCCTTTTTTCCCAAGCTTTTTTATGTTCTAATTTTGAAACATCAAAGAAAAACTTGAAACCATTTATTTCTATCTTAATACTATTGAAAATTCTATCTGTTTTTACATAGAAAAGCATGTGAGTTTTCCAAAATAAGCTTACATCATCTTTATCGGAATATACTCTTTCCCAAATTCTTTCAGAAAAAGGAGTGTTTACAAAGTAAACCGAACCACTATTACTAAAATATCTTTTGAAGAAGCTATAAAGCTTATCACAAAGTTCTTCTTTGAATTCAGGAAACTCTTTAGTTTTTTCTTCAATTTCTTTTTTTAACAAAGCAAATATTTTGTCAAAATATTTAGATTTGATTTTCATCAAGTTTATAAAACCAGAAACTCCTTCTATTTTTGCCCCTATAAAAATATCTTTAAGAGAATTAAAAAATCTGCTCTCTGAAGTTTTGTTATCCATACTTCACAAATCTCTCTATTATATAATCCTTAGCTTTTAATTTATAAAAAGTATGTTTTTCATTTAAATCCGAGTGAAAGTTTTTAGATATCATACCAAAATATAATTAGTAATAAAGAAAAAATTTATAACTAATATTCTCTTGAAAATATACTTGGAGTTTTTTGCACTCTCCTGACTTTTTAATAAAATTAGAAAAAACCTAGCTCTTTTATAAAAATCAATAAATCACAGATGATAAAAATTTCAATAAAATTCCTAAAAATCCTGTAGCTTAAGCTTTTCTACCTTTTTAAATAATTCTATTAAGTAATCTCTTATACCAACTTTAATACTTCTATCATACAAATGCTTCCTCCGAGCCACAATATTCTGCTGCACTAAAAATTTTCTAACTTTTATAACATCAAAAATTTTTTCTTTATAGTAAATATCTCTACCAATATGATGATCAAGTATTACTTTTTTAACTTTTGTCTTTTCCAAAAATTCTATTAGGTTATTTTTCGAATCTAGAAATGATTTTTTACTCATCTTATATCCTAAAAATAAAAGTTGGGAAACAATCCATTATTACAAAATCTGGATTTTCTTTTATTGCAAAACTTAAAGCATCTTTATTTGGTAAACTTTATGCATCAGTTCCAAAGAGGAATCTTAATAGAAAGCATTAAACTTTTCCAACTTTGCTATTTATTTCTCAATACCAAAGTCCTTTTGAAAACTTTATTAAAATATTATTAAATTTTAAAGTTTTTTTCACCAGAGAAAATTACCTCCTATCTTAATTTTTAACTTTTTCATAGAATAATTTACCTCTACTTTTTCCAGAGGGATAAATATCTTTAGTCAAAACAACTTTATCGTTAAATAAAGAATAAATTTCGTTATCATCCAGGAAAGGATGATGACTATAATGATAATGGGTAACAATAAAAATTTCACAATCTTTAATATATCTAAATATCTAAAGCTTTGAATTCTTCTTTTTGCTGGTTCTAAATGGACCTAAAGCTATTCCAGAATTGATGAAAATTTTGACATCAGAACACCATCTAATAATAGCTTGTCAAAAAGAATATATTATTATAAAACTGGTAGCAAAGGTTATGAGAAGAAAATACCTTTCAATAAAAATAATACACATCGGAATAATTGAAAATTAATTCAAATATTCAAAAATACAACGTGTTTTTTAATTATTAAAGATGATTTGAAAATTATAATTTTCTCTCAAAATAAACAGATTGTTTTGCCATACTATTTTTGCTTCCCACTAAAGTAATTGAGAAAAATATTTGTCACTTATTTTATCTTTAAAAATTCGAGACTAGTTTTTTATTTATATTTATTTTTCAAAAAGCTTAATAGGATTAACTTTTATTATTTTATCATCTCCTTCTTTAGGATCGCCTCTACCATCTCTATTTGAAGTGGAAATATAGAAATTTTCATCGAGACCCAAAGTTATTGCTCTTAATCTACCGAACTTTTTAAAGAAATGTACAGTTAATTGGTTTGTTTCAATATTATATTGGTACAAACCTTGGCCTCGAAGCCCAGTAAAAAATAGACTTCCGTTATAGTAAATTAAATCTGCGGGTGCCCAAGTTATATCTTCACCTGAATGAATGATTGGTTTTTCCATTCCTTCTTTTGTTTCATCCCCCTCAATTATTGGCCAACCGTAGTTTTTACCCTTTTCAATTAAATTAATCTCATCTAAGCCAGATTTAAATCCAGATCTTCCGTGATCAATTGACCAAAGATTACCCCGATTATCCCAAACTATTCCTTGAGAATTTCTAATTCCGTAAGCATAAACTAAGCTTTTGAAAGGATTATCTTCTGGAAAACTTCCGTCATCTTTTACCCTCAAGATCTTTCCTGCCAAAGAATTTATATTTTGTGAGTTTTGGGAATTACCAGCATCGCCAGTAGTGATATATAAATAACCGTCTGGACCAAACTTTATTCTTCCACCGTTATGAATATTTGCTGCCGGAATATTGTCAACAATTATTTTGTCCTTTTTAAGTTCATATTTTCCATCTTCTAATCTTAAAACATATCTTTCAACTTTGTTTATTAAACTCCCATCTTTTTCTGTTGTGTAATAAAAATAAACAAAATTGTTCTTAGAGAAATTGGGGTGCAAAGTTGCCCCCAAAAGCCCTCCTTCACCAATACTTTTTACTTCTCCGATTATAAACTCTTGAATCAGTTTTTTATCTTTAATATTTAAAATTTTAACTTTGCCTATTCTTTCGGTAATTATAATCTCATTATCATTAATGAATAAAATACTCCAAGGTATTTCTAAATTCTCAAAAACAATATCGTAAACTTCTTTATCTTCTAAATCACTAATACCCTGTTCTATTTTTTCCTTTATTCCCTCCTGCGGCTCGAAATAAAGTTTTTCAAAATAGGGGCGAAATGAAAATAATAAAGCGAATAAAATTATAACTGTTACTATTATAAAAATTATGGTTTTTTTAATCATTTACAAAAATAGTATTTAAAGTGTCCCTTGAGAACTTAATTGCTTGAATACAGAAAGGTGTTAGAAATAACAAAGGATAAAGCATTGTTTTTATAGGAAATATTTTTAAATTGAAAATAAATCCTTCTCCACTACTCATATCTTCTTTTTTTGTCTTAAACAAATTTAAAAATTTGTAAAAACCAATAATGATCACAATTAAAAATAGCTTCTTATAATTTAAAAATAAATAATAAAATAGCTATAATTTTATCAAAGACATTGGAAAAATTAAAAAGCTTATTTAATTATTTGGAGAAAATAAAGTTAAGAAATCTAAGATCTTTTCTTCTATAAAGAATTTTTTCCTTTATTGTCCAAATATTGGCCAAGGCATTATAAATTGATATGCTCTAGATTAATAGCAAAACTTTAAAGTTTTTATATTATTTTTTGCTTTAAAGTCTTTAAAAAATTATTTGCTGATATAGATTATTTATCTGCATCTCTTCTATTAATTAACAAATTATTTAGAAATATACTTACTCTAGTTTTTCAATATTATTTAATTTCTTTGATTTCAAACTATCGCTCAAATTTTTTAAAATAAATTAAAAGTAACACAAAAATTATAACGAAAATTATATCTGCGATAGTACAATAAAAACAAATTGCTTTTAAAATAAAAAATTGAATATAAAGTAAAATTAAAGCTATTGTTGTTCCAATAGGAGAAATTAGTAAAAGAATTTTTGTCTTTTTAATATAAAAGAGAATTATCAATAATAAGGAATAAATTATTCCGAAAACCGAAATGGGTATACCAAAAATTTTATTGTATTTACTTGTTAGAACTAAATCACAACCATTAAATATTGGGCAATACATCGAAGTGGAATAAGAAAGTTTAGTTAAATAAAAAGAAATAAAAAGAGTAATAAAAGAGAGTGAAAATATGGAGTATTTTAAATTTCTTAAGGACATGATAATTGAATTTGAATTTTTAAAATTCATAAAAAGTAATTTAAATTAGTTAAATATAAAAGCATTTAAAATAACAATTATTGCTGAAAAAGCTCATAAAATTTCTAAAGATAGAAAAATTAAAATCCCTTATAAAAGATAGAGTTCTTGCAGCAAAATCTGATAAATTTCTTCTTGAATTGGCCATGAACATGTTTGGGTTATTATTTAATAATTCTATAGGTACCATTAGAGACCTAATCTGATCTTATTTAAATAGTTTTAGAACTAATTATTAATTAGTAGTAACATGTATAGAGAAATCTATAATGGAATAAAAAAAGAAAAAAGGAAAATAGCAAAATGGCTTATTGGCGGAGCCACTATTTACGGAACCCCAGCTATATATAGATATATTACCAGAAACCCTATATTTTTACCAGAGATTGAAACATTACCACCTCATATTCCTTCTAATTTATTAGAAAAGTTAATAGTTAACTCAGTTGCACCTGGTGGTGTAGGAGCTATAATAGGAGAAGCAGCCTTTAACAAAAGCATAAGAAAATATATTAGAAGAGTTATAGGCTCTGTTAGTTTAACAAGTATTTGGACATTAATTCAATATATTGGTTATTACATTTGCGATATTATAAAATATGAATGGCCTAGTGGTGGAAACCCATTTGAATCACCTAATACCTACCCATTTAATTTACTTATGGCTTTAACTATTGCCCCTCTATTTCCATACTTAATTGATTATTTTCACTCAAAGTTTATTAAATAAAGTAAAAAACTTTTAAACACTTATTTACAAAAAAAAGAAAAAATATTTAAATATCAGTTTTAATTATTAATTAGTGGTAACATGTTGGGGAAAAAATATAATCTAAAATCGGATGGAATGAAGGAAAGAATAAAAAAATATGTAAGTGGAATAGCTGATAGAATAAGGAGGGATGATTGGATAAGCATGAAAAATTTATTAGAGGGGTTAGAAGTATATGGGTATAAATTACCTGGTAATGTAAAAGACGCTTATAAAAATCCAGAACCATATTTAGCAGAAATGGAAAGAAAATTATTCGAGGATACTATGAAAATGATAGATGAAAGTTACTCTATAAATATAGAAGACTATGTTTTTTTAAAGGGCAAAGAAATTGAAGAAATAAAAAATAAATTAGTAGAAAAAAAGTTAAGAAATGTAACAGGAAAGAAATATAGCATTGATGAAGAACTAAAAAAAGATTTAGAAAGTTATAATGAAGAGAAGAAAAAAGATATAAGAAAGAAATTTGTAAAAAGAGGTATTTTTATTAGCTATAAGGATCTAGAAGAACTAGCTAATTATTATAAAAACTTGGATAGTAATGAAATCATAGAAAAATATAAAAGAAGAAAAGCTTATTTAGATGAAAAGAAAAATGAATTTTTATCATATAGACAAAAATACCAAAATGAAAGTAATTTTACAAATAGAATGAAAAGATACCTTAAATCTGGAAAAGAATATGCAGGAGTTGGAATAAGTAAATTTGGTAATTGGCTTAAGAAAGCTTTTCTTTATACTTTAACAATACCTTCAATGCTTACAGGAATTCTATACGATAGAAATTTTGTAAAAAATTATGAAATGTATAATTTAGCTAGAGTAGCAAAAGAGGAACAAAAAGAAGAAAAGAAAGAAAAGGCAAATACAAGCGAACAAAAATGAATAATAAAATAAAAATAGAAAGAGAACTAATAATAAAAATAAAAGAGTATTTGGAATGGGCTATCAAAAATTATCTTTATTTGGAAAACTTACAAACATTTGAATACAAAAAACTTTATGAAGGTTGGGAAGAATGGAATAGAATAAGGTCAAGAAAGAATTTTAAAGAATTCTTGAGAAAATTATTAGAAGAAAAAGAAATAAACATAAGATTTCTTTATCCAGAAACATATAAAGATATTGAAGAGGTAAAAAATTGCTTTGAAAGCTTATTAGAGAAAACTTTCAAAAATTATGAAATCTTTATCAGCAGTAAAAAATATATTGGTTTAAATATACCATTAGAAAAATTAGATGAGGGGGAATTTTATGTAGTTCTTATATTTCCACCTAATTCTTGTAATAAGATATATGGTAAATATCTTGGAAACTTTGCATACGTATTTTTTACTGAAGAAAACATAATTGATAAAGAGCATCTTTGTAAAACAGCAATACATGAATTTTTACACACGTTATTTCCACATTGTAGCGAGCCAGAATGTATTATGGTTTATGATGCAAGTATCTATTCAAACTATCTGGATTTAATTCTTGGAGAAAGATGCAAACTTATTCTTGAATTATACAGAAATGCAAAAGTAGAAAATGACAAAATAGTTTTTGATTTAAATAGAAAGGATAAAGAATTTGAAAAAAGATGTGATGAAGATTTTGAAAAACATATAAAGAAGGTTTTTGATATAGTTAAAAATAAAGTAGAGAAAAAAATTGAACAAAATATGGAAGAGGAATTATATGAAGACTTTATATTGAGAACTATTGGTCTTAATAAAATAAAGTTTGGTTATGATGATATTGGTTATATAGCCGAAATTAACAAATACAATATAAGTTTCAAAAGCTATGGAAATTGGAACTTTTAAAAATTTTTTAAAATTTATATATATATATGAAAGCAAAAATAAAACAAATAATCTCTATAATAGCAATAGTTGCAGTAATTGCCCTATTAATATCAGTAATCACTTTATTCCCTCAAGCTAAAAAGCAAAAAAAAGTAGTTGTATATGTTGCTCACGATCAAGATCTATCAGAACCAATACTAAAAGAGTTTGAAAAAGTAACTGGAATAAAAGTAGAAGCATTATATGATACAGAAGCTACTAAAACTGTTGGCTTGGTTAATAGACTGCTAGCTGAAAAAAATAATCCACAAGCAGATGTATTTTGGAATAATGAGATGATAAGAACAATATTACTTAAAGATAATGGAATTCTTCAACCATATTGTTCACCAAATGCTGTTGATATAGAGTTAAGTTATAAAGATAAAGATTGCTATTGGACAGGCTTTGGAGCAAGAGCAAGAGTAATATTATATAATAAAAACTATGTTTCAAAAGAAGATGAACCAAAATCTATCTTTGATTTAGCAAAACCCGCTTGGAAAGGAAAAACATGTATGGGGAATCCTTTATTAGGTTCTACATCAACTCATATGGCAGCTTTATTTGCTTCTCTTGGTGAAGAAGGTGCTAAATCTCTACTAATAAAACTAAAAGAAAATGGCATTCAAGTTCTTGAAAGTAATTCCATGGTAAGAGATAAAGTTGTGATTGGTGATTGTTGGGTTGGCTTAACTGATACAGATGATGCATATGATGCAATAAAAGAAGGAAAACCTGTTGAAATGATTTTCCCAGATCAAGGACCGAATGATATGGGAAATTTAGTTTTTCCCAATACAATAATGCTAATAAATGGAGCTAAAAATATAGATGAAGCAAAAAAGCTAATAGATTTCATTTTAACTAGTAAAGTTGAAGAAGAATTAGCAAGAACTGCACTACAAATGCCATTAAAAGCAAGTTCCCAAATACCACCAAATGTTCCAGATGCTAGAAAGATAAAACCAATAAATGTTACATTTGAAGAAATTTATAAAAATATAGAAAATTCTAGAAAATTTATACAGGAAGTTTTCCTAAAGTGAATGAATGAAAATAGTTGAAATACTAACTTATTTCATTATTTTTTTCATAATTTTTCTTCCAATAATTTATTTGTTTTTTTCTGTTTTTTTATCCAAAATCGTTTTAAACCAAATGAAAGAATTTTTTACTCAATTTCCAAAAAGAATTGGTCCTATATTTATTAGAAGCATTATAATAGGAATTTTAACATCAATAGTTTCAACAATGATTGGAACATCACTATCCATTTTATTCGAATGTACTAATTTATCTAGAAAAAGAATTTTATTTTTCTTATTATTTCTACCATTTTTAATACCAGCTTTTATAACAACTTTTTCATGGATTGTTTTGGAACATAGAGCATTAAAGCTAATACCATTTAACATAAATAGTGAAGCTGGTGTAATATTTTTTCTTTCGCTTTCATTTTTTCCAATACCTTTATTAATAACCTCACTTGGAATAAGAAGCTTAGATTCAAGCTATGTAGAAGCTGGAATAATTTTAAATAAAAGAAAAATAAAAATAATACAAAAAATAATTTTGCCATTAATAAAACCACATATAATAATTTCTATGTTTCTTGTATTTTTTTTAACCTTATCTGAATATACTGTTCCAGCATTTTTAATGGTAAATACATATCAAAATGAGATATTCATGCAATTTGCGGCATTTTATAGCTTTGAAGGAGCTGTTGTATATTCTATTCCATTACTTATACAATCATTGATTTTAACATTATTAATATGTTTGTATTTAAAAAACAAATCTTTTACAGCAATTACTTCATTTAAAAAAGAATGGAAATATTTTATAGAGCTTGGTAAATGGAAAATAGTTGTATTTGCTTTCATTTTTTTAATTTTACTATTTTCTATTTTTATCCCATTTTTTATTTTATTAAAAGAATCCGAGCTTAAAATTTTACAAGCATTATCTCAATCATCAAAAAGCATAATTTACTCACTTGAAATAACAACGATTAGCTCAATATTGCTATCTATTCTTGGATTTTTATCTTCCTATTCTTTTAAAAACAGCAAAATGATAATTCCAATACTATCATTTCCAATCGCACTATCCTCTCCAATAATAGGAACCGCTTTAATAAGCATGTATAGTAATTTACCATTACCTATTTATGGTACGCATGTAATTTTAATAATGGGTTATTTAATGAAATTTATACCATTTTCTTTATTCATTTTTTCCTCATTTATGACACAAATTTCTAGCTCTATTGAGGAGGCGGGAATAATTTTTACTAGAAGTCAAACAAAAATAATTGGAAAAATTTTAATTCCACTATTAAAACAAGCATTTTTTTCCACATTTGTAATAATGTTTATTTTCATTTTTGGTGAAATTGGAATTACTCAACTTCTTTCTCCACCAGGATTTCAAACACTACCACAAAGAATAGAAGTTATAATGCACTATGGTGATTATGAAACTGTTGCTTCTCTTTCATTAATTTTGTATTCCCTAATATTTTTATTTAGTATAATTTATGTGAAAATGTTTAAAGTCCATGAATACTAAAATAAAAATAGAACATCTGTATAAAAAATTTGGCAATAAGGAAGTATTGAAAGATATTAATTTGGAAATAAAAGAAGGGGAAATATTTGGTATATTCGGACCTTCGGGTTGTGGTAAAACAACACTTTTAAGAATTATCGCTGGCTTAGAAAAACCAGACTCTGGAAAAATATATATAGATGGGAAGGAAATAGTTTCAGATAAAACATTCGTAAGTCCTGAAAAAAGAAGTATTTCATTCATATTTCAGCATTTAGGATTGTGGCCACATATGAGTGTTGAGGAGCATTTAGAATTTGTTCTTTCTAACTATAACTATGAAAAAAATGAAATTAAAAAAATTATTGAAAAAACATTAAAACTTGTTAATCTAAATGGCTATGAAAAACGTAAACCTGAAAGCTTATCAGGTGGAGAAAAACAAAGATTAGCTATTGCTAGAGCAGTAGTTAAGAAAGCTGATATTTTACTTTTAGATGAACCACTTACTGCATTAGACATATATAGAAAAGAAGAAATAAAAAACCTTTTATTAAGTTTAAGGAAAGAAACAAAAATAACGATAATTTATGTTACGCATGATATTATAGATATTGTAAATTTATGTGACAGAATTGCTTTAATAAGTAATGGAAGTGTTGAAAAAGTAAAAAATACTTCCGCTTTCCTTAAAGAAATTAAAAAGCAAATAAAAATATTATGATAAAAAAAATAATCCTTGATACTTCTTTTTTAGTTAGCTGTGTAAAATACAAAATAGATTTAAAAAGTGAAATTGAAAACTTGATTGGAAAATTTGAAGTAATATTACCTCAGCAAGTTATGAAAGAAATTAAAAGAAAAAAAATGGATAAGTTTTTAGAAGAGTTAAATTATAATATTACTAAAATAAAAGCAAAAAATGCTGATGAAAGCATAATAAAATTAGCGGAAAAAAACAATTATTTTGTGGCAACTGTAGATAAAAAACTTAGAAGTTATTTAAAAAATAAAAAAATAAAAACCTTTTATATAAGAAACTTTAGTAAAGTATGTTTAGAATAGTAACAATAGAGGATAACATAAAGATACATCCATCGAAATTTGGAAAGAATATAAAAAAATCTATTGAGGAAACTATAAATGAAAATCTCGTCGATAAAATAGATAGGAGGATTGGTGTTATATTGGCTCTAATAAAAATAAATGAAATTGGTGAGGGAAAAATATATCCAGCAGATCCTTATGTTTATTATAAAACTAGTTTTGATGTCTTAGCCTATAAGCCAGAAATAAACGAAATTGTTTATGGGGAGGTTATAGATAATGTTTCTTTTGGTTCTTTTATTAGAGTTGTTTGCTTCGATTCCTTAATACATATTTCTCAAACAATGGATGATTTTGTTTCTTTCAATGAAAAAACTAAAACATTTGATGGAAAGGAAACAAAGAAAAAACTTAAAATTGGGGATTTTGTTAGAGCAAGAGTAATTTCCGTATCCTTTGAAGAAAATGAAGTAAAAATTGGCTGTACAATGAGACAACCGTTTTTAGGTACATTGGAGTGGATAAAGGAGGAAAAAAGAAAGCATGCTAAAAAGTCTTAAGGCTTGTAGAAATTGCAAGTTTTTGACAGACGAAAAGAAATGCCCTAATTGCGGTTCTCTTTCACTATCATCGATGTGGAAAGGTGTAGCAATTATAATAAATATAGAAAGTGAACTTGCAAAAAAGCTTAATATACAAAAACCTGGAAAGTATGCTGTTTATGTAGAATGATTGAAAAATATTTTTTTGTTAAAAATGAAGATGAAATAAAAAAATTTGAAGGAAATAAAATTGTTGGTGTATTTAAAATTGTTAAAAAAACAGAAAATGGATTTTTAACAGAAAATGAAACAGAAATAATTTGTTTGCAAAACATTAATGAAAGCAACTTTATAAGAGTTTTTGGAAAAGTTGAGAATGGTAAAATAATTGCAGAAATAGTACATGTGGTTGAAAATATATTTAAAGATTTATGTACATTATATTATGAGGTTGGTTCTTAGTGATGCTGACCTTTTAAAAATACCTGTTAAGACGATATCTGAAATTATAGATGAGGGTATTTTTACCATTAATAAAGATGGAATTCATTTCTCTTCTGTGGATAGAGCTATGATTTGTATGATAGAATTAAAATTACTTTCAACAGCTTTTGAGGAATTCGATGTTAATAAAGAATATTTAATTGGATTAAATTTAGATAATTTTGCTGATGTTTTGTCTAGAGCTAGAAAAAAAGATAGATTAACTTTGGAATTAAGTGGAAATAAAGTAGAAACTATATTAGAGGGAGTTGGAAAAAGAAAGTTTACTTTGCCAATTTTAGATATAAAAAAAGAAGATTTGCCGGATGTAAGTAATTTAGAATTTACTGCAAAAGCAACTATTACAACAGAGCTTTTAGCAGAAGTTATAAAAGATATAGAATTGGTTGGTGAATCAATAGTTTTTAAAGCTGAAGGAAATAAGTTTATAATAGAAGGTGGAAGTGAATTATCAACTTCTACAACAGAGTTATCTGAGGGGGATCCAGCTTTAATAGAAATAAATGCGAAAAGTCCATCAAAAGCAAGATATCCATTAGATTACATAAGTAAAATAGTTTCTTTAAAAGAATTAAGTGATGAAATATCAATAGAATTTGCTAATGATTATCCTTGTAAAATCACATCTAAAATTTTAGATAAGGTATGTTTTTCAATGATTGTTGCACCTAGGGTAGAATAAATCCAAAATATTTAATTTTTCTAAAAGCAAGAGAAAAGACTATGGATGAAATTACATATAGCCAAATACCATTAAGTCTTTCTCCAATTAAAGGAATTCTAAAAGGCAGCTTCACTATTTCTATATTTCCAAATGCAAACAACGCAAAAATAAAAAATAATATAGAAACTAAAGAAGAAACTATTAATGGCTTTGATATTAGTTTGAAATATTCAGAAGATATTTCTAGAGATTTTAATTTGTCTTCAATATTTTTAGAATCCTTAAGCTCTTCTAATCTTTCCTTTATTTCTTTAATTTTTTTTACATCTCCCATTTTTTTAAACACATAATTCGAAGAAAACACAGATAATAAAGAAAACCCTACTATTACAAATATTTTTATCATTCTATAAATCTTCTTATAAGCGGATGGGCTTCTTCCATTCTTTCCCTTTTTATAATATCGTAATAATTTTCTATTATTAGAATAGTTAGTAATATACCAGTCCCTGTCCCTATAGCTCCAATAATATCGGCAAAACCTGCTAAAAAACCTATTAATAGTCCACCTATAACAGCTAATTTTGGAATATATCTATTTAAAACTGATTCTACTATTAAATCACTACTTCTAAAACCAGGTATTTGTAGATTCATTTCTTTTAGTTGAGTCGCAACACTTTTTGGATCCATTGATGTTGTATTAACCCATAAAACAGAAAATATTGTTGCTGTAGCCATTAAAAATAAAATATAAGTTATGCTTTTTATCATATCTCTGATATTTATTGTTCCACTCATTATTTCTGAAATTAATAAAGATCTTGGAGCTGTTACATAATATATAAAACCACTTGAAGGATTTCTATCTCTATCAAAACAACCCAATAAACCACAACTTTCTCCAGTTAACGGATCTAAAGTACTTGTTAAATTAGCCATTATAGTTAAATTAGATATTAGAGCTGCTGCCAAAATTACTGGTATATTACTTGTATATAAAAGCTTTAAATTCCATGTTCTACCAAATCCTCGCAAAGCTCCAAAAGATAATGGTAGATCAATAGACATTTTAGAAGCTAAGGAAACTATAACTATTACTATTAATGTAGATATTAAAGGTATTAAACTATTTATAGCCTTTTGAATATCGTTTAATTGAGCATAATGAATAAAATTCCAAAAATTTCCAATAAATGGACCTTGATTTAAACTGCTTGGTTGTATTAACGGCAGGGGCGAAAAAACAGAATTAAAAATTTGAGTTGCTACTCCACTAGCTATAAATAAACTAACTCCACTTCCCATTCCCCATTTACTAACAATTTGATCTAAGTATAAAACTAAAATTCCTCCAATTGATATTTGAAGAGAAATTATTACTATAGAAAATAAATCACCATAATGTGGAATAAAACCGGAAAGCGTAAATGCGAAACCTTCTAAAAATGAAAATATGATTGCTAATAAATTGTTCCACAACTGAAACCTCTTTCTATATTCCTCTTTTGTCATATCCCAATTCAGAATTTTTGAACCTACAAGCAATTGAAGTACAATACCGGCAGTTACAAGAGGTCCAATACCTAATGTTACTATACTTCCTATTCTAGACGCTAAAACAGTTTCAAAAAATCTTAGTTGTGTAGAAATTTCTGGTAATCTTGGAATACCATAAACTCTAACTTGACTAAGTATAAGATATGTAATTAAAACGACACATGTCCAAAAAAGTTTTGCATTGAATGCTAATCTAAATGCTGGCTTTTTAACAGTTGGTAAATATTCTACTATCTTTTCTTCCAAATTCATAAAATTAAATTCAAATTTTTAAAATTAAAGCATGAGAGCTAAGGATTTACCAGCAAATATTTTATTCAAATTTTTGGAATATAAAAAAACCATAGAGAATTTAAAAAGCTTTGGAGGAAGCTCTCCACCATCTGTTTTCATACCTGTAAAAATTAAAAAAGTTGGAGTTTTATTGCCACCTAATGTACAAAATTCGAAAATTTATGAATATCCAGAAGAATGGTATAGAAAAAATTTTGATATAGGAAAAATTTTGGAAATGAGAGGTTATATGGTATATTTGAAAATGGAAAAGAATAATAAAAATATTGAAATTCTTCAAAACATTGCATTAAGTAAAGAAAGCATAGATTTGAATGTTGAGCTAAAGAAAAAACCACGCTTTATTTTTTTAAGAGATAAATACGCAATACCAATTGCTAATCCAGCAATTCCAAATAAAATAGAATTACAAAGCGATATAAAAATTGAAAGGAAAATTGATTATATTGTTAATGATACAGATTTAAAAGCTTCAAATGCTGTTTTTGAAATTTATAAGGATGGTATTGAAAAATCAAGAATAGAAAGAATATTTTCTTCTGGTTTACTTGGATTAAAAACAGAAAGGAGAATTGTTCCAACGAGGTGGAGCATTACTGCAACAGATAGTATTTTATCCAATTTCCTTTATGAAAAAGTCAAATATTTAGAAACAATTGATAAAATAAGAGTATATCAAAATAGTTATCTTGGTAATAATTATTGGATTATTTTAATACCATTTACTTTTTCTTTTGAGCTAATAGAAATAGATTTAAAAACTAAAAAAGTTTGGCATGATTACGAATTTGTATTTAAAAGAAAAGAATATGCTGAAGAAACTGGTGGAGGCTATTATGCAACTAGATTTGCTTGTTTAGAAGGTTTAGATAAATTAAGAAAACAAGCTGCAATAATTATTATAAGAGAAATAAAAGAATTTTTTAATGTTGGAGTATGGAAAGTTAGAGAAGCTATTAGAGATGCTTTTAATAAAAGCTTTTTAGAATTTGAAAGTGTTGAAGAGGCTAAAAAATTTTTAATTTATAAATTAGAAAGTAAAGAATTGTGGCTGAAGTATTGTAAACTGATAAAAATTATTACAGAACAAAAAAAGATATGGAGTTTATTTTAAATGTTGAAAAAAACAACATCTAATTATGTTTGAAGGAATAAAAAGAATTATAAACAGATTAACAACAACTCTAACAATAGATAAAAACATAATAGAAGAAAGCTTAACTGAAATTAGAAAAGAATTGATAAAAGCTGATGTTAATATAAAGCTTGTAGATGAACTAATAGAAAAAATAAGAAAAAGAGCATACGAGGAAAAAATTGCTGGATTAACAAAAAGAGAACACTTAATAAAAATAATTTATGAAGAATTAACCAACTTAATAGGAAAAGAATATGAAGAAATAAAAATAACAAAAAAACCTTTTGTAATGATGTTTGTTGGTTTATTTGGTTCTGGAAAAACAACTACAGTTGTAAAAGTTGCTAGATATTACCAAAAAAAAGGTTATAATGTTGGTATAATAGCTGCAGACATATATAGACCTGCTGCCGTTGAGCAACTAAAACAAATGGCAACGAAAATAAATGTCCCAGTATTTTTTGAAGAAAAGAAAAATGTTGTTGAAATAATAAAAAATGGAATAAAGGAATTTGGCAAAAAAGATATAATTTTGATAGATACAGCTGGAAGACATAAAGATGAAAATTCTTTAATGAACGAAATAAAAGAAATTTGTGAAAACATAAAAGTTGATGAAATTTTTTTGGTTATAGATGCATCTATAGGGCAAGCCGCTAAAGCTCAGGCTGAAGCTTTTTATAAAGTAGCTCCATTTGGAAGCGTTATTGTTACAAAACTAGATGGTACAGCAAAAGCTGGTGGGGCACTTTCTGCTTGCACCATAGCAAATGCAAAAATAAGATTTATTGGAACTGGTGAAAAAATAGAAGATTTGGAAATATTTAACCCAAAAAGATTTATTTCAAGAATGATTGGTTTGGGAGATTTAGAAACACTATTAGAAAAAGTAAAAGATATTGATATAAAAGAAAAATCCGTTGAAAAAGTTGCTGAAGGAAAATTTGATTTAAATGACTTTATTGAGATAATTGAAAGTACAAGCAAAATTGGTTCTTTAGAGCAAATAATTAATATGATTCCCGGTATTGGAATGTTAAAAGTTGATACTAAAAAAATAGAGGAGCAAGAGAAAAAAATAAAAGTTTGGAAATATATTTATCAAAGCATGACACCAGAAGAAAGAGCTAATCCAGATATAATAAATGAATCAAGAATAAAAAGAATTGCTAAAGGTTCTGGTAGAAAAGAAGAAGAAGTTAGAGAACTTTTGAATCAATATTATCAAACGAAAAAATTAATGAAAAGCTTTGGTGGAATAAAAGGATTAAGCAGAGGAGAATTAAAAAACTTAATGAAAATGATTAAACTATGAAAGAATACATTTTTGATATAGAAACCACAGATTTAAACGCAGATATAGGAAATGTAATAGCTATTGGATTAAAAGAATTAAATGGTGAAGAAAAGATTTTATTTAGTGATAATGAAGAAAAATTGATAAAAGAATTTTTATCTTTACTACAAAACCAAATTACATTAATAGGCTTTAACATAAAGAAATTTGATATACCATTTTTGCTCTATAAGTGTTTTGTCTATAAAATAAATACCTCGCGACTAACAAAAGTTAATATAAAAGATGTTCTTGAAATTGTTAAAGATGTCTTTAAATCAAGTTCACTAAAACTTAGTCATTTTAAAAAAATTCTTGGAATTGAAGATGTAGCTAATTCTTCAGACATAAAAAGTATTTATTTGGAATATTTGAAAACCAAAGAAGAAAAATTTAAGAATTTAATAATTGATCATTTAAAATCAGATTTAATAGCTTGTGAAAAAGTTTATAACAGATTAAAAGAAATAGGTGTAATATGATAAAAATAACAGTTTTTACTGACGCTCACTTTGGTTTTTCAATTAATGAAGAAACAGAAAACGATAGCTATGAATTAGTTGAGGAAATAGCAAAAAATAACAAAAATAGTGATATAATAATAATTTGTGGAGATATATTCCATACAAGAAACCCAAAAATAAAAATAGTAGAAAAAGCTATTTCTTCATTAAAAAATTTCCTAGAAATACCATCGAAAGTTAAACTTGTTGAAACAGATAAAGAAATTGATAATTTGAAATTGAGAAGTATAGAGAAATACATACCAATTATAACAATAAATGGAAATCATGATAGGAGCTATATTGGCGAAACTAGCATATTAGATTTAATGGATGAAGCAAACTTAATAATAAACCTAAACTCTAATTACATAATTTTTGAAAAAGATGGACAAAAAGTATCAATTTTTGGTATGGGGAACATGCCAGAAAATATTGCCAAGGATTACTTATATAAAAACATAAAATACTTTAACGATTGTATAAATATTTTGCTAATTCATCAAAATATTCATCCGTTCACATTTTATTCACAAGAGTATTCACTAACAATGGAAAATCTTCCTAGAAATTTTGATTTAATAATAAATGGACATTATCATGCTTTTGTAAACGAAAGCATAGGAAAAACAAAAATTTTAATGCCGGGCTCTTTAATTACTACACAATTAAAAGAAGAGGAGAGCAATTTAGAAAAATCATACATAAACGTTTATATAGATAATGGGGATATAAAAATAGAAAAAGTTGGATTAAAAAGATATAGAAAATTTTTTTATTTGAAATTTGGAATAAATGATAATAAAGAAAAAATATTTAACGAATTAAATAAAGTTTTAAACAAAGAGTATATTAAAAAACCCATTATTAAAGTTGTTGTTGAAAGAGAAAAAAATGAAGATTTTGGTTATTTAGCCAAAGAATTTTCAAACAAATGTATATTACTTACAAAAACCGAGCTAATTAGCAAAGAAAAAATAATTGAAGTAGCCAGTAAAGAAAATATAGAATCTTTATTTGATTTTGCAATAAAAAAAATAAAAAGTAATATTGGCGATGACGAATTTCCAATAAAAATAGAAAACTTAATAAAAATGTTGGAGGATAAAGATTCCATAGAAAAAATTATAAATATATTAATGAACAAACAAAAAACATTATGAAAAGAATACTTTTCTCTGCAGTTAAAAAAGTTGGTAAATATCTAAAAGAAGTGTTTTACAATAGAGAAGGAATAGAAAAAGTTGAAATGAAAAACAATGGAGATTTTTCAATTAAAGCAGATTTAATTGCTGAAGAAATTTACTTGTCGGAATTTTCGAATTTAGATGTGAAAATAATCACAGAGGAAAAAGGTACTATAGGAAATGAAAGCGATATTTTGATTATAGATCCATTAGATGGTACAATTAATTTTCATTTAGGAATTCCGATTTTTTGCACGCAAATAGCATTTTTGTCTCAACAAAATATATCAATAATATATCTACCAATAACAAAAGAATTATTTTTCTCAATAAACAAAAAAAGCTTTTTAAACAAAAAAGAAATAAAAGTTTCTGAAAAAAATGATTTAAATAAAGCAATAATAGATTTTGGAACCAAAGCAATAATAGATGAAAAGCTAATTAGCTTAAAATGTCTTTTTAGAAGATGCTTTGCTTCTGCTGGAATTTCTTTAGCTTATACAGCTTCTTCTAAAATAGATGCATCAATAATGAAAAATTGCTTCATTTGGGATTATATGCCAGGAAAAATTTTAGTAGAAAATGCTGGTGGGAAATTTTTGGAATTTAATGGAGAATATCATTTTGATTTTGAAAAAAAGAATCTTATAGCCGGAAACAAAAATATAGTTAAAAAAATTATTGAACATGTTAATAACAAAAATAAAACTAAAAAACTGGAAAAGTCATAAAGAAAGTGAACTTAGCTTTGATAAAGGAATAACAATAGTAATTGGTAATATGGGTAGTGGAAAATCTTCTATATTGGAAGCTATAGCATTTTCTTTATTTGGTTCTCTTGCAAATATTGGAAAGCTAGAACATCTTATAAAAGATAGGCCAAAAAAAGAAGATTTTGCTAGAGTTGAATTAAAATTTTCTCAAGATAACAAAGAATATCTAATAATTAGAGAAATAGAAAAAAATAAAACAAATGCTAGATTATATGTAAATGGAACTTTAAAAGAAAGCGGAAGTGAAAGAGTTAATAGTTTTATAGAGGATTTGTTAAAAATAAAATCTAAAACATTCATGAATGTTATATATTGTGAACAAAACAATTTAGATTTATTTTTCAAGCTACCGCCTTCACAAAGAAAAGCAAAAATAGATGAAATATTATTTATAGATGTTTTAGAAAAAGTAAGAGAAAATGCAACAACATTATCAAACAGAATTAAATATATTATAGAAGATAAAAAAATCGAGATAAAAGAAATTGATAAAGAAGAATTGATAAAAGAAAGAAATGAAAAAGAAATCGAACTAAACGAAATAAAAGCAAAAATAATAAAAAACTCATCTATTTTGTCTGAATTGAAATCTGAATATGAAAAAATTGATAAAATTATTAAAGAGGCTGAAGAAAATATAAAAATACTAAATGAAATTAAACTTGAAGAAAAAAAACTAGCCGGATTTATAGAACAACTATCAAATGAAATAGAGAGTTTAAACTATGAGTTAAGTGGATTAAAAAAAGATGAAATAGAGGAAAATTATAAAAAATGGGAAGCTGAATTAGAAAACTTGAAAAATGAAAGCAACAATATAACAAAAGAAACAGAAAACATTAACAAAATGTTAGGCTCTCTTGAAAAAGAGGTGGAAATAAAAAAAGATGAAATCGAAAAATTAAAAAAAGAACTAGAAGAACTAAATAAACTCAAAGAAAAAATGAAAAATATAGAGGCATTCTATACACAATTTCCAGAAAAATTTTTAAAAGATAAAGAAGAGAAATTGAAAAAACATAAAGAAGAGAAATACAAGATAATAGCTGAAATTAAAGAATTAGAATCTATTTTAGAAACATTAAAGCTTACAAAAACTAAATGTCCAATTTGTGAAAGTGATTTAAGTGAAGAGAAAAAGAAGAATCTAATATTGCATAGAGAAAAGCATTTGTTTAATATAAAGTCGAGATTAGCGGAAATTGAAAAAAATATAAAAGAAATTGAAAGTCAAATACCAGAAATTGAAAAATCTGTTGAAATGTATAAAGAAATTAAAAAGTCATTAGAAAGTCTTGAAGAAAAAGAAAAAAATATTGAAAACTTGAAAAGTGAAATAACTATGCTGAATAATAAAATATTTAAAGCAATGGAAGAAAGGGAGAAACTGAAAAATAAAAAAGAAAGAATAGAAGAAAATATCAAAGAATTAGAAAGTTTAGCAAAAAAATATGAAAAAAAACTTGAAAAATTTGAAGAACTTGAAAGAAAAATTTTATATAAAGAAGCTAAAATAAATGAAGCTAAAGAATTAATTGAAAAAATAAAGATTTTAGAATCAAAAATACCACCAAATATCGAAGAACTTAAAAAACTTTCGGAAATAAAGAGAAATGAAATTCACAAAATAGAAATAGAAAACGAAAAATTAAAAGGAGAAGGAAAAGTAATAGAAAAAAATTTAGAAGATTTGGAAATAGAAATAGAGAAAATAGAGAAAATAGAATCTGAAATAAAACTATTGGAAAAATATTTTAATTTTATCCAGAAATTTATAAAATCATTACTATTAGCTCAAAATGATGTTAGAAACTATTTCATAACAAACTCAAACTACATACTTTCTCAAGTTTGGAGAGAGCTTTATCCATATTCTAAATATACGGATATACAAGTAACTTATGAAAATGATGATTATGTAATTAAAATAAAAGATAATTTTGATAGATGGTATGAGTTAAGCAAATGTAGTGGTGGGGAGCAAACATTAGCAAATTTATGTTTTAGAATTGCTTTAGCATCTTTTACTGCTCCAAACATAAAAATTTTATTATTGGATGAACCTACTCATAACCTAGATGAAAAAGCAATAGAATTTTTAAGAAATAGTTTAAATTCGAGTTTATCGAAATTTGTAGATCAAATAATTTTGATTACACATGAAGAATCCATGCAAGATATACAATCCTCTATAACATATAGAGTTGAAAGCGATGAATTGCAAGAAAGTATAGTTAAAAGAATTAAGTAGAGGAAGATTTTATTATTTCTATTAGCTTATCTGGAAAATTATAATATGCAGTAATAACTTTGTAAAGATTTTCATAATCAAGAATATTTTTCTCTTTTACCCAATTCAATACAAGCATTCTTCGTGATAATTCATTTGTAATTTCTCTTTCACTTATACCCCATCTTTCTGAAATTTTCCTAACTATAAAGCTTGGATTAACTGTATCAAATTTATCATTTAAAGGATCCCATTTAAAAACTAAGTTTACAATTGGTGAACTACTTGTTCTATCAAAACCTATTATTTCATAAATTTCTGTAATTCTTCTAACTAGTTTTTCCCTATATCTAGTTTGAGAAATAAAAACTAGTATATCAACAGATTGTATTAAAGATGGTGGTAAATTTATTGGTGGTGTTGTTAATCTATCTATAAGCTTTGGAAGATTTTCAGCATGTATAGTAGCTAAACTTGGGTGGCCAGTAGCCATTTCCTGAAACAATACAAATGCCTCTGGTCCTCTAACCTCTCCAACTATTATATAATCTGGTCTTTGTCTTAGGCTTTCTTTTAAAAGAGCAAATAAATCTACTTCCCCTTCTTTAGTTGCTATAGCTGTTCTAGCTACATGTGGAATCCAATGGGGATGTAACAATTTTATTTCAGCTGTATCCTCTATTGAAACTATTTTTTTATCTTGCTTAATAAACATGGATAAAATATTTAATAATGAAGTTTTACCACTAGCAGTACCTCCACAAACTAAAATACTTTGTCCATATTCTACAGCTAACCATAAATATGCTAACATTTTAACATCTAAAGTATTATAAGTTAATAAATGCGCTGGAGTTAAAGGTTTTTGTGTAAATTTTCTCAAAGTAAAATTGCTGCCTCTCCTCGCTATATCTGTTGCTAAAGTTGCTTGAACTCTGGTTCCATCCGGTAAAGAACCATTTAAAAATGGATTTAATATCGAAACTGATTTACCACATAATTGAGCTAATCTTAAAATGAAAGAGTCTAATTCATCAGCATTTTCAAATACTACATTTGTAACTACAGAACCTATTTTCGGATTTCTATGAAAAACAAAAATTGGAATATTTACACCATCACAACTAATATCTTCTAAATTATCATCCTGCATCAAAGGTTCTATTTTTCCAAGACCGATATAGTCTCTTTGAATAAAGTAAAGGAAAATGTCTTTTTCATCGGAACTAATTCTTATTTTATAAGATGAGATTATTTCTTCAAAAGCTTTTCTCAAAAAAGCTATTGCTTCCTCTTTTTTTAACCTTGAAACATCTATTTCTAGTCTTTGTTCTATCAAATACTTCATTTTTTCCAATAATGCTTTTTGTTGTATTGTTAATGATGGTTCAACCAACTCATAAATATATCTGTGATTTTTAACATCCCAATATATTTTAACATAAGCATATACTCTTTCTCCTTTAGAAGGAGATTTTGGAATTAAAGGATATGTTAAAGAAACCTTTTCCTCCTCTTCTACAACTTTTTCCCTAATGCCGAACGTGGCTTTCGAAAATTCTGGAATAGAAATACCCTTACTTTTTTTAATTTCTTCAACCCCTTTTTCATACGATATTCTCGCTTCAGGAATTTCTATTTTACCAGCTTTTATTTCGGGGACTTCAACTTTAAGTTTTGTTATCTTTTCTTCCTTTGTTATAGATTTTTCATAACCCTTTTTTGCTATTTTAATAATTTTTCTCAAATCTTTAACCACATATATATTTTCCCAATTCTAAATAAATTGTGAAAGATTTAATAGAAAAATTGAATAAAATCAAAAGCAAAAGAATATTTATTCAATTTGCAGAAGGGTTTAAAAAAGATATTTTAAGTATAGCAGAAAATTTGGAAGAAAATGGATTTGAAGTTGTTCTTTGTATGGAAAATACATATGGTGCGTGCGATGTTAGAGAAAATGAAGCAAAAGCAATGAAATGTGATACAATACTACACATTGGTCATGCAAATTTTGGTATAAAAACGAAGTTGAAAACGATTTATTACGAATATTTTATAGATAAAGATATCGATTATAATGAGCTAAACAAAATAGAATGGGAAAAAATTGGTTTGGTATGCAATGTGAATTTTCTCCCTATACTAAGAAAAATTAAAAAGTATTTGAAAAAAATGGGTAAAAAAGTTTTCATATCTAAAACTTTGGAATATGAAGGTCAAATTTTGGGTTGCAATATATCCTCCGCTAAATCTATAGAAAAAAAGGTGGATGGAGTACTTGTAATAACTTCTGGAAAATTTTATGCTTTATCTCTAAAAAAATTTGAAAAACCTATTTTAGTTTTCGATTTAGACAAAAATAAAATAGTTGATATTTCCGATGAAATAAAAAAATTTGAGAAAATAATAGCATGGAATAAATCGATGTTAAAAAATGCTAATACCATAGGAATATTAGTTAGCTGGAAAAGAGGTCAAATGTTTTATGATCCATTTAAACTAAAAAAATATTTAGAAAAAAATGGCAAGAAATGTTATATATTGGCTTTTGATGAAATAAGTCAAGAAAAAATAGAAGGTTTAAAATTAGATTTGTTAATAAATTGTGCCTGTCCAAGAATTTTTCCTGATGATTTTGAAAGATTTAAATTACCAATAATAAACTATTTTCATGTATTTGAAAGTTAAAAAAGATTTTCCAATATTAAAAAGATTGGTTTATTTGGACAATGTTGCAACAACATAAAAACTAATCAAGTAATAAAAGCTAGTGCAAACATTCATAGAAATATTCACACGATTGGAGAAGAAGATACAGAAATGTTTGAAAAATCTAGAGAAATAATTTCAAAGTTAATAAATGTAAAAAAGAAGAAATAATTTTTGTTAGAGATATCACAAAAGCTATTAATTTAGTTGCTTATTCCTTTAAAAATAATAATGGAACATCATTCAAATTTTATACCATGGTAATATTTATGCAAATTAAATAATTTAGAATTTAGAGTTGTTGATATAAGTGATGAATATCTTTTAAATTACGATGGTTTAACAATAAAAATAATTGCTGTTACACATGTTTCGAACATACCCGGAACTATTAATGATGTGAGGAAATAGTTAAAATAGCTCATAAAAATAATTCTATTGCTTTAATAGATGCTACCCAATCTGTTCCTCATATGGAAATAAATGTTAAAAAATTGAATATGATTTTTTAGCATTTAGTGTGCATAAAATGCTTGGTCCTACTGGAATAGGTGTTTTATATGGAAAAAAGAAATATTAGAAGAAATGGAACCATCCTTAATGGGTGGGGAAATGATTGGAGAAGTAATAATAAAAAATATAAAATGGAACAATTTACCATATAAGTTCAGATATGGTACTTCAAACATAGCTGGTGCTATAGGTTTTGGAGAAGCTATTAAATATTTACAAAAGATTGGGATAAAAAAATTAGAAAGCATGATATTTAAATAACAAAATATGCTTTAGAAAGATTAAAAAACGAAGTTGAAATATATGGTCTAGAGAATGTAGAAAGGAGGTTGGCTTTATTTCTTTTAATATTAAAGGTATGCGTAGCCATAATTTAGCCGATATACTAGATAGAAAATTTGAAATAGCTATTAGAAATGGATATAGATGTGTAATGCCATTTAACATGTTGGTATTTTAGCAAAGACAATAGAAAAAATAATAAAAATTTTTAATTTTCAAACAAAAAAATAAAAAAGAAGAAGATTTCTAGAACTCCTCTTCCTCTTCTATATCTTCTTCAAGTTCTTCTTCCTCCTCTTCCCAACCTTCTTCCTCTTCTTCAATATCTTCGTCTTCTTCAAAAGCCATAATAAATTAATGATTAATATATTTAAATATTTTTACCTACTATCTCAAAAATCCTATTTATTTCAACTGGTGTTGTTTTCTCAGAAACTACAAAGCCATTTGAATTTGCCACCATACCATAACCTATATATGGAGAACCTGTATTTATAGTAGCTATCCCCACATCAACTTTCAAAACATCTTTAACTAATTCGATTTCATTTTCTTTCGCATCTCTATGTAATAAGCAAAAGTTATTAGTAGCTACGCATATAGAACCAACTAAATCTAAACGAGCTATAGTAGCTCTAACAACCTCTACTCCAAGCACATTTTCTATTTCTTTTATTTCCTTTTTTTCAATTTTCTTACTAATTAAGCAACCTTTATCATTAGCTACAATTAAATTTCCAATGGCTGTATATTTTGATTTAGAAACATAAACATTAATTCCTAACTCTTTTTTTATCTTCTCTACTTCATTCTTATAACAAAGCTTTGACAAAATTATTCCATTTGAATTAAACGAAGAAAACAAGCCAATAAAATTTGAATTATAAAGTTTTAAAGGAAATCCCCTTACCTTCAGCTCTTTTTCTATTAAATTAATATATTTTGAAAAATCTTCCCCTATTAAAAAAAACTTATCACTAGATTTGCAATACAAACCAAGATTTATTTCGGAAAAAAAGTTTGTTATTAGCAAGATAAAGTTATTTTTTTATCCTCTATTTTAGCTAAAATTCTTATTTTTGTTTTGCCAGTTTTCCATATTAATTCATTTAATTTTTTATCTATTTTTACCTCATCATATTTTTTACCAAACATATTTTTTAATTCTCTTACTATTATTTCCTTTCTCCTCCATTTAGGATCGCTTATTATTTTCTTTTTAAGATTAATAACAAAAACTTTTTCCTCCATTATATTTCTATTTTAGTTCTTCTCCAATTAGTTTCCTTAGCAACTATTATCCTTCTCCTTCTAGCTCTTTTAAGACCAAACTTTTTTATATCGGCCCATCTAGGAGCATCTTTTATCTTTGCAAATCTAGCAAGCTTAATTTTTTTAGATAAAGTATCTATTGCCATAAATAAAAAAGAAAAAAAGTATTTAAATTATTTTTTTGTTTTCTTAGCTTTTTTCTCTTCTTTTTCTAATTTTTTCTCTTCTTCCTTCAACTCTTTCTCTATTTTCCAATCGCTATACTCCAAATACAAAAGTAGTGCAGCAAACAAAAGCATTAGTATTGGTATCGATGCATTAGCAACTATTCCAAAGTGAATTAGCCAGTCCTCACTTAATGGTAATACACGAGTTACAAGCGTTACAAAACCGGTTAACCATTCCGAACTAAAGTATACCATCCATGCTAGTGCTCCTACAATTACTAGCATATATATAAGTAACTTTATTGGTCTTGCTACCATAATTTAATATTTCTGATATAAGTTATTTATATGAGATGGCCCGGTTGGCGTAGCCTGGTTAGCGCGCGGGCCTGTGGAGCCCGAAGGTTGGGTTCAAATCCCAAGCCGGGCCAATATGGAAGTTGTATTTCATGTTGAAAAAAGCAAATTTCGATCTATATTGGAAAAATTAAAAAAGGATGAAAAAGTTTCATTAGCAAGTATAAAAAGTAGAGATGCTTCAATAATAGGAAAAGAAGGATATATAATACTAATTTCAGGATTAGAAGAATATTGCAATAAAGCTAAAGAAATAGTTGGAAATGACGGGACACTATTAAGCAATGAAGAGATGGAGAAAGTAAAAAAAGAAATAGAAAAAGAGGAGGAGGAAGCTAAACAAGGCTTTGGATTTATACTAGGCTAATGAAAATAATAAAAAGGGGGGCCGAAGCAATAATTTATCTAAAGGACAATTCTATCGTTAAAGAAAGGGTAGAAAAAAAATATAGAATAAAAGAAATAGATAAAGTTTTAAGGAAAGAGAGAACAAGAAAAGAGAGTAAAATTATAAATGATGCTAGAAGAATTGGTATAAATGTGCCAAAAATTTATGAAGTTGATGAAGAGAAAGGTATTATAATAATGGAATTTATAGATGGTCTTTTACTAAAAAATGTTTTAAATGAAATGGAAGGCAAAAAAATAAAAGAATCATTTTATGAAATTGGAAAAAATGTAGCTAAATTGCATTCAGCTAATATAATACATGGTGATTTAACAACAAGCAATATGATTTTGAAAGATGATAGAATTTATTTTATTGATTTTGGATTAGCTAATTATTCAAGCAGAATAGAAGATAAAGCTGTTGATTTAAAATTGCTTTATGAATCATTAAAATCAGTTCATTTCAAAATTTTAAATATTTGTTGGGAATATTTTTTAAAAGGTTATTGTGAAGAAAATAAGGAATATAAAAAAGTTTTAGAAAGGTTAGAAGAAATAAAGAAAAGGGGAAGATATGTTGAAAGAAGAAATAAGTAAAATAATAGAAGGTAAAGCCATTTTAAAAGTTCCAGAAAATTATTTAAAAAAATCGAACTTTTATAATCCAATATCTGAAATCTCAAGAGATTTTACAATTATTTTTGTTAACAATATAGAAAGGAATGATTTAATTGTTTGCGATGCTTTATCTGCAATTGGAGCTAGAGGAATAAGAATTGCTTTGGAATGCAAAAATGTAAAAGAAGTTTGGTTTAATGATTATAGTAAAGATGCTATAGAAATTTTGAAGGAGAACGTAAAAATAAATAATATAGAAAAAAAAGCAAAAATTTTTTGCAAAGATGCTAATGTCTTGCTTAGTGAAAACAAAAGAATTTTTGATTATATAGATATAGATCCATTTGGCTCTCCAATTTATTTTTTAGATAGTGTAGCGAGAGCGATAAAAAGAGATGGGTATATTGGAATTACAGCAACTGATACTCAAGCATTAATTGGAATAAATAAAAATGCTTGCCTAAGGAAATATGGAATTTTTTCATTTAGAAATGATATGCTGCATGATATAGGAATTAGAAATCTTATACATTCTTTATCCGTAAACTTTTCAAAATACATGTTTTCTTTTAAACCAATAATATCTTTTCACAATAAACATTTTTACAGAGTTTTCGGGCATTTAAAAAAAGGTAGAAAAATGACAAATGAAAATATAATCAAAAATATTGGAATTGTTTTATATTGTAAAAATTGTTTGAATAGAAAATTTTCATTTGAATTTGAGGAAATTTGCAATAATTGCAATAAAAAATTTAGTGTAATATACCCAACATGGATAGGAGAAATTAATGATAAAAATTTTATAAATAAAATTTTAAATAAAATTCACAAATTTAATTACATGAGAAATTTTGAAGAAATAGAAAAAACTCTTGTTTTACTAAAAAATGAAATAAATGCTCCTTGCTATGATTTACATGAAATATCATCTAAATATAAAGTTAGAATTAAAAAAACTAAAGAAGTAGTAAATTTGTTAAAAGATGCTTCTTTAGTTCATTTTTCAACTAAAGCAATTAAAACAAACAAAAATATAAATTATATATTAGAAATATTGAAAAAATGAAAATACCTTATTTGCCTAATTTAATTAAAACTGTTTTGCAATTTCTTTTAGGAGCTATAGTTTTTTTCTTCTATAACGGAAATTTAGACATTGTAAAAATTCTTGCTGGTCTTTTTAGCATTTCTTTTGCGTATATTTTTGTTTACACAATGAATGATATTCTTGACTATAAAACAGATATAAAAAATGAAAAAATTAAAAGAAGAAAAATTTTCCTAAGATCTCCGTTATTTAAAGAAAATATAAAAATAGAAAAAATAATTAGCTTTGCTTATATTTCTTTAGTTTTAGGAATTTTCTTATCATTTTTTATATCACCTTTATTTCCATTTTTAATTTTGATAATTCTATTTACAAATTTCATTCATTCTAACAAAATTTTTGCAACAAAAGAAATATCAATAATATCTATGCCTAATATGTTCATAATGCAATTTGTAAAATTTTCATCTGGCTGGCTTTCGCAAACATCATCATTTGGAAATTTTCCATCATTAATATTTATTTTGTTTTCTGCAGTTTACATAATAATATATAGAATACTTAAACGGGATTTGAAACTCAAGGAAAGTTTAAAAAAAGAAAAATTTTCGATAATAACTCTATCTTTCATAACTGTTTTTTCATTCTTTCTTTCAATCTTTTTATATGATATAACATTACCATTATTACTTACTCTAATTTTCTGTTTAATAATTTACATTCCAATAGCAAGAATAAAAAATTTTGAAAATAAGTTCAAACACGGTTCATTGATTTCAATTATTTTGTTATCATTTTTCCTCATTCTTCTACTTTTATCTAAAATAGATCCATTTCTATGGAAAGCTAATAACGAAATTTCCTATAATATAAAAAATTCAAAAATAAGCAAAATACTTGGAGAAAACTTTAATACAACAATAGAAAATATAGAGAGCTTAAAAGAAATTATTTGTAAGTGAAAGGAATTTTTCATTTACATACAGTTTATTCAAAAGATTCTACAATAAAAATAGGAAGCCTTGTAAAATTTATAAAATTAAAAAAAATAGATGGAATATGCATAACGGATCATGACACATTTAAGGGATATGAAGTTTTGAAAAAAATTGCTAATATAGAAATACTTCCTGGGATTGAAATTGAAACAAATATTGGAGATATAATAATTGTTGGTCTAGAAGAAATTAAAGGTAAATATAGTGATTACAACACTATTATAGATTATGTAAAAAGTAATGACGGCTTAATAGTGATTCCACACCCATTTGATATATTTAGAAAAGGTGTACTAAGAAAGACAAAAAATGTATATTTTCATGCTTTGGAAATTTTTAATGGTAGATGTGTCCTAGATATATTTAATAAAATGGCAAAAATTTTTTGCATAAAAAATAAAAAAATTGGAATAGCTGGAAGTGATGCACATATGTTAGAAGAATTGGACAATTGTTATTTAAAATATGAAGGAGATTTTTTTGAATGTATTAAAAAAGGTAGATTTGAAAATATAATAAATAAAAAATCTATAGTATTTCATCATTTATTTTCACTTTCCCACAAACTTTTATAAGATTTTCTTCCTCTCTGTTAACCAAATAGCTCGGAAATGGAACAATTCTCTCTCCAATTAAAACCTTTCTATGAGCTATTAATTGTCTAGCATGCTTTATTGTTTTTGCCAAATTTTTATTAAAAACTATAGTTTGAAGTCTTCTTCTCAATATGTCTTCAACAGTTAAATTTAAAACATCTGTTAAATCTGAATTAGCTTCCAAAATTCCCAATTTATAAAGTTTTGTTAAAAGAATACTTTTTAAATTCTCACTACCTGTAGCTGCAGCATCTCTTGCCATTCTTCTAAATTTTCTTAAAATAGCTTCTGTTCTCAACAATTCTTTTTTTCTTTTTAATCCATATTTTTTCATAATTTTTCTTTCCTCAACTAACCTTTCTCTATTCCAAGGTCTAAATGGTTTTGAATATTTCTTTTTTAATCTTCTCATTTTTTCTGAGCTTGTGCTACCTTCTTTCTCACAACTCCTACAGTAACTCCCTTTCTAAAATGGGACTTTGTTCTTTGTCCTCTTACAGGTTGTCCATGCATATGTCTATAACCTTTCCAAGTTTTTAAATTAATTTCTCTTTCAATATCCATTTTTCTAACCATTTCTAAATCTGTTCCTATAAGATGTAAATCCTGACCACTATAATAATCTCTTCTCCTGTTTAGTAAAAAGCTTGGAATTCCAAAATTTTTTGGATTTTTAATAATTTCCTCAATTTTTTCTATTTGTTCTTCTGTAAGGTTCGTTAATTTGGTAGAATAATCTATATTAGCAACTTCACATATAGCTTTTGAAAAAGCATAACCAACACCTTTTATTCCAGCTAAGCCATATAAAACATTTTTATTTCCATCTAAATCCGTATTACAAATTCTAACAACATTTTGTTTTTTTGCTTTTTCTTCTTTAGCTTTTACCTTAACTTTTATCTTTTTTTCCTCCTCTTCTGACTTCTTCTCCTCTTTTGGTTTAGATATTCCCATAAAAATAGAATTTTAAATTTATTATAAAAATGGTGGGTTGAACATAATCCCCCTTTTGTTTTTACAGCATTTGTCTAAGCAAGCAAAAGCTCTTGCAACTCATTTGCAAGGCATGCCTTTTTTCATCCTTGCTAAATTTCTTAGCTCATTTTTAATCATTGCTCAATATAGCAAGGTTTTATTTCTGATGCATGCCTTTGGGTTTCCCCAAGCTTCTTTCGAAGCTACATCATTGGGGGGAATTTCCTCCCTAATGGGAAGCTGTACGTCAACCCACCCAATTATAAATTAAAAAATGGAAATAAAAGAACTATTTTAAATTTTTACTTGCCCAAGCACAACCTAACTTAAAACTGCTCAGTTTTTTTAAGTTCTGTGAAAAACACACAAAGCTTTAAATCTAAAACTGTTTTAAAAATTAAAACTATAAATTCAAGGCTTTTTTCAATGTTTTTAAAGATAAAGTTGCACATAAAATTCTTCTATAGCTAATTGGAATTTTTATAATTTTATTAATCAAAAAATTATCATCTATGGCTTTTATTTCCTCCAACTTTTTGTTTTTAACAAAATCTAAAAGCAAATCCGCACTAGCTTGGCTTATTGCACAACCCTCGCCAAAAAATTTAATATCTTCAATCTTATCATTTTTCACATTTACAAATATTTCTATCACATCTCCACAAAGTGGGTTATATTCTTTATAATTATGAGTAAAATTATCTAGCTTTCCTTTATTTTTTGGTAATTTATATCTTTCCAAAATTTTTTCTGCATATATTTCTTCGCTACTCATAAAATTACCATATCTTTTGTAGATTTACTTAATTTTTTACCACTTTTAGTTATTATAACATCTTCTATTCTTATACCAAACTTTCCCTCTAAATAAATCCCAGGTTCTATAGTAACAACTTCATTTCCAACCAAAACATCTTTCGATTTAATATTTAAATAAGGTAATTCATGTATATCTAAACCAATTCCATGTCCAGTTCCATGTAAAAACTTATTTTTGAATTCAGTACTATTTATAAAATTAACAACTTTTTTATGAATTTCACCAGCAAGTTTTTTATTCTTGAATTTACACTCACTAATAGCTAAATCTTGTGCATTCGAAACTATATTATAAGCTCTTTTAAATTCATTACTCACATTATTTCCAATCCGAATAGTTCTTGTCATATCGGATACATAACCCTTATATTTAACTCCAAAATCTATTAACAAAACATTATTTTTCTCTATTTTATAATTACTTCTTTTATAATGAGGTATTGAAGAATTATTTCCACCAGCTACTATTGGTTCAAAAGAAAGAGAATCATGTCTATAATAATTAGCTAGCTCATAAATTTCAATGCTATTTCCTTTTCAGTACTTTTTCCAGCTTTTATAAAATCAAGTAAATTAATAAAAATTTTATCGGTTATTTTTTGAACTTTTTTCAAAATTTTTATTTCATTTTTATCTTTAATTTTTCTTAATTGAGAAATAACATCGCTTACTTTTAAATTCAATTTTAGTTTTTTAATTTGTTTATATCGCAAATGAGTTAAAGTATTTGTTTTAAATTCTTTAAGAACTTCTTTTATGTTGATAAAATTTTTTCTAACTACTTTTATTTCTTTAAAAAATTCTGCTTCAGCTCTTTCCTAATACCTTGTATCGGTGAACAAGAAATTTTCATTTTCTGTTTGTAAAAATATTCTAGTAGAGCCAGAAAAATTTATTATATATCTTAAATTATTATTTGTGATAAAATCTTATTTTATAAGTAAAAATGCTTTATAACTATTTATCCAATATTTCTTTAACCTTTCTAACCTTTTACTTAAATTATTTAAAACATGTTATTATAAAAAAATAAATACTTTTTGGTAGTAAATATAATTATGAAAAAGGACCTTATGGACATATTAAGAGGGTTTGGATTGAATTTATATGAAAGAAAGATATGGTTATCTTTATTATCTGTAGGAATTGCTTCAGCTGGAACATTATCCTCACTATCAGGAGTTCCTAGAAGTAGAAGCTATGATATATTAGAATCACTTGCAAGAAAAGGTTTAGTTTTAATACAACCTGGAAGACCAGTAAAATTTATTGCTGTTGAGCCGGAAGAAGGTTTAGAAAGACTTAAAAAAACCATTTTAGATAGGGCTAATGAGATGGTTGAAAAAATAGAATCTTTTAAAAATAGCGAATATATGAAACAATTAAAAGATATTTACAAAAATGCTACAAAGCGTGTTGAAGTTGAAGAATTAACAGGAACTTTACAAGGAAGAGGGAATATAATTTCACATGTTATAAAAATGATAAAAGATGCGAAAAAATCATTAACTTTAATTGCTACTGAAGATTATTTGGAAGATTTAAATAGCTTATCTTCTTATTTACTAGATGCTAAAAGAAGGGGTGTTGATGTAAAAATTGCAGCAATTGTATCAGAAAGAGCTAGAGAAAAGCTATCTGCACTTGGTAACACAGCTAATATTATTGCATTAACAGATTATAATTTTAAAGGAAGCTGCTTCATGATAGATGATAAAGAAGTTTTGCTACCAATAACAGATAGAAATATTGATGAATCACAACAACTAGCAATATGGACAAAAAGTGATTATGCCATAGAAAAACTTTTTAAACCTTTAACAGAATCTATTTTTAAATCTAAATAATAAACATTTGTTTACTTTTTTCTAAAAATTATAAACAAATTACTAAACGCATTTTGGGGGAGAAAATTATTTAAGTAGTTATTAATAACTATATATTAGTATGAAGATAGTAATGTATACGATAAACTGCTCAGATAATGTAAAAGATGTTGTTGAAAAACTTAATAACAAAAAATTTGGAGAAGACTTTATAAAAGCAAGAGAAAGCAAGTTTAGTAGTAATGAAATTTTCATCCAGTATTACTATACAGAATCCATCGAGGATAGTCTAAAAAAAGTAATAGATGATGATATATTAGATGAAATAGTTTCTGTATTCAGAAACAATGGTCATTTCAAAATTTTAAGAAAAACTTTTTGCTTTATAGATGTTTCTAGAAAAACTTTAGAAATTTATAGAGGAATGGATAAAAAAACAGAAGAAATTGCAAACAATATAGCAAAATGTTTAGAATGTGAAATAAGTCCAATGAATATAGACCCAAAAAAATTATTAGATATAATTAATAAGCACTCAACAGAAGTAAGACAATTAGTTTTTAGTAATGTTGAAGGATTGTTTAGAAAAGCCTATGTTGGAAGGCATTTAGAAAGAAATAATTCTATACTAAATTACTTAAAAAATTTTTACAACTATCTAACAACCATAACAATAAAACCAAAAATAAGATTTCTGAACTGGAACAGTAAATACTCTGTAACAATAAATGCAAATAAAAGTACAATAAGCATTTCAAATGGAAATAACGGAATAAAATTCAGACCAAGATTTGAAATAAGACAACTGACCTCCTTTTTTTGTTTTTTAAACAAAAGATAGAATTAAAAATAAAATTGGTTGATGTAACAAATAAATCAAAAATGAATTTTTTCCTATGATTGATAAGACTGTATTCTTGATTTTGATTTTAATTATCCTTTTTTCTAGTATTGTGGCAAAAAATATGCCAAAAGATAGAAAAGATAACCAAGGAAAAAGTGGAATGTAATCCATTGATGAAAAATTTTTTGGTTTTATTCCAAATGGAACTAAAAAATAATTGTTATAATCAAAATTATTAAAAATTAAACCAATTATTAAAAATGTAAAACCCGAAAATATATTCCATTTTTTAAGGAAAATTAAAATAGGTAGAAGTAAAGAAGAAAATGCAAAAAAGTGAATTATCCCGAAAATCACGAAATCTTTATTTGAATAAATATAAGTTATAATGGTTATTAAAAAAGCTATTAGAAAAAATTTCAAAAATCTCTTTACACATTTTTTCCAAAATTTTTTTCTATATTTTTTCCATGAAAGAAATGCAGTAATTCCGGATAGAAATATAAATGAAGAAGCTATAAATCTTGGAAATAAAAACCAAAAGATAAAATTTCCTGGAAATAATGAAAAAAGATCTAAGTAAGAGAGAGTAAAAGAATAATTGAAAAAAATCATTAAAATAACAAGAATTCCCCTTACAGAATCTAAAAATTGTAATCTCTCCACTATATATATTACAATTTTAAAATAATATTGTGGTCTTGGAAAAGCTTGAAAAAGAGTTAGAAAAAACAAGCATTGTAGAATATAAAGAGGAAAAACAATTAGAACCATCTGAAGACACTATAAAAAAAATTGTATCCTTTTCAAATGAAATTAGAAAGAACTTTGGAGATACTATAAAGGGGGTTTTGATTTTTGGATCTGCAGCAAAAGGAATAATGAAGAAAACGAGCGATATAGATGTTTTAGTTATAGTTGATGATACAGCAACAAAAGGAACAGAAGGTATTGATAAAATATTGTCTCAATTGCATTTAATAGCGAGGGAATTTGGTAATATACATATTCAAACCTCTCTACTAACGGAATTTTGGAAATGGATAAGAATGGGTTCTCCTGAATTAGTGAATTATTTAAGATATGGTTACGTAATTCATGATTCTGGCTTTATAAAACCTACACAAAGAATGCTCCACTTAGGTTTAATCCCACCAAGTGAAGAAACAATAAGCTTAAAGGCAAAATCTTCTCAAATAAGAATGAAGAAAATAGAAGAAGATATGAAAGCTATGATTTTTGATTTGAGATATACTGCATTTGATATGATACAAGCAGTTATAATGTATCTATTTCAATACCAAGCAGATTATAAAGATGCGAGGAAATATTTGGAAAAAATGATACAAGAAAATAAAATAACAAAAGAAGATTTCGATAATTTTGAAAAGCTTGATAAGCTTTGGAAGGATATAGATCATGGTTTAATTAATGTTACTCCAGAACATTTAAAAGAAGCTGTAGAATTATCTAAAAAACTTATAGAAAAGTTTAAAGCGTTTCTTCCTAAAGAATATTTTCTTGAAATAGAAGGTGGTTGAAGAAATAGTAAGTAGAGAAGAAAGATTAAGAATTGCAAAAAAATTTGCAGAAAAGGTTCTTGAAAAATTTGGAAAAGTTGTTAAAAGTATAGTAATAATGGGTTCTGTTGTGAGGGAGGATTTTAAACCATTTAGCGATATAGATGTTTTTCTCATAATAGATGATTTATCTACAGAATTAATCAAAACTGGAGAAAAAATAGATGAGGAAAAAATTATTGATATAAGAGAAAAAATAGATGAGGAAATAGAGAAAATTTCAAAAGAAATATCCGAGCTATTATCTCCACAACCAAGTTATACAATAACTGAATTTACCGATTATGCAAGAAGTGGTCACCCAATAATATATAACTTTTTAAAAGAGGGAATAGCGATATACGATGTTGGTTTTTTTGAGGCATGGAAAAGGCTATTATTAGCTGGAAAAATAACAGGAACAAGAGAAGCAATTGAGAATTATATGGAATCTGCACCGAAAAAATTACAAAGAGCTAAAACAGTAAAACTATTAATGCTTGCTGAAGATTGTTACTATGCAATATTAAATACTGCGCAAGCTGTTTTAATGTTCTTGGGAATACCACCGCCTCCACCATCAAAATGTTATGACGAATTTAAAAAGTATCTTGTTGAATCGAAAATAATAGAGGAAGAATACGCTAATTGGTTAAAAGAAATTGTTGAAATAAGGAAAAAAATTGAGCACCAAGAATTATTAAATGTAAGTGGCGCGTTTGTTGATGAATGGATAGAAAGAAGTGAAAAGTTTGTTAAAAAAATGTTTGAAATAATGTCTATACTTGAAATTAAAAAGCTTGAAAAAATTGCAGAAAAGACATATGAAGTTATGCTAAAATCAATTCTTTCAGGGCTAAACGTTTTGGAGAAATTAAATTTGGAAAATATAGAAGAAATGGATCTCAATAAAATTAATTCCATAATAGAAGAAAAATTCAAGATGAAAACAGATGAACTATTTAAGAAAAAATTCATAGAAACAAGGCTTTTGAGAGAGGAATGGATAGAAGTTTTAAATAAAGTTATGAACAATAAAAAAATGCTGGATGAAGGAAAAATATACAAAATACCAGCAAAAGAAATATATGATTCTAGAGAATTAGTTAGAAAACTTATAAGAGAAATTTCCAAAGCTGTAGAAAAAGCTCAATAAAAAATAAAAAAGTTGTGCTATTTAGCTTTTACCACATCAATACAAACTCCTGCAGCTACTGTTTGACCCATATCTCTTATAGCAAATCTAGCTAACCCTGGAAATTCTGATTGTTTTTCTATTACAAGTGGTTTTGTTGGTACAAATCTTACTTTTGCTACATCACCATTTTTAATAAATTCTGGATGTTCTTTTATAACCTGTCCTGTCCTAGAATCTATTTGTGCTATGATTTCCTCTAATCTACAAGCAACAGTTGCAGTGTGACAATGAATTACTGGTGTATAGCCCTTAGCTATTACTGTTGGATGATTTAAAACAACTATTTGAGCAATAAATTCTTTAGCGACTGTTGGTGGATTTGATGGATGGCCTATAACATCTCCTCTTCTTATATCTTGTTTAGAAATTCCTTTAACGTTTAAACCTATGTTATCACCTGGACCTGCCTGTTGTATAGCTTGATGATGCATTTCGATGCTTTTTACCTCACCTGTTAAACCTGGTGGCTCAAAAACTACAACATCACCAGCCTTTACAATTCCACTCTCAACTTTACCAACTGGTACTGTTCCTACTCCCGTAATCGAATAAACATCCTGCACAGGAATTCTCAATGGTTTATCCACTGGTCTCTTTGGAACTTCAAATGTATCTAATGCTTCTATTAATGTTGGCCCCTTATACCATGGCATTTTATCACTTCTTTTTAATATATTCTCGCCATGTTGTGCAGCTGTTGGAATAAACTTTATATTATCTACATTATATCCCAATGGCCTAAGCAAGCTTTTTGTTTCCTCTACTAATTTATTAAATACACTTTCGCTATAATTTGCTAAATCCATTTTTGAAATAGCAACAATTATTTGATTAATACCAAGAACTTTTATTAGGAATGCATGCTCTTTTGTTTGTTCTTGAACACCCTCTCCTGGTCTTGCTGAAACAACTAATATAGCTCCATCTGCTTGTGATGCTCCAGTTATCATATTCTTAACAAAATCTCTATGACCTGGGGCATCTATTATTGTGAAATAGTATTTTTGAGTTTCGAATGGTCTGTGAGAAATATCTATTGTCATTCCTCTTGCTCTTTCTTCTTTTAGCTGATCTACAATATAAGCAAATTCTCCACCTTCTATTTTATGTTCTAAAGCTGCTTTTTTTAGCTCTTCTAGCTCTTCTGGCCTTATAGCTCCTGTATCATAAAGCAACCTACCAAATATTGTTGATTTACCATGGTCTACATGACCTACTATTACTATATTTAAATGTGGTTTAGCTGGCATAAATTATATTCTATATTTAAATTTTTATGAATGAAAATGTTTTAAAGGTAATAAAAAAGGAATTTGAAAGCTTAACATCAATACAAAACCTTGCATTTGAAAAGGATGTAAATAAAGATTGGATAATTTCTGCTCCAACTGGCTCTGGTAAAACAGAAGCGGTTTTATTTCCAATATTTTCTGAAATTTTAGATAAAAACTTGGAAAAAATAAGCTGTTTATACATAACTCCATTAAGAAGTTTAAATAGGGACTTACAAAGAAGAATTGAAAAATATTGCGAATTTTTGAATTTAGAGGTTGATGTTAGGCATGGAGATACTAGTAGCTATCAAAGAAAATTGCAATTACAATATCCACCAGATATATTAATAACAACAGTAGAAATGTTTCAAATAATATTAACTGCTAAAAAAATATCTGAATTTTTAAAAAATGTGAGATTTGTTATTATAGATGAAATTCATGAAATTTTAGATTCTAAAAGATTTTCTCAATTAATTTTTTCAATAGAGAAATTAAAATGGATAAATGAAAATTTTTCGATCAAAATTTTATCTGCTACAATTGGTAATATAGAAAAAATTGAAAAGCTATTTAAAAGAAAATTTTTGTTGATTCAAGCAATAGAGGAAAAAAAGTTTAAATTTAATGTTATATATAAAGGGAATTTTGAAGAAAGGCTAAAAGAAATTTATGATCAAGTTAAAAACCATGAAACAACACTAATATTTACTAATACAAGAGAAACGGCTGAATCTCTATCAAAAGCTTTAAAAGAAAGATATAATGATCTAAAAATAGAAACTTATCACTCTAGCCTAGAAAAAGAAGTTAGAAAAGAAATAGAGAAAAAAATAATAGAGAAAAAAATAAAGTCTGTTGTTACAACAAGTAGCTTGCAGCTAGGAATTGATATTGGTCATGTAGATTTTGTAATTCAATACCAAAGTCCAAGACAAGTTAATCAATTAATTCAAAGAGTTGGTAGAGGTTCTCATAAATTAAATAAAATAAGCAATGGTTTAATAATTTGTAGCAATATAGATGATTTTTTAGAAAGTTGTGCAATAGTTAAATTTGCCTTAAAAAACAAAATTGAAGATTTCAATTATTTCCAGAATCCGTTAGATATTTTGCTTCATCAAATTGCTGGGATTTTAATAAAAGAATTTAAAGCTAATTTGAATGAGTTATATGAAAAAATTAAAAAAATAAGTATATATGAAAATTTACAAAAAGATAAATTTTTAGAAATAATTAAATTTGGTGAAAGCATAAACATATGGAAAATAGAAAACAACTTCATTAAAAGAAAAAGAAAATGTTTTAATTATTTTTTTGAAAACTTGTCAACAATACCATCTCAAACAGAATACAAAGTTGTTAATATTGCAAATAAAAAAAGTATTGGTAATTTGGATGAAATTTTTGTAGAAAGCGAATTAGAAGAAAATAAATCTTTCATAATTAAAGGTGAATGCTGGAAAGTTGTTAATATAGATATTGAAAAAAGTATTGTGTTTGTTGAAGAAAGTAAAGATATTAAATTTGCAATTCCATCGTGGAAAGGAGAATTATTAGATGTTCCTTTTGAAGTTGCAGTAGAAGCTTCTAAAATGAGAGAAAGCTTTGATTTTGACTTAAGCATAACAGATGAAAAAAGTATTGGAGAAATTAAAAAAATTCTGAATAAACAAAAAGAAATATCAATAATACCAACAAATAAAAAAATTTTAGTAGATATTAATGAAGATTTTGTCGTAATAAACTCTCCTTTTGGTAATAAAGTTAATGAAACATTCGCAATATTGATTTCATCTATTTTATCATTTAAAAAAATGGAAAAAATAACATATGAAACTAGTGCTTACAGAATAATAATACATTCTAAAATAGAAAAAAGTTTAATAGAAGAAACACTAAACTTGTTAAAATATTACCCAATAGAAAAACTAATAGATGAAAGTATTAAAAATAGCAAGCTTTTTATTTCAAAATTTTTAGAAGTTGCAAAAAGATTTGGGTTAATTGAAGAAAAAAATAAGCTTAGCAAAAGAATGATTAATAGCTTAATAAAAGAATACTTTGATTCTATAGTTGGAGAAGAAACAATAAATGAAATAAAAACATCAAAACTTGATTTGGAAAAAGCAAAAGAAGCATTGAAAGATACAGAAATTTATTTCAACGACTTTTTAACTCCAATTTCACAAATAGAAATAGCGGAAAAATATGGTTATGTAAAAATTGGAGAAGAGAAAGAGATATTTGAAGAATTCAAAAAAAGAATCTATAAAACAAAGCTTTTCCTAATTTGCTCAAACTGCGAAAAGTTTAAAATCTCAATAACTGTAAAAGATTTTGATAAAGTTTTTCCATGTCCATATTGCGAATCAATATTTTTAGCTCCAGTAAAAAATTTAAAAAGAATTGATAAAAGCATAAAAATTGCTTCAAATTTTTTAGTGGATTATGGGAAAAGATTTTTGATAATTCTTGCTGGAAGAGGTATTGGCATTGAAACTGCTATAAGAATAATAACTAAAAATAGATTTTTAAGTGAAGATGAGCTTTTGAAAGTTGTTTATGAAGAGGAGAAAAAATACATTAGAACAAGAAAATATTGGAAAATTTAAAGTTTTGGAAGAAAATCTTAGCTATCAAGATAAATGGTTAAAAATGTTTTCTTGCAAAGTTTTATTGCCAAATAAAGAAATAGCAAACTGGTCTTATGGAGTTGGGCAAGATGCTGTCTCAGCTGTTGTAATGGATGAAAAACAAAATATATTTTTAATAAAGGAATGGAGATTGCCATGGAAAAAAGAAATAATAACATTACCAGTTGGTAGGATTGAAGGAAAATCCATAATTAAATATTTGAAGCTAGAGCTATGTCAAGAAATTGGTTATTTTGGTAGAAAAGTTGAAAAGCTTATAACATTTATGCTTGGCCATAGAATAAGGATAAAATTCCATGTTTTTTTAGTTAGAGATTTATATGAATGCAAAATTAAACCTGAAAAACATGAATTTATAAAAGTTTTGAAAATACCATTCAAAAAAGCTTTTTCAATGTTTTTTGAAAAGAATATTGAAACAACTGCAGATACTTTAATAGGATTATTATTAACAAAAAAGAAATTAAATCTATGAAGAATTATAAAGTTAAGACATATATAGGAATTGTAACAATAGATGAAAATAAAAATATTTTGGAAATAGAAAGCTTTGGAAAAAATGCTAAGGAAGCTGCTAAAAAATTTTTAGAAATAGAAATAGAAAAAGCACCAGAGGAAATAGAAAATTATGTAAAAGAAAACATTAAAGATATTTGCATAAAAAAAGGATTGTTTAGCAATATAGCTGAGTTTTATTCATTCATATCACAAGTAGCAATAGAAATTTCTAAAATGAAAATAAAAGAAAGTATAAAAAAAGATAAAATAGTTGCAAATGTTTCTAATTGTATTGAGGAATTGGAAAAAACAATTAATGTTTTCGTTGAAAGATTGAGAAGCTGGTATTCAATACATTTCCCAGAATTAGAGAAAAAAATTGAAGATAATGAAAAATTTGTAAAGCTTGTTGAAAAATATGTAAAAAGAGAAAATTTTAAAGAGTTTGAAGATTTAGTAAAAGAAAGTATTGGAATAGATTTGGAGGAAAAAGATTATTTAGCTATAAAAGAGTTTTCTTCATTAATTATCCAGCTGTATAAACAAAAAGAAAATATGGAAAAATACTTAGAGGAATTGGTAGAAAAAATAGCCCCAAATTTGGCTGAAATAGCAACACCAAAAATAGCTGCTAAACTAATAGAGAAAGCTGGTAGCATAGAAAAGCTTTCTAAATTACCAGCTAGTTCAATCCAACTAATGGGAGCAGAAAAAGCATTATTTAGATTTTTAAAAAGTAAAAAGAAGGGAAAGCCACCAAAGCATGGAATAATATTTCTACATCCTCTAATACAAAAATCACCAAAAAATCTTAGAGGTAAAATTGCCAGATTATTGGCTTCAAAAATTAGTCTTGCTGCAAAAATAGATTTCTTTTCAAAAGAAGATAAAAGAAAGGAACTTAAAGCAGATTTAGATAATAGAATAGGGGAAATATTAAACCAAAAAAGTAAATAAAATTATGGCTTCTCTTAAAGATAGGGTCAAAGAGCTTTTGGATAAAAAAATTCCTGAGCAAGAAATAATATCTCAACTTGAAAAAGAGGGATTTGTAAGAGATGAAATAGAATATGAAATAACTCAGCAATTAGTTGAAAAAATTAAAAGTGAAGAAGAAAAAAAAGAAGTACAAGAAACATTGGAAACAGGATTAAAAGAATTGGAAAAATATATAAAGAAAGAGGAAAAAGCCGAGCTTCCTTTATCTGTGTTCATAAAAGTTGAAAAATATGGTCAAATTATAGAAATACTTGAAAGGGCTAGAAATAAAATAGATGTTGTAGAAAAAAATCTTAACTTGTTAAAAGAAAGTGATAAATTGAGAAGTGAAATATTAGATAATTTTAAAACAGTTTTATCTGCTCTAATTTTGGAAATAATAAATTTGGATAACATATTTGCAAAACCAGAAGGAGCTATAGAAGGGTTAATTCCAAAAGAAAAAGAATATGAAATACCTAAAAGATTTGAGGAAGAAGTTAAAAGCTTAAGAGAAAAACTAGAAAGCCTTAAAAAAACTATAGAAACAAGCTTTTAACCTTTCCCTCTAAATTTTTATAAACTGAAGAATGTTTAGAACCTCTTAAAAACATTTCTATTGCCTCTCTAGCAACTTTTACACAATCCCATTTCCCAATTATACCTATTGTTTTTCCAAAAATAACTATTTTTGTTTTTGTATATTTTTCTATTAGCATTTTTGTTTTTCCCTCTTTACCAATAACTCTTCCTTTCAATATTATTTGTCTATTTCTTGTTTTAGCAAAAGCTTCTATTGGAACTATTTCTATTCTATATTCATCATTTAACAAAAGCATTGAATCATCTTTTTTAAATCCTCTAGCAATAGCTAATAAAATGTTGTAAGCTTTATAAGCATTTATAACATTTTCACTTTCTATAAAAAAACTATTTTCTTGAGAAGTTATTTTAACATCCTTTAAAAAATTTAATATATCTTTAATACATTCGTTTGCAATTTCTACTCTATTTTTTGGTACAGTTATATTTAAAATCATGGTATTAATCTATATCTATCTCTTGGCCACATACAAGCTTCCCTTATATTTTCTAAATTACAAATCTTCATAGTCATTCTTTCCAGTCCAATTGCCCAACCTGCGTGTGAAGGTGCCCCATATTTAAAAGCATTTATATAATCTTTAAAATTTTCTGGATTTAAACCACATTCCAATATTCTTTTTTCTAATAAATATGGTATATGAATTCTTTGTGCTCCCGAAGCAAGTTCTAAACCTTTATAAATAAAATCAAAAGAATAAGTTGATTTCTCATCTTTAGGCATTGTATAAAATGGTCTTAAGCTTTTTGGAAAATCTATTAAAAATATTGCATCTCCAAATTTTTCACACAATTTTTTTTCATGCTCTCTTTTTATATCACTACCATATTCTAAACCTAAAAAATTAACAGCTTCCTCATAACTAACTTTTGGAAATGGAGTTTTTGGAATATCTAGTTTTGAATTTAAAACATCTAAGTCATTCTTATTTTCTTTTATTATTTCACTTACACAAAAAACAAAAAATCTTTCCAAATATTCCATTGCTATATTATAATCTGAAAAGGCTATCTCAACATCTAAGCTTCTAACTTCATTTAAATGATATGGTGTATCATGCTTTTCAGCTCTAAATATAGGAACTATACAAAAAACTTTTCCTAAGCTAATTGCTGCCATTTGCTTATATAATTGTGGACTTTGTGCCAAATAAGCTTCTTTTTCAAAATATTTTATTGAAAATAACTCACTACCTCCTTCACTTGCTGAAGCTATAATTATTGGTGGTTGAATTTCTAAAAATCCTTCATTTCTAAAAAAATTCCTAAAACAATCCAAAATTTTATTTTGTATTTTTATCATAGCTAATGTTTTATGATTTCTAAAATCTAAAAATCTATAGTTTAATCTTGTATCTAAGAAAGCTTTTGTTTTTCCAGATGGATCTAATGGTAAAATAGGTTCGGATAAAGCAATTAATTTTATCTCCTTAGCTAAAATTTCTCTTCCAATTTTTGAAACTGGATTTTCAACAATATCCCCATCTACTTCTATAGCTGATTGTCTTGTTAAGTTTGATAACTCGTTAAAATTTAAAGTAAAATCCTTTTTACAAGTTATTTGATAATCACCATTAACAGTATGCAAAATTATGAACTTAAAATGGCCAACATCTCTAATTTCCTCAATCCAACCAAACAATTTCATAAAAAAATTAAGAATTCCAGCAAGGTTGTCCTTTAGAACATTCCCCTATTATACTAATGTTTTGACCAGCCGTAGTTTCGCAGAAACCAAGAAATGTTACTTTTTTGGCTGATTTTAGTGAATCAAATACATGAGTTTCATTTGTGCTCACATTTAAAATTGCAGTTTTAACTCTACCGGGCTCTAAAACTATAGTAGTAAAGTTTCTAGTGCCTATTCCCGACTCATTTACAGCGGAGGTAACATAAATTCTATTACTACTACTTGGATTTCTAAACGCAGCTGTACCGGCATTACTATTATATTGTAAAACATCTATGTATACACCTGCACACTCTGCTTGACCTGCAGTACCTCTTTCTACTCCACCAACAGTTGTTCTTGTTAAACCTGTTAAAAAAGTACCAATTATTGCTGCTACTGCAACTGTAAATGCTATTAAAAGAACAGCAGCTATTAAAGGACTTACTGCTTTCATAAATTAATTGTAAAAAATAATTATTTAAATATGAAAAAAATTAGGCTTGGACC
>JAWBMD010000005.1:0-55520 GCA_039000985.1 Candidatus Aenigmatarchaeota archaeon | reverse complement strand
AGCCTTTAAAGGTGTTGGACCAAAAACTGTAAGAGCTTTAGCATTAATTGCTAAAATAATTTATGGAAAGGAAGCAAGTTGGGTTGATCCAGTTAAATACACATTTGCACATGGTGGAAAAGATAAAATTCCTTATCCAATAGATAGAAAAACTTATGATGAAAGCATTATGATTTTAAAAGAATGTATAAAGGCAAGTGAAATTGGTAATAAAGAAAAATTGGAATCATTAAAAAGATTGGAAAAACTGGAAATATAATCAAATTTAATTAAAAATAAAAAAGCTGTGGGAAGGCTGGGATTTGAACCCAGGATTTTCGGCACCCCAAGCCGACGTCCTAGACCAAGCTAGACGACCTTCCCATTCATTTAAGCTCAGAAATCTCTATTGATGGAGAAATATTTTTAAGCAATAAATTGAAAATAACAGAAATTGAAGCTTTGCTTTTGTTATTTGCTGGTATTACTATATCTATATTACTTGTAACATCATCGGAATTACAAATAGCTATAACAGGAATATTTGCTATTGTTGCTTCCTTTATTGCCCTTTTATCTGTTTTTGGATTTAAAACAAAAACAGCATCTGCTTCATAATAATCATCAATTTGAGGATTAGTAAAAGTTCCTGGTAAAAACCTCCCCACATAATTTTTAATTTTTAATGCTTCTGCAAAATTTTTAACAATTTCCTCAAAATTTTTATTCCTTGTATATAAAAGTATTTTTTTATTTGAAATGAACTTAGAAACTATTTTTATCCTTTCTTGAATTATCCTTTTATTAAAAATATATCTATTCCTAAATTTTCTAAGTATAAACTTTTCCATATCTTTAGTTTTTCTTTCACTTCCATAAACAACATTTTTTGTGATTAAAATGTCTCTCATAAATAATATATTTATGAATCAAAAATCTTTAATAGAGGCAGCATTATTTGTTTCAGACAAGCCATTAAGCTTGGAAACATTAGCAAAACTTTTAAAAATCTCTGATAGAAAAGCTGTTAAAAAAATAATTGATGAATTAATCGAAAAATATAAAGATGAAAATCATGGCATTTTCATTGTAGAAACTCCTTCTGGCTATGAATTTAGAGTTAAACCAGAATATTTGGATTTAGTTAGAGAAATAGCTCCAATAAAAGAACTAAGTAATGGAATGCTCAAAACACTTGCTTTAATAATATTAAAAGAAAATTGCTTACAATCGGAAATAGTTAAAATCCAAGGAAACAAAGCATATTCATATTTAGAACATTTAGAAAGAAAAGGATTTATAAGAAGAGAGAAAAAAGGTAGAACAAGATTAATAAAAATAACAAGCGAAGTTGAAAAATATTTTGGAAAGGATTTGGAAGAAATAAAAAAAGAAATTGTGAAATATGAGAAGCGTTGAAATAAAAGCTCTTTTAAATGAAATAAAAGAATTTGTAAATGGGAAAAAAATTATAGATTTTTTTGGATATAAAAAGTTATTTTCAATAAAACTTGAAGATGGTTTTCTAAATATTTTTTTGCCATATTTCTTTTTTTATGATGAAAAACAAATAACACAAAAAAGATCTAAATTTTCTATTTTAGTTTCAAGGTTAATTAATAATAAAATTATAGAAAGCATAGAACAAATAGATTTTGATAGAATAGTTAGAATTAACTTAGATGTTTTGAAAATAATAATAAAATTTTTTGGAAAGGGAAACATAATCATTTTAGATGAAAACAATAAGGATGTTGCTCATTTGAAAAAATATAAAGCTATTTATGAAGAAAGAACTAATAACATAGAAAAAATATTTGGAGAAATTAAAAAAGCTAATAAAAATATTTTAGAATTTTTAAGTAAAGATTTTTTTCTTGGAGAATTTTATTCAAAAGAAATTTTGAAAAGTTGCAAAATTAGTGAAAATATTAATACAAGCACACTTAGCAATTATGAAATCAATTTAATAAAAAATGAATTGAAAAATTTGCTTGAGCCAAAAAAATTTTACTTAGTTATAAAAGATAATAGTGTTTCATTTTCAATAAATTATGAAAGAGAAGATGAAATATGCTATGAATATGATAGCTTAAATGAAACAATTAAAAAAGCTTTTGAAATAATAACAGCAAAAAAGAAGGAAAAAGTAAAAGAAAGAGAAGTTTCCATAAAAAAAGATGTAATTGAACAGCAAATAAAAGATGTTGAAGAAATAATAAAAATTTTAGAAGAAAACAAAGAGATTATTGATGAAATAATAAAAAATGTTTATTCTTATAAAAGTGAAGAAGGTGTTGAATTGGAAAAAGATAAAGATTATTTTTTCTTAAAGTTTGGTGAAAATAGGATAAAGTTATTTTTAAATAAAGATGTGGATGGAAACATTGAATTTTATAAAAATATGTTAGCTGAATTAAAAAGAAGAATTGTTAGCGAAGAAAAAGAAGAAAAAGTTTGGTATAAGCAATTTAGATATTTTATTAGCTCAGATGGCTTTTTGGTAGTTATTGGAACAAATTCTTATAAAAATGAATTACTAATCAAAAAGTTTTGTGAAAGAAATGATATTGTAATGAAAGCAAATATAAAAGGATCTCCAATAACTATAATAAAAACTAATGGAAAAGAAGTACCGAAAACAACCATAGAGGAAGCTGCTTTAATAACTGCTTGCTATTCAAAAGCATGGTTATTAAAGTTTGATTATTGCGATATCTTTTATGTAAAACCAGAACAGCTTGTGAAAGAAAATTGGATGCCTGTTGGTACATTTGGTATTATTGGTGAAAAAAAGTTTGTAAAAGGAGTTAAGTTAGAATTGTGCTTGGGAATTGATATTGAAAGTGGAAAAGTTTTTGCTTCTCATGAAAGATTAGTTAAACAAAATTTTAAACATGTTTTTTACATTTATCCTGGAAATAAAAAAATTAGTGAAATAGAAGATTATATAAAATCAATTTTGGGAAAGAATATTAATATAAATAGAAAAATGCTTGCTTTTGCTATTCCATATGGAATTGCTGATATTTACAAAATTATTGAATAAACTACTGTATCCCCTCTAACAAAAATATTGCCAACCTTAGTTTTTGTTTGATCTTTAACTATTTCTGCTCCATCTAGCCACATGTTTAAATGCAAATCAAGTGCTACTAAATTTCCTGTTATTTCTTCTCCATTTTTTAGTTTTACTAAAATTCTCTTTCCCTTTGCTTTATCTAATACGTCTATAGGCCTTTCTGAACCCATTTTATAAAATTATTGTAAAATTATTTAAATTTAAATTGTAGCCGGGATGCCGGAACCAGGTTAACGGGCCAGCCTTGAGTTTTAATCAAGGTTTGAATAGTGAGAGAAAGCTGGTGGGGCATTGCCCCTTCTGGGTTCAAATCCCAGTCCCGGCGATCTTTACTATTTTAACCTGGTTCATTTCCAAAGTTTTTAATAATCCACAAATTCAATATACTATTCACAAGTTTGACACGTGCCTCTAATTAATTATCCAATTTTCTTTATTCTTTCATAATTTTTATGTATTAGTGGCAATTGATGATATCTATCTTTTCATAATCGTGCAATAATACTAAGTTGCTATAAATATCTATAATTGATAAATCAATATAATACTTTATAAATAGGGGATAAATAAACGAAAATACTAAATATTAAAGAGACAACATAGAAAGCCAAAAAATAAGAAAGAATAAAACACCAATAATTACTATTTAAAGTTTTTCTCAAGTCAAATAACGTCATGAATACAAGACAAGCCATCCCAACAAATGAAGAGTAGAAAAAGAAGAATACAATAGTATCCATTTGTGCTGTTGATAAAAATAAAAGAATGAAATCTGGTACTATTTCGCCAACCATCAAAAAAATGAAAGCAAAAACTCTCCAACTAAGATTGACCTTTAGTATCTCATGAACTTTTATTCCAACTATACCCATTATCAAACCTGCCATAGATATTAAGTTCGGATAATCTATCATAAATATATATATTCGCCTTCAATCATATTAACCAACTTGCCATTTTAACTACCATATAGATAACTATTAAAGTTATAAACAGTATAGCCATTAATTTAATAGTTTCTTTTAAAAGTTTTTTACTTGGCCTTTCTCTTAAAAAAACTATTAAGATTAGAGTAGCCCAAACCGTAAGTAGTGGAGATAAAAGTACTGTGGCAAGAATAGTATAGATGGTTGATTTGTCTATTTTTTTGGGTTTGGAAATGAAAAACTTTTTTGGTTCTTTAATTTTTTGATGAGTTAGAAGTCCTGCAAAAGAAAATATTAAAATTATCAATATAGCATCGATCCAACTACTATTGTTATAGACAATCTCTATGACTCTCTTTATTCTATCATAAACCATAGTGAAGATTGTGATATCTCTAACCTTTCCTATTATATCTACGCTTGGATTTTTATTTTCATATTTCCACACATAATATCTCCATCCTTCTCCAATTCCAGAATATTGAAATCCTTTAAAGGAAACTTCTAAATTGCTCGGTACTTTAACAATAACTTTTATATTCTCTATTGGTTGTGTCCACGCCATTCCAGTACCCAAAGGATAGAATATCTCGTTGTCCTTCAAATTGAAAGCCATGTTTAGTTCAACCCCCTTGTCAGTATCTCTTTTGACATAAACCCCATAGAAAAATTCTACAACAATTCTTTCTATATCTACTACACTTCCCCTACTAACTTTCACGAACCATCTGTAACCTCTTTCACTAGATGGCCAAGTACATATTTCGTGCTCACCTGCTAAATTAGAGGCAAAAGTATAGTTATAACTTCCATAATAAACTCTTCCTCCTATGTAACAATATTTACCTATTCTACAATTTTCACATCCTGAATATAAGTATGTCCTTTTTCCTGCTATCTCTGGACAGTCGATTCCAATCATAAAAACCCTAGGGTATGTATCGTTAATACTTCTATATTCAAAAGATAATGTGTCTCCTGCCTTTATATCCTTTACTTTTATGCATAAGTGGTTATACCCATCAACTTCTCCACTTATTGGTATAAAGTTTTCTGCTTTACTACTTTCTTCTCTACACTTTTTAATGAAATCTGAAAACATATGTTTTATCTCGATTTTAACTGGATCCCATTCATAATAAGAGGGGAACCAAGTTTCTTCAACACCTCGTGATCTATACCATCCTGGAACTTCAATTTTTATAAAAGGATGTGTTGTAACATAATCCTTCATCTCTCTCAGCGTATTTGGGCATATATTTTCTAAGCTATCAAGAACTCCTTTAGAAACTGGTGGTTGAATATCCACAGTTAATACACCAATATAGTGGCTACCGTACTTATCTATAGCCTCTCTTACCTTTTCTGGTAACTCTATCTGATATTGCCTACTTAAGAAATCGGCAAGAGTTTGACCAGACGAAACCTCATAAACATCTATGACTCCTCCCTCAAATAAGTATCGTGTAACAGGAATAACGTCTCGTGTTTCGTTCCGCACCATAGCCATTGGAGCAGCTAATCTCCCACTGTAATATATCACCGGCACTAACTTAAAAAACGATTCTCCAGATACAAGTCTAAAGTAGGATTCTATAGCAGTTGAAGTTTCTCTTAAAACTTTGCTAATCATAGTTCTAAAAGATTGACTTTGGACCAATGTTTCTGTTCGGGGAATTCCATAATTTATGGAAAACACATCTTCTTTCATCTTTTGACCATGGAATGCATATGGAATTGATTTAAAGGGGAGTATTATAGTTATGTTGTGATAATCCGCATCCATAGAAACAAAAGACAAATAAAGATGCATTACTGCACGGCTCTTATCTAAAACCTCGATAAAAGCAATCTGATCTTTTTCTTGTATTGCTGAAAATTCATAAACAATTGGTTTTCTTGGCCAAGGCATACCGTCTGCTCTAACTAATGGTACTAATAAAATAAATATTAACATGAAAGAAAATTTCGATATAAGCTTCATAATTTATATTAGATTTGGTAATATAAATTTTATTGTTTCCTGTAATCGGAGAAAATACCATTGGGATAAGTAAAACAGCTCGAACTTTTATTACATCGAATGGTGCGGTCAATGTATTAAAAAAACTTAAAATCTAAACTCTGTCTAGACGTATCTCTTTTCCTGATTTCATCATTTATATGTTTTAATGAAAATTTAGTAATGTTGGGCTATTTTATATATTTAAAAGCATGGGTTTTAAGATTAAAAATAAGCAAACATGTGTATTTTGCTGATAAATTTGGAGCTTATAGAAAAGGGGGGAGCTAATAACGCTTATATTGAGAAAAACACTTAAATGAACAATTAATCACAAATTCTTTATTAGGAATAACTCAAACACAAGATTAATTCCTTTAATACTTTGAGTTTAATTAGAATTTAAAGAAGAGGTTAATTTGGATTTCGGTCTGTCACTGTATTTAATAATATAAGATTTTAATTGCAAAGCATTTGAATACATTTCTATATTATTAAACAAAACATAGTTTTCTTTTCTTGTACAAAAACTTAAAATTTCATCAAAATCTTTTTTTGTATATATATACCTTAAATTATAACCATTTTTTCCATGCAATCTAAAATAATTAATGTTTCCATAAACAGATTTTTGTTTAAATGGGTCTACACAATGAACTAAATTAAATTCCTCACAAATTTCTTTTAAAACTTTTTCATCCCATTTTCCTCTAATTTCTAAAGCAAATAAAAGATTATTCCTTTCAATACTAGTGAAAAAACCTTTTATATTTTTAATATTTTCATTAGTTTGATTGAAAGAAGGCGAGCATTGAAAAACAATAACTTTAGATTTTAAAATTTTAGCAATTTCTCTAATTCTTTCCCAAGCTTCAAAAACTTCTTTACTATTTTTAAAATTCCCATAGTTTTTAACATTGCCAAATTTGGTTTTCATCCTTTTATATGTTGGACTAGAAATTTCATGCGTTATAACTTGCCATGCTTTTAATGAAAACTCAAAATCTTTTGGAGCTTCTTCCCTCCATTTTTTAACAGTTTCGATATTTTTTGGTAAATCATAAAATGTTGATTGTAATTCAATAAGAGAAAAATTTTTGAAATATTCTTTTTTACTTCTTGAAAATCCGCAACACCCTACCTTAATAATCATAATAAATTTTTTGTAAACAAAACAAAATTATGAAAAAGCTAATATTAATGTTAATTTTGCTTCCGTTAGTATTTGCACAATATAGCTCTGAAGAATGGACATTATCAATTCTTTCATTAATTTTTGGGGAATTGCCATCTATTTGTAGCTCCTCAATATCTCCAACATGCATAAAATGTATAGGTGCTGTAAAGTTAGTACCATTCATATTTTTTATTTCAATATTCTTCTTTGTATTTTATTTTGTATTTTTACAAACACTCGGAAGAGAGGAAGTTAGCGCGGGACCACTAACAGAGAAAAAAATAGCCGAAATACCATCTACTGCTAGAAAAGTAGCTATTTTAATTAGTTTGGCTTTATCAATAGCAATACTCCATTATCAACCGATAACAGCGTCATTAAAACAAGTATTATTCTGGGCAGCTATTGGTTTTATACTTTCTGCATTTTTAGTTGGATTAGCAACATTTAGAACTGGTGGAGTAGTTTTTCCAGGAATAATATTTTTAATAATAGTTGTTGGAATGTTTGGTTATATTTGGAGCTATATTTCTCCACAAATAGAAGAATGGGAATCCCTTTGCTTATAGATTATTTCATTCCTTTCATAATAATTTTTTTAACTTTTTATATCCTACTAAAAAAATCTAAGGTATTTGGAGAAGGAAACTTAGCAAAAAAAATAAATGTAATAATATCACTCTCTCTTTCTTTTTTAATAGTATTTTATAACCCACTTAATATAAATTGGAGTAATTTACTTGCAAATATTTATTCAAGAGGTTTTATCCTTATAGTTTTCTTAGCTTTTTTCGTATTATCTACAATGATGATTTCATCTTTAAAAGGAGGCAAGCCGGGAATTGGTTCTTTTGTTTTAGGTTTTATAATAGCTTTAATATTTGCTATAACAACTGGATTATTTATTCCATTATATTTTGAAATAAATCTAGAAAACTATATTGGGCCGAATTTTGTACCATATCTTGTACTAGCTATTTTTCTGATAATTTTGATTATAATATATAAGTTTTTGACATGAAATAAAATTATGGCAGATATATTTTCATCAGCTATAGATTTTCTTTCAAGAAGTGGATTTTTCAATCTTTTGCTTTGGATTTTGTTTTCTGCAATAATTTATGGTATATTGAGAAGAACAAAATTGCTTGGGGAATCTGCTTTTATAAATGGTATAGTGGCTTTAACTGTTTCATTCTTCATATTTGCATTTCCATACTTAAGCGGAATTAATTATGTTTTTAATTTTTCACTATACTTTGCTCAACTATCTTTGTTTTTAATTATTCTTGTTTTTTCACTTTTATTGGCTAGTTTTTTTTATCCAAATCTTTGGGAAACTATTGGAAAATTATTTACTAGAAGAACTCAAATCTGGGTAATGTTTGCACTAGCGTTTATACTTTTAATAACAAGCAACTTAATTGGAATACTCACATTTTCTTTAGGAGATGCGGGTGATAAAGGTATAAAAGGTGCTCCAATTCCACCAAATGTTACTGTTTTTATAGCAGCAATATTTATTTTTTTAGTAATAATTTTAATTGGAGCGGCATCAACAAGGGGCGAATGAAAAATGATTTTCCAAACACCAATTGAAATTGCAATAAGAAATTTGGAAGCAATAGGATTTTTTCAATTTATTTTACCTTACATGATAACTTCGGCAATATTTTATGGACTTTTAAGAAAAAGTCAATTGTTTGGGGATCCTGATAGAAATGTAGTTGTTAATGCAATAATTGCACTAAGTGCGGCACTTTTAGTTTGGGCTTCTCCAATTCTATTAGGAATAACAAACTTTGAAAAAATGCTTTCATTATTTATAATGCAAGGACTTTCAATAATGTTTGTATTTATTATTGGTATTTTAATAATGAGTATGTTCATTGGACCTAATCTACCTGAAAAGTTTGCAGAACTAATAGGTAATAGAAAAACAGCTTTTTACTTTTCTTTAGCAATAATAGGAATATTAATAGGTGTTGGACTATTATTCACATCTGGATTAACTTCTATACTATTTCCGAGAGGTGTTATATTTGGTGAAATTCCAGAAGAAGTAATAACAACAATAATTGTTTTTATTTTTATCATAGCTGTTGTTTTAATATTTGCATTTATTAAATAATTCTGATTTTTACTTTAGGTCTAGTACAACTCCAATTTCCATCACTTAAACAAGTACAAAATCCTACTTTGTTATTAGAAGATACATTTTCAACAAATGGATAGGGAGAATCGGAATTATCAGAACCTTTACAATAGTAAAGTTCACCATTAACATTTAAATATCTATTATAATTTTGATTATTTTCAAGCAAAATACCATTTATGCATGATTGTTGTGCACCATATTGACTGCCTTCATGTGCATTCCAGCATCTGCCCTCATAACAAGTACCATCCTTATAAATCCAATTTGAACAATAATTAAAACATTCTCTATGATTAGTACAAGGACAAGAACTTTCTTTTTTACAAGTAAAACTTAAAGCTTGAGTAAAATTTGTCCATACTGCTTCATCAACACTATAAGTAACTCCATAATAAGTGTTTGTAGCGGATGTACAAGAAGGGCAAGTATAAGTTGCTGTTGGATTGCTTGCTACAGCTGAAGATTGATTCCAAAGATAATTAGAAGCTATATTAGTTTCTTCATTTCCTATGCTTGTTGTTGGTTCTGGAGAAGTGTATTTGCGAATACGAACCCAATCTATATAGGTAGTTGCCGAATATGCGGTTGAACCATCTAAATGACCTAATCTAAATAAAGTAAAGCTTTTATATGTTGAATCTGAAGCACTGACTTTTAAAGAATTGCCACGATAGCCTTCTAGCATAGTTCCATTAAAATTAAATCTAAGAATTTGCCAATCTGTAGCTGTCGGTTGGGATGTTAGTGAGGCAAGTTGTGTTGTACCGCGATAGAGACGAAAAGCTCTTTGTGAATCCTCGCTGTTAAAAGTATAGTATCCGCCTCCACTAGTTTCTGCTCTCAACACAGTACCTTCAGCACCATTTGCATTTGGTGTGCGCTGAAGAACTTCGATACTAAAATTACCATAACTAAGCGACTTTGAAATCCAATACCACAACCCGCTTTCTGTTACAGTAGAAGAACCGACCAATAGTCCATTAGAAACACGGAGATGAGTATCTCTAGTTGGCCATTTGTTAGTATCGGTGGTTGAAAAATCGTCGAAGAATATAAAAGTATTATCCCCATTACTTACAGAAGTAGCATTGGGGTTTCCATAATACAAGTAAATTGTTTTTGTTGATCTAGCTCGAATAAAAGGAACTTTTACCCAGAATTTACCATCTGCTTCTTGCCAATAATTTAATTGTGTTCCATCCGAATCTGTAAATCTAATATCTCCATAATCCAATCTTGCTTTTGCTTGATATAAAGCTTGAATTTCAGACGCAGATAGAGCTCTGTTATAAATTCTAACTTCATCTATTATACCAGGGAAATAGCCATCTCCACAATTTGGCCATCCAGCGCATTTGTAAGAGCCTATTCTCCACCAACCATTGTAATTTTGTGCACTTCCTGTAGACGATGAGTTAACAAAATTACCATCTAAGTATAAACGCATTACATTAGAAGAAAATGTTGCAACTGCAAAATGCCAATTACCATCAGTAACTGTAGTTGTAGTAGAAATAGTTCTAGTTGATCCATCATGAACACCAAAATAGAGCTTACCATCTGTACCAACATATAAGTGTCTATCGTAACTAGTACTACGTGTTCCTGTTTGAGCATTTTCAAATCCAATAATTTTACGTCCAGATTTACTAGTTGTTTTAAACCAAACAACTATTGAAAATGTTTGAGGATTACTAAATTGATTAGCAGTAGAAACATAATCATTGCTTCCATCAAAACTTAATGCTTTCCCAAATTTTCCATTAACCCAAGTGGGGCCATTAACCAAATTACCATTGTTGTTATAACCAGAGGAATCAAAAGCAATAGTTCCGCTTCCTTCATTAAAATGCCAGCTTGCAATCAAGCCAGTTTCATTATAAATTGGATTAGTAACTAAAACTTGATAATCAGTTAAAGTATTAGAATTTTGAGTATTGCTTATTGTAATTGGTCTTCTATAGCTCCATTGGCTTCCTAAAACACATGACGCAGAATTATTTTTACAAATTAAAAGTTTAATTAATTCATCATAAGCTCCTGGTTGACAAGCAGTTGGACTACAACTAAAAGTTATAGTTCCTCCTCCTTGCTGAGGATCAGGACTATCAACTACAGTTGGTGGGGATGGAACTGGAGTAGAAGCTAATATTATTACTGGAAAATTTCCAAGAATTAATCTATAGATAACTATAAAAGAAATAAAAAGATAATAAATAATAATTTCTCTTCTTTTCCAATTAAAGAAAAAAATTCCAGATACTGCTAATAAAAAAAGAATAAGAAATCTATTACCTAAAAAATACATTAAAACAGATGAGCAAACCAAAAAATACATTAAAAAATATTTAAAATATGAATTATTAGAATTGTTCCTCTTTATCATATAATATAATTTAATATTACCGTACTTAAATTAAGTTTTATAGCACGATATAATAAATTTACTATTTTCTACACATTTAAAATAAAAAACTAAAAATTAAATTTTTCCTTTGCAATTTTTTCAAGCTTAACAATTTGCTCTTTTCTAAAACCAATATAAATACCACCAACCCATGCTCTAATTTTTTCTCCTTTACTTAAAACTTTTGAAAGAAAATCATAAATAACTAAAACAAATTTTTTACCAAAATCAATTTTAATGCCTTTCTCAATACCATAAATAGTAAAAAATCCTCCTTTTTCAGCCTCTATAATAGAATTCGATTTTTCATGCTCAATATCTAAATGAGTAACTCTTGCAAGTGAATAACCTTTAACATGAATATAAACTTCAGCAGGAATTTTCTCATTATTTAAATAAACTTTAGCTCCATTCAAAAGCAATTTCCCTTCTCCAGGACCCGTCATTAATAATTAAAACCTCTATGTAAACCTAGCTTTTTAGCAATTTTAATAATTTTTAAATATTCACTTGCTGTTATTGATCTACTTAGCTCTTTAAATTCAAAGGCTTTCCAGCATGGCATGTATTGATCCATGATATTAACATAATTATCTTTTGAAAGACTGGCAATAAACTCCAAAATTTTTTCAGAACCAGCTAAATCATTTGGTAAAACCAAATGTCTAATAATTAAACCACGATAAGCAATTCCTCTTTCGTCAACTTTTAAATCCCCAACTTGTCTATGCATTTCTTTAACAGCTTCCTTACATCTTTCGAAATAATCTGGAGCTCTTGAATATTTTCTTGCAGATTCGCTATTACTATATTTTATGTCTGGCATGTAAATATCAACTACTCCTTCTAAAATTTTTATAACATCAACATTCTCATAACCACTACAATTCCAAACTATCGGTAATTTTAATCCTTTTTCAGCTGCAATTTTTATTGCTTTTACTAATTGGGGTGCAAAATGGGTTGGTGTGACTAAATTAATATTATGACAACCAATTTTTTGCAATGTAAGCATCATTCCAGCAGCTTCCTCCAAACTTACTTCTCTTCCTTCACCTAAATGACTTATTTCATAATTCTGGCAATAAACACAAAGCAAATTACAATTTGTAAGAAATATTGTGCCAGAGCCATGGATACCTACTAACTCTGGCTCTTCACCAAAATGTGGACCAAAACTTGAAATCATTAATTCACTACCAGATCTACAAAAACCTTTTTCACCTTTTAATCTATTTACATGGCATTTCCTTGGGCAAAGCTCACAACACTCTAGTATAGAATATAATTCCTTTATTTTTTTCTCAAGCTCACCAGTTTCAATCAAATTAAGATAACTTGGTTTAAACTCCATAATTCAATCTACTACACTTTTTATCATTTTATATTCTCCTATCATAACTAAAATAATTCCAAAAATAGAAAAAATTTCTGCAAATGGAATTTTTAAATATTTGTTAAAATCATCTACAGAAATTATTAAATTGAATCCAAAAATTAATAAACCAACATATCTTTCAAAGTTTTTGAAACGAAATAAATAAAGAAAAGAAATAGGTAAAACTATGAAAAATCCGCTTAAGCCTAAAATGATTGTGTTTGTTGTTGGAGGACATCTCATTTCTGTATAGCTCCCATACATAGTTTGATCTATTAAAACAACTTTTATCTCACTACATTTAGAAATTAAACCAAAAATAAAATGACCAATTTCATGCAAAACTATTGTGGATAAAGAAACTAATAAAACAACTAAAATATAGTAAAGTAAAAATTTGATGTAAATAATTTTCCTCATAATTAATATTGTGTTAATTGAAAAAAATGGTAAATTGGTGGAAATAGAATGTGATAAATGTTTTATTATTGGAGATTTACATGGTGATTATAAAACATTTTCAAAAATAATTAAATTGATTAGAAAAGATGTTGTAATAATTTTTCTTGGAGACTATGCTGATAGAGGAGAACATGGAGTAGAAATTATAGAAAAAATTAATGAATTAATAGAAAAAAACAAAAACATTATTGCATTGAAAGGAAATCATGAAAGCTATTCAAAAAATGGCATACCAAATTTTTCACCTTGCGATTTAATAAATGAAGTAGAAATAAAAAGAGGTAATTGGAATGAATACTTCAACAATTTTTTAATTAATTTTATTAACAAACTACATATTTCTGCTATTTTAAACAATAAATTTTTGCTAGTACATGGTGGTGTTTCATTAAAAATAAAAAATAGAAATAATCTTTCTAACCCAGAAGAAAAAATAGAAGAAGATATTTTGTGGAGTGATCCATTTGATGGCAATGGTGAGCAACCAAATCCAAGAGGAGCTGGAGTACTTTTTGGAAAAGATGTTACAGAAACTATTTGCAAAAGACTTAATGTTGAAAAAATAATAAGAAGTCATGAACCATATAAAGCAATAAATGGTATATTTTATGAGCATGAGAAAAAAGTATTAACAATAAATTCTACCTCGTTATATGGAACAGAACCTTTTGTTACAATAATAGAAAAAGAATTTATAAAGGAAATCTTCCTCTAAATATTTATGGTGAAAAAAATTGAATGCATAATATTTGATGATGAAACAGAAATAGCTAGAGAAAAACTAATTTTTATAAATGAAGAACTTTATGAACCAGATGGAATACCAAAAAGCTTAATAAAAGAATGCACAAAAATAAATGAAAATAACAAAGAAATAGAAGTAATTGATAAAATATTTGGTGAAAGAAATGAAAAGCTTGTTGAAATATTTAGAACTTCTGAATTAGATATAAATGAAAATGATTTATCTGTTGGAAAATATGTTAAAATTGGTAATTATTTTGGTATAATAAAAAGTGTTAGTGGAGGAAGAGTTCAAATAGATTTTAATCATCCATATGCTGGAAAGATTTTAAAAGCCAAGTTAATATTAGAAAAAATACTAACAGATAAAAAAGAAATCTTAGAAGAAATTTTTAATATAAAAAATATAAAAGATGATGTTGAGCAATTTGAAATAGAAAATAATTTGTTAAAAATAGAATTGAAAACTCAAAGAAATTTGGAAATAACTAAAGAATTTTTAAATAAAATAAAAGCAGCTTTAGGTTTAGAAAAAATAAAAATAATTTTAAACTACTAATTCTTGAAATAAAAAACCCACATGTAGAAAAAAGTGAAAAAGTTTTTATATTGGAACAGAATGGTTGCGGAAAAACTACAATAGCATTAACAATAGCCGTCTATCTAAAATACAAGATAACAAAGGAAATAAAAAATTTTCCAGCAAATGAATAGGAATTTTTATAAATTTACTTCAAAAATGAAATCAATAAAATTTTATGGATTTAAATGCTGGCTTATCTGGTGGGGAAAACCGGAAATATATGGATTTGATACAGATTCATTAAAAAATGTTTGTAAAATTACAAGAATTTTAAAGTATATTAAACCAATTAAAGTAAAAGTAATGATCGTTGATGAAGGTAATCAATAGCTAGAAAAAATAGAAAAATTTGGTTATCAATCGCTATATAATATTGGTATATAATCCAAATCTCCAGAACTTGTTAAAGCTAATCTGACTAATCCTATCTTATTCTTACCATAGACTATTTTATAGTTTTCACTAACATACTTCTTGGCTTTATCATCATTCTCAAATGAAAATAGTGCGTAATCTGTCTGAAAAATATCTCTTCCTTCTCTTGATTCCATTAATGTCGCTTGAAGTAAAAGATAAATATTTCTACCACTTTCTTTTTTTAGTATATCTAACAAATAATCTTTTCTCTCGTTTACAAAAGTATCAATTGATTTTCTCCTTATATATTTTTTATCTTCTATATACTCCATAAAATTAAAATAGAATTCTTATTTTTATACATTAATTGTTTTAAAACTTTCGCCATCGTATCTATCTATTATTTCTTTAATTTTTCCATTTGCTTCCTCGAGTGAAGATGGATCAAATGGATCTAATGGAGTATATTCAAACTCTACTGTAAATGTTTTAAGATTAACTGGCTTTTTCCATATCTTAAACAAAGCTTTTAAAACCTCCTTCTCCTTTCTTTCATCCAAAGTTAATTGTTGCTTAGATATACCTAAACTTTCTGGGAATGATGTATCTTGAATTAACAAAAGTTCACCAAGTTTTTCATTCTCTTTTTTATTATACATGCCCCCATCCTCTGGTATGTAAACTCTAGGTAATTTCATGTTAAATGAAGAAAAAAGGAAAGTTTTATAAACATCTTCATAACTTCTTGAAACAACTATTTTTTTGTTCCATGGATAATTTTCTCCCTCATAAACAAAATAATATTTCCTAGCTATAGAGTTGAAGAACTCTTCATCAAAAAGCTCTTTTATTAATAGAAAATCGTCATATGCTTTTACTTTCTCCAAAACTTCTTCCCATGCTTCTAAGAATTCGGGCTTTTCAATAATATCTATAAAATCTTCTCTTCTTATTCTTTCATACCACTTCTTTTTAGGTATTTCACCATATTCTTTAAAAGTTAACTTTATTAATCCATAAAGCAATAAATAATAACCTAAAAAATATGGGTCAAATCCTTCTTTTATTGTTGAAGATCCTATTGGCACTTCTCTTCTAAGCGATACCATTAATCTAGAGTAGGGTATCCATTCCTTTAGTGGTAATTCTTCTTCAGTAGATTCTAAAAAATATAAAAGTTCTATTAAAGATGAAAATCCTTCATGTAAAATCTTTATTCTAGCTCTAGAATATAAAAAATAGAATAACTCCCTGTAATCAAGTAATAAATCTTTTTGCCAATCTTCTAATGGAGCATAATTTGCTAGAAAACCTAGTATATCATATTCATTTTTCTCAGGTATCTTCTTTTTAAACATTTCTTTAGTTAGGATTTTTTCAATAATTTTCTTCCTTTCTTTTTTACTCTCATCTTTTACTTCTATAGGTGGATAGAAATCTATTAGTGTTGAAAGATGTTTTATAGTTTCTATAAAATCTTGTACTTCCTCTATTCCATACAAATACTCATATCTATTTATCTTTTGAGATAGTCTATATAAAAATGATTCCGGATCGTTTACCTCAAACTTCTTTTCAATATTATTATGTTTAAAGAGATACGCGTGACCCAATACATGTGCAATAACAAGTTTTTTAGCAGAATCACTAATACTTTTGTTAATATATGCAGTTACTGATGTATTCCTTATCTCATCATAACTATTAACCACTATCTCAAAAACACTTTCTCCATACAATTTTTGTATCATTTTATTCAGATAATATGATTGCCCTTCTTCCCAGGAATGTGGAAAAACAATCCATCCATGTGTAGCTTTTATGGATGCCATTTCATCTAAGGAAATAAAATAATAATCTATGTTTGGTAAATCCAATTTATATTTATTTTCCATTTTTTCAGCTATATTCTGGGCTATCTCTGTCCAATATTCATCCAATTTATAACCAGAAAAAACTCTTGTTTTCATTTTCTTTTACCAAATAAATCTCTCATAGCATTTTTTATATCTTCATCCTCATATCCCTTAAGAGATGTTGTTCTTAATTTTTCTTTCCCAAATAGCTTTTCAAGATATTCTTTATATTCTGATATATAACCACCTTGTTCTTCTTGTACATAGCAGAATCTTGTTATTTTTGGCATTATTTCTTTAAGTGGTTTTACTTCTTCTTCGTTAGATTGTCCAAAACCATCGGTTATTTGAACAATGTAAACATCAATTATATCTGGATTAATTTTCTTTATTTCCTTAGCTTTACTACTATATTTTTCTCCCATAAAAATCTTTAAAACTATTTCATATGCCGAAGAAAATCTAGTACCGCCACCACTTTCAACTACACCATAATAATCTTCTCTTTCAACCTCCCAAGCATCGTAGTTATGGAGAATGTATATTAATTTTGTATTTTCATAAAACTTTTTTACCCATTCTTCTATCCAACTACTTAATTTTGAAGATGCCTTTAATTGATCTAAAGTTATACTACCACTTATATCTCTAATAAACATTATTACACAACTTTTATGTTCTAAAGGTATAAATTCAGGTAATATATATCTCTCATCTTCTTTTTCTATTGATTTAATCCTAAATGGATTTTCTAATGGATATTTTAATAATGCTTTCAAGTTTTTCTCTGCTTTTTCTATCTTATCTATTTCTATAGAATAATCTACATCACTTATTTCTTTATTCTTATACTTTACTTCTAATTCCTTTCTCTTTTCATTTAATTCAGTAATTCTTTTATCCAAAATAATTTTAAATAACATTTGTCTTTCTATAGATGACATAACCGTAGTATCCCAATCTAATAAATTTTCTGGACCAGATTTTCCAACAGATGGGAATTCTATATCATACTCAGTTTCTATCTTACCTGGCTTTATTAATTCAAGTTCCAATTCCTTTGCTATCTCATCAATATTAACTGTTTCTTCAATAGGTTTTCCTGTTATGGGATCCATTGGTATAACACCAGCTAACTTCCCCTCTCCTTCTCCTTCGTCTTCTACTGGATAAAGTGGTGAGCCTGGAAGACCAGAACCTGGTAAAGAGATTTCGCCTGAATCTGATGGTTGAGAAATACCTGTACCTCCAGTACCTATTGAAGGTGCTCCCATTCCTTTGTTGGGTAATGAACCACTTTTTAAAACTGGACTATCGGATCTAGGACCATATTCTAAAACCTCTATCTCAAAAAAAGGTATTTGAAGTAATGAAATTTTGCCTTCATCAGTTTGATATGGTAGAAAAATGTTATTTGCTTTATTTTTATCCCTTTCTAGCTTTTCCTTATATTTTATTTTTGAGGAACCAACAGGATCGACAGGTAAACTCATGTTATCAATTTCTCCAAAGCTATTTTAATTGCAGAAATAGTACATTCTCTACAATAACCTAATGTAATCATTTTGTTTATTATTTTTTCTTTTCTTTCAATACCTTCACCAACAAGATGTTCGAAATTTTTCCAGTCAATATATTTTTTAATCCTTTCATCTGCCCCAATTAATTGGGGATTTTCTTTTAATAGAGAATAGAAAGTTACCGCTCCGCCTTCCGTTGTCAAAATATTATCAATTTTATTTTTATCAACTAATAGAAGTCTTTTGAGAATATTCTCCATTTCGCTATCTATACTAATTAGCTCACCAGCTTTTCTAACAAATGTTTCTCCTTTTGCATATTTCATATAGTGCAATTTTTTATATTCCTCGAATTCCATTTCTAAGCTTTCTAGAAATTTATCTTCAATAGCAAGCATTGTAGCAATAATAATATCCTTTAAAGCATGTTCAACAATTTTTTTGTTTATAATATCTGCTTGAATTTTATATCCTCTTTCTGAAACTATACTATTCGTTAAACTATTTATGGTACTTAGTGTTAAGCACTTTGTTCTATCTTCACTAGTCAAAGAATAAAGATACTTAACAGCTTCCTCTGATGTTAAACCTTGTGCCCATCCATCTTTTAATACTTCGCCCATTAATCTCTCTTTTATCTTTTTAAATTCCTCTTCTGTCAATACTCTATAATTTTCGTACTTTTCGTATAATCTTAAAAGATTCTCAATCTCATTGGAATAACTACCTTGTATTCTAGTAGCTATTATAAACATCGAATACAATTCCAATGAATTTGGTGAAATATGAGAAAATGGTAATATAAAGCTTTTTAGAACTTCAGATTCTAAACTATATGACAATAATCTTCTGACAGGTATTGGTATTACTCTAGAATATAGCACAGTATTACCCTTTATCCACTCGAAAAAAGCTTCATTAGAATATAAAATTGGTAACATATCTAAACTAACAGACGAGGCGTTTTCAAATGTTACTTGTCCATCAGCAATTCTTAAAAGAAATTGAACATTTTGATCCTTGAAATTTTTTACATTATCTGCATTTATATGTAGTATACCACGATTACTCTTTTTTACTATACCTTCGATCATTTCAAGCATTTTTTCATTAGAGAAATCTATACTTAAATTTTGAGGCTTATACTCTACTACATAAAGTGAATCTAGCATTTTTAATAAAGTGTTAGAACTTATTTTTTGTTTAAAAGTAGTTGTTGTGAGAAATTCTATATCACGTTGTAACTTGTATATTTCTCCGACGATCGAATTATTAACTTCATTAATACAATTATCACATGCCTTCATTTTATAATTAAAATTTGTTTCTTTAGTAATTTCACTTTTTATATCACTTGTTAAGTTTAGTGTATCTGAAGTGAAAACAGCTAATGGATATTCGCCATAAATACATACAGGCTCTATGCTTGTTATAGTATTATCTTCTTTTTTCATAATTTTAACAACTTTCATACACGGGTTTTCTTCTAAATCATGATAAAAAATATTATCAAGTGCTTTACCAATTAATGTTTTACCAGAACCGGTTGGCCCATAAAGATATAGAATTGATAGTTTTCCTCTACTTTTAAAAAGAGTATCGCCTATAAATAATGCATCTACTAGTTTATTTATAACTTCTGGTAAACCTTTTATAGTGCTATTTTTATAAAAATTTTTATAAAATTTTATACCAGGATATACTCCAATTGAATCTTCAGATAATTTTCTGTATAATCTTTCATAAACATTTAAATAGGAATATTTACCTTCTTTTACATGGTTGTAAAATTCCCTTAATGAAAGAATTTTCTGGAATTCCAGCATTATTCTTCACTTTGGTCTCAACTTACTTGCTATGTTAATAGCATATTGTGCACACTCATTACAATATCCAAGCTCTTTAACTAACTTTGCTACTAATTCTTCATTTCTTGGATTATAAACAGATGAAATATCCCTTGCTATCTCAGAAATATATTGTCTAACTGTATATTCCTCTATAGCTTTCCTAAAATTCTTTTCTTCTTCTAAAAAGTCTTTAATAAAATTTAATATGGCCTCTTTTTCAGTTCCATACAATTTCTTTATTGCCTTCAACTGATAATTAAATTTTGCAACAAAATTTTCCCTGTAAGAAGATGATACGCCCATGTATTTTTCTATACTTTCCATAAATTTTTCATCTACAACATGTTGAGTGCCGCGAATCGGATGCACGAAAACTGAATCTCTCTTCACCGACGCCATAATCATTGAAATATATGTAATAGCTACTTCAATAATTTTCTCATCTCCAACAATTGCCCTTCTAACATCACTAGCAAGGTGTGGTAAATATAAACCATACTTTTCATTTGGTTCAAAAACAACAGGTAATATATTCTGAATTATTTTACTTCTTGTTTCTCTATCTTCCTCTTTTCCTAGGTTTGTATTAAAAAAATCAGCTAAAAAACCTTTTATACCATCTGAATATTCGTTTTCCAATATAGCTATACAAGGTTTATATCCTTTCTCACTATTTTTTCTCACTATTTTTTCTATTTCTCCTCTTAAATAAGAAGCTAAATCTTGCATTAATCGCATAGAAATTCCAATTAAACCTTCTTTTCTTTCACGAATATCTTTGTTTTCAGCTACTCTCCTTAACTCCTGTACCAAAATAGCTGCATCTCCTTCCATTCCTGCTGGTACTTCTCCATTATAAAGAAGTGCTTTTTCTATTAAACTCATTTTTACTGATTTGCTTCCTATTTTAATTTCTGTAGGTTCTTCTAGTGTAGATAAAACAAAAATTATTGATAATAACCTAAGAAAATGTGGAGGTATATGATAGGTCTCTCCAGCAAATATTCTTCCTTTTAATGCCTTTTCAACATCATCGATTATAACCGGATGTGGGTAAACCACTTTATACATTCTGTCTTCTATTGTCTTAGTAACTCTTTCTCTTATTTTCATAAGTTCGTCGAGATTACTAGTAGAAATCATCACGGCATCTAAGTATGCAGATAAATTCCTGCTACCAATACGAATCCTATGAGTTTCTACAAAATCTAATAATTGTTTTATCATATCTTCATCAGATTTTAAAAGCTCTGTTAAATGAAGTAAACCTCTTTGACATGAAGGTTTATCAATTTCACCGGCTAAACCTAAGTTTATAACTAATGGATGTTCTTTACTACCTAGTTTTCCTACTCTCTCCAAGCTAAAACTACCTTCAAATGCTATCGTTCTTACTTCAGATCTCTTATCAGGAATTCTAAATTCTACTGTTGTCACTTCTGGATTTACTCCATGTGTTCTTAAATTAATAAAGTATATTGACCTCCTTATAGCTTCTTTAATTTCAATTTTATCTCTATTTTTATCTAATATTTCACCAAATAATTCCAAAACGAATGAACAGTGCGGACACGGTGCACAGGGGACATCAAGTTTTCTCCATTGGTATTTTTCATTTGAATTTATTTCTTGTAAAATTTCGTTAACATTTTCATCTATAATTCTTTCCTCGCTAAGAGCTAATAGAGTGGAAACAGGGTTTTCATGTGCAGGACATTCTATCACTCTAACATCCCCCGGAATTTTTTCATTTATAAACTTTCCTATATTATCTCTTAAACTATCATCTTTTATAGATTTTAGAAATCCATTTAAATCAAAAACAACTGTGTATACTTCTCCTTCTGGAAATGTACCATATGCGGATAAAGCTTCTGATAACAAATTAACTGTATTGGTTTTTCCTGAACCTACATCACCAAATAATGCAAGTAATTTTCTTTTTTCATGTCTTCCTTCACTAGCTCCTTTAAGGTAATTAACAATTGAATTAAACTCTTTTTCTATTCCGTATAATGCTCCTACTTCTGTTTTATCTACATAAGGATTAATAATTGGATAATCTAATATTCTCCATCTATCTCCTATTCTTCCAAACATTTTTACAGCAGCATACAATCTTTGATAAGCATTAAACCCTAAACTTGGATGTTCTTTTAGTAAATTTAGCATTTCATCAATGCTTAACTTTTTTCTTCTAAATCTATATTTAGATAAATCGATAGTACCCTCTACTTTTACTACTTCATCACTGTCGAATAAGATCTCAGCTAATTTATTTTCTTTCACAATATTTATTTTCTAAAAATTTTTTGTATAATCATTTTATATTGTTTTATAAAAAATATTAAACAAATATAAACTAAAATGTAAACTATATAAAAATTAGTTTAGTTTTTATAAGATAAACTATTATAAAAATTTCAATAGATATTATAACAATTAAAGCTATTGTAGATTTAGAAAAATATGGTTTTTTAACAGGCATCTTTTGTTCTTCCTCTAAATACTCTTGCTTTTCGGTAGGTTGACTGTATTGCTCGATTTCCTCTGCCTTTTTCTCCTTTTCTATTATAGGTTCATCTATTATTGGCCATGCACAAAACCTACAAAATCTAGCTTCATTGGAATTCTCAAAATTACATTTTGGGCAAATTTTTACCATACTAAATCTCTAAACCAAACTCATCTTTTGCTATATCTCTAAGCAATCTAATTATATTTACTATATTTTTTTTATCTATTAGAATTGCTCCAACGGATCTAAATTTTGAAGAAGATCTTGAAAGATAATCAAGCTTAGTTTGATTTAGCCTTATTAATTTTTCACCATATTTTTCATCCAAAGGATAAATGACATCTATCCATATTTTTTCTGTATCACTCAAATCTATTCTACCAACAAACTTAGACTCTCCAAGAAGAAAAAATATTTTTGCAGGCCCTTTTGAAACATAATCTACTCTTTTTTCAATTAATAATCTTTCAAGAACTTTAATAGCTGTATTTCTACTTATTTTAAGCTCACGAGAAATCTCAGAAATATCCAAACCTCTTGGATTATTTTTTAATAAACTAATAACTCTTTTAGCAGTTTCTATATCATATTCTTCCATAAATAAATTTGCTATTTACTTAATAAAGATATCTAAAAAAACTATTACAAAAGTTAAAACAATTGAAATAAAAAGAAGCTTTAAAATTGTCTCTATTTTTCTTTCTCCAGCTATATTGCTAAGAAAATAACCTAAAAAAATAATTTCAAAAATACAAATCAACATACCAAAAAGTATGGATAAAATTATATCGGGAATTAAAAAAATGGGTAATAATGCAAATATAGCAAATATCATTGGAGATAATCCTTCAATCAAACCCATTAAAATAGCAGCATATTTTTCATATTTTTGTATTATACTTCCTTTCAAGCTTCTTAACAAAAGTTTTTCATATTTTTTTCTATAATGCTTTCTCTCGCTAATTTCAGAAAAGTAAGCACCTATAAAGCCTGAAAGAGAAGCTCCAAAAGATGCTGCCAAAACTGTTTTTATTATTAATATTCTTGAAAAATATCCAGAAATAAAAAAAATTAGAAAAATTGAAAGTACTAATATTATGCCATCAAATGAGTTTATTATAAAATACCTTCTTGCTATGCTATGTAAACCATAAATTTCTAAAATTCTTCTAATCTTTTTCTGCAAGTATTCCATCTATTGAATGGATTACACCACCAGACTCTTCTATTACTTTTTTTATTTTAGAAAAGTTTAAGTTATTTCCTGTTACAATCATTTTTATTTTTTCTACATCTCTATCCAATTCTACATGTGTTACTTCAAAACCTTTTACTCCTTTCACTTTTAAAATAGCTTGTGCAAACTCTACTATTGTTGGTGTTTGTGGTTTTAAAACATCCAAAACAATCTTTTTAATCATATCTTCTTTTTTCCAAGCTTTATATCTCTCTTGCAATATTTACATAGATATACAGTACCTGATTTTAAACTAACTTTCATTAATCTTCCAACAACTCTGCTACTCCTTTTGCAACTACTACATACAGTTATCATTCTACAAAAGCCTTAACTTTTTTTACAATTTTATAAAATTTATCTATAACTTCTCTAACTTCCTTTACATTTTTTCCACCAGTACATATTACTTTTCCAGAGTTAAAGACAAGTAAAACCAAATTATATTCTTTATCCCTATAAATTAATCCTGGAAATTGCTCAGGCTCATATTCTGTAGTTTCCAAATTATAAGCCAAAACATCCAAATTTATTCTATATGGAAATTTGGTTGATGCTACTATATTTTCTATTTTTAATTCCTCCATATTTCTAGTTTTTACACCAGCTTTCTCTAAAAGCTTTTTTACCTTTTCTACAGCTTGATTTATCATTTCTGTATTTTCTGCTCCTGTTAATATTACTTTTCCAGAACTGAAAATTAAAGATGTAACAGGCATATTTTCTATTCTATAAACAGCTCCTGGAAATTGCTCAGGTTCATACTCTATATTTTCGCTATAATTTATCAACTCATCTAATGGTATTTTTTCCTGAAACTTTATAGAGGATACTATGTTTTCAATACTAACTTTATATTCTTTATTACTCATAAAAATTAATTTAGATAAAAAAAATAAATAAAATTTGTGAATAAAGGGAAGATAGAGCTGGGTGGCTGGGCCTCACCTATATCGGCAAATGGTCCATAATGGCCGACTCGAAAGCTTTTGTAAGGTAGTGTATACTTACAAGCCCTGTTGAGATAACAATGAAGCTGTGCCTCATAGGATAGATGATACAACGAATCTCCCAGGACCGGAAGGTAGCAAGAGTAAGTTGTATCATCTATGCTTATGAGATAACATAGCAAAGGATGCTCAACAGAAAAGCTTGTAACTATACACTATCGAGCAAAAGCGTTCTTCCCGTTCAAAACAATGCCAGAAAAAGTAGATATTAACATAGTAATTTCGGAAATTGTTAAAAGATTGAATGAAATAAATATAAGAATAATTGGAATAGAGGATAAACTAGCAAGAAGCGAAAGCGAAACAAAAGAATCTAAAGAAAAATTAAAAGAGGAAATAAAAAAAATTGAAGATCAAATAAAAAAAATTGAAGAAACTTTGAAAGTATTTGGAGAAGCTATTAATTTGATTGGAGAAAAAACCTCAAGCCTAGAAAAAGACATCAAAAATTTCGCATATAAGCATGAGGTTGAAGAGCTTAAAACCTATATTGATATATGGAATCCATTAAAAACAAGTTTTGTTACAAAAGATGAAGTTAAGAAAATAATTGAAGAATATTTAGAAAATAAACAAAAATAGTTAGAAAATTTTTGTGAATATATGGAATATTTATGTTATTGAAAAGAAAATTTTTACTAACAAAAATTCTATTTAAAATAGAGAGAATATCAAATTATTAGTTAGGTATAGATATAGTTATAGTTGTTTTATTTTATAATTTAACAAATCAAAATAAAAATATAACAATGTTATATATTTTATTAATGTTAATTTTTTTATTAATGTTAATTTTTTGTTTGGTAATGAAAAATACTTACTAATAAACTTTTATAAAAATTCACAATAATGTACAATCATCTCAAGACTATCTCTAATAATATTTTTTTTAACTCTTCCTTTTAATAGCAAATCTTTTCCTAATATTCTTTTACTTATTTCTATAAAAGCATTTTCTTCTAATAGATTTTCTATATCTAAAATTTTTTTGCTTTGTTCTCTAAAGAAAACAGATCTAATATTTCCATAACCATCATCTACTATAACAGAAAAAATTAATGCTATACTAGAATTTAAATGTTGTTCACAATTTATTGTATTACAAATTTCGCAAAAATTATAAAGGAATTTTTTACTTTCAATTACTTTTACAACAGTACCTTCAATTTCATAATTACCAACTGAAGTTATTTCATTTATTTTACACTTTTTATAATTTTTTGATAAGTATTGTTTTTGTAATTCTTCTAATGATGGCAAATCACCTTTTTCCAAAATTTTTATACTACTAAATCTACCAAGAGCTATTTCTAAATCTCCAAAAATATTTTCTTTTACATAAACCTTGTTTATTTCAATTATATCACCAACATTAATTTTATTTAAAATATCACATTGATCATTCCATAATGTAAGCTTTGCATAACCAGTTTTATCTCCTATAAAAACATTAGCTACTTTTCCATTTTTGAATTCTTTTATTTCGGATATTTTAAAAATTCTTCCTATTACTGAAATGTTTTTCATTCCATTAACAATGCTTCCCAATTTTACAAAATCTTTTGTTACATCAATACCAAGTTCTCTAGCTATTAACATATAAATACCCTTTTCTGATATGAAGTCTTTAAACAACTTTTTCTTTTCCTCTACTTTTTTTTCTATTTCTTTTATATCATAGTTTGTTCTTTCTAAAATCTTTTTAATGATTTCTTCTTTATCCATAATTCTATATCTTTTTTTAATAATGTGTTTCTTTTATAAAATTTCGAATATTCTAAGCAATCTTTTACTATTAATTTGCTTTTCTCTTTCAAATAATTAATAATTTTTTCAATGGCATCATCTGATATTCTTTTCACACCCATTTGTTTTATTAATTTTCTAATTGTTTTCTTTTTAATGAAGTTTTTCATTTAAGTTCAACAAAAGCTACATCCATTAAATATTTCTTAACAATTTTTTTATCCTTCTTTTCTATCAACACTAACTTTTGAAATTCGTAAGCTTTACCTATAGGAGCTATTAGTTTTCCGCCATTATTTAATTGATCTATCCATGCTTTTTCAATTTTTTTACAAGATGCACTTATTGCTATTTTATCAAATGGGGCATATTCTTCTAATCCTTCTTTCCCATCTTTTAAAAATATTTTAACTTTATCTAAATAGTTTGTCTTCTCAAGATTTTTCATACAAAATTCAAAAGTTTCTTTATTAATTTCTATTCCATATACTGTTGATTTAACAATTTCAAAAGCATATACCAACAATATACCAGATCCGCATCCAATTTCTAAAAATTTTTCATTTTCTTTTAATTGCAGATTTTCCAGATATATAGCATGCATATGTGGAGCAGATATTGTGACCCCACCAGGTATTGGTAGTGGAATATCTAAGTATGCACTTTCTTTTAAATCATCTGACACAAACAATTCTCTTGGCACTTTTAAAAAAGCATTTTCAACTTCTTTTGATTTTATAAAACCATATGATTTTAATTCATTAACAAGAGTTTTAATATCTCTCATAACTTTAGTATTAAAAAATCAAATTTATACAAGAATTTTTAGTCCGACTAATAGTATAAATATACCAGAATTTATGAATAATAATGTTAATGCATGTCTTATTCCAGCTCTTAAGCTTCCATGAGAAACTTCTCCAGCAACTAAACCAGAGAATGTAGATTGTACTATTATCATTAAAAAGAATAGTGTTAAGTAATAAGAGGATGTATTTTCAAAATTTATGGATAGTATAGAGGAAAATAAATATAAGGAACTACAAACAAATCCAGGAATATTTCCATTTACAAAATTACCCAAAATATCAGTGTAATCATAATTTATACAAGGATTTTCCATTCTGCCCGCTTCAAGCAAAGTTCCACCTCCAACTGTTGAAAATAATGGAATTAAAAATCTATGTAGTGCAACAACTATTATTAAAAATATTATGGATAATGTATACATGAGAAATACATATTGATTTAAAATGCTTGCTCTTTCCTTTTCTGCATTTTCTATTTCTACTAAGCTTTCTGATAAATATTCCATAATATTTACAACATCCCCGCCAGAAATGTAAGCTTCTTTTATCATTTGTACAGCTATTGGTATTTTTTTACTAATATAAGCTCTTTTTGAAAATTCATCTAAAACTTTTTCAAGCTTTATTCCCCAGCTTATTTTGTTTGCCATTCTTCTTACTTCTTTTGTTAATGCCTTTCCATACTCATTTTTAGAGCAAAAATAAATTGCTTGATATAATGGTACTCCTGCTCTTATATTTTCAACAACATCTCTTAAAAAATCGGGAAATTTTTCCTCCATTTCTTTAGCTGCTCTAAATTCCAAATAATAAAATATTGATTGCGGAACTATTATTAAAACAATTGAGATTATGAAAGAATTTCCCAATATTCTTATATCGTTCATTATTATTCCCAGCAATATTAAAAAAGTTGAAATTATTAGCGAAGCTATTAATATTTTTATTTTATTTTCCATGTTAATAAAGTGTTGTTGGTGTTATTGACTTAAGGAAGAACATGAATGCTATTGAAACCATTGGTATAACAACAGCTATTAAAAAGAATTGAAGTATTACTGCAGTTTCACCAATTTCTTGCATAGCACCAAATACAGTTAATAATATAGTTAAAAATATTGATGCAACTATTATTAACATTAAATATATTTGTGTAAAAACACCAAGCTTTCTTGCAAATTCCATTAATTTTCTTCTATATTCTGCTATATATGTTTTTGATTTCTCTCTTAAAAAGCTTGATAAATCTCCACCCGTTTTTAATAAAGAAGATATTCCATATAAAAGCTCTTTGAAATTTTCACTAGCTACCCTTTCTATTTCTCTATCTATAGCTCTTCTTACATCTAAGCCAAAATTAGCAATATCATAAACTAAAGGGCTTATTTCTTTTTCTACTTTTTTTGGTAATTTTAATCTTCCAATCATTAAAATAATTCTATCAAATGGAATTTTTGCAGAAGCTAGAAGTGACATGTTAAGAGCTAAAAATGGGAGATAGCTATCTACTTCCTTACTAATACTTTTAGCAACAGCTTTTGGATAACTTAAAACAATAAAAAAAATCATAATAAAAAGTGAAGAAGATATTATTAAGGAAAGCATATAACCAACTATTGCCGATTGAGTAAAAAAACTTGTAACTATTGAGAGAAATGGAAGTGAAATTGTAAATGATAAAAAACCATAAAATAAAGAAACAGAAATATGCTCAAAACTCATTCTTTTATATTTTGCTTTTTTTAAATTGCTTTGCAAATCAGGGAATAAAGTAGCTAAAAAAAATGATAAATAACCAAAGACAGATGTAGATAGCTTAACTATTGTTTCTGCCATTAATTAAAGTTTAGTTTCTGTAATAAAATTTCAGCTTTTTACTACCTCATAAATTATATTACCATCACAAGGACATCTACCATACAATTCAATATAAATTCCATTCAAACAATTTTCAAAGCATGCATCATTTACTGGATTTTCAAAAACTTTTTTGAAATAATTATTATTTCTTTCTAAAAATCTAACAAATTCTATATTTTGAGATTCTACCAAATCCCTATTACCAATGCTAAATTTTTGTATAAATATATGGGTTATCCCTATTTCATTTATTGCTTTTAATGTTATATTTATATCTCTTGAAGCACTTATATCAGCAATATTTGAAACTGCACTTCTTTTGCAATTATATAAAGCTCTAGATGCCCATATTGTCATAAGCTTTGAATTTTCCGGCAAATTATTTTTTACCCATTCACAAGCTTCAAAAAATAAATTAGAAAATCTTTTTACAGATTCCATTGTAGTAAGCTTATCATTAAAGTTTTGTATACTAATTATAGCTACACAAAATATTAAAATTATTAAGCAAGCATTTTCATAAAGTTTTTTGGTTATAAAATATCCGATTAAAAAAATTGTTAAGAGTATTATTACTGGGTAAAGAATTATTAAGTTTAAGCTATTAATGTTTGTTAAAATACTTGATGAAACTATTATTATTGTAGCAATAGATGTAAGTATTGTAAATTCTTCTTTCTTCTTTTTTAAGTAAAAATGAATTGATGTTATTAGTAATATAAGCGAAATTATTGTAGCAACAATATTTTTTGAAAAGTAGAGCAAGAGGAAAAAAATAGGAACAAATAAAAGAAGGAAATTTTTCTTTTTATATCTTTCAAAGAACTCATTAACAAATATTGATGGTATCAAAACTATTACAGGAGCAAAAATTAATGTATATCTTGCTGTATCTTCACTTCTACCTGTTGATGAGAAAAATATGATTAAGAAAAATAAAAGATTAATAAGTATTATTTCTCGGAAGTATTTTTCTTTCGATACTAAAGAGAAAAGAATTCCAGCAAAAAAGAAAAGAAATGGAATATAGTATTGTGCTTGATCTATATCACCATAAGCAAATTTTAAATAATTTGTAATACCCATTCTAAAAACACTCATTTCAGAACCAACTTCTTCTGTTCTTCCTTCAAAGCTATATTTGCTTTTATATATTTCTTTTTTACATTTTTCTAAGTCAAATAAATATTTTCCTATTAAAGGAATTTCTCTACAAAATGGTGTTCCATATTCAAAATAATTTCTTATGAAATAGCCAGATGTTACTAAAAGCAATATTAGAAAGCATTGTAAATATAGTTTAAAATCTTTTTTGTTTATTAAAAAAACTAAAGGATAAAAAGCAAATAAAACTATTGAATTTACTTTTGTTAAAAAAGCAAAACCAGCAAAAACAGCACTTAATATTAAAAATTTTTTGTTCTTTTCTTTATATCCAATTAAAAATAAAAAGAAAAACAAAGTGTAAAAGAGTGTTGCTAATATATCTGTATAAAAAAGGACAGCATATGTAACAATTGAAGGTATTGTTGATATTAGAATAGAAGTTATCAAAGCTATAATTTCATTAAAAGCTCTTCTTGCTAAATAAAATGTAAATAAGCCAAGCAAAAAAGTTAAAAATGGTGTTAAAAATTTTATTATAATGCTATCATCTATAAATCTAAAAATGAAAATAAAGCTTGCTTCAAATATATTCCAAAATGGAGGTCTTTCAAATGTTAAATAAGTTTCTCCTCCTGTTTCTTTAATATAGGCAGGATATTCTAATTTTTTAGCTATATAATTTGCTACAAAGGAATGAAATCCTTCATCTCCAAAGCTTATTGGTGATTTAAACGATACATGTAAATTTAACAAAAAGATCAGTATTAAAAATATCCATATGAATACTTCTATTTCTCTTTTCATAAAGTATATATTTCTTGAAAAATAATTAAAATTATGGTAGAAAAAGAAAAACCAAGCAGACTTTACTATCTTTTACCAATTATATTTGGTTTATTAGGTGGTTTAGCAGGGTATTTGTTGGTTGAAAATAAGAATAAGCACTTTGGAAGAAAGTTATTAATTGTAGGAATTGCTAGAGAGTTAATTATACTGATAATAGTAGTAAGAGTGTTTTTAGCTTCTTTCATACTTGGGTTACGAAGCTTATAAAGTGTCTAAAAGTATTGTGAGTTAAAAATAAATAAAAAGCTAAGAGAGTGCTTTAATCCAGAAATACCAGTTAATATAGTAGATATACAAAATTTCAGAAAAATGGAAATATTAAAATATTAATGACTTTAACAAATCCTTTTTTTCTGTTAAACAAAAAGCTTTAGAAGTTAAGGGCGAATATCCAAAAGAGCTAAAAAATTCTTGGTTTATAAAAATAAATTTAAATACATTAATAAATCTTTGGTGGAGGAAGCACTTGGATTCGATGATGTTTTAATTATTTCTAAAAAATCTGTAGTAAGTAGTAGAAAAGAAACAGATACTTCAACTATTTTAGCTAAGGATTTAACAATTAAAATTCCTATTATTTCTGCAAATATGGTAAATGTAACTGAGTATAAAATGGCAATAGCCATGGCAAGAGAAGGCGGTATTGGTATAATACATAGATTTATGTCAATAAATGAGCAAGTTGAAGAAGTTAAAAAAGTTAAAAGAGCAGAAAATATAGTAATAGAAGAACCATATACTATTAAAAAAACAAAAACTGTTAAAGAAGCTAAAGAGGAAATGGAAAAGTTTAATGTAAATGGTTTGCTTGTTGAAGAAAATGGTAAATTAGTTGGAATAATAACAAGAAGAGATGTTTTGCTTGCTGATGAAAACGAAAAAGTAGAAAATGTGATGACAAAGAGGAAAGATTTAATTTTCGCTAATTATGGTATTTCGATCGATGAGGCTTTCAAAATTTTTAAAAAGCATAAAATTGAAAAACTACCATTAATTGATAAAAAAGGTTTTATAAAAGGTTTAATAACATTAAAGGATTTGATTAGCTTAAAAATGCATCCAAATGCAAGTAAAGATAAAAAAGGTAGATTAATAGTTGGAGCAGCAATTGGAATAAAGGATTGGTATGAAAGAACAAAAGCTTTGATTGAATGCGAAACAGATGTTATAGTTTTAGATATAGCACATGGTCATTCAGAGCAAGCTATTAAAACAATTAAAGAAATAAGAAAGGAGTTTGGTGATAAACTTTGTTTAATAGCCGGAAATGTTGCTACTGCAGAAGGAACTAAAGATTTAATTAACGCTGGTGCAGATGCTGTAAAAGTTGGTATTGGTAGTGGAAGCATATGTATAACAAGGATTGTTACTGGTTGTGGTGTTCCGCAAATAACAGCTTTATTAGAATGTAGTAAGGTTGCTAAAAAGGAAAATATTCCGTTAATAGCTGATGGTGGTATAAAGAATTCTGGTGATATTGTAAAAGCTATTGGAGCTGGTGCTAGCTCTGTAATGATAGGTAGTTTATTAGCAGGTACAGATGAAAGTCCTGGTGTTTTAATAGTTAGAAATGGTAAAAAATATAAATTTTATAAAGGAATGGCTTCTTCATTAGCAAATATTGAAAGAAAAATTAGAGAGGAAAAAATTTTAGATGAAGAATTTTTGGATTATGTGCCGGAAGGTTTAGAAGCAATAGTTCCATATAGAGGTTCTGTTAAAGATGTTATAACTCAATTGGTAAATGGTTTAAGAAGTGGTTTAAGTTATTGTGGTGTTAAAAGTGTTAAAGAATTAATAGGAAATGCTGAGTTTGTTAAAGTTAATAGAATAAAAGAAAGCTTACCAGAAATAGAATTTATATGAAAGTTTTAGCAATTGGATGTTTACATTATCCAAACAATAAAGAAAGCTTTTTAGATGCTTTAAATAGAATAGATGAAAAAGTAGATCTTTTTTTAATATTAGGGGATTTAGCTAATGATACAGCAAGCTATTTTGAAGTTTATGATAAAATAAAGGATATTGCAAAAAATTTTATAGGAATTTTTGGTAATATGGAAAAAAATAAAGAGGAAATAGTGAAAAATTGCAAAAAAATAAATTTTTTGGATGATAAATCAATGACATTTGGAAAATATTTGTTCATAGGTACAACAGGTAGTGCAGATGAAAATTTTGATGAAGATTTGCATTTAAAAAGGGTTAAATTTGTTAAAGAAAAGTTAAAATCATCCAAAAAATATTATCAAACAATTCTTTTAATTCATTATGTTCCAAGCCCAAAACTTTTAATTAGTAGCGAAAAAGAGAAAAGCAAGTTTATTTCTTCTTCTTCATATGAAAAAATTATTTTGGAAAATAGGCCAAATATTGTTTTTTATGCTCATTCTCATTTTTCATTACCTTTACAAACAATAGCAGGAATACCTTTTATAAACACTTCATTTTATGTAAACAATGGAATATTGAAATTGAATTTGATATGATAGGGAGAGTAATATTTTTAGAAAATTCACCAAATACAAAAGAGTTTTGGTTTGTTGCAAATACTTCTATAAATTTAGGGGATTTTGTTAAGGCAGATAATGTTGTTGCAAAAGTTGTTGAAATTGTTAGTGCAAACAAATATTATTCAAATATTTTTTCTGTTAAAGAATTTTTCGATTCTGGTAAAGATATTAAAGATTTATTACCAGTAGATAAATGGGATGTTATTTTGGCAAAGGCTAGAAATATTTGTTTGCTTGAAAATGGTGAAATAAAAGGAGTTAATAAAGTTGTTAGAGTTGGTAGTATTGTTGAATATTTAGAAAAGGAAAATGTGGAGAAAGTTTTGGGTTTGGATAAAAATGGTATTCATATTGGATATATAAAATCTAACAATGTTGATGTTAAGTTAAACATTGATAAACTTTTTAGAAAACATTGTGCAATAATTGCTCAATCTGGATATGGAAAAAGTTATACTGTTCAAGTAATGCTTGAGGAATTTTTAAAAAGTGAAAATAAATTTCCAGCTATTTTGATAATAGATACACATGGTGAATATAAACATTTTCAAAATTATTTTCCACAAAAGTTTAAAAATTTTTCTATAGAAGAAGTTAGATTTGCTGTTTATAATTTAAGTGAGGAAAGAATTTATGAAGTTCTACCAGAATTAACAGAAGTTGGAAAAAGAGAGCTGAAAAAAATTGTTAGAAATTTAAAAGAGAAAAAGAAAATTTTTGATTTTAATGATTTGATTTTGGAAGTAGAGAGAAGTAGGATAAATGAAAATGTTAAAGCACCAATGCTTTCATCTTTAGAAAATTTAGCCTTAACAAATCTTTTTGATAAAGTTTCTTTTCCTGTTTTGGAAGAAGAGGTAAAGCCAAGCAAAATTTTAAATTTCGATATATCTCAAACAACTAGCTTGAGAAAAAAACAAACTTTTGTTTCTTTATTGTTGAGAAATTTATTTAATTTAAGAATTGCAAATAAAATTCCACCAGCTATAATTTTCATAGAAGAAAGTCATCAATTTGCTCCCGAACAAGAAGATAAATTTAATGCTTTATCAAAAGGAATAATAGAAACAATTGCAAGAGAAGGAAGAAAGTTTGGTTTATCATTAGTTTTAATATCACAAAGACCAATACAGCTTAGCAAAACAGCTTTAAGTCAATGTGATACAAAAATAATCATGCATTTAAGTAATCCATATGATATAGATCATGTTGGTAGAAGTGTTGAACAATTGAGTAGTGAAGAGTTAAGCATGTTAACATCTTTGTCAATAGGAGAAGCATTTGTTTGTGGAGAAGTTGTTAGATTTCCAATATTGGTAAAAATAAAAGAAAAAACAATAAGTAGTGCAATATCTAAAAGTTTTTCTGACTTAATTTCTGAATTTGAAAATTCTTATTTTTGATTAGCTATTTGTGCTTGATAAACTCTTTCGATTTCTGTTATTAGTTGAAGCATATCGTTTGAAATTTTTATCATTTCTTCATTATATTTCTTAAGCTCTCCAATTACTTTTTCTATTATTTTCTTTTCTTCTGGATTGTCAAATATTTTTCTTAATGATTCTTCTATTGGTTTGAATACTTTGATTTGCAATGTATTATAATCTATCTTTATATTATCTCCCTCTATATTATAATCGAATTGAATTTTTAAAACATCATCTCTACCTACAGAAAGCTTTTGCAATGCTTCAAATATTTTCTGGTTTATTTCTCCAACTACTTGTGCTATTTTTTCATTTGGTATATTTGGAAAGTTTACTTTTCTTGCTGCAAAAAGTGCTTTTCTTATTTTTACTCCAAATCCAGTTGCTTTTATATATCCTGTTGTTAAAGTTGGCACAAATATATATTATTTAAAAGTTTAATATAATATTCATGAGAATTTTAGTTACAGGAGGAGCAGGGTTTATAGGTTCTCATTTGGTTGATAGGTTAATAAAAGAGGGTAATGAGGTTATTGTTATAGATAATTTAAGTAGTGGTAAAAAGGAAAATATTCAAGCACATTTTTCTAACCCAAATTTTAAGTTTTATCAATTAGATTTAGTAAAGGATGAAATAAGTTATTGTTTTAAAAATATTGATGAAGTATGGCATTTAGCTGCTAATTCTGATGTAAGGTCTGGTTTAAAAAATACTAGAATAGATATAGAGCAAAATATTTTGGCAACATATAATGTTTTGGAGGCAATGAGAAAAAATAATGTGAGGAAAATTTTCTTTACATCATCTTCTACTGTATATGGGGAGGCTAAAGTCATACCAACTCCAGAAAACCATTCCACTTTAATTCCAATTTCTTTATATGGTGCTTCAAAATTAGCTTGTGAAGCTTTAATTTCTACTTATTGCCATATGTTTGATATGAAAGCTTTAATTTTTAGAATAGCAAATGTAATTGGTCCAAGAATGACACATGGGGTAATTTATGATTTTATAAATAAATTGAGAAAAAATCCAAATGAGTTGGAAATTCTTGGAAATGGAAATCAGAAAAAATCTTATATTTATATTGATGATTGTATAGATGCAATGATATTAATAGCTAAAAAATGTAATAGCAATTTTGAAATTTTTAATATTGGTTTAGAGGATTGGATTGAGGTTAGAAAAATAGCAGAAATTATTTGTAAAAATCTAGGATTAAATCCAAATTTTAAATTTACTGGTGGTGAAAGAGGTTGGTCTGGTGATGTTTCATTAATGCTTCTAGATATTTCCAAAGCTAAAAGTTTTGGATGGCATCCAAAAACAAAAATAATAGATGCTATAGAAAAAACTATTTATGATATCAGAAAAGCTGAAAACATTTGGTAAGTTTTATTAATTGCTCTGTAAAATAAAAATCACCATTTTCTATATGTTCCATCTTTTAGGTGTTGAAATACATTTTTCTTCAACAGTACTGTAATTACTTTATCATTGAAGCACATGCATCTTTGTATTCTATTCTTATGTTTTTCGAGTCAATAGCTTTTGAATGATTTTTAAAATGCTTTACACTTAAAATTGAGTAGTGAATATTCTTTTCACCACCATCACCTTCTTAATGTATTTCTGAACCGAAAATTAAAACTTGCATTATATGTTATTAATACTTAAATAAAATTCGTCAAAAGTTTTCTTCTTTTCTTGAAAGATAAGTCTCGCCACCACAACCAACATTCAAAATTATTTCTTATATATTTGTTTCAATCCTTTTTAGCAAAATTTATTTATGATAACAAAGTTTCAATGGTTAATAAAGCAACTTAAAACAGTTTCTGGCACAAAAGGAAAAATTTTTCTATTACTTTTTTATATTTTTCGTACGTTAACTTATCCCATTTGGATGATTAAAAAGTTTGATTATTTTAAACTGTTTTTTCTTTCAGATGTACTTATTAGAACAAAGGACGGTATTTATTTTTGTAGAAAAAGAAGTTGGGATTCTTTTTATGTTAGAGAAGATTATGAAATAAAACTTAGAAAATATTTTCAAATAAATAGAGGCATCTTCATAGATGTTGGTGCACATATTGGAAGATATACAATAATGGTTGCCCGTAAACTTAGAAATAAAGGAATGGTTATTTCATTTGAGCCAGAAAGAGGAAATTTTCAAGCGTTACTTAATAACATTGCTATCAACAAGTTAAATAATGTTATTCCATTGAATTTAGCGCTTTATTCTAAAGCATCCAAACTAAAGCTTTATTTAGTTCCAGCGATTGGTATAGACGGACATTCTATTTATAAGAAAACCAGTAAATACCAAGAAGTAAAAACAATTACTATTGATCAAATAGTAAAAAAATTAAAAGTTAATCCAAAATTAATAAAACTGATTAAGTTAGATGTGCAAGGAGCAGAACCAGATATATTAGAGGGTGCAAGGAGAACACTTAAACAAACTAATGCAAGAATTATTTTCGAGAGTCACAATAGAGAACACTTACAAAAATGTGAAAAAATACTTAATGAACTTGGTTATAAAAGTGTAGTTAGAATAGATGACAGAAATTTCTTAGCAGAGAAATAGTTTTCGTTCTATTTTTGTACAATTTTTTCTTATTAGAAGCCAATTTTTGCTATAAAAATTTTTTATATAAGGCTGTCTTTCAACCCCTTTCATATCAAAAAACCGTTCAATTACTATCTTATCATTTTATTTTCTTCTAAATTATCAAATATTTTTCTTAGTAATTTTTTCATCCTTTTAATACTTTAGTTTACAATGTTTTGTAATCTATTTTTATGTTTTTTAATAAAAAATTAAAGAACCCAGTTTGTTTTCATAATTATTAGTTTTTGATTTAAAATTTAAATATTGGTTTCCAGTTGGAAACTAAAATTTTAAATATTAGTTTCTTTAAATATACTTATGAAGATAGATGAGGTTTTAAGAATTGAAAATGAATGGTGGACAACGGAAAAGGTTAAGGAGGAATTAGCTCCATTTTTTAGACGAGATGTTTTTAAACAGCTTAAAGAAATGGTCGATATAAGACAAATAATTGTAGTAACGGGTTTAAGAAGGGTTGGTAAAACTACACTTTTTTTCCAGCTTATTCAAGAAATGTTAAAAAAAGTAAAGCCAACTCATGTATTATATTTTTCATTTGATGAAAAAGTAGAGGATATTAAGAAAATTTTAGACGAGTATCAAAGGATAACTAATGTTGAGTGGAAAAATGAAAAAATCTATGTTTTTCTTGATGAAATACATAAATTAGATGGTTGGGCTTCTAAGTTAAAACTTTTTTATGATAATTTTCCAAACATAAAGTTTTTCGTTTCTGGTTCAAGTTCAGTAGAATTAGAGAGGGAAGCTTATTCAAATCTAGTTGGAAGACATTTTCTTTTAAGAGTTGAGCCACTTTCTTTAAAAGAATTTTTTGAATTAAAAACTGGTAAAAAGGTTGATAATTTTGAAATATGGAGAGAAGAGCTCTTTCTATCCTTTCCTGAATATGTAAAAAAGCCATTTCCAGAAATAGTTAAAGAGAGCGAGGAGAAGAGAATAATGGAGTATTTGAGGGAGAATGTCGTTGGTAAAATAATTTATCAAGACTTACCAAAAAAATTTAAAAACGTAAATGAGGGGTTACTTTTCAGCTTAATTGAGATATTCTATCAAAATCCGGGAATGACTTTGAATTTAAATAACCTTGCTAAAAATTTGCATATAGCAAAAAAGACTTTACAAAACCATTTGTTTTACTTGAAATTTTCCTATTTAATAAGAGTTGTGAAAAATTTTAGAATTTCGATGTTGGTAGCTAGTAGAAAACTTCAGAAAGTTTATCCATATCACTGGTCATTAATTTTTGGTCTTTACAAGGAAATAGAAAAAGGTAAGTTATTAGAGTGTATAGCTTCTTCTTTACTTGATGCAAAGTTTTATTGGAGAAAAGGAAATAAGGAAATTGATTTTATTTTAAAAAACAAAGAATTAATTCCTGTTGAGGTTAAATCTGTAGCTGAAATTGAATTTTTTAAGCTTTTAAAGAGACTGAAATTAAATAAAGGTGTTTTATTGCATGAAGGTAAAGATAGAGAAGTGAAAAGGTTAGATGAGGTTGAAATAGAATTTTTACCTTTGTTTGAATTAGCTTTTTAGCTTTTTATGGTAGCTATTGTTAATTGATGTACTAATTTTGCTTTTTTATAACAATTTCATAGTAAATTATATTTAAATAGTTATGTATTAAATTATTCTTATGATGTACGTACCGAAAAAATTACCTATTAAAATAGTTATTGATGATAGAGGATGTCTTTGGCAGTTGTTCGATGTTATAAACAGCAAGATTAGTTTTGATGGTATAAACTACGAAGAATTACCACCAATAAAAAGAATTTATAAGGTTGAAAATTTTTTAAAAGATACTATAAGAGGAATGCATTTTCATAAGATAGAATGGAAATATTTTATTGTTATAAAGGGTTCGGTTAAATTTGTGCTAAGTCCAACAGATATTCCAACTGAAAAAACACAAACATTTGTTTTATCAGAAAAAAAGCCAGAAGTCCTCATCATCCCACCAAGCTATTATAATGGATGGAGAGCGCTTGAAGATTATACAATATTATTGGGCGCTTCTTCGTTATCTTTAGAGGAATCATTAAAAGATGATTACAGAATACCGCCAGATAACTTTTTGGAATTTTTTAGGGTGAAAAATAGATGAAAATTATTATAACAGGTGGATTGGGATATCTAGGAGCTGAATTGTCGAAATTTCTTGAAAGGAAAGGGTTTAAAGTTTATATTATAGATTCCTGTTTATATAAGAATTTTTTAAACGTAGGTAGCAGTATAATAAAAGAAGATGTTAGAAGATTATCTCAAAGGTCTATTAAATTAATTAAAGAATCTGATGTAATAATCCATTTGGCCGCTATTGTTGGTGATCCAGCCTGTGATTTAATCAAAGAAGAAGCTGTAGACATTAACTTGAATGGGACGAAAAAAATAATAATATTAGCAAAGAAGTATAATAAGAAATTGATTTTTTCTTCTACTTGTAGTGTTTATGGAGCCAGTAAAAATTTGCTAACAGAACGGTCGAAGACTTTACCACTTTCGATTTATGCTTTAACAAAGCTTGCTGCTGAAAACTACATAGAAAGATCGAAAATAAATTATGTGATTTTTAGAATGGGAACAATTTTTGGTTTATCAGATAGAATGAGGTTCGATCTCGTACTTAATAAGTTTGTAGCTGATGCAGTAATAAAGAAAAAAATAACAATATTTGGTGGTAATCAATGGAGACCTTTTTTATACATGAAGGATGCAATCGAATTTTACTATAAAACTATAGAGAATAATTGTTTTCCAAAAGAAATTTTTAATATCTCTAGCTTCAATATAAAAATACTCAAATTAGGCCAACTAATTAGTAAGAATTTAGGTTGCGAAATGGATATTAAAAAAGAAATAGTAGATCCTAGAGATTATAGAGTTAGCACAAAGAAGGCTGAAAACTATTTCAAAATAAAGACAGATGTGAGCTCCTTAAATAAGGGTATTAAAGAAATAGCTAATTCTATAAAGACTGGGGAAATAAAAAATCCTTATTCATCAATTTATTACAATATTGAAGTTTTGAGAGAGATGAGAAAAAAATGAAAGAAAAAACAAAAATACTGATAACAGGATCTTCTGGTAGACTAGGAAAACCGTTAATGATACTTTTTATGAGTGACAAAAAATATAATGTAATAGCACTATCACATAAAGATATGCCTGTTGAAGACAGAAACAAGGTATTCGAAATAATTGAAAAAAATAAACCTGAAATAATAATTCATCTAGCTGCTTTAACCTCTCCACCTAGGTGTGAGAAAAATAAAGTAGAATCTTGGAGAATAACTGTAGAAGGTACTATAAATTTGGTAGATGCTTGCGAAATATTTTCTCCACAATGTTATTTCGTTTTAATGTCGACACCATGTGTGTTTTCTGGTGAGGATGAAAATCCCAAAGACGAAAACTACATTTATAATCCAGATAATTACTATGGTTTTTGTAAAGCTATTCAAGAAATGGTTGTTAGAAGAAGTAAATTAAAATGGTTGATTATAAGGGGGAATTTTGTACCCTACGAAAAGTGGCCATACCCTAAGGCTTTTGTAGATAGAAAAAGCAACTATTTGTTTGCACATCAACTTGCAAAAGGTATAAAAGAAGTTATAGAAGCGAATCAAACAGGAATTATACATATAATTGGAAATAGGGTATTATCTATGTACGAATTAGCTAAACTTTGCCCAGAAAGCGAAAATGTACAACCTATGACTTTGGAAGAATATTATAATGAAAATCCAGACTCACCAAAACTTACAAAAAATATGGTTTTAAAGTCCACAAGATGGAAAGAGTATAAAATTGAAGAAATTTGAGAATAAATTCTTCTCTTTAATATAAATCTAGTACTACAGACTTTATATATAAATCTAATATGAAAATTTTATTTTTTAAAACAACAATCTACCAACTTTCGTTTTTCCCAATAATCATTACTTACCGATAAACGACACATCTATTATTTTATCTTTATCGGGAGTTTTCTAATAATTTTAAATCTTTTTAGTTACCGAGAGTTACTTTTTATGAATAAATCTTTTTACTTGTTGAATGAGTTTTAATAAAATTAAGAGATGTTATGCTTATACTTTTCTTTATAGAACATGAGTGAAAATTTCTCACCCCCAATTCTCGGCATAATTTTTAGAATTACTTTCGGTTTCTCTTTTGAAATATTTTCCCTTTTAATTTATTACGACATTGATATAATGGATAATAAATAGAGATTGAATCAAAATTGTATTCTTTTCTTCAGGTTTTTTATATCCATAGATGTGTGTACTAATAAAGAAAAATGAATCAAAATCATATTTACTATTTTGTCACAAATTTCTTTATTTAACAAACAGTTAAATTTAACTTAACTTAATTTTTAATTATGAACTTACCTTTGGTTTGTTTACTGGTTTTGAATTGGAATGGTAAAGAATTGACAAAGGATTGTTTACGTACCTTAAAAATTACGAAATATCCAAACTATAAAGTATTGGTAATAGATAATGGTTCTCAGGATGGAAGTGTTGAATATATAAAAAAACATTTTCCTGATGTTGAAGTTTTAGAATTAGAAAAAAATTATGGTTTTGCAGGTGGTATGAATAGAGGAATTAAATATGTTCTAAGTAAGTATTCCCCTAAATATATAGGTTTGTTGAATAATGATTTGGAATTCTTTGATAAGAATTGGTTACTCAAAGTAATTAATGTTTTTAAGGAAAATGAAAGAATTGGTATTGTAGGATGTAAGTTGCTTTACCCTGATAGAACAACCATTCAGCATGCTTATACATCGCTAATAAACAATCGAATAAGAATAGTTGGTCGATTAGAAAAAGATAGAGGCCAACATGACATTATTAAAGAAGTTGATATTTCTCAGTTTGGTTGCGTATTAATTAATACTGAGGTTTTTAAAACAATAGGTTATTTAGATGAGGTTTTTCTCTTCTCTGCAGAAGATTGTGACTTTTGCATACGAGCCAAAAAGGCAGGATTCAAGGTTTTTTATTGTGGTACTTCGAATGTTATACATAAAGTGTCAAAAACAACTGTAGAGAAAGTAAATAAACTTTTGAGAATTTTTGTTACAACTAAAAATGCTCTCATATTTCATTTACGTTATTTCCCACTCACTACTGTTTTTAAAGAGTTATTAATCTGTTTAGCTAAGTGTATGATAGAAAGAAATGAGAAACGTGAAACAACTTTTAACTTATATTTTCCGATAAGAATAGTGTTGGTAATGCTAGCTTTTTTTTCTGCCATAATATATAAAAATTACAGAATTATTAAGTAGAAATTGAATTTAGTTTTTCAATTTGTTTTTGAATGAAAAATTTTTTATTTTTAGATAGATAAATTCTAAGTGCATCAAAAAAAGCAAGGAGTAGTTGTCTCACCATCAATATACAAAATTCCCTAATTTTTATGTTTTTCAATGAAAACGGTTCTAAATCATTCTTTTTATCTATGATAGTAGCTATAAGTTGTCCAATAAAAACAAGTGGTAAAAATCTCTTAAAATGTTTTAGATGGCAGTAAAATATGTTTCTTTTCACTAACCAAAACCTATAAAGATCAGGAAATCTTTTCCAGGTTAATGACATAAAATGTACAACTTTTGTATTATAGCAATATGCATTGTAATATCCGGCTTTTTTAACTCTTATTAGATAGTCTATTTCTTCGCTAGAAGATGGAGTAAAGGCTTCATCGAAGTAACCAATCTTTTCAATTGCCTCTTTCTTAATAATCATAGGTGCCCCAGTGCCAACATATACTAATTTAAATTTTTTCTCATACTTCGGATATTTTCTTGCTGATACTTCAAAAGGAAGAAAAATTCTAGAAAAATTTCTTATGCCTTCATACTGAAGTTTTCCATCCGGAAAGATTAAATTACATCCTACTGTCATTATTTTTTCATTATATTTAAAAGGTTCTAACATCTTGTCTATCCATAGTTTATCTACGATTAACATATCATTATTAAGAAATAAAAGATAATCTGGATCATATTTCTTAATTACGTATTCTATTCCTTTATTGATTCCTATTGAATATCCATAATTTTTGTCTAACTCCAATATATCAATTTTCTTTTTATATTTCTTTAGTAAGAAACCTACCGAATCATCTACAGATCCGTTATCAACCACTACTATTTTATAATTTTTGTAAATTGTAAGGTTTAAAATTGAATTGATAAGTCTATCTGTTATTTTCTTTCCGTTCCAATTTAAAATTATTAATGCTACGAAATCTTCATTATTAGACATAAACGATACCTATTCCATATCCATCTTGATTATAATCTTTGATTATCTCTTTATATTTGTAATTACTTTTAATTTTTTTCCAAAATTTCCATACATCACCAGCATCATTCCGAATACCTCTCACAATATCATGAAATGCTATTATTCCACCTCTTCTAACTAACTGCCCATACATTTCAAAATCTTTTTTAACCCCATAGTAAGAATGATCTCCATCAATAAAAAGAAAATCAAGCTTTTTTTCACTAAGAATTTGTTTAACTTCATTTAGAGTTTCTTTTTTGTGCGAATCTGCCCTAATTAAGTATATTTTTTGATTATCTTGGGCAAACGATTTGTATAGTAGAGTTCTCCAAAACGGATAACCAGTTGGAAGATCTATACTAATCACCTTACTGTTTTTTCCTGCTATTTTTGAAAAAAGAAATAAAGTTCCTCCATCTGCGGTACCAATTTCAAGAATATTTCTTAGTTTGATTCTTGTTATAATTTTTAATAGTTCTTCTATCTCATCCCTAATTTGCGTAGGTTTTATACATATACCTATATGTTTGTAGTTTATACCGACATAAAAACTGAATGAAAAATCTACCAAATTTTTTATGGAAATAGGTTCATACTTTCGAAGCTTTTCAATTGCTTTTTTTAATAGGAGTCTTCGATAAAAATTTATTAATAGTTTCTTGATAAGGTTTTTCATAATTTATTTTTACTTGTTAGTATATAATAAAATGAAGATTGCTCAAATTTGTCCATTTTTTTATCCTGTAAAAGGGGGTTTAGAAGAGAGTGTTTTTCAAATTTCTAAAGAATTAATAAATAAGGGGCACGAAGTCGAGGTTTTGACTTCTGATTCTTCAAGAGACGGAAAAATAAAAAAAAGTTTTGAAATAATAGATGGAATAAAAGTTTTTAGATTTAACACAATTTTTAGTTTAGGGGATTTTGGTAAAGTTTGGCCAGGATTTATTATAGAATTAATTAGAAAAAAGTATGATATAATTCATGTTCATAATTATAGACATGTTCATACAATTCTTTCTGCTTTAATTTGTAAAATTAAAAATATACCTTGTGTACTAACCACACATTCACCATTTCATCCGCCAACTATTAGGAAATCTTTATCTAGATTTTTTATCTTGTTTTATGATCTTTTTTTAGGCAGGGTTTTTGACCGCTTTTTTTCAAGGATAATATTGATAACAAATTCTGAAATAAAGTATTTTAAACATGTTAACAAGAACAAAATAATTGTAATTCCGAACGGTATAAGTGATACAACTTTTAGAAAAGTAAATGAGAAAGCGATTCGATTAGTGATAAGAAGATTTAATTTAAGAAAAAATGATAAAATAATTCTATTTGTTGGAAGAATTCATCCAACAAAGGGTTTATATTTTTTATTACAATCTTTTTATGAATTATCAAAAGCAATAAAGGGACTAAAACTAATAATCGTTGGTCCAATTCAAGACCAAAAATACTACAAGGAGCTTATACAATTTATTAATCTCAATAAATTATCAGTTATATTCACAGGTTATATTACTGAGGATGAAAAAATTGCTCTATATTTTCTCTCTAGTGTATTAGTTCTTCCTAGCATTTATGAACCATTTGGGATTGTTATCTTGGAAGCTTTCGCTAGGGGTAAGCCAGTAATAGCTGTTGAGAGTGACGGACCAGAATATTTAATAAAAAATGGTGAAAATGGTTTTTTAGTTAAATATGGTGATATAAAATCTTTAGCTAGTTGTATTGAGTTATTATTAAAAGATAAGAAGCTTTACAAAAGGATTTCTTTAAATAATAAAAAAAAGGCAAGACAATTTACATGGAGTAAAATAGTTAATAAACTAATAAAGGTTTATGAAGAGATTCTTGAAAAATAAAAAAATTCTAAACGTAGGTTGTGGAAGAGATACTTATGGAACAGATTTTGTTGATAAATATCCCGCTAGAGTTGAAGTTAAAAAAGTGGATGTTGACAAAGAAAAATTACCATATCCTAATAATTTCTTTGATGAAGTTTATTCAAAAAATCTTCTCGAACATTTGACTAATCCAGGTTTTGCCTTAAAAGAAATGTACAGGGTTCTTAAGAAAGGTGGTAGAATTGTTTTAATTACCGATAACGCATCATATTGGGTTTGGTGTATAGGGAGAACGCATCATGGTGGTTATCGTGGTTTTAAAGAAGATAAACATTATTGCTTATTTGTACCAGAACATTTATTAAATTATTTTAAACGTTTGGGATTAAAAAGAGTTAGATTTAAATTCATTAGTAGAAGCGATAATTTTTTAGTTTTTTTAATCGATAAAATCTTACAACTTACCCCATTTAGGAGAATGGGGTTTAAACAATTTGAGATAATTGGTTTTAAGTGATAAAAATGCTTTCTATAGGAATCACAGCTTTCAAAGAAGAAATAAGTATAAGTAAATGCTTGAATTCTATTTTATCTCAAAATCTCAGAAATTATGAAATAATAGTTTCTTGTCCGGATAAGCCAACAGCTAATATTGTAAAACAATATATGAAAAAATATAGACAGATAAAATTAATAAGAGATCCTGGCAAAGGAAAACCAACTGCCTTAAACTTACTTTTTAAAAAAGTTAAAGGAAAATTTTTAGTTTTAACAGATGGTGATGTGATACTAGGAAAAAATTCAATTTCTTTTTTATTAAAGCATTTTAAGAATCCAAAAGTTGCTGCTGTTAGCGGAAATGTTGTCTATCGAATTTCAAAAGATTCTTTATTTTATGAATGGGCAAAGTTGAGTGAAAAAGTTTTTGATAAAATGAGAAAATCGCAAGATAAGAAAAATGAGCTTTGGCATCCCACTGGCTATTTGTATGCTATAAGAAACGGTTTAGTAAAACAAATTCCTCCCAATGCTTTAAGTGACGATGCTTTAATTGGTTATTTGATTAAATCAAAAGGATATTTGATAAAATATGAGCCCAAAGCAAAAGTTTATGTTAAATTTCCTTCTACTATAACAGATTTTATAAAGCAAAAGTCAAGAACAAGAGCAGGATTTTTACAGTTAAAAAAGTGGTTTGGTTTTGAAGCAAGAAAAATCTCAACTGAAATTTCAATTGGAGTAAAAGATTTATTTAAAGCTTATGGAATGAGAAAATTTTGTAAAATGATTTTTGTTGGATTAATTTACTTATTAGCTTGGCTCAGAGCTTATTGGCTAATTTTCAGGGAAAAACCTTTTGAAAAAATTTGGGAAAGAACAGAAACGACAAAATAAATTCTTTTATAAGCTTATTAGATGGTTTCCTATTTTTTAAGCTTTATTACTAATTCATTTAACTTTACCACTAAAATTAACGAATTAATAGGAATAACAAATAAATATTCCAATTTTAATAGAATTATTTATGGAATATTATCCAAGAAAAATAGACAAAAATTGGAGTAACGATTAAAAAGAAAATAGTATATAATTATTAAAGGTCCAAGACAAAGCGGAAAAACCACAACTCTTTTACATTTAAAAGAAATAACAGAAAATTCAGAATATATTACTCTTGAAGATGAGGAATGGAAGAGTGCTTTTGAGAAGGATGTTAAAATTGCTATAGAAAGGCTAATAGAAAAAGGCAAACGAATTTTGCTTTTAGATGAAGCTCAATATGTTATGAATATAGGAAAAAGGCTAAAGTTAATTTTTGATTTATACAAAGAAAAGCTAAAAGTAATTACAAGTGGCTCTGGTTCTTTTGATGTAAAAGTGGAAATAGGAAAACATTTAGTTGGCAGGGCAATTTATTTAGAGCTACTTCCACTTAGTTTCGAGGAATTTTTGCTTTGGAAAGCAAAAGATCTTTGCAGAATTTTTAAAGAGTATTTTAGTTCTTTTTTAACTTTTATTGAAGAAGGAAAATTAGAAGCTAATCCAATTTTCGAAAAAGAATTTTATGAATTGTTTGAGGAATATATTTTGTTTGGTAGATTTCCAGCTATTGTTAAAGAAAGTAATTTGAGCATAAAGAAAGAATTATTAAAAAATCTTAAAAGAACTTATTTGGAGAGAGACGTTTTCTATTTTCTTAAAATTAAAAATAATGAAATTTTTAAGTTTTAGCATAGGGAATTTAGTTAATTATTCAACTATTTGTCAAAATTTAAGGATAGATTATAAAACACTTGAATCTTATTTATCGATTTTAGAACAAACTTACATTACTATTTTTCTTTCACCATTTTTTAAAAATATTGTTACTGAATTAAGAAAAGCAAAGAAAATTTATTTTTTAGATACTGGATTAAGGAATTCGATATTAAATGATTTTAGTTCTTTAGAAGGAAGATATGATTTTGGAAAATTGCTTGAAAATTTTGTTTTTATTCAATTGAGAAATTATTTCGAAAAATTAAACTTTTGGAGAACTACAGGAAAAGCCGAAATCGATTTTATTTTAACATTAAATTCAAAAATAATTCCAATTGAAGTGAAGTGTAGGGATTTTAAATTGAGTAGAGGATTTATTAGTTTTATTAAAGCATATAAGCCGGAATTTGCAATAGTTTTTACTTTTGGAAAATTTGGAGTTGAGAAAATTAATAGCACAAAAGTCGCATTTATTCCTCATTATTTTATTTAGTTTCAATTAAACTATTTAGTAAGAAGTGATAAAAAATCGAGTTTCATCCGCTCCCTTTTCTTACAAATCATATTTAATAGATATTTTTTAATTAACTATATGGTTCTAATTTTAAATTTGGGGTGCGGCGAGGATGATTACGGAGATATAAGGGTTGATTTATATCCATCTAAAACTACAACTCATGTTTTTGATATAGAGAAGGGCTTACCTAAAGAATGGTCTAACAGGTTCGACATAGTTTATTCTAAAAATCTCTTCGAGCATTTGAGAAACCCTGGGTTTGTTCTAGAAGAGATGAAAAGGGTTTGTAAACCAGGAGGGAAAATTATTATAATAACTGATAATGCAGGTTTTTATGAGTTCCATATTTTTGGGACACACGTTTTGCCTAAGCTCAAATTAAAAAGGCTTAGTTTCTATAAAGGTAGAGGTAATCTGGATACACACTATTGTTTATTTACAAAACAGCATCTTGTTAATCATTTCAAAAGAATTAATCTGAAAATAGAAAGCATAGAATATTTACCATTTCCAAAAAATGAAGAATTAGGAAAATTCAGGCCTATATTTAATTTGATTTGTAGGTTTTTGGCATTTACTAAGATTTTTGAGAATTTGGCATATCCCAGAATAAAAATAGTTGGAAGGAAGTGAAAAAACGAAGATGCATAATTTTTCATGATTTTTTAATAGAAAGGGGTGGTGGGGAGAGAGTTGTAGATATTTTAAGCAAATTTTTGAATGCATCTATAGTTACTTGGTTTTATGAGAAGGATTTAACTTACGATAGCTTTAAGACTTCTAAGATATTTTATAATAATAACATTTTAAACAAAATTGCTGTTCACATAAAGCCTTTAAAATTATTTGGGGCTTCTTTCTTTTTTGACAGACAACTAAAAAATATTAAAAATTTATTTAATGAGATTTTCGATATTGCGATTTTTTCAGGATTTTACTCTGTATTCTTCACGAAGTTTCTTAACATTCCAAAGATCTATTACATACAGACAGAGCCTTTAAGTTATGTGTTAAAAAGAGAAAGCTATAAGGGCAAAATTTCATCAAGATTTTATAGCTTATTTTACAAGATTTTTCTTAGAAAACTAGAAAAAGATGGAATTTTAAGTATGGATAAGATAATTGCAAACTCCAATTACACAAAAAAAATTTATGAAGATTACTTTAATGTAAAAGTTGAAAATGTAGTTTATCCACCTGTTGACACAAAAAAGTTTTATTTTAAGAAAATAGGTGGTTTTTTTCTTCTAGTAAGTAGATTATATCCACACAAAAGGGTTCAAGTAGTTGCTAGAGTTTTTACCAAACTTACTGATGAAAAATTAACAATAGTAGGTTCTGGACCACTTTCAAATTATATTGAAAAATTAGCTTTAAAACATAAGAATATAGTTTATCTCGGAACAGTTTCAGATAAAAAATTGAGACAACTATATGCTGAGTGTAAGGCAGTAATTTACATATCTGAGATGGAACCTTTTGGTATTGTGCCAGTTGAAGCAAATGCTTCAGGAAAGCCAGCTATTGTAAGCAAGGAAGGGGGTTTGCCAGAAACTATTGTACATGAAAAGACCGGTCTAATAATCGAACCTCCATATGAGGATAATTTAATGAAAATAATTAAAACATTCGATAGTTATGACTTCAGTGTTAAAGAATGTATAAAAAGTTCAAAGAGGTTTGATATTAAGAGTTTTAAGAAAAATTTCAAGAAAATTTTATTTTGATTTAGCTTATAAATTTATAGAGAATTTAATTTTTTTAAATGTTAACTTCTAGACAATTTTTAAAATATATTCTTATACGAAAAACTAGAATAAAAGTTAGAAAGAAAACGCTCCGAGTTTATTAGATAACTATAACTTAAAGATAATATAAAAGATAATTGTAATTTTTTACTTCAACTTATTTGTAAAACACAGTTATAAAAATTAGAAGAGATCTGTAAATTAAGAAGATTTCAACTGTATTCAATTTTCGATAGTTCTTTTAGTTATTATTTGTAACAAAGTGTAACTAAACATCTGAATGATAAAAAGGGTAATCATTAGCAGAAGTGTATATCCACTTCTCTTTATATCTGTCAGAAATAGTATAGTGATTAAGTTAGACAGGGTCAAAAGATTTATAATTAATAAACTAAAAAGGAGAATGGTTATATCTACAAATATGAATATATCTATAGTCTCAATAAGATAAAAAGAAAGAATAAAAAAGTATTAGGTAAAGCATTTAATCTTTTGTTTTCAATTTTAATTTATACTTCTCCAGAACGTATAAATGTATAATAAGTAGTAGTATTTGAAGATTTTGTTAGTTGGTTTCAGTTTTTTGTTTAGTAAAATAGATGTACTTAAATTTTTAATTTTTACTTTGAAATTAAACAATTATGAAAATAGATGCTATAATGACAGTTTATAATGAAAAGGAAAATCTTATTATTTCTATTCCCAGTATTTTTAATCAAACTTTACCTCCTAGGAGGTTAATTATTGTAGACGCCGGTTCAACAGATGGTACAACCGAGTTAATTAAGAGACTTTCTCGAAAATATCCAATAAGACTTATAGTTAAAGAAGGTTGTAACAGGTCACAAGGAAGAAATATAGCTATATCTAAAACATCAACAGATTATATTCTTTGTCTAAACGCGGACGCGAGATTAGAAAAAGATTGTGTTGAAAACTTGGTTAAGGTTATTAGGACTAGTTCAAAAATAGGTAGTGTCGGCGCTATTCAAGTATATCCGAAGAATCAAAATTATATTGCCAAAGCAATTTGGTATATACCAGGAATGGCAGAGATTTCAGAAGTAAGAATTCCTGCTATTATGAGAGGCGATGTGGAGGTTAAAAACACACCATGCGAGTGTTGTTTATGGAGAAAAAAGGCAGTTGTAGACGCAGGTTTATTTGATGAGAAGTTGAATTGGGGCGAGGACCCAGAACTGCATTACAGGATGAGAAAAAAGGGTTGGAAAATACTTGCTACTGGTAAGGCAAGGTTTGAACATTTCTATAAAAATACATTGAAAAAGTTTATTAAGCAGCAGTTTTTTTACGGTTTGGGCGGTTTTGAGATGATAATAAAATCACCCAGAGCAGCAATAGAAATATTAGGATGGAAGATATTTGTATTTTTGAGTTTTTTAGCTTCTCTCGCTCTTATTTTTATTAATCTAAGTTTATTTTTAATATTTATTCTAGTAGGCTTATTTTTTTTATTTATGTTAAGTATAATGGTATCTCTTAAAGTTTTAAAAAGGGAAAAAAGTTTGAGCTTCTTTTTTTTGGTATTTATCATTCACTTTATTAAGCATTTTATGAATATACTTGGTATTTGCTCTTTTATGTATACATTCTATAAAGTTTTAAAGTCTCACATAGTTGTTAGATGTTAGGTCGGGATATGTGTTGTTTTCTTATAGAGTTAAAAATATTAAAATAAATAGTAGATAATTTTAAATATAGATTTATGATAAAATGTGTAAAATACTTAAAAGGTAAGTTTGCAACTTTCAATTTATTTCTTTCATTTTTGTTTTTATCATGTGTGTTATCCCTTCCTTCACAACTTGATAATTATAACTTCTTTAGTTTTTTAGACGAACTAGAAAATTATAATCTTACATCATTCGAAGAAAGCGGGTGGACCATAATCGGTAGTGAAAATTATATAAGTTTCACTAGTTCCACGGTTATTTTAAGGAATGTATGTTACAAGACAGCATGGATAAGGTATTATTTTAATACTTCTAACGATTTTACTTACTGGATTGCTCAATCAAGGGGTAGATGGATTAATGGAGATATTGGAAGTTTACACATTATTGTTAGTACAGATTCACACGAATATGCATGGTGGGGCGATGGATATGATAATAAATTTAAGTTTTTTATTGGTAGTGAGACGAAATTCGAAAAAGATGGTTATAATCCAGGTTATAATAGTTGGCATAATTTTACATTAGTTTTTGAAAGTGGTCGTTTTAAAATGTTTTTTGATGACGAATTAATATATACTTATTTTATTTCATCAGTTGAAAAGATTAAAGGTATTGGTGTAAATTCACCATGGTGTAGTAGAAATGGATATTGCAGCGGGAGTGATTGTAGTAGTAATGAATATGATTCTATTTTGTTTTTTGGCATTAAACATATGATACCAAAGCTTTTTATTTCTTCTCCCTCTCAAGCTTTTGCTAGTGAAACAATTAATATTTATTCAGAAGTTTCCTATAACTTAACACCACTAATAGACTTAAATCAATCAAACTTTCAATTATTGTTAGATGACCAAAATCTTTCTATTCTCGATTTTCACAATTTTTTAAATGGATCTTATTTGCTCACAACTGTTTTACCTTCTAATTTATTTGGAGAAAGGAATTTAAAGGTAAAAATTAACTATGAAAATCAATCTGTGGAAAATTCCACTACAATTTTAATTTATTCTCCACCACTTCTTAAAGAAAGAACTCTTTTTATTTCAGATGAAGATTGGAAAAATATTTTATCTTTAGCTCCATTAAAAAGACCAACTATTATATCTAATAGTATAGATGAGAACATTCTTCACTTCATAAAATCATTTAATCCAACAAATGTTGTGGTTGTTGGAAATGTTTCTGGTTATGAAGTTATTCAAAATGTAGAAAAGCTAGAGAATTTTAATGATGTTTATCAAAGATTCTTTTTAGGTAGGAAAGGAGTTTATGTATGTGAAGGTCATAGCAATTTAAAAGGAATGTATTTAAGAGCAGCATTAATTGCAAGTGCTTTAGATAAACCAGTAGTTTTTAATAAAACTTATGCTGATGAAGATTATAAATTTTGCAGTGAAAGTGTTGGAGAGCTTGAAGATAAGTATTTAAATTTGTTAAATAATACAAACTTTTTAATTGTTTCTAATCATAATCCTTTGGCTGTTTTAATAGCTTCGCAGAAAAATGCATTTGTTGTTTTTACAAGTGCAACAAATTCAACAAAAGTAAAAGAAGATATAATTGATGCAGTTGAAAGATTAACTGCTAAAGGATTTTTCACTTCTAATCCAAAATATCCAATTGATTCAGCTTATTTATTATTAATGGATAGAGTAAAAAGTTTTAATATAAAGGATTTTGAAAGTGATGTATTATATGGTGATTTAGATGAAAATGGTATAATTGATGTTTCTGTATCTAGATTGCCAGAGAATACAACGATAGCGTCTTTAGTTTTTGTTCGCTCTTTTTTAGATGATAACAAAAAAGCTTTAGTTGCTAGTGAGTATTTAAATTCAAATTATTTAGTAATTCTTTTAACTTTGGGTGGAGGTATGTTACAAGGTAGAAATGTTGCAGAAATTTTAGAAAAACAAGGTTATGATGTTGATAGATTAGTTGAAAAAAGAAGTAATATAGAAGCTTTCTTAAAAAGTTTATCTCGTAAGGATATTTCAATATTTCTAACAACAGTTAAAAAAATTGAAAAGAAATTAAAATCAATTCTTGGAGGAAAGATAGCTGTTATAATTTCTAAAGTTCTAATTATATTAAAAGGTCTTCAATTCATTGAGCAAGGATTGGAAGCTTATTACGAATATAACTGGGATACATTTCCACAGAATTTATGGTCAATAATAGATGATGTAATAACAGGAGATTTGGGCATTGATACATTAATTAAAATTTGGCCACCACCATGGAAGCAACTAACAAAAGAAAATTTAATTGAAAACATTAAAGATAAATCAATTCTTTATTATGTTGGTTTTAACAATAAAACACACTGGATTTTACCAAGTAGATTACCAGCTGAAGATGGCGTATTAGATTATGAAACTTGGTTATCTATAATAACTAATTATAGATATGATGGTAGTGAAGCGTTTGGTTATAATGATATTCCGTTTAATAATTTAAAACTTGTTTTTGATAATTCACCAAATGCAGCTGTTAGCGATTTAACAAAAGGTTTTTTGGAGAAAGGGGCAGTATCATATATAGGTAGTTCATCAAAGCATAAAGATTTCTTCCCCTCTTCTGCTTTTGAAAGTGTTTTCTTTAAAAATGAAAACAATTTGGGAAAAGCTTTTTTGAAAGCTGTTAATCATTTAATTTTAACAAATCCAAATAAAAGAAATTCTTTATCAATGATGCTTTTTGGAGATCCCCACATTTATAAAGATCCAGAAATTATAGATGAAAATAGTTCAAAAGTTTTAGAATGTATTAATGGTATTTGCTCTTTTAATTTAACTTTCTTCATTAATTATTCTTTAATAAACAACACAATAATTTTTGAAACTGATGATTACTTAACAGAGGAACTAAAACCAATAATTCCATTAAAAACTTTTGAATATTATTTATCAACGCTTGCAGAGCTATTAAATTATTCA
>JAWBMD010000004.1:0-66914 GCA_039000985.1 Candidatus Aenigmatarchaeota archaeon | reverse complement strand
TTCAATTGAGCTTGAAAACGAAACATTTTATGATATAGAGATACCAATTTATTTTTCACCATTTTCAAATATTACAAACATTACAGATACAGAAATATATCCTAATTTTACTTATTCATTATTTTTCAATAAAACAATAGATAATAGGACTTTTGTTTTTGTTAGTGTTCCAACATTATTTTATAATGCTTCAAACAAAACAGCAATTGTTGTTAAAAAAATTAATGTTGTATTTAACTATATTTCTCCAGTAGATTTTTCAATATTGCTTGAAGGTAATGTATATTCTGCCGGTGAGCCAGTTAATATACCAATAAAGATTTTTACTGAGCTAAACGATACATATGATGTTTTCATAGAAATAACAAATCAAACAAATTCTTGGAATTATAATTTTTCTTTTGATTTTAATGGATCAACCGATATTTTCAATTTTTCATTTGTTCCGGAAGCTTCAGGAATTTATAAGGTAAAAGCTGTTTTATTTAAAAGAGATCCAGTTTTAGTTGGACCAAAAGAATCGACATTTAGTGTAGAAGAAACTAAAGAAAGTAGCACATGTTCCCCAAATTTAATAATAACGGAAATAATGTATAATCCTTATGGTAGAGATACTGGTAGAGAATGGGTAGAAATTTTTAATAAAGGTAATTGTGATTTTGATTTGAGCAAAATATATTTTGTGGATGAAAGTGGATATCATAAGATTGTTGCGAGCAATTCTTCTCCAATTTTACATGCTAACGAATATGCAATAATAACAACAAATATAACTCAATTTAAGTTAGATTACCCAAATGCTAATTGTTTAATTGTTAAGTCAAGCTTTTCTTTAAGGAATACAAACGAAACAATTGGTTTAGCGAATTCTTCAAAACATGTTTTTGAAAGTGTGTTTTATTCAAACAACATGGGAGGAAATGGGAATAAAAGAAGTTTAGAGCCTAAGAACAATGGTGTTTGGGGAGAAAGCTTAATAGATTTTGGTACACCATGTTCTCCAAGCTATGTTCCACAAATGCTTTCAAATGAGGGTACTTCAACAACTTCATCATCACGTTTTATTTTGATGAAAAATGAAAGTAAAATAACATTAGTTCCAAACATAACTTTAAACGAAAGTACTACAACAATTGAAATAAGTAAAAATGAAAGTAGTGAGCAAGTTGAAAAGAAAAATGAAACAAAAGAAAAAGAAGATATAAAAACAGCATTTGTTACAGCTCCAGTAAAAGCAAATTTAGATTTAGCAAATATAACTAAAATAATTGTTGGAGTTCTGATTTCTGTTTTAGTATTTGTATTGCTGAAGTTTTTAATTTTTAAATAATGGATTTCGAAGCTGTTGTTAAAAATAGGCATTCGATAAGAGCATTTTTACAAAAAGAAATAGAAGAGGAAAAATTAAAAAATATTAGAGTTAACGAATTTAGCACCTTCAGCTGGAAATTTGCAAGCATATGAAATATTTGTTGTAAAGAAAAATTGGCTTTTGCAGCCTATTCTCAAGATTTTATAAAAGAAGCACCAGTAGTTTTAGTTTTTTGTGCAAATTCTTTTCGTTCAGAAATAAGATATGGAGAAAGAGGAAGAGATTTATATTGTATTCAAGATGCTATAATTGCTTGTACTTTTGCAACGCTTGCAGCTACATCATTAGGTTTGGGTTGTTGTTGGATTAGTGCTTTTGATGAAAAAATGGTTAAATCAATTTTTAAAATAAAAAATCTCAAACCAATAGGATATCTTGCTGAAAAGCCATATATAACTAAAAGAAGAGATTTAAACGATATAGTTCATGAAGTTTAAGGTATTTTTTGTTTTGAAAGATTTAAATTAGCAAAATTTTCGTTTTTCATTTTTTTAAGAAACCCTTTAGCTATTAAAAATCTTGCTTCATTTTCATTCATTCCTCTAGACGAGAGGTAAAGTACTTTTTCTTCATCCATATAACTAGAGCTTACATCATGTATAGTTTTTACTTTATTATTTTCAACCCTTTTATTAATGAAATTTCTTTTACAAGTTTTTCATTTAGCTTTAGTTTTAATTCATTTCGTAAGCGAGGAGCTATTAGTTTTTAATTTTACACATTTCAAATTTATTAAGTTTTTTTGCTTAATATATTAAAGCACGATTTATCTAATTCATTTTTCAAAGCTTTTTTCTATTTTAATTTTTATCCATTTATTGTTTAAATATAGTGAGATGAAAGATTGATAAATTCCTAAAGTTTTTTTCTATTTCTTTTTAGTTCACCCCTCTTGATACTTTTTTACTAAATATTTTCTTATCGATGGTAAAAATTCTTAAGATACAAGTTTACATAGTAATTTTATTAAGCATTTATTTTTATTAATTTTTTATTTTTAATTATTTTATTGTGAAGGAAGTGATAATGTTTTCTCCACAATATTGGTGGATAGAAAATAAAGGAATGATTGTTGAAGGACGTATAGAGAATATAAATAAGGGGGGCGGACTAGGAAGAGTAGTCGCCGAGATATCCGAAAAATTACCAAAATACGGATATCATGTAACTGTTTTTACTGAAAAGCCTGGATGGATCTATCCAACAGATTACTATAAACTAGAAAATATTACACATTATAAGCCTGTCCCAAACGTAGATGTATTTAGTATTCCACCATGTACTCATTTAGGAGGGAGAGTTACATCTACTTGCGACACTCTTTATAGAAATCAGCCAACTGAATGTGTGAAAAATCTAGATTATATTTTTACAACACTAAACTATATTTTTGATTTTAATGAAAATTTGAAGAAAAAATTGTATGATGTAAAAAACACAATAATTCATGGGCATGATTGGTTTGGTGCACAATTTATCTATGTTATAAAAACTATTAGAGAGCTTCCGGATAGTAAGACAGTATTAAGTGTTCATATGAGCTCTGATAGAAGTGAAGAGGAAATAAAAAATGATGCTAGATTACAATGGGAGCAAATAGGTTGTAAATTGGCAGATAAGGTTCATGGTGTTTCAAATTATCAGGCAAAATTACTTATAAATGCTTACAATTTAAGAGAAGAAAAAGTTGTTTGTATTCCAAATGGAGTAGATTTAGAAGTTTTCAGACCACCATTGCATGGAGAAAAGATAATTGATGAGGAAATACTAAAGAGATATGGACTTCAACCTAGGAAATATATGGTATTTTTTGGTAGAATTGAAAAAGAAAAAGGTGTAAAGGAACTAATAAATGCGTATGGAAAGGTTTCGGATAAGGAAATTGGATTAGCAATCTTTGGTCTAATGGGGGGTTTGAAATATTTCAATGATGAAGTAATGACAGAATATCAAAAATTACCAATTGAAAAAAGGGAAAAAATAAAAATATATACACATATGCTTCCAGAAGTCGAAAAAGTTGCAATTCTAAGAAATGCATTTTTAGCATGTTTTCCATCAGCTAAAGAGGCATTTGGATTGGTTTCACTTGAAGCACAGGCATGTGGCGTTCCAGTAATTGTTGGAAATGCAGGGGGTTTACCAGAGACTATTGAAAACAAAAAAACTGGTATATTAGTAGATATAAAGGATTTAAATTCAGTTGTTGATGGAATCGAGTTCGCAATATCGAATATAGAAATGCTTAGAGAAAATGTTCTAGAAAATAGAAAAAATTTAGAAAAAAAGTATTCTTGGGATAGAATAGTGGAGCAATATATTGAGAAGTTATATAGCTTATAGAATTTAAATCTTTACTGAGTTAAAGTATTTTATGAAAAGACCAAAATCAAAAAAACCAAGAAAACAGAGAAAATTTATTTATAATGCACCATGGCATCTTAGGAGAAAAATGATGAGTGCTACATTGTCAAAAGAATTAAGAGAACAATTAAAAAGAAGAAGTTTACCAGTAAGGAAGGGGGATGAAGTTGAAATAATGAGAGGCGAATTTAGAAAAGTTAGAGGAAAAGTAATTAAGTGTGATTATAAAAATTATAGAATTTATGTAGAAAATATTAAAAAGAAAAAAAGTACTGGTGCAGAATACTTAGTTCCCATTCATCCCTCAAAGGTTAAAATAATAAACTTAAACCTTTCTGATAAAAAAAGATTATGGTTAGAAAGTTAAAATCTTATTTAGCACCATGGTTTTGGAGAGTACCAAAAAAAGAGCAGCATTGGGTTTATTCTCCATCTCCAGGACTTCATAAAAAGTTTGAATGCATTCCATTAGCGATAATTTTAAGGAATATTTTAAAGCTTGCTGAAATAGGAAAAGAGGCTGAAAAAATTATTAAAAAAGGAGAGGTAAAAGTTGACGGTAAAATTGTTAAAAATTTTAGATATCCTGTTGGGCTTTTTGATACGTTAGCTATAGAAAAAATTGAGAAATATTATAGGATTGTGCCTTATAATCATGGTTTAATTTTAAAGGAAATAGATAAAAGTGAAAGCAATTTAAAAATTTGCAAAGTTGTTAATAAAACTGTTGTTAAAAATGGTAATATTCAGTTGAATCTACATGATGGAAAAAATTTAATATATAATGAAAAAATATCGACACATTCATCTTTACTATTAGAGCTTCCAAGCTTGAAAATTTTAGATGTTTTAAATTTTGGGATAAGTAGTTATGTTGTTGCTAAAAGTGGAGATAAGGGAATTGTAAAAGCTTTTGATGAAAAAACAAAAATAGTTAGTTTTTCAGAAAATGGAAATGAATATTCCACTAAAATAGAATACATTTATGTTGTTGGTAGAGAAAAGCCTTTAATTACTATATGAGGGAAATAAAGATAGATAAAGTAGTTTTAAATTTTGGTTGTGGAGGAGATTTGGATAAAATAGAAAGAAGTAAAAAACTAATTGAATATTTAACAGGAAGAAAACCCATTGTTACTCTATCAAGAAAAAGAAGTACTTTTGGAATAGCTAGAAATAAGCCAGTTGGAGTTAAAGTTACTTTAAGAAAAAAAGAAGCTGAAGAATTTTTGAAAAAAGCTTTAACTGCTGTTAACAATATATTAAAAAAAGAACAAATAAATAATGGCCATTTTTCTTTCGGAGTTAAAGAATACATAGACATAACTGGAATTAAATATAGGCATGATATAGGAATGCTTGGTTTTGATGTTTGTGTTAACTTAAAAAGACCCGGTTACAGAGTGAAATTGAGAAGAGTAAAAAGAAGTAAAGTAGGTAAAAAGCATTTGATAACCAAAGAGGAAACTATAAATTTTTTAAAAACAAAATTTAATGTAAATGTTGAGTGAAAATATTAAAGAAAGGGTAATGTTTTTCATCGATGTAATACAAATAGCATCTACTAGAATGAATAATATAAATGATATTGAAAACTTATTTATCAAAGTCTCAAATTTGTTTTATTGTTTTGAAGATTTTGTAGAGATTAATGATTTTGATATTTTAAGTTTATTGGGTAATGTTGGTCAATGAGGGGTTATAAGTTTGGTAAAGGTGTTATTAAATGTAGAATTTGTGGTAGAAATGATGCTGTTATTAGAAAATATGATTTATATTATTGTAGGCAATGTTTTAGAGCAGTTGCAAAAAGTTTAGGATTTAAAAAGTATAATTGAAGCTATCCAAATTTTGTCCATTATGTGGGAAAGAAGTTAAAAAATTATATGAAAATATATGCAAGAAATGCTTTGAGGAAAAGCATAAGGATGATATAAAAATAGATAATATTGTAAAAATAAAGCATTGTGTTGTTTGCAATTCTTTTTATTTTGAAAATGAAAAAGAGAAATTAAATTCAATAGAAACAGTTTTGTTAAAATTTATAGAAAGAATTAAGAGAAATTTTTTAAATGCAGAGCTTATTGTAGAAAATGGAAAGTTTTTTTGTAGAATAGAGGATAAAGTTAAAGGATTAAAATTATCAAGAATTTTTGAATTAAAAATAAAGTTAAAAAACATAAAGTGTGAAAAGTGTGTTAAAATAATGGTTGGTAAGGGATTATCCGTTTTACAAGTTAGGTCTGAAAAATGGAATGAAATATTAGATTTTTTAAATGGAATCATGAACAATTCTTTTTTTATTACCGAGTATTACCCGAATGGTTTCGATCTTGGATTTATTAAAGAAATGGATCTTTTCAGAGTTTCTAATTTATTAATAGGAAAATTTGAATTGAAAAGAAAATTGACAAAAAAATTGATTGGATTTAAAAGAGGTAAAAAAATTTTTAGAACTACAATACTTTTATCAGATAAAAATAGTTAGAAAAATCTTATTTGGCTTTCTAATGTGTAAGAGCAAAGAACATTTGTATTTGCAAGCTTTTACTAAATAGTTTTTTAGCTTAACATAGTTTGAAAAGGTAGAAAAGCAGATAAGGAATAAACTAAAAAAGATGAAACTATGAATAAAACAATTTGAATAAATAAAATTTTAGTCATCTTTTCATATTTTTTTATTTTATCTTTTCCACCTTCTAATGAAGAAAGAAATAAGATTGTAATGATAGAAATTTCAATCATGTAAAATCCAAATATTAGTGAAAAATATTCAGCAGGCATAGTACTTTTAAACTTAAAAGATAAAAAAGCTGTTCCACTAATTGGCATAGTTGTATTTCCAGTTCCAACAATTTTACCAAAAAAGTTACCCAACATATCCATAATATCTGTTATTAAACCAGAAACACCAACAATTATCCCACAAAATAATGGTATTAAAAGAAGTAGTAAAATATTTAATTCGCTTGTTATATCATCAAAAATTTCTTTAGAAAACATTTCAACCCTTTTCACACTTCTCAAGTAATTTGAAATTGTTATTACTGATTGAGATACTGCAAAACCACCCATTTTCATAGCTTCAGAAATTATTTTCATTGTATTTTCTATTAAACTAGATTTGAATCTCTTTATTGCACCAATTTCTTTATCAAACAATGCTTTTTGAAAACTAAATCCAAATGTTTTTATGTTGTATAATGCTTTTTCAAATAACTCATGAATTTCAAGATTTTTTATTTTTTCATTGAGTTTTTGTATTATGCTTTCTGTCGAATAACCAAGTGTTAACAAGTTACCTAAATTATATAAAGCTGTTGGGAATTCTTCTTCAATTTTAACAATTCTATCTCTTATTTTAGAATTTTTGTAATGAGAAATGAAAGAATAAATTATTATTGATAAGGCAATACCAAAAATTATTATTTCAGATCCAATCAATCTCATAATTCCCGACTCTCTATTATTGGAAATTATATTATATCCAATGTAAAAGAAAATTAGTGCAATCAATATAGAGAATGGAAAAATTGGTATGCTTACTTTTTTAATATCCAAATACCCAATTTTATTTCCACCAATTTCCTCGAAATTTATTTCAGATAAAAATGTTGGGAATGATTTTAGGTAAATATTAGTTAGTATTAGAATTGTTAATGGTATAACAACATTGTATAAAATTGCTATGTAAATTGGATTAATTCCGGTTTGCAAGAAAGAGACAAGAATGGGCATCATTATAGTAACTAATACCGGTAATACAATTCCCATGTATGTTATTATTGTTATTGTTATTTTCAAGTTTTGTGCATATATTTTCATTCTGTCGGTATTCCTCTCAAGTAATGTATCAACTAATTCTTCAAATATTTTGTTTCTTTCGATTTCAGATTTATACATAGCGGCTCTTATAGTTTCTATTGCATCATAAAATTCTTCATTTTCAATTTTCCAGAAATTTGAAAATTTTTCAAGAGCTTCATCCGCATTTTTATATATACCTATTCGAAGATCATAAAATAGTTTTCTGAGTTGCTTACCTATATAACCTTTTACATTTTCAGATGCAAATTTAACCGCATTTTCCAAATTTGGGATAACTTTTAGTGAAATAATCATATATAGAATTGTAAGTATTAAATCAGGAGAAGATGTTATTCTTACATATTTTGATAATATGTATGGGTAGTAAAGTAGGTAAAGGGAGAGTGAAGAACCTATTAAAATCAAAAATAAGCCAAAAATAGTTAATTTTAATAGAAAAAATATTGTCGCTATAGCTATTGTTAATAATGCTATTAAAACTGTGGCATTCAAAACATTTATACTGTTTGTTTCGAATCCGCAAAAACTAAGAACAGCGTCTAGTTTTTTTTCAGTTTCCTCACCAAACCTTAATTTTAGAAATTTACCTAGGTAATTACATGTTTTTTCATAAAAAGCAGACATAAATTTATTTGATTTTGGATTTAATTTATGGCAGATTTTAATTTGGAATGCTCGATAGAGTTTAATGTACCAATAGAAAATATTTTAAAAGAGAAATTTCCAATATTAGTAGCTAAAGAAGTAAATCCTGTATTATTTAGAAAAGGAGTGCCTGAAGATAAAGAAGGTTCCCGAATTATTGATTGGAGTATTGTGAGTAATAAGTTAAATTTATTGATAGAAGGTAGTAGCTATTTAAGACCACATGATGCATTATTAAGATTAAGAAATTATTTTATTGAAAAATTAGGAAAAGAAAGAATTGGTGTTAGAGGTATTTTTGGTAAAAAATATACAATTTTTTATACTCCTACTAGAAAACCATTAGATAAAATTGAGATAAAAGTACCTTGGGTAAAAAATATTGATTTTGATGGTAAAGCATTTAAAATAGTATTAGAAAATTTGGATGCAAAGTGTTTTGAAGATAGATATGTAGAAAGAATTTTAAAAAGAATTGAAGAAAAAATAGCTAAACAATATGTTCATGGAAAAGCTGGATTGACTCAAGAGATTAAAAGAAGCGAGAAGAGAATAGAGAAGTATGTAATGAAAAAAGATATATCTGAAATTTTAGAAGAAATTGGCTGGGCAAAGAAATTTTCATTATCTGGTATTTGGGGATTTTCTCCACCTATCGCTTCTTTAATAAGAGCAATAGAGGCTCTTATAATTAAAAAAGTTATAAAGCCAATGAAGTTTGAAGAAATATTGTTACCAAGGTTAATACCTTTTGATACAGAATATAAAAAGGGACATTTAGCTATTCCAAATGAGATATTTTGGGTTTGTCCACCATTTTCTAGAGAAAGTGAGTACTTCGATGATTTTATAGATTATGTTGAAATAACTCAAGAAATACCAACTGAAATTTTAAAAAATAAATTAGATAAACCAATTGCCGGTTTAGCTTATGCTCAATGTGAAGGATTTTATCAGCTATTTGAAAAAAAAGTTGTTGATATAGATAAACCATTAAGATTTTTCGATAGGTTTGGACCAACATGGAGAGCAGAATTTGGTGGTGTTAGAGGGTTAGAAAGATTAGACGAATTTTATAGAATGGAATTGATGTATTTAGGTTCACCAGAATTTGTGAAAGATACTAGGGATGAAATTTTAAATAGAACTGTTGAAATAGTTGATAAAATATTTGATTTAGAATGGAAAATAGAGAAAACAATTCCTATTTATTTAGAACATTCTGGTAAAGTTGAAGAAGAAAAAGAGGAATTTGTTAAAACATATGATCTATCAATTTTACTACCTTTCGAAACTTTGAGTAGGAAAGAGAAGGAGCTTGAGATAGCTTCATTCCATATACACAAAGACTTTTATGCAGAAAGGTTTAAATACAAAGAAAGAAAAAATAGAATTGTTTGGACTGGTTGTACTGGTTTAGGCATAACAAGGTTTGCTTACGTTTTTTTAATAAGACATGGTTTTGATTTTAAAGAATGGCCATTGGAAATAAAGAAAATTATTAAAAAAATGCCAAACTCGTTAAAAAATTTTATTGTTGAGTGAATATTTCAATTATTTCTTTTGGTATATTATAAATTTTATCTTTATGTATAACTGTTCTTCCAGCTAACCAAAGTATAGAGTCTAAATGTAAAGGAGGAATATTTGTCTTTTCTGAAATTTCATTCCAGATTTCCTGAACTTTTTTATAGCTAATTTTTTCACTATTTATTAATCCAGCCAATTTAGTTAATTTTATTACTCGCAAATCAACAGGTATGGGAATGTTTTTAGGTAATATTCTTTCTTTATTTCTAAAAATTCTGTAAACGTAATTTAGCATTTTTATTGTGAAAACAATAGTTTTAGAGTTTTTATCTACTTTTAATATAGAAGAAAGATCAATCCATACTTTTTCCAAATCGTTTATATCCGGGTTATAATTGTATACTTTTTTTATTCTTTCTATTCTTTTTTCTCTGTTTAATATCAGGAAAGGACTTTCTTTTATATATTGGAAAAAATCTTTTTTGTTTTTTAAAAAATAGTTTGCAAAAAACATCCAATGTTCTTCCCCCTTTCCAACAAGCTTATAAGTTATTAAAGAGTTAAACATAACAAGCTTCGATACAGTTTTTTCATCAAATTTTTCTTTTAGCAGAGAAATTGATTTAAATTGTATGTCTTCTCTTTCCAATTCCAAAATTTTTTCTATTCCAAAATTTTTTAGAACATTTATTATTTTCAAATCCATTTAGATACCAAAATATCAATTCCAAAATAAAGTGAATAAAAGATTAAGTACATTTTCAATAGTTTACCAACAAAGGTAAAAATAAAAAATTTTTTAAATTCATACTTACTACTTCCAGCTAATATACCAGCTATATCTGCAAATGGTAAAAAAGATAAAATTATTATTATAACAGAACCATATTTATCAAATAGCTTTCTAAATTTTTTAATAGATTTAAATTTTTCTAGTTTTGTATATGCCCCAAGTCCTATTAAGTAAGAAGTTATTTCTCCAATTGAAGAACCAATAGATGCAAGCAATATTGTTGCTATTGGATTAAAATCTTTTGCTATGGCTATTGCTATCATTGGTATATATAGTGGTATAGGTAAAAATAGCGAGAGTGAAAAAACAAGAGAAGATAAAAATATACCAACATAACCTAAAGAGTTTATTACTTTTTTTAAGCTTTCCTCGCTTATAGTTATTGCCACCGAATATTGAATAAATAAAGTTAAAAAAACCAATGTAACCAATTTCATAATTATTTATGGAAGCTTTTTTATTTTTATTTTATATAAGTTTATTTTAATGTTGTTTTTTGACGAAATAGGTCCAGAGAAAGTCATCATTGGTTATGATAGGAATTTGAAGTTCGAAGCCTATTTGGTTATAGATAATACTATACGTGGAGTTGGAAAAGGAGGTATTAGATTTTTGCCAGATATAACATTGGAAGAAATAACCAAATTAGCTAGGGTTATGACGTACAAATGCGCTTTAGTTGATTTACCATTAGGAGGAGCTAAAGCAGGAATAAAGGCCAATCCTAAAAGAAATGATAAAGAAGATATAATTAGAAGTTTTGCTAGAATGATAAGCAAGTTTGTTCCAGATGAATATGTACCTGGTCCAGATATGGGTACTGGAGAGAAAGAAATGGCTATAATAACAAATGAATTAAAAACAGAAAAAGCAGCAACAGGTAAGCCATTAGATATGAATGGTATACCACACGAGATTGGCTCAACTGGGTATGGGGTAGCCTTAGCTACAAAAATAGCTGCCAAGTTTTTTGATATGAATAAAAATTCAACTGTAGCTATTGAGGGATTTGGTAGTGTTGGTATTTATGCAGCTAAGTTTTTAGAGAAAAATGGGTTTAAAATTGTTGCTGTAAGTGATTCTAAGGGAATGATATATAACAAAAATGGTATAAATATTGAGGAATTAATTGAAGTAAAGAAAAATACGGGAAGTGTAATAAATTATAAAGATGGGATCGTTTTTGATAGTGTAAAGCTTTTTGAATTAGATGTGGATATATTAATTCCAGGAGCAAGGCCAGACTCTATAAATGAAAAAAATAAGGATAAAATAAAAGCAAAAATGATTGTTGAAGCAGGTAATATTCCAATTTCATATGAAATAGAAAAATATTTAGAGAAAAAAGGGATAAAAATAGTTCCAGATAAAATAGCTAACGCTGGAGGAGTAATAAGTAGTTATGTTGAAATGATACAGGGAGCAGAAGGTAAAGATATTGTTTTTGATGAAATTAAGAAAATAATAGAAAAAAATTTAATTGAAATATTGGAAAATGCTAAAGATAAAAATATTGCAGTTGTTGATTCAGCATTAGAAATAGCTAGGAAAAGAATTTTTGAATATGCTTCCAGATAATGTAAAACCAAAATTTTATGATTTGTTTTTAGATATAGATGAAAAAAAATTGACTTATTATGGAAAAGTAATAATAGATGCTGAAATTAAAGATTTTACAGATAAATTTTTTTTAAATTCAAAGGGTTTGAAAATAAATAAAGTTTTAGTTAATAATAATGATTGTGTTTTTGAAACTAATGATGAAAAAGAAATTTTGGAATTAAAACTTATAAAGTTTTTAAGTGGAGATATAAAAATTCAAATAGAGTTTGAAGGTAAAATAGAGGAAAATTTAATAGGAATTTATGTAAGTAAAGTAAAGGAAAATGAATATATTATAACAACACAATTCGAACCAAATTATGCAAGGAGATGCTTTCCTTGTTTTGATGAGCCAAAATTTAAATCCCCCTTTAAACTTTCTTTATTAATAAACAAAGATTTAAAAGCTGTTTCTAATATGCCAATTAAAGAGGAAAAAATTTTAAATGAAAAAAAGCTTGTTGTTTTTGATAATACACCACCCATGGTTACTTACCTTCTCTATATTGGCATTGGAAATTTTGATTTTTTAGAGAAAGGAAGATTTAGAGTAGTTGCTCCACCAAACAAAGCTAATTTAGGATTTACTTCATTAGAATTTTGTGAAAAATGCTTATCGTTTTTTGAAGATTATACTGGAATAAAATATCCATTACCAAAGCTTGATTTAATAGCTATTCCAGATTTCGCAGCTGGAGCAATGGAAAACTGGGGAGCAATAACATTTAGAGAAGTTTTATTGTTATTTGATGAAAAAAATGTTAGTGAAGAAACGAAAATTAAAGCATTTTTGGTTATTGCACACGAATTATGGCATCAGTGGAGTGGTAATTTAGTTACAATGAAATGGTGGGATGATTTGTGGTTAAACGAAAGTTTTGCTTCATACATGGCTTACAAAGCTTTAGAAAAGCTTTATCCTTCTTTAAATGTAAAAAATTATTTTATTTTTAATGAAACAAGTGATGCATTAATAAGAGATTCTGTTAAATCAACTCATCCAATAAAAGTTGAGATTAAAAATGTTAATGAAATAGAAGAAATTTTTGATGAAATAAGCTATGATAAAGGTGCCAATATTTTGAGAATGATTGAAAGCTTTATTGGAGAAGAAAATTTCAGAAATGCTATAAAAAACTTTTTAAACGATTTTTCTTATAATGTTGCGGATGCAAATAATTTGTTTGAGTATTTTTCAAAGTATTCAGATAAACCAGTAAAAAATTTAATAGAAAGCTGGATAAAAAAAGAAGGTTATCCTTGCTTAGAAGTGAAAGCAAGAGGAAAATCTTTGAAGTTAAAACAAAAAAGATTTGGATTTAGGATAAGGGATAAATTTACATGGCCAATTCCTTTGAAAATTTTAATAAATGGAAAAGAGAAGGAAATTTTGTTTGATAAAAATTTAGAAATTATAGAATTAGAAGAAAAGCCAAATAATGTTGTTTTAAATCCAGAATTAACTTCATTCATTAGAGTAAATTATTCAAAAAAATTGTTAGATAAAATCAAACCTTTAATGTTCAAAAAAGAAATAAGCTCTATTGCAAGATTTTCAATTTTAGCTGATTTATATTCATTTGCAAAAATTGGAAAAATTTCTTTAGATTATTATTTATCATTTATAAAATCACTTGAGCTTGAAAACGATTGGCTTGTTCTTTCATTAATAGCTAGCAACATTTTTGATATTGAAAGAATATTTGGTTATGAAAAAAATATAAGAAAAATACCATTAAACATATTTGAAAATAATTTTAAAATACTTGGTTTTGATGTTAAAGATAACGATACTATAAATGAAAAATTTGCTAGAAAAATCTCAACAATATATTTAGGTTATTCTGATAATTCAGAAATTGTAGAAAAATGCTTTAATACTTTTAAAAATTTTCCAAATATTAAAAGAGATATTTTATCGCAAGTATGTTTTGTTGTTTCAATGCATGGTGGAAAGGATGAATTTAATAAATTTTTAGAAGTTTATAATAGTACAATAGACCCAGAGCTAAAAGTTATATCAGTATCTTCAATGGCAAATTTTAGAAATGAAGAAATTTTGATTGATTTATTAAATAACATAGAAAATAAATTAAGATTGCAAGATATGAGAATATTTTTTTCATCTCTTTCTTTAAATCCAAAAGCAACCTTAGTTTTTGATTGGGCAAATAATAATTTAGATTTTGTTAAAAAGCTTGAAAAATCATTTATGATTTTTAGAGATTTTATTCGCTGCTTAATTTTTTCAACAAATTTTGATAGAGAAAATGATCTTAACAATTTTTTGAAACCTTTTAGAAAAAAATATAGCACGACAATAAATTATTTGCTTGAAATTAGAAAATTAAATAAACTATTTTATCAAGGAAACAAAGATTTAGTTTCTTCGTTATAAAATAATTTATGGATATAGAAGAAAGGTTGGAATTAATTAAAAAACCACCAACAGAAGAAATTTTAACAGAAAGTGAATTAAAAATTTTATTGGAAACTAGTTCAAAAATAGAGCATTATATAGGTTTTGAGATTTCTGGTTATTTGCACTTAGGTACCCTTTTTATATCTGGAATGAAAATAAATGATTTGCAAAAAGCAGGTATAAAAACAAAAGTTTTTTTAGCCGATTGGCATAGTTATTTAAATAAAAAACTAGGTGGTGATTGGGAAAGAATAAAGCTTTTTTCTAAATATTATGAAGAGGCATTTAAATTTTTTTGTAAAGGTACAGAAATTATTTTAGGTTCCGATTTGTATTATAACAATAATAATTATTGGGAAGATTTGGTAAAGTTTTCATCTCATGTAACTTTAAAAAGAATTATAAGATGTTTAACTATAATGGGAAGAAGTATTAAAGATGAATTAACATTTTCTCAATTTATTTATCCTCCTATGCAAGCTATTGATGTTAAATATTTATGCAATATAGCTCATGGTGGGATGGATCAAAGAAAAGTTCATGTATTATGTAGAGAGATATTTCCAAAACTTGGTTGGGAGAAACCTATAGCAATACATCATCATTTATTACTTGGATTATCCCAACCACCCACTCAAATTAAAAATAAAGAAGAATTTGTTTTACAAATGAAAATGAGTAAGAGCAAGCCAGGGACAGCTATATTTATTCATGATAGCGAAAAAGAAATTTTAGAAAAATTGAAAAATGCTTATTGCCCACCTAAAACAGTTGAAAATAATCCAGTTTTAGAAATAGTCAAATATTTGATTTTTAGATTTAAAGATATATTTCTTTTAGAAAGAGAAAGCAAATATGGCGAAAATTTGGAATTTCATTCTTATGAAGAGTTGGAAAAAGCTTATTTAGATGGCAAAATACATCCATTAGATTTAAAAGTTAATGTTGCTAGAGAAATAAATGAAATTGTTAAACCAATTAGAGAGCATTTTGAAAAACCATCTAATAAAAAACTTTTAGAGCCTTTAGCTGAAAATGATTGAATACATATTTTCATCAATTTTAGCTTTTTTCGTTTCTTCCATTTCTTTAAAGAAAATTAAAATTTTGTTTGAAAAGTTTGGGATAGTTGGAATTGACCAACATAAAAAAGATAAAAGAAAAATAGCAACCTCTGGTGGTATAGCGATTTCTTTTTCATTCATTTTTTCATTATTAGTTTTTATAGGTATAAGAACTTTTATTTTTAAAACAATAGAAAATGCTTTGATAGTGTTTTCTATTCTTTTATCTGTACTTTTAGTTACATTTGTTGGTTTTATTGATGATGTTTTGATAAAAAGAAAACAATATAGAAGCAAAAAAAATGAGAAAGATATAAGAGTTGGTTTGCCACAATGGATAAAGCCATTATTAACATTTCCCGCCGCATTACCGTTAATGGTTCTCAATATAGGAAATCCAACAATAAGTTTACCTATTTTTGGTGAAGTAAATTTTGGAATTTTTTACCCTTTAGTTATTGTTCCTTTAGCTTTTGTTTTTTCTTCAAATGTTGTTAATATGTTAGCTGGTTTTAATGGAATGGAATCTGGAATGGGTTTAGTATATTTAGGATTTTTATCTTATGTTGCTTTTTTAGCCAATTCAATTGCTTTTCCAATATTTTTAATAGCATTTTTTTCTTTATTACCCTTTTTTATTTTCAATTTCTATCCAGCAAAAATATTGCCAGGGGATAGTTTAACATATTTTTTAGGTTCTTTAGTTATAAGTGCTTCCGTTGCCGGAGATATGGAAAAGCCTTTAATTTTTGTTTTCCTACCATTTTTTATAGAGTTTTTTTTAAAGCTAAGGTCGAAATTTAAAGCAAGCAGCTTAGGTATTTTAAAAAACGGTTATTTAAAAAGTAGATACAGGAAAATTTATAGCTTAACTCATTTAATAATGAAAATTGGTAAGTTTAAAGAATGGCAAATTTCAGTTATTTTTATTTTAATGGAACTTTTTTCAGTTTTGCTTTATTTTTTAATTAAATAGTTCTAGTTATTTTCTCAACTTCAACATTGCTAATTTCCTCTATAGATCTAATTTTGTTTTCTAGTTCTTCAAGCAAATTACCACTATCATCTATAAGTTTATGGACTTTTAAGCATTTTAATCCAAAAACAAAATCTTCTATTTCTATTTTTTCAGCCCTTGTCATTGTTTCTATTTTTTCTTTTAATTTTTCGATATCAACTTCAATTCCTTTTGGAAATACTTTAAGAATAACCAATACTTTACTCATGGTCCCATAAAATTACATTTTTGGCATGTATATGGAATCGAGAGAGCTCTACAAGTTTTGCATCTAATTATTTCAAATTCCCCACAATTCGGACATTTAAATCTTGTAAAATGTTCTTTTTCCAATATGTTTCTATTACAGGATGTACAGTTCATAAAAATATTTAAATAAGTATTGATAAATATTTAGTATGGTATTTTTGCTTTTAGACCCACTTTATATACTTTGGGCAATAATTGGTTATGTAGTAATGTTTATACTTGCTGCTTTTATTGCACCTAAAGTAGCTAATAGATTTTCTGGTAAGTTTTCATTATTTACTTCTATGGTAATATTAGCATCAGTTGTAATTGGTGTTTTTTCTTTAGTTTTAGCAGCTATAATAAGCATTTCTTCTCAAGCATTTGGAAGTTCTACTCCAATATCATCTTTAATATTTTATATAACTTTTTTGGTAATTATTTCTAATTTATTAATCTACATATTTTCTCCACTTTTAATAAATTTAATGCATGGATGTGAAAAAGATCAAAAGATGCAAAGAATTGTTGATGATGTTAAAAATAAATTAAAGTATAAAGGAAAATTAAATGCTGTTGTGACTAGGAGATTTGGTTTACCAAATGCATTCGCATATGGAAATTTTATATTTGGGAAATATGTTGCTGTAACTCCAGGAATGATTAATTTAACAAATGAAAATGAGCTAAAAGCTGTTATTGGACATGAAATAGGTCATCATATTCATAGAGATAATGCTATAATGCTTTTATTTGGTTTATTACCAGCTTTGTTATATTATTTGGGTTATTTTTTATTTAGAGCTGGTTTGTTTTCAAGAGGTAGTAGAAGAGAAGGGGGTTCTAGTGCTATTTTAGCTATTCTGGGAATAGTTGCAATGTTAGCATCATTTATAGTTCAGATATTAGTTTTAGCGTTTAGTAGATTAAGAGAATATTATGCAGATACAGTTGGGGCAAAATCAGCTGGCAAAATAAATATGCAAAGCTCTTTAGCAAAAATACATTATTATTATAAAGGTTATGTAGAATCAATACAAAAATTAAAAGATAGTTCATTCAAGACACTTTTCATATATGCTTTTACTAATTCTTTAGCAAATCCTTTTAGGGAAATAGAAATAGAAAAAGTAAAAAAAGAAAAATATTCTGCAATAGAGGAATTTCTATCTTCTCACCCGCCAATACCAAAAAGATTAATATTTTTAGATAAACTAAAATAGTTCTTTATGAAAATTCCGAGAAAAGAGAGTAAAAGTATAGAGCTGAAAAGTAAACTAAGTAGGGAAATTCATCTGAAAGGCGAAAGAAAGGAGCACTTAGTAACTCAAATGAATTATTTATTAGAAACTAACAATGGTTTTGCTGTTTATATTATAGGTTTAGATGATAATGGTAATGCTATTGGTATTAATGAATATGAATTCGAGGAAACTTTGCAAGTATTAAAAGAAATAGCTTCTTCTTTAAATGCAGAAATTTATAAAGTTGAGAAATTTTTCGATAATGGTAATTTAATAGGTAGAGTTGTTATTAGAAAAATTATAAATGGAAAAGGAATAGAATCGATAAATGTTGGTATTGGAGGACATGTTCATCATGGTAAATCTACTTTAATAGCGACTTTAATTACAGGTAAGCCAGATAGTGAAGGAAAAAACTGGTTGTATTTGAATGTTTTACCACATGAAATAAAAAGAAGATTGACTGCAGATTTACATTATACTTTTTTAGCATATAAAAATGGAAAGCCATTACTTTTTTCAAATCCAATTGATAGAAAGGAAAAAAGAAAAATTATTTCAGAAAGCGATAAAATAGTAAATTTTGTTGATAATGTTGGTCACGATGCTTGGATATATTCTAGCATAAGGGGTTTAATAGGTCAAAATTTGGATTATGGTCTTTTAGTAATTTCAGCTCCAGAAGGAATTACAAATATAACAAAAGAGCATTTAGGTATAATGCTTTCAATTAATTTACCAATTATTGTTTGTATTACTAAAATTGATTTGTGTAATGAAAATAAATTAAATAAGGTTATTGAGGATGTAAATTTGCTATTAAAAAATGTTGGTAGAATACCTTTTTTAATTAAAGATAAAAATGATATTGGAATAATTTTAGATAAAATTGATATAGTGGTTCCAATAATTAAAACATCTTGTGTAACAATGGAGGGGATTGATTTATTAATTGATATTTTTTCTTTGTTAAAAAGCAGAAAAATAGAAAACAATAAGCCATTTTTGCTTTATGTTGATAAAGTTTATAATATTGAAGGAGCTGGTTGTGTAGTTAGTGGAAGCATTTTGAGAGGAAGCATAAAGGAAAATCAATCTTTGCTTTTCGGTCCATTTAATGACGGTAGTTTTAAAGAGGTAAAAGTTTCTAGTATAGAAATACATAATTATAGAGTTAGTGAAGCTTTTGCTGGTAATATTGTTGGAATTGCAATAAAGGGAGTAGAGGCAAAAGATGTTAGGAGAGGAATGGTATTATTTGATAAATCTATTAATCCAAAACCAGTTAAAAGCTTTTTAGCGGAGATTTTAGTTTTAACACATCCAACAAAAATTTCAGATGGTTATGAACCAGTTGTTCATATAAACACAATAGAAGAATCAGCTAAAATAAAGTTAATTGATAAAGAGTTTGTTAAAAGTGGAGAGCATTGTAAAGCAATATTTTCATTTAAATATAGACCACATTATATTGAAGTCGGTGATAAGTTAATATTTAGGGAAGGTAAAACTAAAGGTATAGGTACTGTTTTAGAATGTTATTATGTTTGAAATAAAGCCGGAAAGATTACCAATCAAAGATGATTTAATTAATTGGTATTATGCATGCTTAGAATTAGCTGAAATAATAGATAGAAGATATCCTGTTAAAGGTACTTTTATTTGGTTGCCTTATGGTTTTAAAATAATGAAAATGCTTGTTGAGATATTGAATGAAATTTTTGAAAAAAATGGTATAGAGGAAGTTTATTTTCCTCTTTTCGTTCCATTAGATTTTGCTAGGATTAACGAAGAATGGTATGAAGGATTTAAAAATGAAGCTTTTTATGTTGAAAACGAAAATGCTATTTTAAGACCTACTGGAGAACCAGCTATGTATCCCATTTTTAAGTATTGGATAAAGGATGGTAAATTACCAATAAGAATTGTTCAAACAGTTTCTTCATTTAGAAAAGAAGGAAAAACAACACATTCACTTATTAGAGATAGGGAAATAACTTTTTGGCATGAAATACATACTGTTCATAAAACAAGAGAAGAAGCTTTAGAAGAAATGGAAAAACATAAAGAAATTTATAATTTTATATGGAAAGAAGTTTTGTGTATACCACCAATAATTGTCGAAAAACCAAAATATGAAATATTTCCAGGTGCTGAATCTGCTTTTGAGTTCTATTCTATTTTACCAAATGGAAAGCTTTTGGAAAATGGAAGCATAAATAATCTTGGCCAAGCATATGCAAAGAAATTTGATTTATTTTTTGTTAATGAAAATGGAGAAAAACAATATGTTTGGCAAGTTTGTACTGGTAATGGAGCGAGGTTTTTGGTAGCTGCTTTTACTTTACATGGTGATGAAAGGGGTTTAGTTTTGCCTCCAAAAATATCTCCTTATCAAGTTATTATAATTACAATTCCAACAAAGGAAAATGATTTTTTTGATGAGGCAGAAAAACTTAGTGAAGAATTTAATAAAGAGAACATAAGAGTTTTTGTTGATAAGAGTGAAAAAATACCAGGTGAAAAATTTAATATTTGGGATATTAAAGGTGTGCCAATAAGAATAGAAATTGGTGAAAAAGAAGTTAAAGAAAAATTCTATACTTTGTATAGAAGAGATACAAAAGAGAGAATTAAAGTTAAAGTAGATGAAATAGTTAATAAGATAAAAAAAATTTTAGAAATAGAAATGCCAAAGTTTTTGTTTGAAAAAGTAGAGAAATATTACAAAAATATAATTGTAAGTTGTAATGAATTAAGTGAGGTTGAAAAATGTATTAAAGAAGGTAAAATAGCTAAAGCAAATTGGTGTGGTGATAAGGAATGTTTTGAGAAAATTTCTCAAATAGAAAGTTCTGTTGAAGCAATAGGATTTTTAGAGGAGAGAGAATTTGGTAAATGCATAATTTGTAATAAAGAAACTGATAGATTAACTTTAATTGGTAAAGTTTATTAGTTTATTTTTTTCAGAAAAACATATCTCATTGGAGCAAACGATTTTAAATCACTTTTGTATCCGCATTTACTACATTTATAACCAATAACAACATCTTTGTTTGCTAAATTTTTTGTTTTAATTTCTTCCAAACTACTTTTGCATACAGGACATTCATTTATTTTTTTAATGCTTGTACTTTCCCTAGTTTTCACTTTCATGTTTATTTCATTCATTTTCATTACTATTTTTTTAATTCTTTGAGGAGATATACTGTATTCTTTATCTTCTTTTTTCAGCTTCTCCAAAACAAAAAAGTATAGCTTTTCAAGTGAATCTACCATTAATCTTGAAGAAACTATTCTTTTTATTATTTCCATAACTTTCTCTTCTTTTGGTCTTTTTCTTCTCATTTAATTCAAAATTAATTTTTATTTCTTTAATAAGTTTTTGATGTTAGAGAATAGTGTGTTGAAGCTTCCAATTCACTACCTCTATTTAATAACGTAAACCACATCTAAATATTATATTGTTATAGTTAAGTTTATAAAATTTTTAAAAAAATAATATTAATTATGTTATAATTATAAACGTATAATCGCGATATGAAATGATAGGAGTTTTATCTGTGTGGATGATGAGTGCTTGTTTGAAGTACAGGCTAATTTCAGAAATAAAGAATTTAATTATGAGAATACTTACAAAAAATAGATGAAGATATGATGAGCATTATTTTATCTGAATTGAAACAAAGATATAGATGGAAAACAATATCTCAGCAAGAAGATTTAAGAGATGTTATATAAACCAGTAAGTCTAGAAGAGGCTACAAAAAGAAATGTCGGAAGATGAATGAAATAGTAAAGACATCTCGAGAAGAAATTGGTCTAGAGCAAATAGACACTCGTAAGCTAGCTAACGAAATACTACAACATGCATCTGAGTCTAAAAATGAAGAAGAATTAAAAATAAGAGTTGAAACAACTTTAAGACCAATATTAGAAAAATGGGGTATTCAATGGGCTTCTTATGAGCATAGACATGAGATTTCTGGTGTTAGAAAGGACGCTCTTTACGGACATGTTATAATAGAATATAAAGCTCCAGGAAAGTTAGATAATAGAGCTGAATTTAACAAAGCAAAAGAACAGGTTAAAGAATATATCAAAAAGGAAGCTGTTGATCAAAAATATTATGGAAGGTACTTTGCTATAGTTCTTGATGGTTATAATATTGCATTCGTTAGATTTAGAAAAAACGAGTGGGAAGAGCAAGAAAAGCCGCTAAAGGTTAATGCACAAACTGTTCTTAGATTGTTAGAGTCTATTCGAGGCTTAAGAAGAAAACTAATAGATATAGAATTTCTACTTTTAGATTTTGGACCTAAAAGTACAATAAGTAAAAAAATTATTTTAACACTTTACAATTCTCTGGTAGGCAAAAATTTGCCGAGAACTGAAATGTTGTTTAATGACTGGAAGAGAGTATTTTCTCAAGTATGTTCCTACTCTAAAGATAAATTAGCTGGTTTAGTCGAATATTATGAATTAGCTAATCAAGAGAAAATCGATGTTGAAAAATTACTCTTCGCTATTCATACTTATTATACAATTTTGATGAAATTATTAACCTCTGAAATTGTCACTCTTTTTGCTGATAGTCTTCTAGGTTCTTATCTTAAGAAACTTGAAGAAGCTTACTACCGAAATCATAATGAAATGTTGGAAGAGCTGAAAGATTTGGAAGAAGGTGGAATATTTGCAAAACTTGGAATAAGAAATTTCTTAGAAGCTGATTATTTTGCTTGGTATTTAGATGAATGGAACGATAAAATAGCTGAATCTATTTTTGAATTAATCAAAAAACTTTTAGATTACGAACCAGCTACGATTGAATTAAATCCTGAAAGAGTGAAGGACTTATTTAAAAGATTATATCAGAATTTACTTCCAAGAGACATAAGACACAGATTGGGCGAATATTTTACACCAGATTGGTTAGCTGAATTACTTTTGAATGAAGTTGGTTATGATGGAAATCCTGATAAAAGAGTTTTAGATCCAGCTTGTGGTTCTGGTACATTTCTCGTGTTGGCTATTAAACGAATTAAGGAATATGCAGATGAGCATTTTCTCGATAAACGTGAATTAATACAAAAAATAATAAATAATGTTAAAGGAATTGATCTTAATCCTCTCGCCGTTTTAGCATCAAAAGCAAACTATTTGATAGCTTTGTCGGATTTACTTAGATATAGACCAAGAGAAGGAATAGAAATTCCAATTTATCTTGCCGATTCCATATCTGTTGAAATTGGGCAAAAATGGAAAACATTAGCTACTGAAGGAGAAGAAGAATTTAGACTATATACTACTGAAGGAGAATTTTGGATACCTAAGGAAATTATTGAAAAAAATATTCTAAAAGAAATTCTTCTTTACATTGATGAGGGGGTAAAATTAGAATATAGTGGAGACGAATTTCGAGAATATCTTAGTAGGAAGTTAATAGAACTAAATATTACTATATCAAAGATTTCTTTTGGAAGAATAATGAGATTATACAAGAAAATTTATGATTTAGAATATAAGTATCATAAAAATAAGATTTGGACACAATTATTGAAAAACTCTTTTGCTCCATTGCTAATTGGAAAGTTTGACTATGTTGTTGGAAATCCTCCTTGGGTGCATTGGCCAAATCTTCCAGAAGCCTATAGAGAGAGGATAAAGGAGTTATATAAAAAATACAATATTTTACCACCAGGACCTTATTCAACTAAGATAGATATTTCTACTCTTTTTGTATATAGATGTATCGACTATTATTTAAAAGATAAGGGTATTTTAGGTTTTCTAATTACTCAAATTGTTTTTAAATCGTTTGCAGGATCTGGTTTTCTAAGATTAAGAACAGATAACTTCGATATAAAATTATTAAAGGTTCACGATTTATCTGAACTTTTACCATTTGAGGGTGCAAAGAATAGAACGGCTCTTTTTGTAGCTGTAAAAGGAGAGAAAACAGAATTTCCCACGCCTTACATTCTTTATAAGTCTGATAGAAAAGAAATAGATCAGGAAATATCTTTGGAGGAGTTTATGAAAAAAACTAATAGAATAGTCATGTGGGCAGAACCTATAGGGGGATACAACCCGAAAAAAAATTTATCCCACCATTAGCATCTTTACCTACTAGAGATCTATTAGAAAAACTAAGAAATATAATAGGTAACTCTGGGTATGAAGCCCACGAAGGTGTTAGTTTTACTCCACGTGGAATTTTTTTGATTAATATAAAGGGTGATACAGGTTCTGATGTTGTGATTATAGAAAATATGATTGACAACGTCAAATTAAATGTTAAAAGAATAACTTGGACATTAGAAAAAGATTTGATATATCCAGTTATACTGGGCAAAGACATTTTTAAATATTATTTTAAATCTAGCAGTTTTGGAATTGTACCATATAATCTTAAATCTATTGAACCACTTTCTGAGAAGGAATTAAAAACTTTATACCCTAATACATTTGAGTATTTTAAAAAATTTGAAAAAGAACTAAAAAACAGAGCAGATGTAAAGAGAAATATAAATCAGCCTTTCTATCTCTTATATAGATTAAATAACTATGTGTTGTCGAAATTCAAAGTAGGATGGAGAGATATAGATAAAGAAATAAAGGCTTGTGTGATTAATCCCGAGAACTCATCAATTGATAATAAAATTCCCATTCCAGATTATACTGTTAATTATATTGCGTTGGGAAATGATAAAGAAGCGCATTATATATGTTCTATATTAAATTCTACAATTTCAAATTTTATAATTAAAACATACCATCATTTACATTTACAGTCACATATATTAGATTATTTAAATATACCAAAATTTAACTCCAAAAATGAACTTCACTTAAAACTTTCAGAACTCTCCAAAAAAGCCCATGAACTAGCTAAAAAATATTATGAACAAAATGATTTAGTTGCCTGGGAAGAACTAAAAAAAGTTGAAGAAGAAATTGATAAGACTGTTGCTAAGCTATATGGAATTACTGATGATGAATTAGAAGAAATAAAGAAAACTTTGAAAATTTTAAAAGAAGGAGAAGCCGAGGAAGAGGAAATTGAAGAAGAACAAATTGAATTACCTAAACCTAAAGATATTGAAATAAAAATCGAACCATTATTTGTCAAGGAAAATGAAGTAAAAAAGTTAAATTGTATTATTTCTAATAATTCAGAAAAAGTATTATCCGACATTAAAATATCTGTATACCTGGACTCTGACATACTAAGCTCTGAAAATATAAAGAAAATTGATAAGGAATCATTCTATACAATAAATTTTGATTTGCCTAAACTTAAATCTGGGGAATATAATTTAAGAGTAGTTTTAGATATAGGTGGAAGTAAAAGTGAGGAAAGAAGAAAATTATTTGTGGGAGCTGAAAAGAAAGTAAAAAAGATTAAAAGTGATTTAGATAAAGAAATTGAGGAAATGTTGAGATGAGAAAAGTGTCAGAAAATAGAATCATTTCGAGGAGTGCAACGACAGTTTTAATTTGTTTTTGTGTCATGTTATTAGCGATATTTATTTCGAATATAGAGTCAGGTAGACCCATATTAATTTTTTACGAGCTATTATGATTTGGCTAGGAGTAAGATTTTCCAAATGTTGGAAAAATGACAGTAAACCAAGATGAGCTAAATGCAAAACTGAAATATTACTATCCAGAATACATAGTAAACAAAAAAATAGTGAATATTCAAGATATTAGACAAGTTCCCAAATTTGTTTCTGAGCATTTGCTAACAAAGGTAGCAGAAAAAGGCGAAGAGAAAATAGGTGAAAAAATAGGAAAAATCATTGAACTTATAACTAATTTTTATCCAGAAGCAAAGGATAGGGATAAAATACTAGATAAGATAATTATAAGAAAAGAAACTCATAAAATTATAGATGAGATTAAAGTTGAAATCGATGAAAAGCATGAGATAAGAAAAGCAATTATACCTTCTCTCAATATTAGAGATGCTATGATTTTAGATTCGATAGTCGATGAAAATCCAGAGTTGTTATCTTCTGGTATATGGGGATTAGCTTCTTTGAGACCTTCCAATCCTATTACTGATGAATATGGAAACAGATTAACTTTACCTATTTTGATAGACGAGTTTGAACCTTTTCATGTTACCAATGTAAATATTTCTGAATTTATTGAGAAAAGGAAATATTTTACAACAGAAGAATGGATAGATGTTCTAATAAATACTATTGGCCTGAATCCAGAAATTTATAGTGAAAGGCAAAAATTAATACTAATTTCACGTTTTGTTCCTTTAGTTGAGAATAACATAAACTTACTTGAGCTCGGTCCAAGAGCTACAGGAAAAACATATTTCTACCGAAATATTTCATTTTATACCAGAATAATTTCTGGCGGATTAATTACCCCCGCACAGCTATTCTTTAATATAGCTAGAAGAACAATAGGTGAAATTGGCGTAAAAGATTGTATAGTTTTTGATGAAATTGCAAAGATTAGATTTGGAAATACAGATGAAATGATGGGTAAGTTAAAAGATTATATGGAAAGCGGTCATTTTGAAAGAGGACCAAAGAAAGCTACATCTTTATGCTCCTTAGTTTTCATGGGCAATTTGGATATCAAACCAACAGAATCGGGCTATATTCCAGTAGAGGATATAAATTACTCTTTACCAGACTTTATGAGAGGGGATACAGCTTTTCTAGATAGAATAAATGCTGTAATACCTGGATGGGAAATTACCAAAATTAAGAAGACAGATATACACCTATCTAAAAATTTTGGATTTTCGGTTGATTTCTTTTCAGAAATTTTACATGAGTTGAGAAAAAGAGACTTTACTTCATTCCTTAGAGATAGAGTAGATTTAGAGAATGTAACAATAAGAGACGAGAAAAGTATATTTAGATTCGCTTCCGGTCTAGCAAAAGTATTATTTCCAGATAAGAGGATTGATAATAAAGATTTAAAAATTATAATGGATATTGCGGTGGAATATAGACAGACAATAGCTGATCTTTTACATAGAATGGCTCCAGGTGAGTTTGAAAAGAAGAAAATAGAATATAGAATTAAATAAATAGCTTTTTCTTCTTCGACTTTATTTCTTTAATATAATTTCTTTGTTTTGGATTAATTTAACATATGAATTGTTAGGAATATCCTCTCTAATCAAAGCTTCTGCATCTATCCAGCTATTTGATCCTATTTTTCTTCCAGGATAAATAGAAACATTTATACCAATTTTAACATTATTACCTATAATAGCACCAAACTTTCTTTTTTTGCTATCTACTCCAACATTCTTAATATTTACTTTCACATTCTTTTCATCAAATCTTAAATTAGCTATTTTAGTACCAGCTCCCAAATTAACATTTTCACCAATTATGCTATCAGCTACATAATTAAAATGAGGAGCATTGCTATTGTTCATTATAACACTTCTTTTTACTACAGAAAATTCACCAATTGTACAATTATTACCAATAATACAATTATCTAGAACACAATTTTTTATTTCACAGTTATTTCCAATAACAACAGGTTTTCTTATTGTTGCATTTTCCCATATTTCTGTATTTTCCCCAACTGAAAAACCAATTTTTTTTAGCATATATAAATTCACATCTAAATATTCCCACGGATAACCAATATCACTCCAATATCCATTTATTTTTTCTACTTTAACTTCATTTTTTAAAAGCATTATTGATGTTGTTAATTCATATTCATTTCTAGAACTTATTTCAGTTTTTTCTATTGCATCAAAAATATCAGGATAAAAAATATATATGCCAGCATTTATTAAACCTTTTCCGCTTTCACTTTTTTCTTTAATGCCAATTAATTTACCATTTTTTACTTCAACTTTACCAAATCTTGAAACATCTTCTACTTCAACTACTCCAACTGTAGTTTCATTGTTTTTCACAAAAATTTCTAAATTATCTTCAAAAAACAAATCTCCATAAATTGCTAAAAACTTATCTTTTACAAAATTTTTAGAACAATATAAAGCACTAGTTGTTCCACTAATCTCTTTTTGCTCTATTATTTTTACATTTTTTTCTTTTAAATGTTCAATAATTTTTTCTTTTTGGTAAGCAACTACTACAGCTATTTCATCTATTCCAATATTTCTTAATTTTTCTATTAAATAATCTATCAATTGTTTATTGCAAATTGGTAAAAGAGATTTTGGTTTATCATCTGTTAAAGGTCTTAATCTTTCACTCTTTCCAGCTGCAAGTATTACTGCTTGCATTATATTCCTTCTTCTTTTAAAAGTTTTAAAGCAAGATTAAACAAATGTTCAGCCCTTTCTTTATTTTTTCCTTCCACTGTTAGTTTTATTAATGGTTCTGTATTCGATGGTCTTATTGAAATCCATCCATCTTCACTAATTGCTTTCACTCCATCTATTTCATTAATTTCAAAATTCATTTTTCTCAATTTCTCTTTTACTTTTTCTGTTATTAAAAATTTTCTTTTATCATCGCATTTAATTTTATATGCTTCATATGGTGGTATTGGATAATACTTATTAAATTCATCTATTATTTCAGACATTTTTTTGTTTAGTTTTGATAAAGATTCTATCATTTTAAGAGCTGAGAAGAGACCATCATCTATATAATAAAAATCTTTAAAGAAAAAGTGGCAACTTCTTTCTCCTCCAAGAAAAGCTTTTTCTTTTTTTAATCTTTCCAATATAAAAACATTGCCGATTCTTTCATCTATTATTTTTCCACCATTTTTTTCTACTATTTCTTTTAGAGCTAATGTACAATTAATTGTTTCAACAACTTTAACTTTTTTGTTTTTTAATGCTAAGTAATAAATTATTAATGCTAAATCTCCAGTTACATATCTTCCTTTATCATCTACAAAAGCACCTCTATCACCATCTGCATCGAAAAAAACTCCAATGTCTGCTTTTTCATTCAAAACTTCTTTTACTAATTGTTTTATACTTTCCTCATTTGGTTCCGGTGAATGAGCAAATGTTCCATCCATTTTTGTATTTATTAGTTTATAATCAATATCAAAGTTTTTAAGTGCTTTTTTAATTGTTATATTTACAGTGCCATTACTTAAGTCAAAAACAACTTTTAGCTTTTTTTCTATTTTTATTTTTGAAGATATTTCATCTATATATTCATTAACAAATTCATTATTTTTCTCAATTTTTCCACTTTTATTAGATTTTAAATATTTTTTAGATAGCATGATATCTTTAACTTTTTCTAGTCCATTACCATAAAAGCAATGTGAACCATTTTTATTAAAAAATTTAAAACCATTCCAATTTGGTGGATTATGAGAAGCTGTTACTGAACAACCAAATACTTTGTTTTTAACAACATATAAATTAACTAGTGATGTTGGTACTAAATCAATATCTACTACATTTTTTCCATTATTTAAAAGAGATTTTATAAAAGCATTTTTTAATATTTTTCCTCCAAATCTCATATCTCTTCCAACAACTATTTCATCATATTTACCCATATATGTAGAGAAAGCATTACCCAATTCTTTTGCAAATTCTTTATTAATTTGCTCTGGGTAAATTCCCCTTATATCATACATTCTTAATAGAGTATCTAAATCGCTCATAATTAATATTTATTTAACAGTAATAGATTTGGCCAAATTTCTAGGTTTATCTGGATTCAAACCTTTTAGAACAGATAAATAATATGCTAATAATTGCATTGGAATAATATGTGATATAGGATTTTCATAATTACATTCAGAAACTTTTATGAAATAATCGAAAGCTTCATTATTAAATGGAGATATACCAATTATTAATCCCCCTCTAGCTTTTATTTCATGCGCATTTGAAATTATATCATCTTTAGTTTCTTCATCTACTAAAACTATAGCTGGTACTCCATTCTCTATTAAAGAAAGTGTACCATGCTTTAGTTCGCCACCGGCAAATGCTTCTGCATGTATGTATGATATTTCCTTTATTTTTAAAGCACCTTCCATTGCTGTTGGATATAGTAATCCTCTACCTATAACAAAAATGCTTTTTTTATTTTTTAATACATTTGCAATTTTTTCTATTTTTTTTCTTGTTGTTTCTGCTGTTAAATTATAAATTATGTTTTCTAAGTAGTTTATTTTTCTTTTACCTTCCTCTATTTTGTTAGCTATAGCATAGGCTAATAAAGATAAAATAACTATTTCAGCAGTATAGGTTTTTGTAGCAGCGACACCTATTTCCGGACCAGCATTCATTAATAAATATTCTTCACTTTCCCATGTTAAACTAGAACCATTAACATTAACTATAGAAAGAATTTTAGCTCCTCTTTTTTTAGCAGCTCTAACAGCTTCAAGGACATCATATGTTTCACCACTTTGAGAAATTGCAATAATTAAGCTATTTTCATCTATTAAATTTTCATAGTGAAAGAATTCAGAAGCCAATATAGGAAAGCTATTGATTTTAGCTATTTTTGAAAACAAATATTTTCCAACTAAAGAGGCATGAAAGCTTGAACCAGCACCAACAAAAAATACTTTATTATTATGCTTTTTTATTTCTCTTACAAAAAAATTTATTTTTTCATAGTTTTGTATAGAGGCAAGCTTTATTGTATTGGCTTGCTCCAAAATTTCTTTTATCATATAATGTTCGAAATCTCCTTTTTCTGCTTTTTTAGCATCCCAATCTATAACATAAATTTTCTTTTTAACTCTCTTCATTGTTCCATTTTTATATACTTTGAAAAATTTTACATTTTCTTTAGTTGCAACAACCATTTCATAATCTCTTATGTAAGCAACTCTATTAGTATATTTTAAAAAAGCTGGTATATCACTAGCTAAAAAATTTCCCAAATCACTTATTCCAACAACAAGCGGAGAACCTATTTTAATTCCTATTATTTTTTCTTCACCCCTTTTACCAATAACTAATGCAGCAGTTCCTTTTATTTTTTTGAATAAAGATATGCACGCTTCTTCAAAATTTTTACCATTTTTTAATTCTTCTTCAATTAAGTGTGGCACTACTTCTGTATCTGTTTCGCTTTTAAAAATATGCCCCTTCTTAATTAATTCTCCTTTTAAGCTAAGAAAATTTTCTATTATACCATTATGAACAATAGTAATTTCATTTTTGCAATCTGTGTGAGGGTGAGCATTATATTGAGTTATACCACCATGTGTTCCCCAACGTGTGTGAGCTATTATTATATTACTTGGAGGATTAAGAAAATCTAGTGTAGAATTTACTTCATCTATTTTCCCAACATCTTTCTTTATTATTAAATCATTTAAAGTAATGAAAGAAACTCCACATGAATCATAACCTCTATATTCCAAATGCTTTAAGCCATCAAGAATCATTGAATTAGCTTCTATTTTACCTATGAATCCAATTATACCACACATAAAAATTATTTATCAGAATATTTTATAAAGTTTTTTATAACAACATTTAAAATATTATAAAATAATTTATAATTATGAGAATTCCAAAAATATTGACTAATGAAAAGGCTATAAAAATTTTAAATTTTATAAGTAAGGTACCATCTACTGCAAATGAAATAGCAAAAGCCTTGAATATGCACGAGCAATTAGTTTATTATTATTTAAAAAAGCTAAGAGAGGAAAATTTAATTGATGTATTTAGAGAGGAAAAAGTAAGGGGATTTAGTGAAAAATATTATTATCCAACAAAAATTAACATTTTTAAATATTTTAGTGAAGATAAAAGTAAGTATGGGAATTTGGAAAAGTTTTTTTCAGAGTTTTTTTCAGGTAAAATTTTTAATGGATATATTGTTGTAGGTTCACCATTGCCACATGGCCCATTTTTAACTTCAGCTAGGGATCTTCATTACTCTTCTCAGCTTTCCTTTCTTTTAGGTAAATTTGGAGATGTTGGTGGGAGATTAATAATAAAGCTAGATACAGAAATAAAAAGTGAAAGATTGGAAAAAAATAATTTGATTTTAATAGGAGGTCCAGTTTCAAACATAATTTCTTATGAAATAAATAATTATCTAGAAATAAAATTTTTTTGGGACAAAAGCTGGTATATTTCTTTTAACGATAAAAATTATTTTGATGATGAAATTTGTTTAATATGCAAAATAAATAATCCATTTGATAAATTCAAAAAGATAATTTTAATAGCTGGTATAAGATTTAATGGTACAAGAGCTGGAATAATAGCTTTAACTAATTTTCATGATGAAATTCTAGAAAATTATAAAGGCAGTAATTATTATTGCATATTGAAAGGTTTTGATAAAGATGGGGATGGCATAGAAGATGATATAAAAGTTATTTATTTAAAATATTAATTATTGTGGTTGAAAGAATTGTTACAGGTATTTTCGGTTTGGATGAATTAATTGAAGGAGGTTTTGTAAAGGGAAGTGTAAATTATATAGCTGGAAAAACAGGTACTGGTAAAACATCTTTTGCAGCTTCTTTTATTTATGCCGGATGTATAAGAGGAGAACCAGGAGTATACTTAACTACTGAAGAAAGAGAAGAAGATATAAAGGATGATATAATATCCGTTTTTAATATAGACCTTAGAAAATTGGAAGAAAAAAGATTATTAGCATTTTTAAGTTTAAGACCAACTTTACCATCTAGATCTATAGCTAGCGAAGATATAACATCTATAACAAAGCTTTATGTTTTTGATTTGATGAATAAAATAGAAAGTGAAGTAAATGCAATAAGAGCTAAAAGAGTTGTTATAGACTCAATGTCGATAATAGAAACTTTTATTAAAGATGATTATTTGAGAAAAGTTGCTTTAATGCAAATAATAAATAGGTTAAAAGATCTTGGTGTAACATCTGTTTTAACAGGAACAATAAAAGAGGATTCAGAAGCACTTAGTGAGAGTGGTATAATAGAATTTTTGGTAGATGGTGTTATAAAATTGGATTTTGTTCCAGTTGCTGAGGAATTCAAAAGAACTTTAACTATAAGAAAAATGAGAAGAACAAATCATTCAATTTATATTCATCCATTTGAAATAACAAAGCAAGGAATAAAAGTTATAAAAGTTTAGAAAGATAATATTTTAATTTGCTAACATTTGCATATAGTTCTACGATTATTTCGTTTTGAGATTTATTTTCTAAAAATCTTTTTACGTGCTCTAATTCATGAAATATATCACCTTTATTTCCTAGTTTTATAACAAATCCTTCTATTTTTTCATTAGAATAAATAGGATAGCAACGACTATACCAACCTCCTTTTATTTCCATATAGATATCTTCATTGTTTTTTACTACTTTATAAAATTTTAAAATGTTTTCAATTTCATTGTCTGTTAATACATCTTTCCTATTAATTATTCTTGCCATAATTTTTTTGGTAAAATAAAAGTATTTATATGTTATTCCACAAACAACCAATTTTATTTTTTCTAGCCATTTCTTCCTCTTTAAAAAGTATATTCGAGTATTTTGATTTATATGGAAAATAAAAAGCCAAGCCTTCTTTTATCATAAGCAAATTAACATAACTACCATTTAAGTAAACATGTCTTAACAATCTACCATATTTATCTTTATTTAAGCCATCTATTTCTAAATAAATAGTTTTGTTTTCTATAAGTTTTTGAAGAAAATTTTTTGCTTCCAAATAGCATTTTTCACCAATTTCTGGGGTATCAATTCCTATTAACCTAACTTTTTCACCATTTTCTAAAACTATTGTATCACCATCTATAACTTTTATTACTTTAAATTTTTCAATTTTTTTAAATTCCAAGTTTTTCACTATTGAAAAAATTATTAAAGTTATTAAAAAAGATATTAAAGCCGCTTTTATTTCATAAGCAATTCTTAATTTCTTCATAGAATTCTTCAATTTCCTTTTTGCTAATATTATTCATACTTATTTTACTTGCAAAATTTTCAAGTTTATTTTTTATTTTGCTCTCAATTTCAAAATTCTTAATGGCTCTTTTATCATTTATATAATATGAAACAAGTGCTTGGCTTATATGTAATTTTTCAGCTATTTCTTTTTGCTTTACTTTGTGTTTAAAGTATAATAGTTTCACCAATTGTTTTTTTATAGACGGTAATATTTCCTTTACAAATGTTTCGCTGTTAATCATTTCATTTTTTGTAAACAAATTTACCCATTAAAGCTTTTAGCTTCTTTAAAAACTGCTTTTTATGCCAAAACCTCTTTTTTATTTTCATAAATTATTTTTATTTATGAAAGTTTTAATAATAATTGATAATTTTGACTACTTTGTCAATAATTAAGTTATTCGTATATAACGCTTTTTAACTGTTTTACTATGACGCAATACCAATAATTTTAATGAAGTTTTGTTAAAGTCGCTAGAGAACTTTCTTGTAATTTCAGTCGGTATTTTATTCATTAATTTATTTTATTAAGCTAAATATACTAATAATGTTGGTCGGTATAGATAAATTAAAGAGGTTAATTAGAGATGGGTTGATAGAAGGTTTGGAAGAAAATGAATTGAATATCGAGGGTTGTGGAATTGATTTGAGACTTGGAGAAGTTTATGAAATGGAAGATGGGGAGGGAAAACTTCTCATAGAAACACGTGATACACCCAAATTTAAGTTAATTGCAAAATACGAAAAAGGTAAATCGATTCGTGTAAATCTTGAACCAGGAAAAGTTTATTTAGGTAAAACAATTGAAAAAATTAATACACCACAAAATTTATTAGGTTGGTTTTTACCACGTTCTACTTTTTATAGATGTGGAATTATAGTGCAAGGAATTCGTACAGATCCTGGTTACAAAGGTGAGTTTACTTTTATGATGAGTAATATAAGCAACAGACCTTTTGAGATTGAATTGGGAGCAAGAATCGCAAGCATGGTTTTTCTCGAAATTTCTGGCAAAACTAACTTATACAAAGGACAATGGCAAGGAGGAAGAGTTTTTATAGAAGGAGAAGAAAGACAAACAAAACAAAAATAATATTTTTTAAACTTTTCTTATGTCAAATCCCCTTTTTATTTTCCTAGTTTATTTTTATTTATGAAAGTTTTAATAGCAGGAGGTGGTTCTTTAGGCACTTCATTAGTTAAATCACTTTTAGATAATGGTTTTGAAGTATCTGTTATAGAAAAATACGAGAAAAAAGCAGAAGAATTAAAAAAGAATTTTGGAATTAATGTTGTTGTTGGAGATGCTACAGATACATTAAAATTAGAGGAAGCTGGCATAAAAGAAGCTGATGTTATTATATGTGCAACTCCAGAGGAATCAATTAATGCATTTATTGGTTTATTAGCTAAGGAATATGGAGTTAAAAAAATATTTATAAGAGTTAGAGAAAAAAAGATAGTACCATTTTTGCTAAAAATGGGATTAACGAATTTTTTTAGTTCAGAAGAAATGACAGCAAAATATTTATTAGAAATGCTTAGAGAGGAAGTTATTAAAGTTATGCCAATAGATTCAAATAAAAAAATATTTTTTATAAAAGCTACAAAACTTTTAAATGTTATTGGTAAGTCAATGGATAAAATCGTTGGAGATGGTTATAGAATTTTATTTTTAATAAGAAAAAATGGAGAAGTAGCTTTTTCTAAATCTATTATTGAAGAAGGAGATACTTTAGTTTTATTTTCTTCATTAGATTCAAAAGTTCTTTTTGATAAATTGAGGTGATAAGATATTGTAGTGCTTGCGATTTTTATACATTGAAAAGTAAATGCTCAAAATGTAATTCAGAAACAGAAGATGCACATCCACCAAAATCCAAATTATCTATATCTTTCCCTTAACCACTCTTCAGGCCTTTTACCTTTTTCTAAAGCAAGCTTCCCTAGTTGGCCATGTGTTTCTTCACTTACCACAATTAATCCTTGTAATGGATCTAAAGCATGTTCTTTTATTATTTGCTCTTGTCTTTCAATAGCTTTAAATTCTTCAGCACTTATTCCAAAAAATTTTGGATCCTTAAATGCTTTTTCTACTTCCACATCTTTTTCTAAAAATTCTTTTATAATTCTCAAGCTTTGAATAGATTCTTGGAATTCTGTTTCTTCCCCTCTTTCAAAAACTATGTAAGTATCATTTTCAACACCCATTTTTTTCTTTCTTAGTTTATAATAAATTTTGTATAGATACATTTGTTCTTCAGATCCAAGAGCTATTCTAAGATGAGCTGGTGAAAGAGGTGAAGGATGACCACTATGTATAACTCTTATATATTTTCCAGCGTCTTCTGGTAATAAATCTATAGAGATTTCTGGGTTTATATTAGCGCTTAATATATGCTCTAAATCCAATGTTATAGAGAAATTTTCTCCAAGTTCTTTAACTAAATAATAAATATGTAGAGGATTAGCTAATCTTAATTTCTCTTCTTCACCCATAGCTGTTTCTATAGCAATTATAATATTCCTTCTTTTAACGAGATTTTTTAGTTTACCATTATCTTTATTGAAGTGTCCCCATATATATTTAGCGGAAACTGCAGGTATCCAAAATTTATATTCTTTTATAAAGTTTTCATCATCCATGCTAACATTTTTTATTCCTTTGGAAGAAAGAAATTCTTCTTCACTTTTATTTTCTATTTTTGAGTAATATGAAATGCTAGCTTTTACAATATTCTTAAAAAGTTTATCATTTGTTATTTCCATATATTTTGCTATAATTAAATATGGCACCCTTTCTGTTCCATAAGATAAGTCACTTCTTTTAGAAAAATCAAGAATATCTTCTATAAATTCTTCTTTCGTTATCTCTTCTGTTTTTGATTTAATGAATGGTTTTAATTCATTTACTATTTTATTTCTATCGTTTTCGTCTAATTCAGCTTTAGGGTCTTTTTTTCTCTTTTCTTCTAAAATTTCTTCAGCTCTTTTTCTGAACTTTTCTAGAATTTCGGGGGGAACAACATTAATATCTCCTCTTCTGAGAGAATTTTCTATGTTTCGGCTTGCCTTTTCTACAGCTTCTTCAAAATTATTACTTGCTCTATATCTGCCTCTCCAAACCCTTTCCATTATTTCAACTCTTCTTATTGCCCAGTCTAGTAATTTATCTTTTATATCTTTTGGTAAACTTTCTATGAATTCGTGCAATGGTCTACCAAAAAAATCAACTACTCGAGTTGATTTCAAATCTCTACCCATTTCTAAGTATCCTGGACTTTCTGAAGCATGATACACTATGTAAGTACCACCAATTTCACCAACTTTATCTATTGTTTGTTCTAATCTCTTATGAGTTAGCAAGTAATCTTCCTCTATTGAAGAATCTAAAAGAACATATTCCGATCTTCCACCAGTAGCAGCACTTTCAGCATGAAAACCATAACTAATACCCATTTTTTTTACCTTTTCCATTTTTTCTTTTAGATCCATTTCGTTAAACTCGGAAATATTATCTATGTCTATTTGAATAAAGCTAACACCTTTTGTTATTGCTTGCATAGCTTTTCTGTATATTCCTAATGCTGATAAAGATTCATATGCTCCTCTTTGTCTTGATATCCCCCACAAACCACTTGAAACTCCTATTATATAACCCATTTTACAACGGTATACCTAAGGACGATTTATACATATTAACAGTTTTCTTGAAAACATTTATAGCTTCAGGAATTATATATTTTTCTAAATATTTTGATAAATGATGTTCATAGTATCCTATATTTGTTATTTCTACTGGGAAAAATCCAACTAGATTAAATGTTATTAAAAACTTTTTAATTAAATTTTTAATCTTTTGTGATAAAAGATAGTGTGTTCTTAGCATATCTATGCGAAACTTTTTATATTCTTCTCCCAATTCTTTAGCTATTATTTCATCTATTTCTATTCCCCCAACACCTAATTCACCAAGCATTTCTTTAATGAATTTATCAGCACTTTTTTCTATTGCGATTAGTTCTAAATATTGGAGTATAATAAAGTTTTGAGTTCTTAAATAACCCTTTAATTCTACTGTAACATCTTCAAACTCAGCACCATTTGGTAAACGTCCATACACTCTATCAATAGGAATTTCTAAAAAGGCATAATAGCCACTATATGGCCACGTTTCTGCTAATTGCATACTTGTTATTTGTTTGAAGAATTGGACAAGTCTTAATCTAGCTTGAAACACATCTAATGGATTTATTTCAACTTTATATTCATTTTCTATTAGCTTTATTCCCTTTCTTACAACATTATCTATTGACGGTTCAATTGGCAAAGATTCTAGTCTTTCTTTTTCAAGAAAGAAAACTTCTTCAGAAGATAGTTTTTCTCCACGCTTTCTTAATTCTTCTTTTATATACTTTATTTCATCATCATAAAAACCAACACCTTTAATTACGCTAGTTGGCAAACCAGGTCTAATATGTTCAAACATAGTTCTAGTTTTTTTCGCAATTTCTTTTGGTAATATAGGTCTCCAGGCATACATCACTACCTTATCTACCATGCTTGCTTGAGCACTATGTCTTAATGCAGCTATAGTATAAATTCTTGGGCCAGTCATTTCTTTTACTGCTCTATATCTAGCTATTAATGGTCTACACATGTTTTTATATTCTTCTACAGATTTTTTCCTCATTTCTAGCAATTTCATTAATTCTTTAAATCTTTCTTCTACAGCTTTACCAAATAGATTATCTCTCCATTCCAAGTATAGTTTGTTTTTTGTAGCTAGAATTACAGCCTCTGCTTCAGAAACATTGTATTTGTTTTTTATTTGTTCTTGATCTTTATCTTCATCATCTAGTTTCATAAAATCAGAAATAATAGTTGGCCATCTTGGCGCTATTAATTTAAGAGCTACTGTTTCTCCAGTGTGTACATCTATTTGATCTATAAAAATTGAGCGCAAAGATTGATCAGCCTGCTTAAATATTTTTTTACCTTCTTCTTTTTTACCTTGTTTAATAAGTTCTTTACCTTTTTTTATATTTCTTAAAAGTGTTGCAAATTCTTTATACTTTCTCAAATCATGTTTTACCAGATCCACATCTGCTATTGCTGTAGCTATACTAGCTAAGTGTTGTTTTATTTGAGCAATTATTTGTTCCTTTTCTTTTATTATTGATTGATAAGTTGGAAATAGCGGAGTTATTTCTACACTATCTTCAACCTTATATATTTCAAAACCATTCTTTTTAAAAAATCCTATTGTTTTGAAAAATAATGCACTACCAGCACCAACTTTAAGAGTTGGATTTACCTTTTCTATTGCAAATGGATGTAATATATTTAAACCTTCACCAAATCCAACTGCTTCTACAACATCTTCACCACGCGTTGGGGTTATGAAGAATTTTACTGCCATAAATTAATTTTATGAATTAATTCAAAAATAGTTTTTACCATAAGAAAATATTCATATAATTCAGGAACACTACTAAAATTCATTAATGAGAAATCTATAGCAATTATATCTAGCTTGCAATTTTTTAAAAATTTCTTAATATCAGAAAATCTTTTACCATCCGGTTCCGGATATTCTGTAGATTTAAGAATACTTGGGTCAAAAACATCAAAATCAAAAGATATATAAAGATTTTTTAGTTCGAGTTTTTTTTGTTTTTTAATAATTTCTATTTTTTTCTGCTTTGCAAAATTATACTCATCTTCATCAAAAGACCTCGCTCCAAATATTTTTATTTTAGATACCAAATTTTCTTCAATACATCTTCTAAGCCAGGTAGCATCATTCAATTTTTCATCTCCATATGTTTTTTCATCTTTATATTTGTTTTTCAAGTCAAGATGAGCATCAAAAATCAAGATATTAGCATTTTTATTTATTGCTTTTAAAACATAGTAAGAAATTAAATGGGAATTGCTAAAAATACAAGGAATTTTTTTCATTTCCATAGTTTTTTTAACATATTCTCCAATTTTTTCTATATCAAAATTTCCAGCATCAAAAATTCTTGCATTTTTTAAAGTATCGAAAGGTTCTACATACCAGCTAACTTCTCTTAGCTTTTCTAAAATTTTTTCCCCAATAGGTAAAATTGGTACTCCTATAAATACCACGTTGCTTTCTTCAAACCCAAATATATCATTTTGAAATCTTTTTTTCATTTATCTAAAATAAAATTCATCCTCTTTTACTTTTACTATATTAATTTCATTTCTTATATAATCTGTTTCTATGAAACTATATACATAATTTAGATTTGTGCTTATTTCAATAGTTTTTTGATTATTTAATTTATATGTGAAGTTTAATATATAAGTCCCATTTGTAACAGAAAAGTTTGTTGAGTTTATGCTGTTTTTATTTACTACAACAATTTTATTTGTATCATTGAGCCAAATATCGAAAATATAATCCTCATCTAAAAAGTTTATAATTGTTATGTTAAGGTAGTTTTCATTTTTTTTATAATTAGCAATTAAAATTAATGAGCTTACATCATATTCCATTTTTGTAATATTAAGAAAATCATTTATTGCACCATTTATTCTTAATATGAAAAAACTTTCTTTTATTATGTTATCTGTAATTTTGTTGTATAAGTTGGAAATTTCATTTATATTTTCTCTAGCTTTTAAAATTCTAGCTTGAAAGTTAAATAAAAGCAAAATGAGAGAAATGCCAATTATTACATAAGCTAAAGTAAAACCCTGACCTTTCATTTAGAAATTTCTATATAAAATCTATCTCCATATGTTCTTCTTAATATTTCTAGCTCCTCATCTTTTATTTTTTTCATTAAGTCTTTTGAAACTACTTCGATGCTTTCTATTGGATAAATTATTTTATTTAATGGCTTTTTTTCAAATCTTAAACCATCTACTGCTAAAAAAATTGGAGGAGAAATACTTTCATTTTCTGCTATAAAGCGAAATTTTGTTATATTATTTGGATTAAATGAGGTCCAATTATACCAGTTTGTGCTATTCAATTCTTCTTCAAATATATTCCAACCTATATTTAGGCTAAAATTTTTAAAAATTATATTACCAGAATAATCTTCTAATAAAATGTTAAAGTTTTTTATGTTTGTTGTAGAATTTGTATAAAGATATGCCCTTAAAAACCAGTTTATATTTACAGATACTAAATTATCGAAAAATCTATTAGCTGGATCAGTTGGAAAGTTAAATAAAAGCCCAATTTTATTAGTCGGGGAATCCTCTATTTTTACAGCGTATTTTCCAATTTTTCTCATTTGTGTTACTTCAGGTAAAGAATTTGTTCCACCTATTCTTTCCCACGAGCTACTGCTTTCTGTATATTTATCCCCATCCTTCGGGGCAAAGCTATTAGTATTAATCACAACAGAAAAATTCCTAGCAACAACATTTTCATTGTGAAAATAAACAAAGATATTTTTTTCATCATTCTTGCTAATATTTATGTTAAAATATATTTCTATGCTTTTTACTTTATCCTCAAAACAATTTTCAACTATTGTTTTATTAAATTCAATTTCTTGAAAATTTTCATCAGTAATAAATATTGATGAGTTAGTTATGTTTAGCTTACAATTAGTATCTAAGGTTAAAAACAGTTCAACAAATTCATTTTCCCTATTATCAAAATTTGGTTCTTTTATTAACACAGGTATTCTATAAATTGTTTTAGTTACAGATAAATCACCAGCAATGAATTTTCTAAAAACTTCTATTGCTCTCAATCTTATATCAGACATTTCTTTTAAAGTTAATTGATTACTAACATAACTAAACACTAAAAATATTATGAATGTAACAGAGACAATGAATATGGATATGGCAACAATTATATCAATATTCATACAAAGCAAACAATCCAATCACATTCTAAGCATCTAACACAAGTATCTTGAAAAACTATTTGTTTGCTTTTGCAGTTTTCACAAACAATTTCTCCAAATTTTTTATAAATTTCTATTTTCTTTTCTTCCATATCAACTTCAATACCTATTGATTTTAACATATTAATTGTTTTAGTATTGCTTATTAAAACATATTTACCAATTCTTTGTGTAGGGGTTATAAGTACTTGAGTGTTTTTTGAACCATCTCTATAAATTGTTATTCCTTTTAATCCAAGTTTATGCGCAACAATATATATTTTCTCAATATCTTCTTTTGTTGACCAGTTTGGCAAATTAATTGTTTTACTTATTGCAGAGCAAATCCATTTCTGAAATGTTTGCTGAGCTCTAAGATGTTCCCACCACGGTATATCATAAGCAACCAAGAAAATTTTTTTCATATCTTCTGGAATTTTTTCTATGTTTTGAAGTGAGCCACCATTATTGCAAATTTCTTTTAGCATACTTTCATTATACAAATTCCTTTTTTTCAATTCTTTTACAAGTTCTTGATCAACATAGAAAAACTCTCCCAAACTAACTCTTTTTTCAAAAACTAAAGCAAATTGAGGTTCTATACCACTACTTGTATCTGCAATCATTGATATACTTCCAGTTGGTGCTATACAAGTCACTTCAACATTTCTTAATCCAAATTTTTTAATATCTTCAACAATTTCATTCCAATTTAAGTTCCAAGATTCTTTTTCATAGAAACCTTGGATTGGCAATTTTTCTTCTTTATAAAATGATTTCTCAAATAAAGGAAAGCTTCCTCTTTTTTTAGCTAGATCAATAGATTCCTTAAAGGCAAAGAAAGTTAAATTCTCTGCTATTTTGCTCATGAATTCAAAACCTTCTTCACTACTATATGGAATTTTTAAAGCAAATAAAGCTTCTGCTAAACCCATTATTCCAAGGCCAACTCTTCTTAGTTGCTTTGTTGTTTTTTCTATTCTTTCAAAAGGGAATTTATTAACAGAAATGCAATTATCTAAAAATCTTAAGCACGTTCTAATACATTTTCTATATTCTTCCCAATTAAATTTTCCATCTTCTACAAACTTATAAATATTTATAGAACCTAAGTTGCAAGATTCATATGGATAAAGAGGTTCTTCTCCACATGGATTTGTTGATCTTATTAAACCCAAGCTATTTTTCATAGGATTAAGTTTATTAATGTTATCTAAGAAAACAACACCAGGATCACCAGTTTTCCAAGCCATATAAGCTATTAATTCTAAAAGTTCTTTTGGGTTTACTTCTTTAACAGGTTTATTATTTCTCGGATTTATTAGTTTAAATGGTAAATTATTTTCATAAGCATTCCAAAATCCTTCGTTTATCATTACAGATATGTTAAAATTTTGTAAAAAGTTTTGGTTTTCTTTGCTTGTTATAAACTTTTCTATATCAGGATGCCAAATTTCTAAAATTCCCATGTTAGCTCCTCTTCTTTTTGATCCTTGCTTCACAACTTCTGTTACAGAATCTATTAATTTCATAAAAGAAACTGGACCACTCGCTATACCACTTGTGCTTCCAACTATATCTCCTTCAGGTCTTATTTTTGAATAATTTATACCAACTCCTCCCCCACTTTTAAATATTAGGGCAATTTCTTTTGCAACATCCATTATATTTCTTAAGTCATCTTCTATATCCAAAACAAAACAAGCACTAAGCTGTCCAAGTGTATTGCCCGCATTAAACAAAGTTGGAGAATTTGGTAAAAATATTTGATTAATCATTAGTGAGAAATATTCTTCAAAGTTTTTATAATAATTATCAAAATAACCATTTCTTAACATTTCAATAATTTCGGAGAATTTTACTTTCATTTTTCCTTCATTATTCAATTCATCATACAAATATTTCATTCTTTCCAAGTGATATCTATTAAACTTTTTATCTTTTATACCTATTTTTCCTTCGTTAGATATAAAATCGAATTCTTCTTTTTGGAAAGGTTTTTGTTTTCCACCTTTATCAAAAATTTTTTCATCATGTAAAATATCTGGAATAACAACTAATAAAGCTACTCTTTCAAAAAGCTGTTTAGGACTTTCTATTATTTTACCATTTTCATCCCTTTTTAGATATCTAGATGCTAATATTCTCAAAGCATTTAATGAAAATTTTTTATCTACTTCATCTATACTATCTTTTTCTAAAATTTTCTTTTTTTCTTCTCTTATTTTTTCCCTATCTTTTCTATAAAGTATGTATGCTTTAGCAACTTCGAAAAGATTGTAACTTACTAATGTACTTTCCACTATATCTTGTATTTCTTCTACATGTATTGTTTCTTTATATTTTTCCTCTATGGTTTTCAAAACTTTTTTTAAAACATCTTCCAAAATTTTCTCATCAAGAGAATTTGTTGCTATCATTGCTTTTTTTATAGCATTCTTTATTTTCAAAGGATCGAAATCAACTATTTTTCCATCTCTTTTTATAACTTTTTTTATCATTAATTAAATTTTGGTGTCCTAACTAATATATATGTGGGCCTGTAGTCTAATGGAAGGACGCCGCTCTTACGAGGCGGAGATCACGGTTCAATTCCGTGCAGGCCCAAATTTACAATTGATTAGTTTTGATTTAGATGGTACATTAATAGATGAAAGCATAAATGACTTTTTCTGGTTTTATGTAGTGCCAAAATTATTATCAAATCAAAAAAACATTAGTTTTGAGAGAGCTTTAAAATTTTGTAAGCTAGAATATAATAAGGTAAGTAATAAAAAACGCGAATGGTATAGTGCAGTTTATTGGTTTAAAAGGTTTGGAATAAAAGAAAATCCAATAGATGTGATTAGTAGTTTAAAGAATAAAATTAAAGTGTTTCCAGATGTAAAATTAGCTTTAAGAAAACTAAATAAAAGATATAAACTTGTTTTATTTACTACAAACACAAAAGAATTTTTTCCAATAAAGATTTATAACACAGGTTTAAAAAAGTATTTTTGTAAAATTATTTCAATAACAGATGATTTTGGTATTGGTGGAAAAACTAGAAAGGCTTTCCAAATGTTGCTTAATTTTTTTAGAGTAAAACCAGAAAATGTAATGCATGTTGGAAATGATTTTGTTTTTGATTATTTAAATCCACAAAGCATTGGAATTAAAAGTATATTAATAGATAGATATGGTAATGGAAAAAACTGCATTAAATCTTTATATGAAATCTCAAGTTTCTATTGAGTTTTTAGTAACAACTATAGCATTTATAAGTTTTGTTAGTTATCTTTTTTTTAGTTTATATAATTACAAAACAGTTACAATGGATAATTTAAATATAGAATTAGTAAGCTTGGAGCTCTATAAAATTTCTGAAATACTAATAAATGATGTCGGATACCCAGCTTTTTGGGATCCAAGCAATTTTGTAAGAATAGGTTTGGCAACGAATATTACATCAAAAAATTTTTTAAATTCTACGAAGTTGAGCTATTTAAAAAATATAAATCCATCGACAAATAATTGTTCAAACATAACTTATTATTTAGATAGTGATATAGTCATTTCCTTAAACATTTCAAAAATTTATCCTATTCAGCAAGTTATATTTAATTGCACATCACATGAAACTTTAATTGGAAATGTTAGTTTAGAAAGATTTGCATTTTCTTCTGATAATAGCATAGTTAATATAAAAATATATGGCAGGCCTAAAAGGACAGTTTAATGTATTAGAGCTTGTAATAGCTGTTTCAGCATTGCTTGTTAGTATGTATCTTTTTCTTTCTTTAGAGTATGGAAAAACATCATCTTGGCATATAATAAAACAAAAAATTGGTATTTTCGATTTTTTAGAATCTTTAAGTAATGCAAATATTTTACATGAATATGTTTTTGGAAATAAATATAACTTACCTTTTTTCCCCATTTCTCTAACTATTAATCCAAATGAAATGAGAATAGCATGCAATTGCTCGAATGAAACACAATCTTTAATAACAAGCTTATTTGAAAGTGAAATAAATGGAAAAAAAATTAATTCAATAATGTGTTTAACTAATTTAGAGTCTTTTAATTATTGTATTTTAAATTCCAACGTTTTAGTAATAGATTACTTACCAAGTGATAAGTATTATGAATTCCTTAAAAGAGTAATAAACAATAATATTGGTTTGCTTATTTATGCAGACGCTTCTTCTAATACATTTGTTAACAACAATATATCTCTCAATATAACTGGAATAAGAAAGATTGGAACTACTTCTGGAAAATTTAATATAAGCTTTTCTTCTTCCCTCTCTACTTATGATGAAAAAATTTTTAAAAATTTTTATCCTGTGTATAAAAACTATTATGGAATAAGTTTATATTTAGTAGCTCCAGGTTTACAAAGCTTACCTGGATGTAATTTAAACAGAAGAGGTGAAATCAAAATTTTTAATAAATCTTTTGTTTATCCATTTGTTATTTGTAACTCAACACATGTAGCAATAGATTTGAATAGAAATAATAGTTTTGAAGACGATGAATATAAAACCATGGGAAGTAAGTTAGTATTTTCTGAATTTCAAACAAATGTCACATTAAAAAAAATAACTAATGCTTCCATACTTATAAGTTTTGATAAGTACAATTTGGTTTTTGATGATATAACAAAAAATGTAAATATACAACCAGTAGATAATGAAGTTACTAGAAAAATTTTAACAAGAAGTGATGGAGTACCCGTTTTAATAACAAATTCAACATATTATAAAGTTGCTTGGTTTCAAAATTTTAATGATAATATAAGTGATGATAAAAAAGTTGCACTACTTTCAACTCTCATTTGGTTATCAACTAGAGAAAATAGAGTCCCAAGCCATTTAAGCTATTTTTACTTTAATATAACAGATAGTTTTTTCATTTATAAGCTCGATTTATTGGTTTAAATATTTATAAATCTAATTAATATTATATGGTATCAACTCAAAACATAATGGATTTAATGGCAAGAGAAGTTTTTACAGAAAAAGGTTATTATGCTGGTAGGGTTAGTGATGTTGAGCTTGATTTAAGTAAGTATAGAATAAGGTCGATTGTTGTTGAAATAAGTAAAGAAGGTTTGTTTTCAAAAATACTTGGTAGCAAAAAAGGAGTAATAGTCCCTTATTCAATGGTTAGAGCTATTGGGGATATAGTAATAATAAAGCATGTAGAAATACCTAGTGCAGAAAAAATAGAAGAAGAGGAAGCTACTACTCAAGGTTCTGTTTGATACTGAAATTTACCTTTATATTCAGCAGCACCTTCAATTGTTTCAAATATTATTTGACAAATTTTTATGCCAGGAGTCAATGCTAAAGGTACTGGTGACATGTTTACTATTTCTAAAACAACTTTATTATCTGAGCCAGGTTGTATGAAACCAGAGCTAAGGTGTATTAATAAACCAGTTCGAGCAAATCTACTTCTCCCCTCTATTCTTCCACAAATATAATTTGGCAACTTTATTCTTTCCATTGTTATTCCTGTAACCAATTCTCCTGGCAATATAAGAAAAGAGCTTTTATCTCCAAGTTCTACTAATTGCGTGATTTTTTTATAATCAGAACTTTCTTTTATTTTAAAAGGTCTTTCAACTCTATTAAAAAATCTAAATTTATTACCTAGATGCAAATCTACAGATGCCGGACCAACCTGGGATTTTTCAAATGGAGTTATTTTTATTTCCCCTTTATTTATTAATTCTAAAATTTTTTCTCTAGATAGTACTGTCACAATTAATTTTATTTAAATAAAAATTTTATTATGGCATTAGTTAAGGATATAATGAGCAAGCCAGTAGTTACTATTGATATGGAAAAAAGTATAAAGGATGCAGCTAAATTAATGAAAAAAAATAGAATAGGTTGTTTAATTGTTGTTAAAAGGGGAAAAGCTGTTGGAATGCTTACAGATAGCGATATTATTAAAAAAGTTGTAGCTGAAGGAAAGCTTCCATCAAAAGTTAAAGTAAAAAATGTTATGGGGAGACCATTGATAAAAATTTCCCCAGAAGGAAAGCTAGAGGAAGCAGTTGAAAAAATGGAAAAAAATAAAGTAAAAAGATTATGTGTTGTTGATGAAAAAGGTAAGCCAGTGGGTTTAATATCTTTAACAGATATAGCTAAAAGTTCTTCAAAAATGTATGAAATGTTAAGAGAAAAAATAGAGGAGAGGGGAGAGGAGATTGTTATAAAAGAACAAACAACTATTGGTATTTGCGATTATTGTGAAAATTATTCTGATTTATTAAGACAATATGATGATAAATGGCTCTGCCCTAATTGTATGGATGAAGCTCTTCAAGAATAAATGGTACTTATCGAGGAATCTAGTTTAAAAAGGAGCGAAAAAGTCATAAAAATATCTTCTAATCCTGTTTTTTGTTATGAAAATGATAAAGTTGTTGATTTACTCAAAAAAATGTATGTTGGTTATAGAAGGCTTCCTGTTATTGATAAAGACGGTTTTGTTACAGGAATTGTTACTTTAATAGATGCTTTAAAATGCTATGTTTTTTTGGATGTTGAAAAAAGTAAAGTTAAAGATATAATGTTAAGAGAACCTATTGTTATAAACGAAAATGAAACTATAGATTTTTTATTGAAGCTTTTCAAATTTAGCAAGAGAGGTGGTTTTCCTGTTGTTGATAATAATGGAAAGTTGAAAGCTGTTGTAACTGAAAGAGATTTTGTAAGGCTTTTTGAAAATGTAAATTTTGGTATTAAAGTAAAGGATGTTATGACAAAAAAACCTTTGGTTATAAAAAGTAGTTTTACTTTAGAAGAATGCGCAAAATCGTTTATAATGAGTGGCTTTAGAAGATTTCCAATTGTGGATAATTCTGGTAATCTAGTTGGTATAATAACATTGGCAGATTTAATAAAATACATAGCTCTCAATGAGTTTAAAAAGAATATTCTTTCAAGAAATGTTATGGAAATTGCTGTTAAAGAAGTTTTAAAAATTAATGAAAATGAAGATGTTTCAAAGTTTATAAGTTTAACAAAGGATAAATTCATAGGTGGTTTAATTGTTGTTGATGATAATGATAAGTTAGTTGGCATAATAACAGAGAGAGATGTAATAGAATTAATAGAGTGAGAGCATTTGTTGCTATATTTCCTCCTAAAGAAATTGTTGATTATGTTGAAAGTATAAAGGAAAAGCTCTTTAATTTACCATTAAAAGCAAAATTTGTAGAAAGAGAAAATTTACACATTTCAATAACATTTCTTGGTGAAATAGATGAAAAAAAATATTTGCCCCAATTAGATGAAATTGCAAAATTGTTTAAAAAATTTGAAGTTGGGTTAAATAGTATTAAGTTAATTCCTAATGAAAGTTTTGTTAGGGTTATAGCCTTAAATGTTTTTGATGAAAATAATTCAATAACTAAAATTGCTGAAAAAATAGGTGGCGATTATAAAGAGCCACATTTGACTTTAGCCAGGGTAAAAGAAATTTTTGATAGAAAAACTTTTAAAGAAAAAATTGCATTAATAAAAACTGAAAGAAAAAAATTTAATGTTGAGAAAATAAGTTTTGTTGAAAGCATTTTAACTAGAGAAGGACCTATATATAAAGTTGTTAAAGATTTTCCTCTTTTATAATTTCTTTTATCGCCATTTCTACATCTCTTTCCAAAATTGTATTTCTTTTTTCGTTTTTTGAGAATTCAATAGCTAATAAAACTATTTTTTCTAAATCCTCGATTAAAATTTTTTCAAGCTCTAGTAAAAATTCCTTTGAAACTCTTTTTGCACCAAGACTTTTGCAAAAGTTCTTTAATGTATGTAAAGGTAATTTATTCATATTGAATAAACTTTTTCTTCTAAAGGATTAATTGCATCAAATCCCATTTCATTTAATTCTTTAACAAAACTATCTATGTTTTCACCATGAACGCAAAAAACTTTTTCAGGATTATTATCTTTTATGAATTCTAATAATTCTTTTCTACCCGCATGTGCACTCAAATCAACTTTCTCTACAAAAGCTTTCACTTTTTCATTTTCGTATTTTTTCTCTTCCAAAACTTTTCTACCTTTACTATCTTTTACTTGATAACCAACAAAAACAACACTATTTTTTTCATCATCTTTTATTTTCTTGAAATAAAATTCTGCCATACCACCATCTAAAAATCCGCTACCACAAATTATTACACAGCTTTTTTCTTTTAGTACTTTTTTTCTTTTATTTTTATTCACGAATTCAATACTTTTTAAAGCTTTATCAATAATATCTTTTTCTTTCAAATATTTTTTATACTTGTTTATGATTATTGTTGCTCTTTTTGCCATTCCATCTATATAAATTGGGCATTGAACTTTTTCTTTTGTTAAAATTGAAAAAACTTCTTGTGCTCTTCCAACTGCAAAAGCAGGTATTAAGCAAATTCCACCATTTTCAACTGTTTTTTCTACTATTTCAACTAATCTTTTTTCTTCTTTTTCTCTTTTTTCATGCTCTCTATCATGGTAAGTGCTTTCAATTATTAAAGCATTTGGATTTTCTACTTTTACTTTTTTAGCTTTAATTAACCTAGTTTCTATTGTGTTGAAATCTCCAGTATATAAAATTTTCTTGTTTTTAAATTCTATTAATATTTGAGAAGAGCCAGGAATATGGCAAGCATCTAAAAATTTAACCATTACATTATCAAAATAATATTCTGTATCATATTCTATAAAAACAGTTTTTCTTTTTAACTCAGTTATATCTTTTTTATTAAACGGCAATTCAAAATTTTCTTCCTTACTAATTTTTATGCTATCAAGTAAAAGTAATTCTGTAAGCTCCATTGTAATATCTGTACAATAAACAAAAGAATTGAATTTTTTAGTAATAGTTGGTAAAAATCCAGAATGGTCTAAATGAGCATGTGTTAGAAATGTAAAATCTACTTTTCCCTTTATTGGTAAAGGTGGTTTTGGTGGTTTTTCTCTTGTTTTAGCACCATAATCTAGCAATAAAGATATTTTTTCAGTATTTACATGAACTGCCGAGGCTCCTATGCAATTCAAAGCTCCTAAAAATTCTAATTTCACCTCAATATGAATTTCTTTTCTAGTTCTTCTATTTTTTCTTTTAATGCGGTATATTCTATTTCCTCCATGGGTAACATTGCTGGCATAATAAATCCTTGTTCCCTCATATAAAATGATTTTCCTGTAGCCTTTCTTCTAACTTCTTCAAATATTGGATCATCAAATCCATCTATGTAAGAAGTTATTTTTCCATTTTTTATCGACATTACTAAACAGCTAACCATCGGATTGCATAAGTATGTTGATGCTTGAGAATTTAGCTTTACTGGCATTAATGCCATGTTATGAGAACCTCTCGTATCTCCTCCAACATAATGAGCTATTGCAAAAACTGAGCAAATTTCTTCTGTAGCTAAAAATGGTTTTTGTGCTCTAGCTATCATTATAGGGTCATCTTTACCAACATATCTACCAGCTATATTATGCAATCTTGTTGTGCTTACAGAAACAATTGGTTCATTATTTTCTCTTAGCCAAATCGATTCAACAACAAATCTATGTGGATTGAAAAGCAAGGAAGCAATATCTATGTAGTTTTCCGGAGTGAAAAGCTCTATTATTTTATCTCTTTCTGTATAGCTAACATCCATTATAACAAATTTTACACCTTTTCTCATTGATGGACTTAAAATTAATCCAGGACTTCTTGAAACTTCTACAAATGCATAGTATAAAGGTAAATTGAAAGCACCAGGTTCGGTTTTATCTGCTGGAAATACAATAACAGCTTCATTTGGCCTTTCAACAAATTCCATTTCAGCAACCCCGGGCCCCATACCTTTTACATTTCCAGAAAATGCTGTTTTTAATATATCTTGACCAGCCCCATATAGTCCTTGTTCCTTAGCTATTTCTGTTGCATTAACAAAAGCATCAAATGCCAATTTATGTACTTCTGGGTTATTTATTCCATTGAAATGTGTCATTATTATGTGAATATCATCTCCACAAAATCCAACATAAAAATCTCTTATTAAATCTTTCCTTTCTTTTACTGTTGATATTATTTCTTCCAAAACTTCTTTACTCGGTTTTGTATGCCCACCTACAGCTCCTATATCGGCTTTTATTGCTGATATCGTAACTTTTTCCATGATTTAATCTTGCTTTTCAAAAATAAATTTAAGCCCCTATAGTTTAATTTGGATAAAACGTTGCCCTGCGGAGGCAAAGATTCCGGGTTCAAATCCCGGTGGGGGCAATTCTATTTCTACTATGCCCCACATGTGGAATACTTTTGAATTAGTTACTATATTTTAGCTTGTAGAAATTTCAATGTTGCTAGTTTCTTTCTCTAGATAAATGTTTGATATATTTAGGATAAGTCTTTTGGAGGCAAAGTGTTAAAACTCGAGTTACCGATTATTCAATGTTGCAATCAAGTAAAGGGTCAAGAATACTTCAAGTCACAAATTTTAGTGGAACAGGCTTCTTAAATTTCAATTTTTCTTTTTATAAATCTTTTATACCATTCAAATTCTCTTTCATTTACTAAGTGAATTTCAAAAGATGAAAGTAAACCAATTTTCTTTAGAATTTTTACACTTAATTTTGCTCGTTCATTCATCAAACTTGGCATATTTTTTGAAACTATGAGTAAATCTATATCACTAGCCGGAGTTGCTAGTCCTTCTATAACTGAACCAAAAACAAAAACTTTCACCCCACCCAGCTCTCTTTTGCTAACTACTTTAGCAATTTTTGCATATTTTATATAATTCTTAAAATATTTCTTGTTTTCTCTTTCAATTTCGCTAAGCACTTGTAAGAAGCTTTTCATAGCTTATCAACAAATTCTTTAAACTTTTTGCAACTTCAGCTTTCTCAAATTGATGAAATATAGGCATTTTCCAAATTTTTGATTATGGTTATGTTTTCGTTTAAAAATTTTTAATTTCAGTCTTTTTTTCTAATTTTTAGAAGCTCTCTTAGGAGAAAGGTAATCGAATGTGTTTTTGGGAAATCTCTAAAAAGAAGAAATAATTTATGTTTTAAATAGAGGTGAAAAAATTGCTCAAGATTAAATGCAGCCAAATCAAAGTTTTTCTTTTTTAATAAATATTTTGCTGTCTCTAGGAATTAAAGAGCTTTTTCTTTTAAAATTTCAGCTTCTTAAAATTTTGTTATAATTATTCTTTTGATTATTGATTATTATTTTATTGTCAATTGTTAATTCAAAGTAATCTTTTTTTAGCTACTTCTTTCTGCTTTTATACTTATGTTTCCTTTGTAAATACCAGCATATACAGATGGTACATTTATCCAATACCATGTTGTTACATTTGTGTTTGCAGGGACATTTGCTCTTATAAGAGATTCTGAATAAGATAAAGGAAAGTATCCATCATCCATATTACTACTTATGTTACTCCAACTAATATTTCCAACTTTAATAAAAGAATTAAATGTTTGATTTACAAGGTCTGTTCCATTAATATATAAATTTAAATTACAACTACCTTCATTCACAGTAATATTATATAAATTGTTTGAGTTTCCAATTGCGGAGTTATTATATGTTCTTGGTAAAAGATTTCCAAAATCTATTGTTGAAAATTGTAAAGTAAAAGATATTGTACAACCAACTATTGAAATTGTTGCATTTGATGTATGATTTTTTTCAACATCAGCAAATGATGAATTAAATAATACACCAATTTTCCAATTAGTATTTATTTCTCCGCTAGCATTAATAATCCATGTTAAATTACAAAAATCATTTGCATTTAAAGGATTGTTCGGGCAAGCTTTTGTTGCTTGTGCCGGGGTTTCATTTATAAAAAATGGTTTATCACCATAGCTTGTGTTTATTGGTGTATCAGGATAAGGAGAAGATAGGTTGTACATTAATGTACCATAAACATCACCACAAGGCGCATTTCTACAATATACTGTAGAATTAACTATGAATGTGTTGTTTTGTATTATGTATGTAATTGTTAAAGGATTTGGTTGTACTAATTCAACTTCTAAATATCCAACAGAATAACCAACATAAAATTGAACATATTCTTCTTTCAAAGTTCCCTTATCTGTATCTATTGAAGAATTAAGTCTTATTGCTACTATATTTCCAGATACATAGTTTGTTGGATTAGTAGTAATATTGCACCAAATCAAATAATAATTACCAGCAGTAACCGAAATATTTTGGCATTGAGAAGAATCCCATCTTGAATTAACAAAATCGTAAATACTCATATTATATAAATCATCAACAGTAGAAGTGAAGTTTATCGAAACATTCAAACTAACCAAATTTCCAACATAGCTTATAGTTGAATTATGTTCAACAGTTACTTGATAAATCGGTGAGCAGTAGCCGTTCCATGCTGTCCCAGATGGAGTATAAGTGAAAAATCTTGCACTGTTTGTTGCATTAACTTCTGCAAAGACGAAATTTTGGTTACAAATCCCCAAATTAATTCCAGCAAGATAAGAAGAAACGGATAGCCATTTTAAACCAGATGCTACATTGCTAACATCTACAGGTCCGACAATCCTTGTATTCCAGTTATAAATTGAAAAAGTATGTTGACCATCTATAGTATCATAATAAGCTATCACGAAGTGAGTTGAATTCAAAGCCGATACAGAGACAAAAGCTCCGCTTGTCCCCACATCTATATCTTCATCTATTGGACCAACAACTCTTGTTCCAGCACTATTATAAATAGAAAAAGTAATATCTGCATCCACAGCATCATAATAGGCAAGAACAAAATAACTCGAGTTTAGAACAGTTGAAGCTAAAGAATAAGAATTTCCTATGTTTGTATCTTCGTCTGTAGCTGCTATTACAACATTTCCTGTTATTGTATATATAGCAAAGGTTGCATCGTCAGTAGCTCCAGCATCATAATAGAAAAAAACAAAATGAGTAGAATTCAAGGCTGCTACATGAACATTGTAGCTATCTGCACCAACAGCTGTATCAACATCTATAGGTCTAGCAACTCTTGTTTGTGTAACCAAATTCCAAGTTGAGAAGGTAGCGTCTTGATCTACATAATCATAATATCCAATGACAATATGAGTTGAATTGAAAGCTGAAACAGAAACGCCCCAACTATTTGTTCCTACAGCCGTATCTTCATCTATTGGTCCAATATTCAAATTTCCTAAATAATTATAGATAGCAAACGAAACATCTTGTTCGCTAGCATCAAACCAAGCTATTACAAAATGAGTTGAATTTAAAGCTGAAACAGAAACAGAATTATAATCACATGCATTTGTTATTCCGGGACTTGTATCAACTGTTACTGTATCAACTAAAACTTCTCCTGTTGTAGAGTAAATTTTAAAGTTTATTGATTTGCTTACTTCATCACACCAAGCTAAAATTATTCTATTAGAATCTAGAGGAGTAACGGATAAAGATTCGACCTGATGAGTAGTGAATATTGTCGGACCAAGAAAAGGTGGAGTAACATCAGCTTCAGTAACATCCCAAGTTAAGCCATCTGAATTAATATTTAATGCTGAATCTATTTCTGATTGAAGAATTGTAGAAGCATATCCAGTTATGTTTATTGAAGAAGTTTGGTTAAATTGTTTTGTTGGGTCTAAAAATTGAGTATTTACAATAACTGTTTTGTGAATGAAAAAAATTAAAATTAGTACTATGTTAAGTTTTGTTAAGAGTTTTTGTCTAATTTCAATTAATACTGTTTTAGTCAATTTTTCTGGTTTTCTCATAATCATCTATTGTCTCTTTTCAAGCTCCTTTTTGCGCGCAAGATATAGTAAGTTTTTTTACCCTCACCAGCCCTAACAAGAATATTTTTATTAACCAACTCTACAAGGTCATTAAGAGCTGTTCTTTCAGAACATCCGCATAATTTCACATACTCTGCCCTTGTTATTCTTCCCTTTTCTTTAATATAATTAATTGCTTTTATTTGCCTTTCTTTTAGTCCTAACTCTCTTAAATAATCTTCGGTATAAATATCCTTTCTGAAAGTAACAACAAGGTTTCCTTCAACCATATCAAATTCAGGCTCGGGTATACCATGTTTTAAGCAGGCTTCAATCATTCTATTTGTACCAGTTCCCCATTCTTCTATGAACTTAATTAAAAAGAAAGACCTACCAATTAAAGGATTCCTTAAAATTGATTTGTGTCTTCCTTTAAAATCTTCAGGTTTCAAAGGTTCTGGCAAAGGTCCACATCCCCATACTTCAATTCTATCATCAAAAATTCTAATTTGAACGTTAGAAGGTATGGTATAATCTCTATGACAAATTGCATTTACAATAGCTTCTCTTATAGCATCTGGTGGATATTCATATATTTCCTCTCTTTCTGCTTTGCCCTTAATTTCGATTCTCATTGAAATATGTTCAAGAACAAAGTTCAATGCTTTCTCAATTTGATCTATAATGTTTCCACCAAAAACCTTCATATCCAAAAACTCTATTGGTCTAGTTCCCTTGAAGCGAGCGCATCTTGTTTCAGCCTGCAAAAAGAATTTCTCAGGATTTTTTCCGAATAATAAAATAGCAGCGTTTGTTAATTTCCCATTTTTTATTAATCCTAGCCTCTCCAAAGCTTCTTTAACTGGAGTTTCAAAATCTATGTCAAAACTTCTTTCTATTTTGGCTTTTCTTAAAAACCATCTAACTTTTTCTTCATCAATATCTTTCAAAGTAGCTTCTTCACAAATTAAAGAATTCCAGTAAACTTTTCCAAGCTTTTGAGCTAGGTTAATAATTTCATTTGGAGCTAAGGCTCTATTACTGGAAGCTACCCCAATATATACTATATTCTTGAAAGAATGTATTTCATTAGTTTTTGGTACAATAATTTTTAACAACATTTTTTTAGTTTTCACCCTTATTGGTGGTATGCACGAGCTTGCTATGTTTGCAATTTTCTCTTCATCCATTGTTAACTCCAACTAAAATAACTCCCCCTTTACTATTGGCAAAAACACAGATAACTTTTCCAAGTTCTTCATCAACCTTTAACTTTAACTCTGTTGTTTCCGATTCACCTTCTTTTATTAATTTAAGTAATTCTTTCTCACTCATACTAATAACCATTTCCATAAAGGTATGCATTTAATACTTTTATTTTCAATTTTCAATTCATCTTCATAGTCCCAGGTAATTATTAACAAGTTTTCACATTTTAATAATTCACTTGCTTTTAACAAAGCTTTAATTTCTCTTTTTTCAATTTCATCTTTACTAGAAGCATAAGTTACTTGAATTAATTGCTTTATTTCTAAACCATTTTTAATTAAAAAATCAACCTCGTTATTATTAAACTGACCATAAAATATTGAAAAGTTTTCTTTTAATCCTTTTCTTTTAAGTTCTAAAAATACAAGATTTTCCATTAATTTTCCAATTTCTTTTGAAAATTTTACAGAAATGGCATTTATTATACCAGTATCAATACAATAAACTTTTTTTGGCGATTTTTTCATTTCTTTAACTTTAAATGAGAATCTTTCAAGTGAAAATATTAAGTATGCTTCTTCTAAATATTTCATGTAGTTTTCAACTGTTAGAACACTTCTAAAATTTAAAGAATTTTTTAGTTTAGTAAAAGTATATTGCGAGGAATAGTTCGAAATTATATATTTTGCTAAATCATCTATTTTTCTAGGATATTTTATATTCCATCTTTTAACAACATCTTTGTAAATTATAGAGTGAAAAAGTGTTTCCAAGTAATTTTTATCTAAATTATGAACCAAATATTCTGGAAAACCACCCCTTTCTAAATATTCCATTAGTAAATTCTTTATTAAGCCTTGTTTTTCTTTCAAAAAGAGTAAGTTATTAGTGTCAAATTTTTTAAATACTAAAAACTCTCTAAAGCTAAATGGAAAATTTTCAAATTCTACATATCTTCCAGTTAAATGTGTAGCTAATTCTTTGCTTAAAAGCTTTGCATTTGAGCCTGTGATTAAAACATTATAACCTCTTCTTTGCAAGCTATTGACCCAAAGTTCCCATCCATCAATATTTTGAATCTCATCAAGGAGCAGAAATTTAAAATCACCAAATACTTCTTTTAAATAATTCAGCAAATCATCTAATTTTATTGTACTTAACTCTTTCTCGTCAAAATTTACATATCCATAGTTTTTATCTTTAATAAGCAATAGTGCCAACAAAGATTTTCCACTTCTTCTTATACCTGTAATGACTTTTATTAAAGGTTTTTCTATATATTTTTCTATATTTTTAATATTTTCTCTTGGAATGATTTCTTTTGATAAAATTTCCTTAGCTTCAGTTTTTTGCCTTTCCAATATTTCTCTCATAAATTAAGTATAGTGAATAAAATTTAAATTTTTTGTTCAGTTAACTTTACATAATTTTTATTATTTGTTGCAAGAAGCTATATTTACTGCTCCAATAACCATTTCCATAAAGGAATACATTTAATACTTTTATTTTCAATTTTTAATTCATCTTCATAGTCCCAAGTTATTATTAGCAAGTTTTCACATTTTAATAGCTCGCTAGCTTTTAACAAACCTTTAATTTCTCTTTTTTCAATTTCATCTTTATTGTTTACATAAGTAACTTGAATTAATTGCTTAACATTTAATCCTTCCTTTATAACAAAATCCACTTCATTTTGCTGGTAATCCTTCCAATAAAAAATCTCTTGTTGTGGAATGATGTTTGTTTTTCTCAATAACTCGAGAAAGACCGTGTTTTCCATTCTTTTACCTATATTTCTTTCCATACTTAGCATGGATACTAAACCCAAATCGCAAACATAAACCTTTCTTCCTAATGATTTTCTTTCATAAACGCTTTTGCTAAATTTCTCTACAAAAAACACACTCAAGCTTTCTGGCAATTTTTCTGCATAATCATAAACAATGTTTTTAACATTCTTCCCAATTTTTGAAGAAATAAAGTTTGATATTTTGTTTAAACTTATTTCTTTTGAAAAATTTTGTAAAATGAATTCAAAAAGCAATTTTGCAATGTAAGTATGTACTATTTCAAATCTTTCTATAAAATCTTTTTGAAAAATTGTATCAAAATATTCTTTCAAAATTTTTTCCTTTTTCTCAGGATAAGCTAATATTTCAGGATAACTACCCCATTCTATGAATTCTTCTAAAAATTTAATTATCTTCACCTTTTCTGAAATTGAGAAAAGTTTTTTTCTTTCTATATTTTTAAACTCAAGATACTCTCTAAAGCTTAGGGGTAATAAAAAATAAGTTATGCTTCTCCCTCTTAATTGGGTTGCAATTTCCTTGCTTAACAATTTTGAAGAGGAGCCAGAAAACATCAAATAATATCCACTATCAAGTAAACTTCTCACTAAACTTTCCCAGTTATTTAAGTTTTGTATTTCATCAATAATCACTTTTTCAACTTTAGCTTTAAAGTATTCTTCAAAAATTGATATTATTTCAAAGAATTCTTTATGTGTGATTTCTCTAAAGGCAGAATGTTCCAAATCAACATACAAAGTGTTTTTATTGTTTCTTAAAATGTTGAGTAAAAAATAAGTTTTCCCAGATCTTCTTGGCCCAATTATTGCTATAGCTTTATTTTTAAGAAAATCAACCTTTAATTCTCTTTCAAAAATCCTTTCTGTTTTAATTTTTTCCATTAGTTTGTTGAAATATTGAAGCACAAAATCCTTTTCAAACATATCATATATTTAGGAAAGATTATTTAAAAAGTTTACCTATAACGGGAAACTCTAATAATCACAAACATTTTTAAAAAGCTTGTAGTTATGTTGCTATGATAGCAACCATTTCCATAAAGGAATACATTTAATACTTTTATTTTCAATTTTCAATTCATCTTCACAATCCCAAGTTATTATTAATAAATCTTTGCATTTCAATTGCTCGGAAGCTTTAATTAATGCTTTTATTTCTCTTTTTTCAATTTCATCTTTGCTAGAAGCATAAGTTACTTGAATTAATTGCTTTATTTCTAAACCTTCTTTAATTACAAAGTCTACTTCGCTGTCATTAATTTTTAAATAAAAGAAATTTTCTTTTAAACTTCTTTTCGCTCTTCTTAGCAATTCTATAGCAACTAAATTCTCCATAAGTCTGCCTATATTTTCTGAAAACCTTACTCCTAATAAATTCGAAAAGGAAGTATCTATAACATAAACTTTCCTAGCAGATTTATATCTTGACTTAAAAGAATATGAAAATCTCTCAACAAAAAATATAATTCTGGCAATCTGCAAATATTTTGAAAATCTTTCAGTAGTTTTTTCAGAAATTTTAAGAAATCTCGCAACAGAATTAAAAGTTATTAAGTTTGAAAAGTTTGAAACATAATAATTACAAAGCGCTTCTAACTTATAACTTTCTTTTAATTTAAACCTTCTTAAAACATCTTTTAATACTATTGTATCAAAATATTTTCTAATAATACCAATTTTCTTGTTTTCATTTTCTTCTAAAACAACCTCTGGAAAACCACCGAATTCTAAAAATTCTCTAAGAAATCTTATAATTTTTTCTTTTTTTATAATTAAATCTATTTCCTTTTCTATCTCAAAATTTTTAAACTGGAGAAACTCTTTAAAATCCAATGGAAATACTTCTATCTCTAATTCTCTACCAGCTAATAAAGTAGCAAGTTCCTCGCTAAAAAGCTTAGAGGAAGAGCCGGAAATTATAAGAAAAGCTTCCTTTTTTTCATGCAAACTTCTAACAAACTTTTCCCATTTTGGAACTTCTTGGATTTCATCCAAAATTAAAAAAGGTTTTGTTTTTGGTCTCACAATCTCTTTAAAAGCATCGTATATTTTTATTAAAAAAGATAAGCTTAGCTCCTCAAAAAACTTAACCTCCTCAAAATTAACATAAAGAACATTTTCTTTTCCAAACTCTTCTGATAACTTTTTTCCAATCTGTTTTAATATATAACTCTTTCCACTTCTTCTAACTCCAATTATTGTTAATACCTTTTCAACACCTTTTAAAAAATTTAATATTCGAGGATTATAGAATTTTCTCTCTATCCCCACATCTATATTTTCTCTTCCCCAAAAATTAACCTGAGATAACACATTTATTATTTCCTCTTTCTTCATATATATCATTTGTGACATAAAAAATTAATATTTTACGTCATTTGTGACATATTTTAAATTATACAGCTTTAAATTCGAAAACTACACACTTTCTTATGCTAAGCTTAACAGCCATTTCCACAAAGGAATGCATTTAATTTTTTTGCTATTCACTTTTAATTCATCTTCATAATCCCAAGTAATTATTAATAAATCTTTGCATTTTAATTGCTCAGAAGCTTTAACTAAAGCTTTTATTTCTCTTTTTTCAATTTCATCTTTGCTAGAAGCATAAGTTACTTGAATCAGTTGTTTAATATTTAATCCTTCTTTTACAATAAAGTCCACTTCATTTTGCTGGTAGTCTTTCCAATAAAAAATTTCCCAATCATCAAACCAATAACTTTTTTTTCTAAGAAGCTCTATAGCTACTAAATTCTCCATAAGTCTGCCTATGTTTTGAGTAATCTTAAATCCAATCACATTAACAATTCCGACATCAATGCAATAAACTTTTTTTGGTGCAATAAATTGTTCTTTTAACTTAGGAGAAAATCTGTTAATAAGTTTTATTAGATACGCATTTTCCATCTCATTTATCCAATCTTTTATAGTATGTAAATCTTTTATATTGAAAATATTTCTCAATTTAGAAAATGTTGTTTCTGATGAAGAATTTGCTATTAAATATTTTGCAAGCTCTTTAAATGTAGCTTTCTTCTTTATTTTTAATCTTTTCAAAATATCCTTTTCGACTATATCAGAAAAAATTCTCACAAGAATTTCTTTTCCAAATAAATAAGCCTCTGGGAGACCACCAATTTTTAGATAGTTGTTAAGACTATTTTTTACAAGAGCCAATCTTTTTGTTGAGTAAAGGTTTTCGTTCTCAAAAATTATATCATTATATTGTAAAAACTCCCTAAAGCTAAATGGAAACAAAGTAAAATCAATATATCTTCCAGTTAAATGAGTTGCTAATTCGCCAGATAAAAGCTTTGAATTACTTCCAGTAATTATAACCTTTTTTGTTCTTCTCAATCTATTAGTAAAAAGCTCCCAAGCATGTATATTATGTGGTTCATCCAAAATTATATGATCTATTTCTCCATATAGTTCATAAAAGCTTTGTAGCAATTTCTCAAAATCTTTTGTCGTAAATTCTGTTAGTCTTTCATCATCAAAATTTATATATCCATATTTTTCTCCTTCAAAAATTTGTAATGAAAAAATTGATTTCCCACATCTTCTAATTCCCAAAATCGCTAATATATTTGGATGTAACAGATACTTTTTCAGCTTATTCTTATCAGCTTCTCTTTTAATTATTTTCGTTTTCTTAAATTTTTCCTCAACTTCTTCTTTTTGAGCTACTATAACTCTTTTAATTTCTTCAATGTTCATAATATTATAATCACAAACATTTTTAAAAAGCTTGTGGTTATATTGCTAAGATAGTAACCATTTCCATAAAGGAATACATTTAATCTTTTTATTATTAACTTTTAGTTCATCTTCATAATCCCAAGTTATTATTAACAAGTTTTCACATTTTAATAATTCACTTGCTTTTAACAAAGCTTTAATTTCTCTTTTTTCAATTTCATCTTTACTAGAAGCATAAGTTACTTGAATTAATTGCTTTATTTCTAAACCATTTTTAATTAAAAAATCAACTTCATAATCATTTGACCTAAAATAAAAAAATTTCAAAAGTGGATGAAACTCCATTTTTCTAGCTAAATGTAACATAACAACATTTTCCATTATTCTTCCTATATTTTCGCTAAGTCTAAATCCATGCATTTTATAAAATCCCAAATCAATTGTATAAACTTTCTTTTTGCTTCTAATTTGTGTTTTTATGGAAGGACTAAAATTATCTAAGAAGAGAAAGAGCCTTGCAGTTAATAGATGCTTAGAAAATCTTTCAACACTATCTAAACTTATATTTAGAATTTCTTTTAGTTTGTGAAAGGATTGAATAGTTGAAATGTTTGAAATGTAAAGTTTTGCCAGATTTTCTATTTCAATAACTTTCTTTATTTTATATCTTTTAACCACATCCTTAAGCAAAATATCGTTAAAATATATTTTTAATAATTCCATTTTTCTCTCTTTGTTTTCTGCAAGAGTTACCTCGGGGAAACCTCCCCACTCTAAATACTCATCCAAAAGTCTTTTAATCTCTATTCTTTTTTTTATCATTTCAATTTCTTCCTCTATTTTTAATCCTTTAAAATGAAGAAACTCTCTAAACGATAACGGAAACACTTCGATATCCACATGCCTACCGGTTAAAACAGTAACATATTCTTCACTCATGAGTTTTGAAGACGAGCCAGTAACAATCACTTTTATATTTTTCGCTTCTGTCAAAAACCTTGCAAATTTTTCCCATCTTTCCACATATTGAACTTCATCCAACATAACGTATTCCGGCCTGTTTTCTACTTTTTTCAAATAAGTTTCAAATATCTTATTAACTTCGCTTAAAGTTAAAACTGGCGGAAGTCTTGGATCTTCAAAATTAATAATTATGATTTTTCTTGGATTTAATCCAGAATTTATAAGTTTTTTGAGAAAAAAGTAAGAAATAGAAGATTTTCCACCCCTTCTAATACCCTTTATAACTATTATCTCATTTCCTTTGGAAAGATTCTCTATTTTATACTGATAATCTTTTCTTTCTATAAATTCCTTTTGATAATTACCCCAATAATTCCAATCTGACATAATTTCCATTATTTTTTCTTCATTCATAATTAATATATATCGGTCAAATATTTAAATGTTTGACCGATGAATATAAAAAAAACTGTACTATATCAAAACAATTTTCATATGAAATTGTTCTCTAATAGAACAACTTTAAGTTTCTAATAACCATTTCCATAAAGGAATACATTTAATACTTTTATTTTCAATTTTCAATTCATCTTCATAGTCCCAGGTAATTATTAACAAGTTTTCACATTTTAATAGCTCACTAGCTTTTAACAAAGCTTTTATTTCTCTTTTTTCAATTTCATCTTTACTAGAAGCATAAGTTACTTGAATTAATTGCTTTATTTCTAAACCATTTTTAATTAAAAAATCAACTTCATAATCATTTGATTTAAAATAAAAAATTTCATTAACTTTTCCTTCAAGTTTTTTCTTTAAAAGCTGTATAGCAACTAAATTTTCAATTTTTTTACCAACATCTTTAGAAAATCTTGGCTCAATTTGAAAGTATATATTATCAACCAAATAACTTTTTACTGGATATTTTGCTCTTTCTCTATATTTAAAAGAAAATCTTTTTATAGGGAAAACAAAAAGAGCCTCTTCTGCGTATTTTAAATAATTAGCTAGAGTTTTTTTACTAACTTTAAAACCTATTGATTTCAATTCATTTTCAATTTTTGATATTGAAACATAAGAGGAGGAATTAGATATGCAATATCTAACAAAATAATCCATAAGTGCGACATTTTTAATTTTAAATCTTTCTATTATATCTTTGAAAAAAATTGCATCGAAATAAGTTTTTGCAATATCTAGCTTTTTATTTTTTTCCTCATGCAAAATAATTTCTGGATATCCACCAAAATCTATATATTCTTTCAATAATCCTAAAATCTTTCCAATTTTTGCTTCAGAAATTTCTTTTTCTATTTTGAATTCCTTTAAATCAAGAAATTCTTTAAAGCTAAATGGAAATAAAACAAAAGAGATACATCTCCCCCTTAGCTCTGTTGAAATTTCCTTGCTTAAAAGTTTTGAAGAAGAGCCAGAAATTATTATTTTATATTTTTGAAAATTATGCAATGTTCTAACAAAAGAAGACCAATTATCGAGCTCTTGAATTTCATCGAAAAAAAGAAATATGTTATCTTTAAATAAGTAATTTATTTCTTTCAAAAATTCAGAAATACTAACTTTTTTTATTCTAGGGTCTGTAAAATCTAAGTAAACAATATTTTCCTTAGTGAAATTCTTTTCAAAAAGCTCTTTAATAAGCTGAAACATAAAATAAGTTTTTCCAGCTCTTCTTGGTCCTATAATTGAAACTATATGATTGTTCATCCAAATTTTTAACTCTCTTTTAATTATTCTTGTTGGCAGTTCTTTTTCTTTCCATTCTAATAAGACTTCTCTTAACATAAAAGAAATATAGGAAACAAAAAACATATATTTTTGTTTCTTCTATAAACTACTATAAACTTAGAGTATTTCCCAGCAACCATTTCCATAAAGGAATACATTTAATACTTTTATTTTCAATTTTCAATTCATCTTCATAGTCCCAGGTAATTATTAACAAGTTTTCACATTTTAATAACTCACTAGCTTTTATCAAAGCTTTAATTTCTCTTTTCTCAATTTCATCTTTGCTAGAAGCATAAGTAACTTGAATAAGCTGAGTAATTTTTAATCCTTCCTTTAAAACAAAATCAACCTCACTATCATTAATTTTTAAATAGTATATTTTCCTTAATGGCTTATAGTTTGTGCTTCTAAATAATTCTAAATAAGTTATATTTTCCATTCTTTTACCAAAATCTTTTTCAAATCTAACTAAATTAGCTAATCCTAAATCGCAAATATAAATTTTGTTTGGCCAGCTTTTTCTTTCATATAAACTTTTTCTAAATTTTTCTACACAAAAGCAAAAAAATATATCAGAAATTTTATCAAAATAATTATAAATAGTTGACTTTGTTTTACTCCTCAACCTCGAAGCTACATAGTTCATTATTTTTCTTATACTGATTTCTTTTGAGAAGTTTTGGAGAATAAATTCAAAAATTAAAGAGGCAACACTCAGGCTTTTTATACCAAACCTTTCAACAAAATCTCTATAGAAAATTAAGTCATGATATTCTTTAAGGAGTCTTTCTTTCTTTTCAGGAAATAACACAACTTCCGGATAACCACCCCATTCTAAAAATTCTTCTAAAAATCTTTTGATTTTTATTTCTTCGTTTAATGAGATAGTTTGTTTTATTTCCATTCCTTTAAAATTCAAAAACTCTCTAAAGCTTAATGGCAATAGAATATAACTTAAACTTCTTCCTCTAAGTTGGGTTGCAATTTCTTTAGATAATAATTTTGAAGAGGAGCCAGAAACAAAAACATAAAATCCCATGTCAAGTAAAGATCTAACTAAGGATTCCCAGCCATTAATTACTTGCACTTCATCCAAAAAAATATTTTCAACCTTTTCATTAAAATAATTTTCATAAGTTCTTACTATTTTTAAAATTTCTTGTGGAGTAGCATTTCTGAATGCAATGTTTTCCATATCAAAATAAATGCTTCTTCTTTCTTTAGAAAATAGTTTAAGTAGGAAATATGACTTTCCAGCTCTTCTTGGACCAATTATGCTTATTGCTTTGTTTTTCATTTTCTCTACTTTTAGTTCTCTTTCTATAATTTTTTCTTTTTCTATCCTTTCTTTAATTGATTTGAAAAACTCTATTACTACTTTTTCATCAAACATAATAATTATTATGACATTTTAATTTAAATTTGTCATAGTAGTTATGACATTTTAATTCATCAATTTATTAAAAATTTTTATTCCTCTTTTATATAGCAGACATTTGTACGTTTGGCATAATTTTAACTTAAGATTTCTAATAAACATTTAATGAAGAGACATGGATTAAAGGTTGGTATTTCATTTGGTCTAACATCATCTATAATAACAACAATAGGTTTAATGATTGGGTTAGCTTCAGGAACGCAAGAAAAATATGTTGTAGTTATTGGAATATTAACAGCAGCTATTGTAGATGCGCTATCAGATGCACTTGGTATTCATCTTTCAGAAGAATCTGAAGCTATACATGCTCAAAAAGAAATTTGGTTTACTACTTTAGCTACACTTTTTTCAAAAATGTTCTTTTCATTAATTTTTTTACCAGCTGTATTGTTTCTTCCTTTGAATTTTTCAG
>JAWBMD010000003.1:0-71578 GCA_039000985.1 Candidatus Aenigmatarchaeota archaeon | reverse complement strand
CTCTATTTTTAAACAAGCCTGATAGCTTCTAAGTTTAAAGGTGTTAAACACTTTATTTCAAAAAGCTTTTCAACAGATTTTGCAAATTCTTGTGATTTATTAAGCTCACCATGACAACAAATAACTTTTTTTGGTTTCATGTTTAAGTTGTTTATATAAGCTAATAATTGGCTTCTATCGGAATGACCACTTAGCCCATTTGAAGTATAAACTTCCATATTTATTTTATAAGCATATTTTTTTCCATTTTCCTCTAACAATATTTCTTTTTCTCCCCTTTGAATTTTTCTTCCTAATGTTCCAACTGCTTGATAACCAACGAAAATTAAAGTATTTTTTTCATTTTCACATAAAGCTTTTAAATGCTCAATAGCTGGACCACCGGTTAACATACCACTAGTACTTATTATTACACATGGTTTATTTTCCCAAGCTTTTTCTCTATCTTGTTCACTCCCAATCCTTTTAAACATCTCGCTAGTAAAAATATTTTTCCCTTCTTTAATTAACCTTTTCATGGCTTTTCCAAAATAATCTGGATAAGCGGAAAAAATTTCATTAGCTTCCCAAATCATTCCATCTAAATAAACAGGACATTGAAAGTTATTCAAGTAAAGTATTGCCATTACTTCTTGAGCTCTTTCAACAGAAAAGCTTGGTATCAAACAAATACCACCTCTTTCCATAGTTTTATTAACAATGTTCATAAACTCAGCTTCAACCTCTTTTCTTGGAGGCATTTTATCTTCTTTACCACCATATGTGGTTTCTATTATTAATGTATCTATTCTTGGAAATGTTGTGTTTGCAGGATCTAGCAATAAGGTTTTACCAAACTTTTGATCTAATGCATAAACAATGTTATGAAGACCTTCTCCTATATGAAAATGACATAAAGCTGAACCTAATATATGACCAGCATTATAAAATGTCAATTTAGTATCGCTAGTTATATCTGCAACTTCTCCATATTTTAAAGTTACAGCTCTTCTTATTGCTTCTTTTATACCATGAATACTATAAAATTTTTCTTGACCACTTCTATGTTTTACTTCCATTAAATCTAACCATAACAATGTAGCCAAATGTAATGTTGGTTCAGTTAGATATAAAGGACCTTCATATCCCATTTCATAAAGTATTGGAATTGCTCCTACATGATCTAAATGTGCATGTGACACAACTATTGCATCTATTTTGCTATAATCAAATTCATCAATATTAAAAAATGGATAGAATTCACTTGCACTACCAATATTAACTCCACAATCTATTAATATTTTAGATTTTGGTGTTTCTAATATTGTGCAACTCCTTCCAACTTCTCCATAACCACCAATTGGAATAATCCTTACCCAATTCCTTTTTTCCTTAACCTCTTTTAGTATTTTTTTACCAATTTCATTCAAGAAATTTTTTCTAAAGGAGGATTCTGCTATAAACATTTTTCTCATGCTTTCCATTATTGTTGATTTTAGTAATGGTAATCTTTCTACTTTTGGAGACCAAAATATTTCCTTTTTTATTTTCCTAATCATTTCAGCACCTTTACCTATTATTAAGCCAGGTTTTTCAGCTAATATGTATACTATGGATGAGTCTTTATCAAAATAAATCTCTCTAACATTAGCCTCTTGTGGAACTAACTCTAAAATTTTATTTTTAGCTTTTTCTTCTTCAATAAGCAAATCTCTAATAACTCTTATTTCAATTCTTCTTTTTATTTTATTAACTATATCTTTAACAAAATTTTCTTGATTAAGAAAAATTTCTTTATTTTTTACATAGACTATTATCTCACTACCTTCTAATTCTATTCTATCTATATTACTTTCTCCTAATGCGTTTTTTACTTCTTCAATTATTTTCATAAAAGCAAAAAATTAAAAGTTAATTGTTTCTATATATAATTTATCTTTAGTTATTATACATAAATCTATTGCTTTCCCTCCAGAACCAATATCTCTTTCTATAGCTGATTTAATAGCTCTCAATGTTATTTCTTTAGCTTTTTCAGTTGTTATATTTTCATTATAAGAATCTTCTAGAACACCTAATGCCATTGGACTTCCGCTTCCTGTTGAAAAGAATTTTGTCTCTTCTTCTAATCCACCTATTGCATCTATTGTAAATATTTTTGGTTTATCATCATATCCAGCTATTATTAGTTCTACCATATATGGTAAAAATGTCCATCTACCGGAATAAAGTATGTTTGATAACAAGTTTGCTGCCGCTTTAACACTTATTTTTGTTTTATTTTCAATTTCATACAATTTTATCTCTGCTTTTAGATATCTAACCAAAGCTATTCCATCCCCCCATACACCAGCAACTGTTACTGCTATTCTATCAGCTACTGGAAATATTTTTTTTGCTTCTTTGCTAGCTATTAAATATCCCATTACAGATTTTTTTTCAGATCCCAAAACAACTCCATCCTTACAAATTATTCCAACTGTTGTTGTTCCTGTTTTCTTAATGTTTTCTTTATCTAACATAAAAGTATGTAATATTTAAAATTTAAATTTGAATTTAATATTTATGGTCGAAGTAGGAGTACCGGAATATATGGGTTATGATAGAACAATAGCTATGTTTACCCCAGATGGTAGATTATTACAAGTTGAATATGCCAGAGAAACAGTAAAAAGAGGGGCAACTGTTGTAGGGATAACTTTTAGTGATGGTGTAGTTATTGCAGCTAGCAAAATTATGTTTGCTAACAAGTTAATGGTTTCTAGTGTAGAAAAGCTTTTTCAAATAGATGATCATTGTGGTGCTGGAGCATCTGGTTTTCTATCTGATGCAAGAGTACTAATAGATTTTGCAAGAATAAGAGCTCAAGTACATAGAATTACTTATGATGAACCAGAAGGTATATTAAGTATTTCAAAGAATATAGCTGACAGAATTCAATATTCAACATTAATTGCTGGACTAAGACCTTTTGGTGTTGGTATCTTAATAGGTGGTTATGACTCAACTGGAGTTCATTTAGTTGAAGTTGATACAGCAGGAATGATTTTTGAATGGAAAGCTCATGCTTTAGGAAGAGGGGCACAATCAGCAATAAAAATTTTACAACAACAATGGAAAGAAGATTTGAAAGAAAAAGAAGCCATTAAATTAGCATTAGAAGCTTTAGAAAAATCAGAAAAAGAATTTAAAGGAGTAGATTTGCTATTAGTAAAGGTTGGTGAAAAAATTAGACTTTTGGAAGAAGAAGAAATTAAATAAATGTCATTAGAAAAGTCAATTGTTGTAAGATATTACTTTAGAGAAAAAAAATTTGAAATATTAATAGACCCGGATGCTGCATTAAATTTTAGAAGAGGTAAACAAATAGATTTTAGAACTGCTTTAGCTTATCCGGCTATTTATAGAGATGTTAGAAAAGCGGAAGTTGTTAGTAGAGAAGAGCTACAGCAAGTTTTTGGAACTACTGATATTTTTAAAGTTGCTGAAGAGATATTGAAAAAAGGAGAAATACAAATAACCACGGAGCAAAAAAGAAAAATGATCGAGGAAAGAAAAAAACAAATAGCTGAAATAATTTCAAAAAGATGTATTAATCCACAAAATAACTTACCTCATCCTCCAAGTAGAATATTGAATGCTATGGAGCAAGCTGGTGTTAATATTGATCCATTTTTAGATGCTGAATTGCAAGTTAATAAAGTTATTAAAGAAATAAAAACTACTTTGCCTTTATCTTCTGGGAAAGTTTTAATTGAGTTAAAAATCCCACCACAATTTTCAAATGTTTATTCAAATATTAAAAATATTTGTGAAATAAAAAAAGAGGAATGGTTAAATGACGGCTCTTTACTTTTAAATGTTGAAATATTAGCTGGATTACAAAGTGAGCTGCTTTCAAGAATAGCTTCCGTAACTAAAGGGGATTTTCAATCTAAAGTAATTGGTAGAACAGAAATATGAAAATTAGAGAAATAGTATTGGTTGGTGATTATATTTGCGAAAGAGATGGAAGAAAAATTTCAGATACAGTTTATGAAGAGAATGGAAAAGTTTTTTCAAAAGTTATAGGTATTCCAAAAATTACAAATGAAGAAATTAATGTAATTCCTTTAAAATATGCTTACATTCCAAAAGTTGGGGATAAAGTAATTGGTATTGTTAAAGAGGTTGAAACTTCTGGCTGGATAGTCGATATAAATTCCCCTTACTTAGCTTTTTTACCTTTAGTTGAAGGTGTTACTAGCTATATAGATATTTTTAGGACTGACTTGAGAAGATTTTATAATGTTAATGATATACTTTTTACAAAAGTTATTAAAGTTAGTGAGGATAAAACAATAAATATTTCAATGAAAGATGAGGAATGTAAAGTATTAAAAAATGGTATAATTGTTTCGATAACTCCTTCAAAAGTAGCTAGGGTTATAGGTAAAGGTGGAAGTATGATAGAGCTTCTTAAAAAAGAAACTAAAAGTGAAATAATTGTTGGCCAAAATGGTTATATTTTTGTTAGTGGTGGAAAAGTTGATAAAACAATTGAGGCAATTTTAATGATAGATAGAGAATCACATATATATGGTTTAACAGATAAAATTAGAGAGTTTTTAAAGCAATGAAAGAAGTTGAATTAATTAAGAATGGTAAAAGAATTGATGGAAGAGATTTTTTTGATTTAAGAGAAATAGAAATGAAAGTTAATGTTGTAAAAAATGCTGATGGCTCAGCTATGGTAAGGCTTGGTAATACAATAGCTATTGCAAGTGTTTATGGTCCAAAATTATTATTGCCAAAATATTTACAAGAGGAAAAAGCTGTTTTGAGATGTAGATATAATATGGCTCCTTTTTCTGTTGACGAGAGAAAATCTCCTGGCTTAGATAGAAGAAGTATTGAGTTATCAAAAATACTTGGAACTGCTCTTTATCCTGCTATATTTTTAGAAGATTTTCCAAAAACTAGAATAGATGTTTTTGTTGAAATAATACAAGCAGATGGCTCAACAAGAATAGCTTCGATAAATGCAGCAAGCTTAGCTTTAGCAATGGCTGGTATACCAATGAGAGATTTGGTAACTGCTTGTTCCGCTGGTAAAGTAAATGGACATTTAGTTATAGATTTAAACGGTAAGGAAGATAATTTTGGTGAAGCTGATTTATCTTTTGCTATGATGGTTTCCAAAGACAAAATTACTTTATTACAGCAAGATGGAGATTTAACATATGAAGAAATAGAAACTTTAATTGCAGAACTAAGAAAAAAATGCAAAATAATTTATGATATGCAAAAAAAAGTTTTGAAAGAATATTATGAAAGAGTACTTGCTTGAATTATTAAAAAATGGTAAAAGAGAAGATAATAGAAAGCTTGATGAATATAGGGAAATAAGTTTTAAAGTTGGTTTGATAAAAAAAGCAGAGGGTTCTGCTCTCTTAAATATTGGAAATACTAGCATATTAGCTGGTGTTAAACTAGATGTTGGAGAGCCATTTCCAGATTCACCAAATGAAGGAATTTTAATTGTAAATGCAGAATTTTCTCCGATAGCTTCTCCCCATTTCGAGCCAGGTCCTCCTAGTGAAGATGCCATAGAATTAGCTAGAGTGGTTGATAGAGGATTAAGAGAAAGCAAGCTAATAGATTTCGAAAAGCTTTGTATAAAAGAAAATGAAAAAGTTTGGATCATTTATGTTGATATTCATGTATTGAACGATGATGGAAATTTAATAGATGCTTCTTTTTTAGCTTCTTTGTTAGCTTTGAAAAATACATCACTTGTAAAATATGACGAAAAAATAATTAGAGAAGAAAAAATTGGTAAATTACCATTGAGAAATTATACACCAATAAATATAAGTGTTTTTAAAGTTGGAGATATTTTATTTTTAGACCCGACTTCTAAGGAATTAGATTTAGTTGAGTGCTGTTTATCTGTTTGCATTAGAGATGATGGGAAAATAAATTCCATTCAAAAAATTGGTAGCGGTTATTTTTCATTTGAGGAAATAAAAAAAGTTTTTACTATAGCTATGAAAAAAGCAGAAGAAATAAGAAAATTATTATCCAATATATCTTAATTTTTCTTTTTCTTCTGTAGCTGGTCTAAACATTTGTGCAATAGCTTTTTTCTGTATTTCTTCCATTCTTTTCATAAATCTCTCCATTTCATCTATTTTTTTGTTTAGTTTTGTTAAATCTAATGACAAATTAAATGCTTTTGCTAAAACTTCTAAAACGGCTTTTGAGCTTTTTGGATCTGGAATTATTGGATAACCAATTGTTTGGCCGAGCAAACAAACTGCTTTTATATTATAATATTTTGCAATACTTACAACCAAACCACTAGCTCCAACAATTGTTCCTATTTCGGAATAAGAAAATTCAACTCCAAATTTAGAATATTTTTTAATCATTTCTAAATCATTGGAAGCACCAATAACTTTTGGTTCTTCAACTTCACCAACACTTAACCCACCTATTGTTATTATTTCTGAAACATCATATTTTTTTGCAAACCTAACTATTTCTTCAGCTATTTCATAATGACCTTCTGTTGTGCTACTCTGAGCATCTCCTGTTAATAAAATAAAATCTTTATTTTTAACTCTTGTCCAATAAAATTCATTATTTAATGGTTTTACTACTGAATTTTCATCTACTAAAACAAAATGCATGAAATGATTTGATATTAGTTCAGCAAATTTTTTTGCTTTTAGTTCATCTATTAAAAATCCAACTGTAATTCTTCCAACATTACCTATTCCAACTAAACCTTGTATTAATATTGGTTTTTTTAGTTTTGGTCTTGAGTATTCTATTATTTTTGTTGTATCCATAAAAAATATTTTTTATTTTAAAATAAATGTTAACATGCTATATTAGAGCAAATTTCACTACTTAGTTGATTTCCCGAATCACAAACATTATCAAAAACAACTTTATATCTACCAGCAATAACAGTATAAGTTCCTGATAATAAAGTACCATTTGTATCCCAATAAACATCTTCAAAATCATAGCATCTTATTATGTTTTTATCTCTAATTTTACCACAAATTGAATAAGTTTTACCCTTTTCTGCATTTTCTAATATTGCCCAATCAGGTAAATCATTTTTAATGCTACATGGACCTTGCATCCAATCAAAACAAGCTGGAACATTTATTGTTCTTTTTACAGAATCTTTTAATTTAGCATCCATGTTAGTATCATCAACTTCGCTCGATAAAAATCCACAAGTAAAAAGCCTATTGAAAATATCAACTATACCAAAGAAAAACATTATAGAAATAACTATAATAAAAGCGACTAGCAAAAACCAAAAAAACAATTTCTTCATATACAACCAGTTTCGATTAAATCTTCATTATTATCTATATTATCGCCACTTTGCATACTTTCTATTGAACTAGGTATTATTTTAATGGTAATTTCATTAGTTTTACTTGTATTTATTATTCCTTTTGTATTAAAATAAATTTTATTTAAAGCATTACATACTTCATCTTTTTCACACACTTTTATTAAAAATGATCTTCTTGGATCTCCAATTTGAAAATACTTTATACAATAAATTTCTTCACTTTTGAATTTTGTACAAACACCTTTTTCTTTACAGGGAGAAAAAATCCATTTAGTGCAAAATGGTTCTAATTTAAAACTTTTTATTACCTCACTGTTCTTTTTAATTACAATCTCTTCATAGTAAATTCTAAATATTTCATTTATAATTTCTTTTTGTTTTTGAATACACGGCTCCATAGAGATGTATCTTGACAAAATAAATACTAAAAGTACTATAACCATAATTGACATAGCTATTATGGCTATATAAATTGTCCAATCAACAGAAATATGTGTCATTATTTTTTTATAGTAAAGAAATCTTTCACAATTTTTGTTACATTTTCTATTGCCTTTTCCATAAAACTTTTTCCATCGTTACTTGGCTTCATTAAATAGAAAACAATAGAAGACACTATTATAATTATGAAAATTAAAAGTATTAACATTAATACTATTTCTCTCAAAGATTTTATAGCTACCATTATTTAATTTTTTCCCATTCAAAATTTTTATTACAAAACCATTCTTCCCCATCAATAGTTATTTTAGTATTTGGTTTAACACTAATTATACCACTTTCTAACCCATTATTTAAAATCTTTGGATAATCGAAAATAGTACAGACATACCATGCTGTATTTTCCTTTTTTTCAAAATCTTTATTACACATTAAACATTTTTTATATGAGATTCCACAATACAATCTTGTTATTTCTTCCACTATTGTTTTTTTTCCCCCTTCTTGAGAAAGACAAAAAAATAAAAACGGAACACATGAAAGATCTACATTATTAATATCTAGAATTCCCTTTTTTACTCTAACTCCATCCTTATTATCGGAGTTACAATTATCTTCGGCGCAACACTCAAAAGCACTAGCTATATCTCCAACTGATTCAAATAAATAAGCATGATTCTTTATTCTAATAGAAGATTGGGCCATATCACTAGCATTCCAGTGAAGAAAAAAAGATTTATCTTTTAACTGCACAAAATCACTACCAATAGAAGATAATATTTTATTAAGTACTTCAAATAGAATAGTTGGATCGCATCTTACAAATACGCATCCTATGCAATCTTTTTTATTTAAACAGTCAGAATCCCAAAGCGCGCAGCACATGTTGCAAAATTCTACCGGTGGTTTTATATGGGTTATATCACCATCCTCACTACCAAATACATGATTACAATAGTTTGGTTCTATATAAAAAGGATTAAAAAACATAGGACATTTAAGAATATCTGGATTTTCTGGATCACAAATCCTAGCTCCCTTTATTATTAAAGATGAAATAAAAAAACCAATTACTAGTACTAAAATACCAATAATCAAAGCTACGATTTTTCTAATACTGATACCGCCCATTAACTTATTCTAAGTAATCCACCCAATACCTCTATCCAGCTCATTATTCTATCAGCTAATGTATTCCAATTAGTAATGATTAAAAAAACAACTATAAAAATAGCGAGAATTATTATAATAAATTCTATTATTGTTTTTATTGCTACCATTTAAAATGGAAATATTAACCTGAACAAACTTCTAATGAAACTTTTAACACCTTCTATCATTTCTTCAAATGCTTTTTTTAAGCTACCAGATGTTTGGTACATAAACAAAACAGCTAAAACAAGAATTATTATTCCAATTATTAATGACATCAATATAAGCATTGGAGTACTAACACCCATAAAATAATTTAAATTTTTAAAATTTAATAGTGAGAGAAGTTGCTAAAAAAGTTAGAGTTGTTGATTTAATTTCTGGAATTTTTAAAGAAGCAGATAGAGAAAATAAAAAAGCTGCATATGTAATAACTCCACAAGAAATTAAAGTATCTAGAGTAAACATAGTTGGAACGATGTTGGATAAATATATTGCTGAAGATGAAAGCTATGGATTTTTAATTGTTAATGATATGACAGAATCAATAAGAGTAAAATTTTTTGATAAAAACGTTAAATTAATTAAAGATTTAGAAATTGGTAGTATTGTTACTGTTATTGGAAAAGTTAGAGAGTATAATGGAGAGATTTATATTGCTGGAGAAGCTGTTGGTGTTGTTGATATAAAAACAGAAGCTAGAAGAAAACAAGAAGCTATAGAGTTTTTAAAAAATTTTTCAACAAAAAAAGATTTAACGGATTATAAACAGCTAATATTTAAATTTATAAGAGAAATGGATGATGGGAATGGTGTAGAAATAGGAAAAATAATAGATTCATTTCAAATACCACTCTCTTTTATTGATAAAGTAATTTCTGAGCTTTTGGATGAGAAGAAAATAATTGAAGTTTTGCCATCTGTATATAAAGTTAGTGTTTGATTTTTTAAATTTTTAAAGCTCTAAAACTTCTTTTTCTCCTATTTTTATTTTTTTGAAATTTGTTGGACTAATATAAAAATCAGCGCCCAGATATAGTGCCAACTGAATTTTTTCCATGTTTGGAATTTTTGTTTCTTTTTCAAAAAGTTCTTCATCATAATGTATTCCCAAAATTTTTCCAACAAATAAATCGTGATCGCCAGTTTTTATAATATCAATAACTTTACATTCATAAGATGCATAAGCATTTTTTAGTATTGGTGTTGAAATGAATTTTGAATTTTCTATTTCAGCTTTAAAAGTTTTGAACTTATCAATATTTCTTCCACTTATTCTACCAAAACCAGCTATTATTTTTATATCTTTGAATGATAAAAAATTTGCAGTAAATTCTTTAGCTTCTTTTATTAAAGAATATGTAAATCTTTTTGGAGAAATAGAAACTCCAAATAATGGCGGTTCAAAAGATAAGCCAGTATTCCATGCTACACTCATTCCATTTAATTTTTCTCCATGCTTTACTACAACAACACATGGTAAGCAAGGATAATAATGGTAAAATTTTGTTTTGCTCAAATCTGTTTCAAAAACTTTCATAAATATATTATTAATTTATGATTAAAAAAGTTGCTGGCATTGTAATTAAAAATAGAAAAGTTTTGTATCTAAGAAAGAAAAATTTTTATTTTTTTATTTTGCCAGGAGGAAAAATAGAAAAAGGTGAAACATTGGAAGAAGCTTTAAGGAGAGAAATAATGGAAGAGCTATCAAGTAGAATAAAAATAAAAGAAAGACTTGGAATTATAAAAGCAAAAACTTTTGATAAAAGCTTGGATAAATTGGAGAATATTCAAATGGTTTTATATAGAATAACTTTACTAGATAAAGTTAAATTAAGTAGTGAAATAATTGATAAAGCATGAGTTTCTTATAAAAATATTCATAAATTCCTATTAACTCCAGCTGGAATTAAAACAATTGAATTTTTACAGAGAAAAGAGTTAATTGATTAAATGAATATTCAAAATGAAAAAAGAAAGTTAAGAGAAAAAATTTGGAAGCTATTAGAAGAAAAAGGATTATCAAGATTTCCCTTACCATTAAAAAATAGAATTCCTAATTTTGAAGGTTCTGATAAAGCAGCGGAATTATTAACAAGCTTACCTGAATGGAAAAATGCTAAAACAATATTTGCAAATCCAGATTTTGCTCAACAAAAAGTTAGAGAATTAGCTTTAAAGGAGGGAAAAATTTTGATAATGGCTAGTCCAAAATTGAAGCAAGGTTTTTTACTAATTAATCCAAATCATGTTAAAGGTATTGAAGAAAAAGCTTCTAAAATTTCTGGTGCTTTTAAGTATGGAAAAAGATTAACTGAACTAATAAAACCAGATTTAATAGTTACTGGTTGTGTTGCAGTTGATAAAGAAGGTTGGAGATTAGGTAAAGGTGGTGGCTATGGTGATAAAGAAATAAAAATGTTTTTAAAAAAATTTGGTAAGATTACAGTAGCAACAACTGTTCACGAATTGCAAATTGTTGATAAAGTTCCACATAACGAATTTGATACAAAAGTTGATTATATTGTTACTCCAAGTAGAATAATAAAAATAGAAAATAACTTTTCAAGAATTTTAATCAAAATATCTATTATGTTAATTTGCTTGCTAACTTCAACAAAAGTTATATAAGTATTTAATGTTTTCCCCTCTACCGATAAAACTATTTTGCTAATTTCATCTTTTTCAGCTGTTAAATTTAATGCTAATAATTTTTCTTCTAACGGATTAAATGTTATGTAAAAAATTTTTTCTTTGTTTTGGAATTCAATTTTCATTTTTGCATTATTTGTTTTGTTCAAAAGATTTTTTATAGTTACATTAATGCTAAATGCCTTTTTAAATTCAACTTTTTTTGGTAATTCAATATTAACAAACTCAAACTCTTTTACATCTAAAATTTCTATTTCCTTTTCACCAAATTTTCCATTTGAATAAAAATAAAGCTTATATTTTCCAGGCTTATTTAATTGTAATTCTATTTCATTACCATATTTGCTTAAAGTGAAATTTGGTGAAAACCATATTCCGCTTGATTTTGTTTTTAATTTTATTTTTTCAAGTATTGAGGCTTGACTTGGTCCTTCTATTATCTCCTCCTCCAGCTTTGGAAAATTTCCATCAATTATTATATGCTTTTCAATTATTGACCCATATTCGTTAATTAAAGTTATTGGACATTTTATTATTTCATTTTCTTTTATACGTGGAATTAAAATTAAAAAGTTTATTTCTTTCTCATTACAAAACCAAAATTTCCTTACATTATCTAAAATTTTTAATAAAGGTTTTTTGTTTGAATCGATGCAAGAAATAAGCTCTAACTTTTCTAACCTACAAGGACCAAAAGTTTTAGCCTTAGCTAAAATGGCTTCATTACCTTTTGTTTCTTCCTTTACATCTAAAACTAAACTAAAATTAGCTACACTATAGTTTATTACTTTAATTTTTAAAGGATTTCTTTTTACAATAACATCTCCAATTCCAAGATATGAAGTTCTTTCATAAGCATTGTTTTCCAACAAATTAGCAAATTTTATATGAGAAGCGTCTAAATAACCAGATTCCAAAAAAGTTATATCAAATGGTACCCATTTTCCATCGATATAAACTTCAGCCCAACCATGAGCCACCTTTTGCTCTATTGTATCTTCAATTTCTTCTAAAGTATAACTAAATACAACTCTAGCTGGTATATTTTGAGTTCTCATAGCAGCTACTAAAAAATTCGACATTTCTCCAGATACACCTTTTCTTTCTTTTAAAACTTCTATAGCAGATCTTTGTGTGAGAATACTTTTTTCTAAAGCATCCCAATCATATTCTATGTTTTCATCTATCCATTTTGTCAATCTTATAGCTTTTTCCAATATAGTTTCATTACCATAAGCTAACTTTCTTATTTCATCGTTTGCAATTGTTAAATTTGTTTCTTTCTTTGCTAAATCTATAAACCATTCTTCTTTTGTTAAATTCTCAAAAAATTTTGCTTTATTCTCTATTACTATTTTTATTTCATATTTTTCAGTATTAGAAGGATTTTTCCAACTTATTTCAATCATTGTGTTATTCAAATCATCTTTAGTAAATTTCCAGCTATTTGGATAAACACTGATATTTTTAATTCCTTCTTGTGGTATGTATACTTTAGTTGAAATTTCCTTTATATTACCAATTATTTCTATTTCGCCAGATATTGTTAGCTCGGCTATTAAGCTTGTAATAGATTTTGGTGTAGTTGAAAATGAAATAGTTATTGAAAGTAAAAATATAGTAATAATAACTAATAATTTCATATAAATAATTTTAAATGTAATAATATTATGCTGGGGACCAAATCGGGGAGGAAACACCTGTTCCCATCCCGAACACAGAAGTTAAGCTCCTCGGAGATATGGAGAGTACTGAGCATCTTTGCTCGGGAAATCCATGAAGTCCCTAGCACTTTTAAAAAATGATAGAAATCATAAAAATACCAGAAATAAAAGATGAATCTATATTTGTTAGTGGATTTGCCGGAACAGGAAATGTTGGTCTTTTAGCATCTAAAATTCTTGCAGATAAAATAAAAGGTGAATTAGTCGCCAAAATATATAGTTTTGATTTTCCACCATTTTCAATAATAGAAGGTAAAGAAGTTGATTTTCCATGTGTAAAAATTTTTAACAAAAATAATATTTTTGTTGTATATTCAGAATTTCAACCTAGTTTATCTTTTTTTCAATACAAACTTTCAAAAGAATTAATAAATTTCACAAAAAAATTCAAAGTAAAGTATTTCATTTCTCTTGGAGCAATGATAATTGATTTTTTAAATGAAAATCCAGAAGTTTACTTTTATACAAATTCATCAGAAATTGAAAAAAGTTTAAAAGAACTTAATTTGAAAAATGACAGACAATTTTCAACAATTATAGGTTGCAATGGTTTGAATTACGCTTTTTCGGTTAAAAATGGCTATAAGTCATCTCTTATATTGGTTGATACATATAAATTTTTTGAAAACGATTATGGCGGATGTAGAAAATTACTAGAAGTTCTATCAAAATTTCTTAATATAGAAATAGATTTGTCAGATTTGGATAAAATAGTTGAAAATCAAAGAAAAGAATATAGAAAACTTATTAAAAGCTTTACTACAGAGAAAAAAGAGGAAAGGGAAACTTTATCCTATATAGGTTAAAACAAGCAACATAAAAGAAAAGAAAAATATTAAAATCCATTTTTTATAACTATAAACAAATATTTTGCTCCCATCTAATGGAAAAATAGGAAGAAGATTAAAAACACTTATCCAAGCATTTACTTGAGCTATGTATAAAAGAAGATTAATTTTTGTTGCTAGATATATTAGTAGCGATAAAATACAAATAATTATATTAACTAAAGGACCTGCTAATGAAATTAGTGCATTTTCCTTTATTGATATTCTTTTTTCAATTAAAAATCCACCTCTAAAAGATATTGGATATATCATAACAGCCCCTAAAGCTATGAATTTTATTAAACCATAACTAGCTATTAAAGTTAAAAGTGCAATAAGTATACCCTGTGGCCAAATTTGGAAAAAAGCTATATAACCAAATTTTCTAGCTAAATAACGATGAGCTAGCTCATGTGGCAAAAAAGATATTAAAACTATTATTAAATAATTGAAAAAATTCTCTATTCTTAGATTAGGAAATGAAAAAATAAAAGTAGCTAATAATATTGCTAATGTTAGATCAATTAATTCTTTTCTTTCCATAAAGTTTTATAAATTATTTATTTAAAGTATTAATAATTTGGGAGCTATCTTAATTTATTTCTATAGGTTTATAATTTATTTATGATAATGAAAGTAAGAAAAATATTAATTTCATTATTTTTAATATTCCCATTTTCATTTGCTGATGTAGCTTCTTTGTTTAATAGCGTTGATGTATCTATAACTGGTTTAGTTTATTTTGAAAATAAATTATCTTTTGACTTAGAATTGAGAAACCTAGAAAATTTTGTTTTAACAAATCAAAGAATTGTTATAGATATAGTAGAGGGTTGTGGTGAGCCAACATATCCTTCTCAATTATCTGATTGTGATAATATAATAGATGAATTTGTTGTTGATGATATAGTTTTGCTTCCATATGGGAAAATAGTTAAAAAGATAGAAAAATATATAATTTTAGCTAAAGGTAACTATAGAGTTGATGTTTATATTTCAGACCCGATAGCTCCATCTTTAGGTATTCATTACATATTTTCCCCAGGTAAATATAAAAGTTTTTTTGTTGAAAATGAATTTCAAAAAACCAAAGTAAAAATACTAAGAACGAAAACTAGTTTTAATAATTACAAAGGGCCAATAGGATTTCCTGCTCAACCTGATTCTATTATAAATGCAAAGATTTATTTTGAATCAAATAATGACTTTAATGGTTATCTTGACGTTTTAATTTGTAAATGGGATGATGTTAATTGTTTATTAACCGGTACTTCTGAATTCTCTACCAAAATTCCATTTAAATTAAAAACTGGAGCAAATTTTATAGATTTTAATTTTAGAGCTCCTAAAAAGCCAGATGCATATTCTATTTTATTAAGAGTTTTTGATGAAGCTGGAAATATTTATTCTATTTATAGAAGTAGAGTTGTTGTTCTTGGAGAAACAGCCAAAATAAGAAAAATTTTAATAGATAAATTACCATTAGTTAAGAATGATGAGTTTTCAATATTTGTTAAAATTGGTACCTCTCCAGATCACTACACGAAACCTGTAATAACTAATATAAATGTAAAAATTTCATTGCTAGATGAAAAAAGAAATATAATTAAAGAATGGAAAAAAGTTATAGAAAAGCTAAGCTCTAATGATAACATTCTTTATAATATAATTGAAATTAAAGATAAAATAGATAAAAATATTAACAAGTTTTACGTTTGTGCAGATATTGGGTATGAAAATTATTGTTTATTTTATGATTTTTCACAGTATGAAAACGATTACTTAATTCAACTAGTCGATTGGAATAAAGAAGAGGTTGTTTTGAAAATTCAAACAAGTTCTTATCTAAAAAGACCAATTTATTTAGATGTTAAAGATAACAATAATAACTTAATTTTTAGTAGACAAGAATTTATTTCAAAAGAATATTTGTTGAAAATTCCAACAAAAAGCTTTAGAATATTTGTCGTTTTAAAAGATCTTTCTTCTGGCTTTGCTAAAACATTTGAATTTTCAAAAAATTTAATAGATTTAAATACATTTTCAACAATACTTCTCATTGTTATAATTATTTTAACTTTTGTTTTTGGAATAATATTATATATGAAGAAAATCTCGAAACCAGCATTACCTTTATTATTGATTTTATTTTTAATATCTTTTTCTTTTTCTATCCCTATTTGGGATGATGCTGAAATAAAAAGAATAGGATGGAATAGATATAATTTTACTATTTTCTGGAATGATTCTATTAACGGTACTGGTTTTATTAATGCTAGTTCTGTTATTTTAGAGACAAACATAACAGGAATTTTGTCAAATTATACAATAGATGGTAATAATACATATGGAATATATTGGAAATCTGTTGAACGAGGATTTGGTGTCACCTCATTCACTTATAAATGGTATGCAAAAAATTTGATAGAAGAATGGAACTCTACACCATATTTTTCTTATAGTTTATTTGATTCTGATATGGATGGTGTTCCAAATAATATTGATAAATGCTCTACACCAAACTCGTGGTTATGCAATGTTTATAATAATTTAATAGATCCAAATACTGGTTGTCCTTTTAAACCTGTAAAAGAGTTTGTTATTTATGGAGATTTTAGCTCATCTTGTCCATATTCCTCCATACCAATATATGCCAATTTTTCAGAATGCTTAAATGAAGATGACAAAAAATCTATAAACGGAACTATATTTTTGAATGACAGTTCGACCTATATACTAAATGAAAACTGTAATTTATACTATGGTACAGAGGGATGGTTGTGTTTTGATAGGCATTGTTGCGAAGCTTATGTTGGTGGAAATGTTCAGCAAGGTAGTTATAATTTGATTGTTAACTATACTTTAAAAGGAATAAATTTTTCTCAGTTAGTTAAACCATTTTCTATACTAAATCGATGTGACACAAGTGCTACATGTTCTCATGGTGGACACATAAGAGAACAACCAACATTGGAATTTTTAAACAACTGTTTATATTTAAATGGAAAATATTATTGTAGATTGGGAGAAAGTATAAGTTTTAAGATTTCATCAACAGTTACAGAAGAATGTAATAATGGAGTAACTGCACAAGTTTACCCTGGAACATTAGTTTGGATATATAAAGGAAAAATTCCAGTTGGATTATTACATAACAATTATGCTGGTTGTCCTCCTCCTTCTTATATTTATTCTCGAGATAGAGAGTATTTAATAAATGAAAGTAGAACATCGGGCTTTTTATGGGCTTGTGATTTGAATTGGAGATCTGGTGGTCAACAAGTTACAAATAGCTATACTTTTAATGAAATTGGAGAATATAATGTTTATGTAGATTACATAAATGCTGTTTGTGATTCTCCAGATTATATTTGTCCTAATAGTATTGAGGGTAATCCTTGTAGAATAGGATATATTGGTGTAGATAGTAAAGGTTTTGAGCCATTAGCAAGTTATAGTGTAGTTGTTTATCTACCTCTCATAATATTTAAAGATTTTAGTTTATATGTGAAAGATAACCAACTATTTATAAATGCCGATATAAAATACTTTGATTATATAAATGGCGAATATTTTTATTCGAATTCAACACTCCAATGCTGGCTTAATTGCAATCCTAAATATGAAGATTGCTCACTTGCTCAAACATGTACATCTAAAGTAGGTAGTGTTTGTACTATTTACGATCCCTATTTTATCTTGGATGTTGAATGTTCTGGAAATAAGTGTATTAGTATTTATAACAAAATAGTTTGCAGAGTAGAAGATGGTTTGGATAGCAGAATAAATAATATAACAGAATATAAATTCAGACCTTTTGATTTAGATTTAATAGTTCAAAAAGACATTATATCAACAATTGGAAAAATTTTGCTTCCGATAAAAGTTATAAACAAAGGAATTGTTTTAGATAGTTTAAATATAAGTTGGAAGAAAGTTAGTGGCAATGTTGAGTTAATGTTATCAAAAAATTTTAGCAAAGAATTAAAACCAAATGAATTTGATGAAATAACTTCTCAATTATTCATACCATTTTCTGCGGACGCAGAAATAGAAGTAAAAGCACTTTTTAAAACTAATAATAATGTTTATGCTTTTGAAAGAGTAAAAATAAAATATGTTCAAGTTTCTCTTTCAGATTATGGAATTTTTGGAATAGCTCAAATATTAATAATTTCAATTTTAATTTTATGGAGGAAAAGGAAGAGATAAATATTTTGGTAGAAGGTGGAAAAGCATCTCCAGGTCCAACAACAGCTCCAAAGTTTTCAGCGTTAAAGCTTAATATTGGAGAAATCTTTCAAAAAATTAATGAGATAACAAAAGATTATGAAGGTATGCAAGTTCCAGTTAAAATAATTGTTGATAAGAAAACGAAAGAATATAGAATAGAAGTGGGCATTCCACCAGCATCAAGTTTAATAAAAAAAGAAGCTAAAATAGAAGTAGCTAAAGTAGATGACAAAAACAAAGTTTTAGCAAATTTAACATTAGAGCAAATTAAAAAAATTGCAAAAGCAAAATTTCCAGATTTACCATTAGAAAAATCTGTAATTTCTATACTTGGTACTGCTCAATCTTTAAATGGTATAAGAGTTGAAGGAAAATATCCCAAAGAAATTATAAGAGATATAAGGGGAGGTAAAATAAATTTATAGATATTTAAATTCCAATTTCCATATATATTATTGACCAAGGAGTGTCTAACTTGGAAGAATCGTTGAGAGATGTTTATGAAAAGTAAATTTCGCCTTGGTCACTTAGATTCCGTGTTCGAGAAGAACACGGGTTGATTATAATTGATGAAACCTAGATTGAGAATTTCCCGCCATTCTCGATGCTGGTTGATCCCACCAGAGCTCACTGCTATCCGGCTACGACTAAGCCATGCAAGCCGTGAGGGGCAAGCCCTCGGCGTACTGCTGCGTAATGGGTAGTTAATCTACCCTCGAGAGACCATAAGTGATTTCTATCACTTTTGGCTCGAAGGGGATAATCCCGGGAAACTGGGGCTAATACCCCATAGATATGGAGTACTGGAATGTCTCCATATCAAAGGGGCGTTCGAAGCCGCTCGAGGATGAGACTATCCCCTATCAGCTTGTTGTGGAGGTAATAGCTCCACAAGGCTATAACGGGTAGGGGCCATGGAAGTGGGAGCCCCCAGATGGACTCTGAGACATGAGTCCAGGCCCTACGGGGCGCAGCAGGCGCGAAACCTTCACAATGGGTTAACGCCCGATGAGGGTAGCCGGAGTGCTTCTTACCTTTTGGTAAGGAGCTTTTGCCCAATGTTAACGGTTGGGCGAATAAGGGGTGGGCAAGACGGGTGCCAGCTGCCACGGTAAGACCCGCGCCCCAAGTGGTGAGCACGAATATTGGGCCTAAAGCGTTCGTAGCCGGACTAGTAAGTCTCCCTTGAAATTCACCAGTAAACTGGTGAGCTTGGGGGAGATACTGCTAGTCTAGCGGCTGGGAGAGGGCAGCGGTACCCATAGGGTAGGGGTTAAATCCGTTAATCCTATGGGGACCACCAGTCAGCAGAGTGTTGGCGGTCAATAATTATAGTCGCTTCGAGCTTTGACTAAAAGACTTATTGAAATTCTAACAATAAAAAAAATACAATTTTTAGAGGAGTTGCCAAATAATTTACTTGGAAAAAAGAAAACAACGTTTTTATTTTTTATAGAGAAACTCCTAACAGTCTTTTTTAAGCCGACCTCTGTTGGGTGAGTGGCGAAGGCGGCTGCCTGGAACAGTCCGGACGGTGAGGGACGAAACCCAGGGGAGCGATCGGGATTAGATACCCCGGTGCGTGGTTGGGAGTATCTTCTGATTATATGAAGAATATCTAATCCTTTGAGAAATGAACTGCTCCCCATCTGCGCGGGAAAGTCCTGGGCGTAAACGATGCCCACTTGGTGTGGGGTACTCCTTGGGAGTACCCTGTGCCGGAGCGAAGGTGTTAAGTGGGCCGCCTGGGGAGTACGTCCGAAAGGATGAAACTTAAGGGAATTGGCGGGAGGACACACAAGGGGTGGGTCGTGCGGTTCAATTGGATTCGACACCGGAAATCTTACCAGCGCAGACGGCAGGATGATGGTCAGTCTGAAGGGCTTACCAGACAAGCCGAGCGGTGGTGCATGGCCACCGTCAGCTCGTACCGTGAGGCGTGCCGTCAAGTCGGTTAAATCATCGAGCAAAAATAGCTTGATGAGACTAACGAACTTGACCAGAGTATTTCTGGTCAGGGTTGAAGCGAGACCCACATCCCATGTTGCTACTCCTTTCGAAAGAAAGGAGGCACTCATGGGAGACTGCCCGCGATAAGTGGGAGGAAGGTGTGGGCGACGGTAGACAGCTAGAGAGTTGGTCAGTAAGATTTAAATGGTCGTACATCAGTATAATATATATACCAAAAACTATAATTCCAGAGGATAAAATAAGAAAACTCTTTAAAGAAGTAAAGATAGAAACAAAAACTTTACGGAGATTTCTCCAGAAATTCTAATGTTAAACCCTCAAAAACTATTGATATTAAGGTTAGCATTAGGATTATCACAAAATGAGTTTGAGAAATTCGTAGGAAGTCCTTCCAAAAATATCAACAAGTACGAGTTAGGTAAAATAAAAACAATGCAATTTAAAACTGCAGAAAATTGGTTAATAAAATTCAGAGTAGAATGCGGGTAGTAATTTTATCTGAAGTAATAAATAGATTTAGAAATCTCAGATGGAAGCTATCGAATGGTTTAAAGTACATGGAAAAAGTTATGCAGCACAAAAAGCAAGAAGAAAAGGAGCTATAGAAAGTCTCAAAAAGAGACGTGCACCACAAGAGAGATTACTGGAGAAAGCGCTATCGGAGAAGAATATTGGGTTCCATGTTAACTTTCCACTCAAAGAAAATCTTATAGTTGACTTTTTCTTACCTGACAGTAACATAGTGATAGAATGCAAAGAAATAAATTCCTTCTCAAAAAGAGAAATAAAAGAACAAATTCAAAAATTGGCTTTTCAAGGATTCAAAATTAAATTCAATTTTCCAATGATTAAAGTTTGAGGACTAATAGAAACTAAGAGAAAATTAGATAGTTTTAATCGCGAAGAACTTCAAGCTTTTGATAAAATTTTTGAAGACATGAAAAGTTTAATAAATGCTCTCTAGCTGGTCGAAGTCCGTATGCCCCTATTGCGCTGGGCTACACGCGCGACACAATGCACGCTACAATGGGATGCGAACCCGAAAGGGAGAGCAAATCCCTAAAAAGCGTGCTCAGTTCAGATCGAGGGTTGTAACTCGCCCTCGTGAAGCTGGAATCCCTAGTAAGCGGACGTCACTAACGTTCGCTGAATACGTCCCTGTCCTTTGCTCACACTGCCCGTCAACCCAACCGAGTAGAGGTTCTACAAGGCTATTGAAGAAATAGTCGAGTAGAACCTCTGCGAGGGGGGGTAAGTCGTCACAAGGTAGCCGTAAGATATGTGGAAAAAATAATGAAAGCTTGGGTTGATTCTGAGCGATGAAGAATTTATGGTGAAACGAGATTTCCACATATCAGGCAACGGGAACGTGCGGCTGGATCACCATAAAATTCTCAATCTAGGCATCAAAAATTTTTGTAAAATTATTTCTCCTAACTTTTTCTTAATTGGAAGTTTTGTGAAAAGAAGTAAAATAAATTTGCAAGTTTAGAAAAAATAATTATGGCTAAGATTATAATAGATGAACCATGTTTAACATTACCATTAGTTATAAATTACGTTGGACCAAAACCAGAAAATATTTACTTTGAAATGAAAAACATGTTAAAAAGAGTATTTGGTGTTGAAGATAAAAATATTGAGGAAAGAGAATTGAGATGGGATAGAAGCACAATGGAAGAAAAATTTTCTTCTACATTTTTTGTTACAAAATATTTAACTGAAACAACATACATTTTTGTTGAAATAAAAATAGATGGTTCAACAAAACCTAGCAAAGAATTTGAAAGAGAAGGTAAAGTATCTATCTTAATAGACCCTAGAATAAAAAATACGACTATGGAAACTTCTTTTATAGCTGGGTTATTTGGATTTGTCTATAGAAGGCATTTGGAGGCAGAGATTAATAAATATAAGGATGAATGCAAACAAATTATTAGCTTATTGGAGAATAACATAAAAAACTTTTTAAATATAAGAGTTTAAATGGCTGTAATAAGGTTTGAGGATGATTGTATGGAACCAACAGCAAAATTAAAAATAGAATATAAAGGACCTGATCCATTTGAAGCATATAAAAAAGTTTTGGAATTATTGAAAGTTAAATTGGGTATTTCTGATGATGAAATATTTGAAAGAGATTTTCGATGGGATGCAACTAGCGACGAGAAATTTGGATTTTTTATTAGGTTATATATATTAAAAAAACATGATGAAAGAACATTTACTTTTGTAGAATTAATATTTAATGGAGATCAACCAAAAGCTTCTGATAAGCCAGGTAATTTATCTATTTCCATAATAGTTAAACTTGTTACAGAGTATTACCTAGATACACCAATAGAAAAAACTATTTTTTATAAAACATTACTTAAATTTTATCACAACAATTTTTATTCCAATGTTAGAAAAAATTTTTTTGAAGATTGTAAAAAATTGGGAGAAAGCATAATTAATGAAATAAAAAGTGCTTTAAAAATTTCATGATAACAAAGTTAACATTGCAAGGATTTAAAAGCTTTAATAAAAGAATATCTATTCCATTTAAAAAAGGTATAACTATTATAACAGGACCAAATGGAAGTGGTAAATGTGTTGATGGTAATACATTAGTAGCTTTATCTAATTGGGAATATAAAACTATTGAAGAAATTGTTGATGAATCTTTAAAAAACTGCTCAGAAATAAAAAAACTATCTGATGGGGTTTTCTGTATAGATAATCCAAACAATTATAAAGTTCTTTCTATAAATCCATTTACTTTGAAAGTTGAGGAAAGAAAAATAGATGCATTTATAAAAAGAATAGATTGCAAATTATTGAAAATAATAACAGCTAGTGGTAAAGAATTGACCGTAACTTATTCTCATCCATTTTTTGTTTTAAGAAATAATTCAATAGTTTCTATTCCATCAAAATATTTAAGGATTGGAGAAAAAATAGCTGTTTTGAGAGATTGTAATGATATAAATTTAAATTTAGAAGATATTGATGAAAATTTAGCTAACTTGCTTATTAAATCTGATATATTTTGGGATGAAATCGTTGAAATTAAACAAGAAAACAAAAAGAAATGGGTTTATGATTTGTGCATAAAAGATTTTCACAATTTTATTGCTAATAACATTATTGTTCATAATAGCAATATAATAGATGCTATTTGCTTTGTTCTAGGAAGAACTAGTGCAAAAAGTTTGCGTGCAGATAGATTATCTGAATTAATTTTTCATGGCTCACCAAATAAAAAACCTGCAGAAATTGCTTCTGTTTCTATAGCTTTCGATAACTCAAATAAAATATTTGGTGAAGATTCTCAAGAAATAACAATTACAAGAAAAGTAAATAGAAAGGGATTTACTGTTTATAAACTTAATGGTATTACTACAACAAGAGAAAAAATCTTACAAGTTTTATCTTCAGTAAGAATTTATCCAGATGGACATAATATAGTTTTGCAAGGAGATGTTGCAAACATAATAGAAATGAATCCTTTAGAGAGAAAAGCAATAATAGATGAAATTTGTGGAATAAGCGAGTATAATGAAAAAAAGGAGAAAGCTCTAAAAGATTTGGAATTTGTTAATCAAAAATTAAAAGAGGTTGAAATTGTTGTTAATCAAAAAAATCAAATTTTAGAAAAATTGAAAAGAGAGAAAGAAATAGCTGATACTTACAAATCTCTCCAAAAAACTCTAATTACTTTAAAAGCATCGTATTGGAAGAAAAAAGAAGAATATTTATTAAAAAATTTAGAAAGTATTGAAAAAAATTTGAATATTTTAGAAGAAAGGAAAAAGAAAATTGAAGAAGAAAGTGAAAAAATAGAACAAGAAATAGAGAAAAATGAAAATGTGCTTAAAGATATTGGTGAAAAAATTTATAACGCTTACAAAAACTTAGAAAAAGAAAAAGAATATATTAAACTACAAAATTCTTTAAGTATAATAGAAAGCAAAATAACAATTAAAGAAAGAGAAATAGAAAACATTAATGAAAGCATAGCGAGGGCTGAAGCTAAGCAAATAGAAGAAATTCCTTCTCCTGTAAAAGCAGTATTAAAATTAAATTTGAGAGGAGTTTTTGGTACTATATCTTCTTTAATTAAATTTCCTAGAGAATTAGAATATGCAATAGAGATAGCTGCCGCAAATCATTATTACGATTTAGTTGTTGAAGATTTTAAAATTGCTAGATTGTGTATAGAATATTTAAGAGATAATAAAATTGGTAGAGCTACATTTTTACCATTAGATAAAATAAAGGGTAAAGTTATTGATGATAGTAAATTTAAAAACATAGATGGTTATATCGGTATTGCTAGCAATTTGTTAAAATTTGATGAAAAATTTAGAAATGCTATAGAATTTGTATTTGGAAATACAATAATTGTTAAGGATTTAGATACGGTTGAAAAAATAGGAATTGGAGAAGTTAGAATGGTTACATTAGATGGTGATTTAATAGAGAGAAGTGGTGCTTTAACTGGTGGTTATTTAGTTAAAAAATCGTGGAAAAAAGAGTTTAATATAGATGAGCTTATTGAAAAAAGAAAAATAGCTATTGAGGAATTAAATAAACTAAAAGAAGAAAGAGAAAAAATTTTAAAAGAATTATCTAAATTTGAAATAGCAAAAGAAGAAAGTAAAGATTTGGAAAATTTAGAAAGCTTAAGAAAAAATTCTGCAATCCTTTTAGAAACATTAAAAGAAAAAAGAAGGAAATTAATTGAAGAAAAAATCAAATTACAAAATGAAATAAACAAGTTGAATTTTCATAAAGGTAAAGTAGAAAGTGATTTTGAAAATGTTAGAATGGAGTTGCAACAATATAAAGATGTTGTTTTTGTAAATAAAAGTTTGAACGAAATAGAAAATGAAATAAAAGTAGTTTCAAATAAGATAGAAAGCTTGGGTACCATTAATTTTAGAGCAGAAGAAGAGCTAGAGAAATTTAAAGCTGAATATGAAGAAATTTTTTTGAAATTTAAAAAAATTAGTGAAGAAAGGGATGCTGTTTTAAAAATGATTGATGAAATAGAGAAAAGGAGAAAAGAAGTTTTTATTTCAACATTAAATGCAATAAGTAACAATTTTAATGAAATATTTAAAAGGATTAATGGTGGGGAGGCTTCTCTTGAGCTTGAGGAAAAGGATAATATTGATAGCGGCTTACTAATAAGAGCAAGTTTTCCAGGTAAAAAGCTTGTTAACATAGATTCTTTATCTGGTGGAGAAAAAACTGTAACAGCTTTAGCTTTTATTTTAGCTATTCAAAGATATAAACCATCATTATTTTATTTGTTTGATGAAATAGATGCAGCATTAGATAAAGAAAACACAACACTAATTTGGAAAGTCATTAAAGAATTTTCAAAAGATTCTCAATTCATAGTTATTTCGCATAACGAAGAAGCTCTTAAGTTTGCTGATTATATATATGGAGTAAGCATGGAAGATGGGGAATCAAAAATAGTAAGCTTGGAATTACCAAAATGATATTGGAAGAAAACATAATAAGTGAAATAATAAAAAAAGAAAGCTGGGAAGAAATTATTTATTATGTTGTTAGCTTAGAAAATTTAGACCCATGGAATATAGATTTAGTTAAACTTTGTAATGGTTTTATAAATTTTTTGAATAAAGTAGTTGAGTTGGATTTCAGAATACCGGCTAAAGTTATTTTTGTTGCTTCTATTTTGCTTAGAATAAAAGTGGAATATTTGGATAGAAAGAAGGAAGAGGAGGAAGTAACAAAAGAGGAAAAAGTTGAAACAGTAGAAAAAATTGAAGTTTATGTTGAAAGCCCTATTAGAAGAATTCCAAAAGGTCCTATAACTTTGAATGATTTAATAATTGCTTTAAAAAAAGTTATTGAACTAAAAGAGAAAAAGGAAAGAAGAATTTGGGAAAGAAGAAGACAAATAGAAATAAGAATTGGTCAAGCTAAGGATTTTGAAAAAAGAATGAATGATGTTTATGAAAAAATAGTTAATTTGTGCAAAGATAAAGGATTTATTTTGTTTGATGAAATAGTTGATGAATGGAATGTTGAAAATATAGTAAGTTATTTTGTTCCAGTTTTACATTTAGATAAGAAAGGATTAATAGATTGTATTCAAAATGATTTTTTTGATGAAATAAAAATTTATAAAAAATAAAGTTTATTTTCTTTCTATTACCGCAAATCCAGGAGATATTATTAAATAACCATCCTCTATTCCAACCATATCCCATTTGAATTGGTTTGCTATTTTTTTCAGCTTTATTAAAGAATTCTGAAACTCACTCAAATCTTTCTTTTGCAAATCTTTTACACTTACTAAAGTTAAATTACCATCTCTAACAATTCTTGCTATTCTTTCTACATCTTGATAGTTCAAAAGCTTTTCTACTTTCAATGGATATTTTTGAAAAGTATCTTTTATTTCTGTTAGTTCTAGCTTCTCTTCTCTAACATAAAATATTTTTTCGAACAGATTTTTCATTGTTTCAATTATTTTCTTCATGATAATATATCTGCAGGCTTATTATTTATTAGCATTTTAGAAACAACTCCTTTTATTTTAATGAAATTGTTTAACGATAATGAACCACTAAATGATTTCAATCTTAGTTCATCACCTTTTAATTTTAATATCCCTTTTTCTGTACTAAGATTACCAAACGAGTTGAGAAAAACTAATTCCTTTGCTTTAATTTCATCTATACTAAACTTTTTCGGATATGCTTCTATATTAACTTCGAAACCAATATCTGAAGGAAATGATAAATCATCTAAGCTCATTTTATAAATACTTCCAATAAACTTCAAGCTTCCATCATCCTTCCACAAAAGAAAACCTTTTTTAATACTCATATTTATCTCTATTGTTCCGTTTTTTAATTTTTTTATCTCAGCTATTTTTATATTTAAGTTTTTCATATTTTCAGCTTCTGTAGTTATTCTAAGTTCAGTTTCTTTAACTTCTATGTTAAAGCTTTGTAATGAATTTTTTGATTCCATAAAAACTTCTACTGTTGTATTGCCAGCTGCTTCTGATTTAAAAATCTTTGGCACTAAAGAACCTAAAGCTGTTTTTACCAAATCTAAATAATAGCTTCCTGTTTCAGTTTTTAAGAAATATAGTACAACTATTATCATTATTAAAATACCTATCCAGTTAGCTATACTCATAAATTTAATTCTATCAACAAAAATAAATATTCGTAAAATATATTTTGCAGCTAATTTAATATATTATGGCTCAAGATGGTATTGTTGATTTAATGGGTGAAAAAATAAGAGAAATAAGTATATCTGAATTTTTTGAAAAAAATAGACATTTGCTTGGTTATGAAAATCCAACTAAAAGCTTGCTAACTGTTGTAAAGGAAATGGTTGATAATTCAATAGATGCTGCATTGGAAGCTGGCATATTACCAACTATAAAAGTTTCTGTGAAATCGGATTCGGAAAATGTCTTTAGGATTAGGGTTGAAGATAATGGTCCTGGTCTACCGCCAGATAAAATACCATTTGCATTTGGAAAATTTTTAGTTGGTAGCAAATTTTATAGATTAAGACAAAGTGTTGGTACCCAGGGCATAGGAGCTAAGGGAGCTATTTTATATGCTCAATTAACAACAGGTAAGCCAGCTATTATATCAACATTTTATAAAGGAAAAAGATATGATATAGAAATGACTATAGATGTTTTGAAAAATGAACCAAAAGTTATTTCAACAAATTTTAAAAACATTGATGGTAATAAACATGGATTAATAATGGATTTAACTGTTGAAGGGAGATATATAGAAAAAGGTCAATCAATACCAACTTATTTAAGATATATTTGGCTTGCAAATCCATTTATTGAAATAATTTATGAAGATCCGAACAACAATGTAATAAAGCTTGAAAGATTAACAAATGAATTACCACCATTACCTAAGGAAATAAAGCCCCATCCTTATGGAGTAGAGTTGGGAAGATTTAAAAGAATGCTTCAATTATCAACTGGAAAAACTGTTTTATCTTTTTTAACAAAAGAATTTTCAAGAGTTGGTAAGAATAATGCCATTAAAGCTTGTAAATTAGCTAGAATTTCTATTGATAAAAAATGTGAGGAATTAAGTGAAAAAGAAATAGAAAAATTATATAGAGCATTGCAATCTTTAAAACTAAAAGCACCACCAACAGATTGTCTTTCTCCATTAAAAAATGAATTTATTGAACAAAGCTTGAAAAAAGAATTTAATGCAGAGTTTGTTGTGGCAGTAACTAGAAAACCATCAGTTTATAGAGGAAATCCTTTTCAGGTACAAGCAGCAATAGCTTATGGTGGTAATTTAATAAATACTATTGGTAACGAAAATCCTTCTATTTTAATAAGATTTGCTAATCATACTCCTTTACTTTATAATCAACATGACTGTGTTATTACAAGGGCTGTTGAGGAAATAGATTGGAGAAATTACAAAATAAGCCAGCAAAAAGGATTTCCCGTAGCTCCAATGGTTATATTTGTTGATTTAATCTCTGTTTGGATACCTTATAAAAGCGAAGGTAAACAAGCAATTGCTGAATATCCAGAAATATTAAAAGAAATAAAGCTTGCATTGCAAGAAGCTGGTAGAAAGCTTGGCTTATATTTAAGCAAAAAAATAAGATTACAAGAAGCTAGACAAAGAAGAGGTATCTTTGAAGCTTATTCAAAAGTTTTTTCCGAATATTTATCCAATATAGTTAACAAAGATGAAAAAATAATTTTCGAAAAAGTTATTAAATTAATTGAGGAAGGAAAATATAAAGAAGTTGAGGAAAAGAAAGAAGAAACAAAAGAAATTGTTGAAGAAATAAAAGTATAATGGAGATATACATTAAACCAAAAACAAAGGAAGAGGTTAAAAAAAGCTTGTTTTCAATAGGTAATAAAGTTTGGAGCGATTTGGATAAAGGTCAAAATCCCTATTTAGAAGTTCCAATAAGAGCTTTAAGAAATATAAAATTTGATCCAAAACAAAGAAAGTTAATATTGGGGAGTGCAATTTCTAAAAGATATTTCCTTCATTTAGCTCAAATAAGAAAATTTGTTCAAACAATTGGTGTAACTTCTCTTTCAAAAAATTTAATAGAAAGTAATAAACATATTAGTTTAAGAGAAGCTTTTTATGTTTTGAAAAGAACGATTGAAGGAACGAGAATAAATACTGTAGATGAGCAAGAGGAGTCTAATAAAGCTATAGAAGATTTAGAGCTCATCACAGGTGCTTTAAGAGAGCAATTGCATATAAATGCTAACAAGCTTGGAGCTGTTGCTGGAGAAGTTGTTATAAGAGATAGGGGTGATTTAATAGATTGGTCTAAATTGGGTTCTGGTGGCTGGAGTGTTCCTAGTAATGTTGAGGATATAGAGTTTGTAAAAGTAAAAGCAAAGTTTGTTATTTATGTTGAAAAATCAGCTGTATGGGAAAGATTACATGAAGATAAAGTTTGGGAAAAGCTTAATTGTATAATAGTTGCATCTCAAGGACAAGCTACTAGAGGAATAAGAAGATTGTTACAAAGACTTCATTATGAGCATGATTTACCAATTTATGTTTTAACAGATTTTGATCCGTGGGGAATTTATATTTATTCTGTTATAAAATTTGGCTCAATTGCTCTTGCTCATATTAGTGATAGATTGGCTGTCCCTTCAGCAAAATTTTTAGGTTTAACTGGCGAAGATATAGAAAATTATGGATTAAAAAAGCATTTGATTAAATTTAAAGATGTTGATGAAAAAAGATTGGAGCAAGTTAGGAATTATGAATGGTTTAAAGAAAACAAAAAATGGCAAAAGCAGTTTGACTTAATGAAAAAATTTGGTGCAAAAGCGGAATTAGAAGCATTAGCTTCTAAAGGAATAACCTTCATAAGCGAAAAATATTTGCCAGAAAAAATAAAAAATAATGATTACTTGGATTGAGATAGAAATTATTAGCTTAATAGCTTTTTTTTCCTTAGTTTTTTTATTTATTCTTTTAGAAAAAAGAAAAAATAGAGTTGAGTTTAAGTACGGAATAGTTATTTTAAGGTATAAAGGATTTGGCAAAAAAGTCAAAGAGTTTGTTAATAAAAATAGAAAAATTTTAAGTGCTTTAGGTTTTGCTTCTTTATGTTTAACTTTTGCTTTAAGTATTTTTGGAACTTATTATATAGTTAATTGTGCTATTCATTCACAAGCTTGTTTTGCAATAGTTCTTCCAACTGCTGGTGGTTATCAAATTCCAGGTCCGGTTATTTCAGTCCCAATATTTGCATGGCTAACAATATTACCAATATTATTAATTCCACATGAATTTTCTCATGCTATTTACTCTTTGTATTCTAAAGTGAAAGTAAAATCCTATGGTTTAATTTTTCTTTTTTTGCTACCAATAGGTGCTTTTGTAGATCCAGATAATAAAAAATTCAAAAGAATAGAAACAAAAGAAAAATTATTTATACTTTCTGCTGGTTCATTTTCAAATTTTCTCACTTTTTTAATAATTCTTTTAATATTGTTTATTTTGAGTAGATTTATAGTTGCTGCTGGAATAGATTATGATGTCATAGAAAATTCTCCAGCTTATGAATCAAAATTAGCTGGAAGCATATTAAAAATTAATAATACAGAAGTGAAAGATTTAATTTCTCTAATAAAATTTTTAAATAAAACAAAACCAAATCAAACACTTGAAATAGAAACAACAAAAGGAAAATTTATTGTTAAGCTTGCTGAGCACAAAGATTTAAAAGATAGAGGATTTTTAGGAGTAATAAATATAACTCAAAAATTTGAATATAATTTTTTTGGTTTTACATTTCCATTAGGTTGGGAAAGTAAATATTTAATATTTTTAGCAACTGCAACGCTTGGTATTTCAATAGCAAATTCATTACCAATAAAGCCGTTGGATGGTGGATTAATCTTTGAAGAAATATTGAAAAAATATTTTGGTAGTAAAAAAGCTAAAAGAATTTCAAACTACATTTCTTTATTACTTTTTTTCATTCTTTTATATAATTTATACTTAACAAGTAAATTTGGTTTTCCATTAAAACTTTTTTAATCAATAGAAATACTTCTTTTTATCCAATAAACTTCTTCTTCGCTTCTTTCTTTCACTTCTTCAACTTTCTTTGGCTCCTCCTCTTTCTTTTCTTCTTCTTGAATTACGTTGCTTTTTAACAAACTTAAAACTTCTTCTAACTCGCTTTCTTCAACTTTTTTTGGTTGATTCTCAATTAATGGAATTTCGTTTTCATAAAATGGATATATTCTTAAATGAAAATGTTTTATTTGGGATGGATAAGTTGAAACAACTATTTCAATTGGGTTTAAACTTTTTTTTATAATTGAAATTACTTTCAAAGAAGATTCAAAAAGTTTTTTTGATAATTCTTCATTTTCATTTATATCATTTAAATGCTGCTTTGGTATAACTAATGTCATTCCCCTGCTTCTTGGCATTATATCTAAAATTGCTACGCAATTTTCATCTTCATAAAATTTAAATGATTTAACCTCATTATTCACTATTTTACAAAATAAACATTCTGCCATAATTTATTTTATGAAAATTAAGTTTTAATTCCTTCTATTCTTTCTAAAATCTTTTTATGCAAATCTAATAAAAGTTTTCTTCTATCTTCCATTAAAACAACATCACTTTCAGATAAAACAAATAAATTGTGTGCAAATGGTGATGGAATATCAGCTAGCGAAGCAAAAATGAATTTACAAAATCTAAGAACTTCCTTTGCCTTTTCAATATCCATGAAATCTTCTAAAATTTCTCTATAAGTTTCTTTTAATGTTGGAAAATCTTTTATATCTTTTATCGCTCTTATTAATCTTTCTGCATTTATTTGTTGCTTTTCAACACTAATTTCATGCCCTTTATAGTTTTTTAATATCATAAAGCTTCTTGTTGCACAATGCCTGAATTTTCTTTTTATTAGTTCTGTATTTATTAAGCTTTTTACCAAAAGCTCTTCCAAATTATTTTCATTTACAAGATAAGCAACTTCTTTACTATCAATAATTTTATATTCTTTTCCAAAAATTCCCCTTCTTTCTTTTTCTAAATCAAATGATAAAATAAATCCATTATCATTTATAGAAACCTTAACACTTTTACCAATTTTTTTGGACAATGCATAAGCATAAGCCCTACTTAAAGCATCATTAACTCTTCTTCCATATAAAGTATGAAAAACTATGTTTTGTGTTTCCTCTTCTTTATTTATAATATTTTCAACAATAACGTTTTTATCTGAATGAAATTCATTAACATTTAAAAATTTCAAAAAGTTGTATTGAATAATGAAGTAATCACAAATTTCATTTGCAACATCCTTGCTTGCAAAATACTCATTTTCCAAAAATTCAATTATTTTATCTTTAGAAAATTTCTTATCAATCATTTCAAAAACTTTTTCTCTAAATTTTCCTATTTGAATAGCTAAATCGAAATTAAGTGGTAATTGCTCGCTAAACCAGCTTGGTATTGTTGGCTTTTTTTCTTTTGCTGGTAAAACATATGCAACATTCTTTTTTGACTTAACGAACTCATAAGTTTTACCACCAAGAACAAAAATATCTTTTGGCATAAGTCTTTCTAAGAATCCTTCTTCAATAAAACCAACAAATTTTCCATCTACTGTTCTTACTTTTATTTTTACTTCATCTGGAATAGTGCCTATGTTTAGCACATAAATAACTCTTGTGTATTTTCCTCTTCTTCCAAAAGTTCCTTCATTTTCATCTAACCAAATTTTTCCATAAATATTGTAATCTGTTAAAGTATGATAATAGCCAGCTAAATATCTTAAAACAGAAATGAAATCCTTATATTTTAATGTTGAAAATGGATAAGCATTTTTTACTAAATTAAAAGCTTCTTTTATTTTCCATTTTTTCTCAATTGCCATTCCGACTATATGCTGAGAAAGAATATCTAAACAATTTCTTGGTATGTGAAATTTATCAAGCCAATATTCATAGCTTTTTTTAACCATTACTAAGCATTCAACTAAATCATCCCTATCCAAACAAATAATTGTTCCATTAGAAATTTCATACAAAGCATGACCTGCTCTTCCAATTCTTTGTATTAATCTAGAAACACTTTTTGGAGAACCAATTTGAACCACAAGATCTATATAACCTATATCTATCCCAAGCTCTAAGGAGGTTGAGGTAATAACACATTTAAGTTCACCTTTTTTTAATTTTTCCTCTACTTCAAATCTAATATCTCTACTTATGCTTGAATGATGCACCCCAGTATATTCATCTAAATATCTTGATGGAAACATTTGCTTCAAATGCCAATGAACTCTTTCTGCACCACTTCTTGTGTTTGTGAAAACTAACGTTGTTTTGCTATTTGCAATAAGCCTATCCAAAATCTCATACATTTTTTTATTTATGCTTTCAGCGTTTTCATATAATAGCTTTGTTGATGGAATTGTTACATTTATATTTGTTTTTTTGAGAAATCTTGCATCAACAATATAACAACTTCTTTTTGTTCCAACTAAAAATTTTGCAGCAAGCTCTAAAGGTTCTAATGTTGCTCCTGCTCCAATTCTAACAATTTTCCTTCCACAAAAATTTTCCAATCTTTCCAAGCTTAAAGATAAATGAACTCCTCTTTTTGAATTAGCTAGTTCATGAATTTCGTCAACAATAACATAATTAACGCCCCTCAACTTTTCTTTAAATTTTATAGTATTCAAAATTATTGCAATGCTTTCTGGAGTTGTTATTAAAATATGGGGTGGTTCCTTTAATTGTTTTTGTTTTTCATGTGGTTTTATATCTCCAGTTCTCAAAGCTACTCTTATTTTTTTATTTAGATTATAGTTAATTTTTTTTGCAATTTCCTCTATTTTTTCAAGCGGGTCTATTAAATTCCAATAAATATCCCTATCCAAAGCTCTTAATGGGCTTATATATATGCAATAAACTAAATCCTCTAGCTTGTTTTCATGTGAAAGCCTTATTAATTTATTTATTATTGCTAGAAAGCAAGCTAATGTTTTTCCAGAACCAGTTGGTGAAGTTATTAAAACATTTTTATTGTTTAATATCGGTATTATTGACTTTTTTTGAGGTGGTGTAAATCCTTTGAAATTGCTTTCGAACCAAATAGCTACTGGTTTTTCTAATTTTTTTAATATTTCTTCTTTTTCATACTCTTTTTCTATATAGGTTATTTTTTTCATTTTTTGATATTTAAATAATAGTTTTTTATATTAATTTATGTCCAAAGGTGTAGCAGTTCAAAAAATAATTTTATTAATATTAGGAATAATAGTGCTTGCCATAGTAGGCTATCTTCTATATTCTGTATTTGTTAAGGCAGGACCTAATTTAGAGATGTGTAATGCAGCTGTAACAACTGCATGTGGTCAGTGTAAGCTAAGTGGTTGGAATAAAGAAGTAACAATTTCTGGACTTCACTGTTCGGAAAATATTCTTAATGGATTTGGAATTAGCGCAAATAAAGATCCAGACAGTGGTAATTTTAAAATTAGTTGCAGTGAGAGTAGTTTTCAGGATGCTTGTTCGTTACGAGGAATTGAACCGTCCTAAACCTTAATAATCATAACCTCTAGAACTTCAATTTTCTTTTTTTAGTAAATTATTGCCCCAGGCGGGATTTGAACCCGCGACCTACGCCTTTCATCTTTTTTCAAACCTTCTAAATTAGAAGGGCGCCGCTCTATCCAAACTGAGCTACTGGGGCTTTGCCGGTGGAGGGATTCGAACCCTCGACCTCCACGTATCTCATTTATCGAAGCTCATTCAATATGAGCGTGGCGTTTTAACCGCTCAACTACACCGGCAACTCCTAAAATAATTTATATTTTTTCATTCATCTAATAAATTTATGAAAGTAAAGGTTTTAATTCTATGCGGTGGGGAAGGTACAAGAATGAGACCTCTAACCTATATAATCCCAAAGCCATTATTGCCACTAGGTAGAAAACCAATTTTACAACATACAATAGAGTTTTTTAAAAATAAAGGTTTTGATGATATTGTTCTAGCTATTGGTTATTTGGGTGATGCAATAGTTAAGTATTTTGGTGATGGGGGTAATTTTGGTGTTAATATAGAGTATTCAATAGAAAAAACAGCTTTAGATACAGCTGGAGCAATATTAAATGCAAGAGATAAACTGGGTAAAACTTTTTTTGCTATGAATGGTGATGTTATTTTTTCTTATTCTTTAAATTTGCTTGATTTACTTAATTTCCATAAATCAAAAGGAACTATAGGAACAATAGTTGTTAAATATATAGAAAACTCGAAAAGATTTGGCATAATTGATTTTAATATTGATAATATAATAACAAGATTTCTAGAAAAGCCACAAAAAGAAATGAGCGGTTATATAAATGCAGGATTATATGTTTTCAATGATGAAATTTTTGAATATATGAGACCTAATTCTAAAGTTTCTTTAGAAAAAGAAGTTTTTCCAATTTTATGTGAAGAAGGAGAATTATCAGCTTATATTTACAACGATTTCTGGACAGATATAGGTGTCCCTGATGATTACGAAGCTACACTCAAAAATTTAGATTTATTAATTAAAGTTAAGTGAAAATATTTAAAATAATTGAAGAAATAGAAAAAACATTAAACACAAATATAAAACCATTTTTTAAAGAAAGTGAAGATAATGATTGGGATTATTGCTTAACTTTAGCATTTAAAATTAGTAAAGAAGAAAATAGAGATTTAAATGTTGTTGCAAATGAAATTGCTGAAAAATTAAAAAATTTGAGCTATTTTGAGAAAATAGAAGCAAAAAATGGTTATGTTAATTTGTTTTTGAATTTTAAAAATTTTTATAAAGATATATTAGAACAAGAAATTTTTTTTGAAAAAGAAAATAAAAGAGTTATTATAGAACATACTAGTGTTAATCCAAATAAAGCTTTACATATAGGTCACTTAAGAAATAGCATAATTGGTGATTGTCTCTATAGATTACTAAAAAATTTTTTTAAATATGTTAAAGTTTTTAACTATATAGATGATACCGGCCAACAAGTTGCAGAAATAATTTTAGCTTTTAAAGATTTAGGTTTTAATTTAAATACAGATAAAAAGTTTGATTTGTATTGTTCTGAAATATATCCAATTGTTCACAAAAAAATAGAAGAAGATAGTTTACTTAGCGAAAAACTAACTGAAATTATTAAAAACTTAGAAAAATATTATGAATTTAGCGAAAAAATAATTCAAAAAATTTTAAAAGAACAACTAAATACATTAAAAAAATTTAATATAAGCTTTGATTTTTTAATAAGGGAAAGGGATATATTAACTTCAAAAATATTTGAAGAATCACTAAAAATATTAAAAGCAAATAATTTATTATCTATTAAAGATTGCATTTATGTTATTTTTAATAATAAGGAAATTCCAATAACAAGAAAAGATGGAACTACTTTATATGCTGGTAAAGATATAGCATTTGCCTTATGGAAACTTGGTTGTATAAAAAAGAATTTTAAATTTGAGAAATTTAATTCCTCTTTTATTACTTCAATAAATGGGAATGAAAAAAATTTGAAAGGTTTTGATATATCAATTAATGTTGTAGATGTTAGACAAAAAGATGAGCAAAACTTAGTTAAATACATTGCAGAAAAAATTTCTGGAAAAAAATATATTCATTATTCTTATGAAGTTGTTGCTATTAGTGGAAATACTGCAAAGCAATTAAATTTAGAAGCAAGTGAAGATATTTTGCATTTGAGCGGAAGAAAAGGAATATTTATAAATGTTGATGAAATTCTGGAAAAGCTAAAACAAAAAATTAAAAGCATTAATCCAAAACTAAGTGAGAAAAAAATTGAAAAATTAGCTGTTAATGTAATAAAGTATGAATTTCTCAAAGTATCTCCAGAAAAAATGATTGTTTTTGATTTTGATAATTCATTAAAACTAATTGGCAATACAGCAATTTACAATTTATATTCATATGTTAGATTGTCAAAAATATTAAAAAAGGTAAAAAGCTTTAAAAAAGATTATCAAATAAAAGAAATAAACAAGTTGGAAAAAAAGCTTTTATTTTTAATACTTAATTATCCATTGTTTTTATCATCGTTGAAAAACACTTTAAGATTGAATTTGCTTTGTGAATATCTTTATAAAATTTCTACAATTTTCAACAAGTTTTATGAGGAATGCCCAGTTTTGAATGCCGAAGAAGATGTAAGAAATTTTAGGTTAAACCTTTTAGCTTCTTTAAAAAAAGTTTATGAAAGTTTATTTTCTATAATTGGTTTAAAACCTATTTACTCTCTATAAGAAAATTTTTTACTTGCTCTAACTTTTCAATTAAATTATCAATAGCATTTTTCAAGGCTTCTTTTGGTTTACCTTCTTTTAGTTTTATCCATACTTTGGGATTATCATAAAGTGGATGTACTTTAAGCACTACAGCTTCCTCAACCTCCTTTAGATTTTTTAGTTCTGAGCTTATTAAACGCATTATTGTTTTAGAAATTTCTAAAAATTCTATTTCATATCCATCTCCCCTTTTATTTATTTTTATTTCCATACATAGTATATATGAAAAAATATTTAATATTAGCCACTTTTGCTGCAATAATTGCATGCTTCTTATTTATCTATTTTTTACCTAAAGAACAAAAAGAGTTTAGCTTTAATCCAAATCAAATATTTGGCAATGAAAATGCTAAAATAGAGATTTTTGAATTTTCTGATTATCAATGTCCATTTTGTGCCAAATTTGCTACACAAGTTTTTCCATTAATAAAAAAGAACTTTATAGATAAAGGATTAGTTAAATGGTATTTCTTAGATTTTCCATTACCTTTCCATAATAATGCATTTATTGCTCATAAAGCAGCTAAATGTGCTGGAGAACAAGGTAAGTATTTGGAGATGCATGACTTATTATTTGAAAGGCAAAATGAATGGGCAACATCGTCTATACCAAAAAGCATTTTTGAAAGTTATGCGAAAATGTTAAGTCTAAATATTGATTTGTTTGAAAATTGCTTGAACTCAAACAATTATGATAGTGAAATAAGAAATAGCATAAATTTTGGTAAATCTAAAGGTATTAAAGGAACACCAACTTTTTTTATTAATGGAAAAGAAATTAGTGGTTTTTTACCTTATGATGAATTTAAAAAAGAAATTGAAAATATAGTTAGCCAAAGCCAATGAAGATAGACGGGCAGATTGATTAAATGAGAAAAATCTTTCTATCAGAGGTGGTAAATGGGAAGGTAGTCTAATTTGGTTAGGATGCTGGCTTCGGGTGCCAGTGGTTTGGGTTCGAATCCCAACCTTCCCAAAATTATTGCGCCAATCGGGATTTGAACCCGAGTTTCGAGCTTGGCAAGCTCGCGTCTTAGACCAGGCTAGACCATTGGCGCATTATAAATAAAATTAAGAAAAAAACAACTATATTATTATGTGTTAAAAATAAAAAACGAAAGATATTTCCTTATTATTATAAATTTTGCTTTTAATAACCTTCAATTTTATGAAAAAATTACTTTTTTAAGTAAAAAATCTGCAGAAAGTTTATCTAAATTATTAGTACTATCACTCCAAGAGTAATTAATATAGAAGCAACTAAAAAGTTTAACGTTATTTTTTCTCCAAGAAAAATAATTGAAAGAATAGTAACAAATAAAGGATAAGTTAAAGCAAGAAAAGATACTTTAGACACCTCTACTAATTTAACACCATTAAGAAAAACCATTTGACCTATTGGTATCCAAAGTATTCCAGCAATGATTAAATAAATAAGACTTGTTTTTGGTATTGATAAATTTTTAGATAAAATAAGAGGTATTAAAACTAATGTACTTATTAATGCTGATACGAAAATTACTAATAAAGGATCAATAATTCCTATTATTTTCTTTTGTAAAATTAAAACAACTGCCCATATAAATTGTGCTAATATAATCAATAATTCCCCATACATATAAATAAATTTTTTAGTTCATCTATTATTATATAAAGCGAGGTGGACCAGCCTGGAGTGGTCGCCGGGCTCATAACCCGGAGGTCCCTGGTTCAAATCCAGGCCTCGCTATAAATTATGAGAACATATGAAGTAGCTTTATTAACATTATTTTTAAATGGCATTGCATTTCTTTTAAAAATTTTTGTAGGAATATTTTCATCAAGTTTGGCTATAGTTTCGGAAAGTTTTCACTCTCTTTTTGATTCACTCTCCAGCTTAACAGCTTATTTTTCACTTAAATTTTCTTCAAAAAAACCAGATAAAAAACATTTGTATGGTCATAAAAGAATTGAACCATTAGCGAGTGTAGCTTCCTCAATACTTTTATTAATATTTATAGCTTTTGTTTTAAGAGAGTCTTTTGATAAACTATTTAAACCAGAAATAATAGATCTGAAACCATTGCTTCTATTAGCTCTTCTTTTAGTATTACCATTAAATTATTTTACTTATAAAATTGAATATAGTATTGGTAAAAAAGAATTTTCACTACCTTTAATAGCAGACTCTTATCATACAAAAGTGGATATGCTTTTAACAATTGCTGTTATATCTAGTTCTATTTCGATATATTATTTTGGCTTACCACCAATAATAGATCCACTAATGTCATTTTTTGTAATTATTCTCTTGTTAAAAAATATCTTTGAAGTTATTTATGATTCTATAGATACAATAATAGGGAAATCTCCTGGAAAAGAATTTTTTCAGAAAGTTAATGAAGTTTGTTTAAGATTTAAAGAAATTAAAAACATTCATAAAGCAAGAGCTGAAAAAATAGGTAATCATATTAGTTTAGATTTGCATTTGGTATTTAAAAAAGAAATTTCTTTGAGTAAAGCTAGTGAGATTTGTGAAAAAGTTAAAAAAGAAATTAAAAATGAATTAAAAGAAGTTAAAGATATAATCGTTTTTGCGCATCCAAGCAAATTTAAATGCAAATAGAAGAAATACTGAAATCTATTAATAATATAAAAGAAGTAAAAAATGCTCCAGTTTTTAGAAAAATGCAAATAGTTGATAAAAATCCTTTTAGAATTATTACTTTTGCTGTTTTAAGCCCAAGAGCTAAAGATGAGACTTTAATTAAAGTTAGCAAAACTTTGTTTAAAAAAGCTAAGGACTTTAAAGATATAGTTAAAATGAAAAGAAAAGATTTGGAATCTATTTTATATCCAATCGGCTTTTACAAGAGAAAAGCTATGATTTTAAAAAAGTTAGCAAAACAAATAATTAAACTAAAAAAATTACCAAACAGATTAGAGGAAATAGTTAAATTATATGGTATTGGTAGAAAAGTTGGAAAAGTTATTTTAAATGAATTATATGATTCAAATGTTGTAGCGGTTGATACTCATGTTCACAGAATTTCTAATAGAATTGGAATTATAAACACTAAAAGCATTAAAGAAAGTGAAAAGGAGCTAGAGAAAATAGTTCCTGAAAATTTGAAAAAAGATTTTAATAAAATTCTTGTAGCTTTTGGCCAAACAATTTGCAAACCAAAAAATCCTCTTTGCTATAAATGTTCGTTAAAGAAGGGTTGCAAATATTATTTATGGAGGAATATACATTTTGGCCATTTAAAATAGCTAAGGAAATAGTTAAAAAGTTTCCAAATATAAAAACTCATGTAATAGCCACTGGAACATCTATATCTGGAGAACCTCATATAGGAAATGCTAACGATGTTATAAGAGGTAATTTCATAGAAATTGCTTTAAAAAATATTGGCTATGATGCAAAGCTTGTTTGGATAGCTGATGATATGGATCCACTAAGAAGTATACCAGCTGGTTTTCCTTTAGAATTGAAAGAATATTTGGGGATTCCTGTATGTTATATTCCAGATATATATGGATGTCATGAAAGTTTTACAAGACATTTTGAAGATATATTTCTAAAGCAATTGGAAAAATTTTTTGTTAAGCCAGAAGCTTTTTTTGGGATTGAGATGTATAAAAATGGTATGTACAATGAAACAATCAAAATTGCTTTAGAAAAAAGAATGGAAATAATAGAAATTTTAAACAAATATAGAACAACTAAGCTCGAAGAAGATTGGTATCCAATAGATATAATTTGCCCAAAATGCAAAAAAATATCTAATACAAAAATTTTAAGCTACGATGAAAAAAGCTTAAAAGCAAGATTTGTTTGTGAAAAAGCTAAAAAATTTTTGCATAAAAAATATGAAGTGGAAGGTTGCGGATATGAAGGAGAAATTTCCGTTTTAAATGGAAATGCTAAATTAACATGGAGAGTAGAATGGCCAGCCAGATGGTCATTTTTAAAAGTTACTTGTGAACCTTTTGGTAAAGAGCATGCTGCAGCTGGTGGTAGCTGGGATAGTGGAAAAGAAATAGTTAAATTGTTTAATTGGGAAGTACCGTTTCCTGTTATTTATGAACATTTTTTAGTTAATGGTGCTAAAATGAGTAAAAGCAGAGGAAATGTAATTACTCTTGATGATGTTTTAAATTTCATGTTACCAGAACATTTAAGATATTGGATGGCCCAAGGTAGATTAACAATAGCTAAAGATATAAGATTCTCTTCCTTAGTGCCAAGAATTTTCGATGAATTTAATTTTGCAGAGAGAGTTTATTTTGGTTTAGAAAGCGCAGGAAATAAAAGAAAGGATAATAATTTGAAAAATGCTTATATGCTTGCTGTTGTAAATGTTGAAAATAGAAAAACATTTAATGTTAATTTTTTCAAAATAGTTGAAATAATAGAAAACTTTGGAGAAGAACTTTTGGTTAAAAAATTGAAAGAATTAAATTATGAATTTGATGAAGTAAGATTAAACAAAATAATTACATTAATAAAAAATTGGATGAACAACTTTTACTTGAAAAAAGAAAAGTTTGTTGTGCCAGAAGAATATAAGCAATTTATTAAAGAGCTTATAAATGCCATTCAAACTGAAAATAACTTAGAAAAAAAAATTTTTGAAATAGCAAAAAGAAGTGGAAATATAAAGGAATTTTTTAAAATTGTTTATAGAATTTTATTAAGCAAAGATGGGGGACCAAGACTTATTAATTATATAAAAGAAGTTGGAAAGGAAAAGATTATAAAAAAATTAATTGATTCAATAAGTTGAAAAATATTTCCAAGCTTCCTCTATATTGCTAACTTCAATTACATCAATATCTTTTTCTTTAATTTTTTGCCTTTCTGCTTTATATTCTATTATACAAAATTTAACAAAACCTATTTCTTCACATTTTTTAACCGGTATATAATTAACACTTTCGGATTCACCAAAAGGAACTAAAATCGCTTTTAACCCAAATTTTTTTGCTGCTTCCGTTTTTTCTTTTATACCACCTACCTGACCTATGATTCCATCTTCATTTATAGTTCCTGTTATAGTTATATCTTTTCTCAAAGAAACATTTTTTATAGCAGCTATTGTTGCTAAAGTTAGTGCTGCTCCTCCAGATGGCCCTCCAACAATACTTGTATTACTAGCATCTATGTCATATATTACATCAATGTTCGATAAATTAATCTTGGTAAATTTTTCTGCAACCTTTCTTGCTGTTTGAATAGAGCTTTGAGTATCTACCCAATAAACCAAATTATTTATATTTACCAAAACTCTTCCAGTTCCAGGAATTGCTTGAACTCTAAATTTTGTAATTACACCATTTCCATTATTATCTACAGCTGGAGCATATATTTCTACAATTGGATAATTTGTAACATTGCCAATATAAATTGGATATAAGGTTTCTTTTGCTTTCGCTAGCTCTTCTTTTTCTTCTGTTAATGAGCTTACTTCAAACCATATTATTAGCATTATGTTTATAATTAAAGCTATTGAAAGTATAATTGCCAATATTTCTAAACTTCTTTTTTTCATAAATATATAAACTTTATCTCGAATTTAAATATGATAGATGCTCATTGTCATATTGAGCAAAAAGATTTTGATGATGATAGAGATTTGGTTATAGGAAATTGTAAAAAAGGGTTAAAAGCAATAGTTACAAGTTGTTGTCATTTAAATGATTTTCAAAAAACTTTGAATATTGTTAAAAAATATAATAATTTTGTTTTTGCATGTTTTGGGTTACATCCAGAATATATAAAAGAAATTTCGGAAAAAGATATAGAAATGTTTTTTTCTCTAGTTAAGGAAAATATTGATTATGTAAAAGCTATTGGCGAAGTTGGTTTAGATTATTTTTGGATTAAAGAAGATTACTGGAGAAATAAACAAAAAGAGCTTTTTGAAAGAATGATTGAATTTGCTAATGAAATCAAAAAACCTTTGGTTATTCATTGTAGGGATGCATATGAAGATGCAATAAAAATTTTGGAACAAGAAGATGCCAAAAATGTTTTACTACATTTATTTGGAGCATTGCATTTATTTAAACGTATTAATGAAAATAATTTTAAAATAACAATTGGACCAATAATTGTTAAAAGCAATAAACATAAAGAAATTGTTAAGCTTTTTGATTTAGAATATTTGATGACAGAAACAGATTCTCCTTGGAACAATCCAGAAAATCCTAAAGCTAGAAATTCACCTTTAAACGTTAAAATTGTTTGCCAGAAAATAGCTGAAATTAAAAAAGTTTCATTTGAAGAAGTTGATTTAAAAACTACAGAAAATGCAATTAAATTTTTTAGCTTAACAAATGAGGATTAAAGAATATATTGGAAAAGAAATATTTAAAAAGTATGGAATAAAAGTTCCAAAATCTTATTTGGTTAGAAGAACCGATAGCTTTTACTCGCTAAGAATGGATTTTGAAGAAGTTGTTTTAAAAGCTCAGGTATTAATAGGTAATAGAAGAAAAAATAATTTAATAATTTTTTCGAGCAAGGAAGATTTAATTAAAAATCTAAAAGAAATTTTCGATAAAAATGTTGAAGAAGTTTTAATAGAGGAAAAAATTGATGTAATAAAAGAGCTTTATTTATCTGCTTTTTTAGATACGTATGAAAGAAAGCTAAAACTATTATTTTCTGATAAGGGAGGAATAGATATTAGTGAAGCAAATGAAATAGATTTGAATAAAATAGAAAATCTCGAAATAAAAATTATTGCAGAAAAGCTTTTGAAAATAGCTGTTGATTATGATGCTGAACTTGTTGAAATAAATCCATTAGCTTTAACTAAAAATGGATTTATTGCTTTGGATGCAAAAATTATAATAGATGATAACTCTTTATATAAACATGAAGATATTTTAAAGTATAGAATTAAAGAAATAAAAAGTGAAATAGAAAAAATTGCTTTTGAAAATGATATTCATTTTGTAGATTTAAATGGAGAAGTTGGGATACTTGGTGTTGGAGCTGGTTTAACAATGGCAACTATGGATTTGATTGATAATCCAGCTTTTTTCATGGATATTGGAGGTGGTGCATCCGTGGAAAAAATGAAAGCAGCTTTAAAAATAATAAAAATTAGAAAACCAAAAAAAGTAATTTTTAATATTTTTGGTGGGATTACTAGATGTGATGAAATAGCTAAAGCAATAGTTGAAGAAAAAATTGATATTCCCTTTTTTATAAGAATAGTTGGTACAAACGAGATTATTGCCAAAAAAATTTTAGAAGAAAATGGTATAAAAGTTTTAAATTCGTTAGATGAACTTTTATAAAAATTTTTCTTTAACTTTATTTGCTTCTTCGCTATTTAATCTTACTTCAGAAATTATTTCTCCTTCTTCGCTTAATTCGATTAAAAAATAACTTTGTTTATAATAAATTAAAGCTTTCCATACTTTTTCTTTTTCAAAAAATTTGTATGCAATTATTTTGCTTTCTTTAAATTTATTTTCTAATATTTTTAGAATTTCTGTGCTTGGCAAAACTTTTTTACTTTTATATTCTACAACTCCTTTACCAACTAAACTCTCTATATAAGAATAAACTTCTTTAACATTTCTTATACCACTCATTACTATATCTGGTACGTCTTCCTCAACATAAACCTCAATATCCCCTATACCAATACCCCTTTCAAATATGTTTTGTTTTATTTTGATAGATGATACCTTATTTGGTAAAACTTTTATCTTTTTTCTTCTTATAATTCCTTTCATTTCACTTATTTCGCTTTCACTTATTATGTATTTAATTAATAACCTACTTAGCTCTGTATGTAAAATTATTAATATACCAAAAGCTACAAAAAATAAGTTAAGATAATTTGAAAGGGGTATACGTTGAAAATAGCTAAAAACATTGAAATAATGAGCAATACCAAAAATTATTAGTAGAATAGCAAAAATATATCTTCCTATCTTTTTTAATCTAGAGGGTTTTACTATCACTTAACTAATTAAATTTAATTAATAAAAGCAAATTTTATATATGCCAGAAGAAGAATTCGAGCTTATTCCTGTTTCTCCACTTAGAAAGTTAGAGAAAAAAATTGAAGAAATAGAATCTGCTAAGCAATTGCTAGATATAAAGGAGTTTTTGAAGGATATTGTGGGTATAGTAAAAATGAATCAAGAGGTTGTACATCAAATAGTTAGAGCCAATGATGCATTAACAATAGAGCTTTCTAAAATCCCTGGAAAGTTAGATACTTTGATTTCAAATTTGAACGAATTGCTAACATATATAAAACTAGGTAGTAGTGAAGAAGAAAAGGAAGCTCCAAAAAAAGAGGAAACGAAAGGTATTGAAAGTGAATTAATAACTCAATTGATAGAAAATAACAAAAGAATTTTGGAATTGAATGAAAGAATAGTTGCTACATTAGAAGAAATTGAAAAAAGAACTAGAAGACCAACATTACCACCATTGAAAAAACCAGAATTAACAAAATGAAAACACAATCTGAAATAGTAGCATTAGTTACTATAGCGATGCTAACAATAACTTTAGTTTCTACTGCTTATTTTTGGGGTATGCCACTAATAGAAAAAAGACAAGGTTCTATAAAAGTAGAAAGAATGAAAGATATGTTTGATATTTATAATTTCAACTCATTATCATCAAAAATAGAGAATGCTATAAAAGGAGCTTCCGAGCAATTATTTTCTTCTCCAGTAGATGGTGTATGGAAAGTTAATAAAAGTGAAAATTATTTGACTTTTGAATCAATTAGTAAAAGTAGTAATATAGCAATAGGTTATGGTTGGCTATCTATTTACGATTCCTGCAATAATAATACTGGTAAATGTGAAAGAAATCCAGGTATTTTTGGTTTGGATAAACCATTTTGTATTTGTGCTAGAGCTGATAGAGAAGGTATGGTATTTAAAATATCTTATAGAATAAGTTTTAGAAACTTAACATCTGATTCAGAAACTTTTCAATATAAAATCGAATCACCAATTCAATCTACAGATTTGAAAAATATTCGAATAGTATTTTCTAAAATAGATAAAAATAACATAATAACACTTTATTTCACTTAATGAAATCTCAAGTTTTAATAATACAATTTGTAATTTATTCCACTCTAGGATTTATTTTATTTGTTTTAATTGCTAATATGTTCGATCTTAGTTTTTTTAAGCTAAAAAAAGATATTTCAACAAAATATTCTTCCTATATTTCAAAAATTATTGAATCATATGCGATTAACCTTATAACTAATTGCAAAGATTGTTATTTTGAGAGTATTATAAGTTTTAAAAATTTAACTAAGCAAAATTTTGAGATAAAAGTTAACCAACAAAATAATAACTTAGTTGTGAGAAATATAGAATCTAACATAAATTATACCTCATCTTTCAATAGATTGAATTTCAGCTATCTTATACGTTTTGAAAATTATACATTATACATGGAATGATTTCTTTGGGTATAGAAGGTACTGCACATACATTTGGGATTGGTATTGTTGAAGATGAGAAAATATTGGCAAATGAAAAAGATGTATATGTACCAAAAATAGGAAGTGGTATTATTCCACGAGAAGCAGGTAAACATCATGAAAAAGTAAAAAAAGATATTCTTAAAAGAGCTTTAGAAAAATCTAACTTGAGTTTAAAAGATATTGATATAATTTCTTATTCAGCTGGTCCTGGATTACCTTTACCATTAATTATTACTGCAAATTTTGCAATTCAACTAGCAAAAAAATATAAAAAGTTATTGGTTCCTGTAAATCACGGTATAGCTCATTTAGAAATTGGTAAGCTAACAACAAAAAGCGATGATCCCATTTTTGTTTATTTATCTGGTGGAAATAGTCAAATAATTGCTTTTATAGAAGGGAGATATAGAATTCTTGGAGAAACATTAGACATACCAATTGGTAATTGCTTGGATGTTGTTGCTAGGGAAATGAAACTACCAATGCCTGGTGGTAGGGAAATAGAAAAATTAGCAAAAAGTGGAAAATACATAAGTTTGCCTTATTTGGTAAAGGGAATTGATTTTTCTTTTTCTGGAATTGCAACGCATGCCATAAAATTAATTAAGGAAGGTTATAAGTTTGAAGATATAGCTTTTTCTTTGCAAGAAACATGCTTCGCAATGATAGTTGAAGTAACTGAAAGAGCTTTAGCACATATGAATAAAAATGAAGTTTTACTAGTTGGTGGGGTAGCATCTAATAAAAGATTACAAGAAATGTTTAATATAATGTGCAGTGAAAGGGGAGCAAGCTTTAAAGTTGTTGAAGAAGAATATGCTTCAGATAACGGTGTAATGATAGCTTATTGCGGCTTACAGCATTATAAAAATAACTCGGTTCCAAAAATAAAAGATAAAATAGTTCCAAAATGGAGAATTGATGATGTATTATTCATACCTTAATGCCTCTATTGGTTGAAGGTTAGCAGCCCTTTTTGCTGGGAGGATTCCTGAAATAATTCCTATAGATGTTGAAAATACAATTGCAAATATAAATAAGTTTGCATTAATCGATACTACACTAGTTACAAATCCACCCATTCTAATTCCCATTTCAGAAATTAAACCAGATACTATAAATCCACAAAATATACCAATTAAACCGCCTATAAAGCCAAGCAATGCAGATTCTACTAAAAATATTTTCATTATTTCACTATTTTTCGTACCTAATGCTTTTAAAGTTCCTATTAGTCTTGTTCTTTCGAGAACAGAAGTAAACATTGTATTAGCTATACCAACTGCTCCAACTAATAATGATATTGCAGCAATTCCTCCAAGAAAAAAATTCATACTTCCAACAATATTTAAAACTCTTTCTTGAATTGTTTTTATAGATGTTATTGTAAAATCTTTTGTATTTTCTGTAACTTTTCTTGATTTCATTAAAGCTGTTTCAATATTATTGCTTGTTTCATCAAGTATTTCTAAATTTTCTACTTTTGCAAAAATTGCTGAATATCTAGTAGAACTAATATTTAAAACATCCCTTGCAGAAGAAATTGGCATGTATATTGTTCTATCTATCCCAACAAATGCACCGACTTCCCCTGCTTTTTCCAAAATCCCAATAACTTTAAATATTCTTCCATTAATTTCTATTTTTAAGTTTAATTTAAGTGAATTTTTAAACATACTTGGTACATTACTTCCTATAACGACAACATCTTTTTCTGAATTATGAAAAAATCTTCCATTCTCTAAATCAACTTTTGTAAATTCACTAAAGTATAAAGTCTCTATTCCTTGAATTGGTAGTGTTATTTTTTCATTTTTATATTTTATTTCTGCTCTTCCAGATATTGTTGGTGTTACAAATTTAACTCCCTCTACACTTTTTATTGTTCTAACATCCTTTTCATCTAAAATGCTTGTTGGTATAGCAAATCTAGCTTGCATAACAGCCCTTATTTCATCGAACTCTCTTGTAGCTCTTGTATGGCCAGGCGTTATTAATAACATATCTCCTCCAAAAGATGCTAGTTGACTTGAAATAGATTCTTTCATCCCTTCTCCAACAGAAAGTATTCCAACTATCGAAGCCGTACCAATAATTATTCCAAGTATTGTTAACCAACTTCTCAACTCTCTTTGTGAAAGATTGTTTATTGAAAGTTTTAATATATCGATAAATTTCATCTAGATGATTTTTTTCTAAAAACAACAAACTTGAAAATTAGCACCAATATAACAATTCCGAGAATTCCAATTAAAATATAATTCATTGTTACATTACTTCCTCTTTCTCTAAATTTTTGTGAAGGATATTTTTCAATAATAGTTTTTTCAATTGGCAGTTTTAATGTTATTGGTTTTTCTATTGTTCTTCTTACTCCAAGAGCATCTGTATAGGAAATTTTAATTAAAGCACTTTTACCTATTTCTCTTGGTTTTAAATCAATTGCTGTATAATCTCCAGAATTAATGTTACCAATAACTTTTGTTATATTATCAATAGTAAGTATTACAGAGTATGCATGATTTGGTCCTATGTTTGATAAAGTTAGTGTTACAGAATTTTCTGTTATGCTTTCAATATTAATATCAAAATCTGTGCTACCTTCAATAATTATTCCTGAATTGCTAACAATTTCTTTTTGATTTCCTATTTGATCAACATAAGTTATTTTTATTGTTATTGGAACAATTCCTGGAGCAGCTGTAGAATGTGCCATAATTTTCCATGAAAGTTTTTTAGTTTCATATGGCTCAATTTTTTGTATAAATACATTATTATCAGAACCTATTGGTACTATTAGGTTATTCAAAGATTGCCATGATACAAGCAAATTGTTTAGAGAACTATCCGCAACATTAATTATGGAAATATTAAATGTTGCTTCCTCACCAATTTTTATTGAATTTGGCTCTACTGATAATATTTCTATGGTTGAGGGTGATTGAACTGTTATTAATACATGTACTACATATGATTTACATAAATTTTCGTAGCAAGCATCTATTGTAAATGATGAAGTATAAAAGCCAGAAGATGCGGTTGGTGAAACTGAAAATTTAACCAAAAAAGATTTACTTCTTCCAGCTTCTAAGCTTCCTAGGTCTTTCATAATAGGAGTTTTAATAGATATAGCTGGATCTACTTTCCAAGATTTTATTTCAATATTATTTATAGATTCTGTACCTGTATTTAATAATGTAAACTCGATATAACCTTCATTACCAGGAAAAATTATTGATGGATTTACTTTTGATATAATTTCAAAAGATTTGCTTGCTGAAATAATAGCTATTGATTGTGAAATTACTAACAATATAAACAACAAATATAATTTTTTCATACCTCTATTTTACCATCTTTTAAATAAATTATACGTTCTGAATATTTAGCAATATTTTTGTTATGTGTAACTAAAACAATTGTTTTTTCATTGTTTTCATGTAAATTACTTAACAGTTTTATTATTTCTTCACCACTTTTAGAATCTAAGTTTCCTGTTGGTTCATCCGCAAGAATTATAGGTGGATCATTTGCTAAAGCTCTAGCTATTGCAACTCTTTGTCTTTCACCACCGGATAATTGAGATGGATAATGATTCGCTTTATTTTTTAATCCAACAGATTCAAGTAACTCAATAGCTCTTTTTCTTCTTTCTTTTTTATTTCTTTCCCCTATAATCATTGGTAACTCTATATTTTCTAATGCTGTAAGTGTTGGGTAAAGATTAAAAAATTGAAAAACGAAGCCAATTTTTTCTAATCTTATTTTTGACATTTCATCATCTGTTAGATTAGATAAATCTATTCCATCTATATACACTTTACCATAAGTTGGTTTATCTAAAGCACCAATTAAATGTAAAAGAGTTGACTTACCAGAGCCAGAAGGACCCATTATTGAAACAAGCTCATTCCTTTTTATTTTTAAATTTATTTTATTGAGTGCAACAACTTGTGTTAATCCAAGTTGATATATTTTAGTAACATTTTCAAGCTCAATTATATTTTTCATATGAAATAAATTAAGCAAAACAATATATTAATTCAGATGATAGATGAATTCAAAACATATATGATTCCAAAAGGTTGGGAAAATAAAATTGAAAGCTTAGATGAATGGAAAAAATTTTATTTCTCAACTATAAAAGATAAAGAATCTATGGAAAAATGGTGGGAATATTGGGCAAATCAAATTCATTGGTTTAAAAAGTGGAATAAGGTTTTAGATGATACGAATCCACCTTTTTTTAGATGGTTTGTTGGTGGTGAAACAAATCTAGCTTATCTTTGTACAGATTGGCAAATAGAAAAGGGTAGAAAGAACAAAGTTGCAATAATATGGGAAGGAGAACCTGTTGATGAAAAAGGAGAACCAAAAGAAGTTAGAAAGTTAACATATTATGACATTTGGAGGGAAACAAATAGAATTGCTTTTACTCTTAAAGAAAAATTTGGTATTAAAAAGGGAGAAATCATAACATTTTATCTTCCAATGATTCCAGAATTAATCTTGTTCATGCTTGCTGTTCAAAGGATTGGTGTTGCACATAGTATTGTTTTTAGTGGCTTTAGTGCAGAAGCTCTTGCTACGAGAATAATTGATGCGGGAGCAAAAATAATAGTAGCAACTGATGGAATGTGGAGAAGAGGAAAGCAAATTAATTTAAAAGCAACTGTTGATGAAGCAGTAAAAATATGTGAAGCTCAAGGACATAAAATTGAAAAGGTTATAGTTATTAAAAGACTTGGAATAGAAGTTCCTTGGAATAAAGAAAGAGATTTATGGTATCATGAATTAATTGCAAATATTCCAATGAATACTTTTGTACCATGTGAACCAATGGGAAGCGATGATTATAGCTTTATTCTTTATACTTCTGGAACAACTGGAAAACCAAAAGGAACTCAACATAGTGTTGGAGGTTATGCTGTTTATCTTTTTGCAACAACTAAAATGATTTTTGATATAAATGATTCAGATATTTACTGGTCCACAGCAGATATAGGATGGATTACAGGACATAGTCACATAGTTTATGGTCCACTCATGCATGGAGCTACTATAATAATTTATGAAGGTGCTCCAGATTATCCAAGCATTGATAGATGGGCTGCAATTATAGAAAGATATGGAGTAACAATATTTTACACAGCCCCAACTGCTATAAGAATGTTAATGAGATTTCCTGAGGAAATATATTTAAAACATGATACATCTACACTTAGAATAGCTCATAGTGTTGGAGAACCTATAAATCCAGAAGCTTGGAAATGGTATTTCAAAGTTTTTGGAAGAGAAAAGACATGTAGCTCTAGCACATGGTGGATGACAGAAACTGGTGGTATATTAACTGGTCACTGCCCAGGTAGAGGTAAAATTCTACCTCTCAAGCCAGGTACAAATGGTCCAATTTTTCCTGGTATAACTTTTAGTGTTGTTGATGAAGAAGGAAATCCTGTAATGACTGGACAAAAAGGATATCTTATTATTACATCTCCATGGCCAGGAATACTCATGACATTATGGAAAGATCCAAACAGATTTTTGAGTACATACTTTGAAAAATATAAACATAAAGGTTGGTGGTTTTATACTGGTGATTTTGCAACTATTGATAATGATAACTGGATTTGGGTTATTGGTAGAGCAGATGATGTTCTTAAAGTTGCTGGACATAGAATAGGAACAGCAGAAGTAGAATCGGCTATGAATAAACATCCTGCTGTTGCTGAATCTGCTTGCGTTGGTAAAAACGACCCAATAAAAGGAGAAATTCCATTAATTTATGTTACATTAAAAGAAGGTTATTCAGCTAGTGAAAATCTTAGAGAAGAACTAAAAAAACATCTTAGAACAACAATTGGTCCTATAGTTGCAAGTGATGCAATAATAACTTTTGTTAATGTATTACCAAAAACTAGAAGTGGAAAAATAATGCGTAGATTGTTAAGAGCTGTTGCAGAAGGAAAACCATTGGGAGATGTATCAACACTTGAAAGTGAAGTTGCCGTAGAAGAAGCTAAAAAAGCTTATGAAATTATAAAGGAAGCTATTGAAAAGACACTCTAAAATTTTATCTAAAGCTTCTTACTTGCTTGCTCAAATATTAGTATAATTCAAACAAAAAAGCTTTAATATTTTATATCTTTTGTACTTTCCTTAACTATTTTAAAGAGCTTAACTTTATTTACCAAGACATATTGAACAACCACATTTCTAAATTTTGCTATTTCTTGTAAACGTTTAGAAAGATTTTTAATCACTACAACTAGTTGGTCTCCTTATATGATTTGATATATCGATACATGCTTCAATACATTCAAGTAAAACATCTTGAACCTCCTGCTACCTTACCTTCTCCAGAACGAATTTCAAAACTTATGTTAAGTATTTTGTAAGAGGTTATTCATAAGATTTTCCTTACGTTAAAATTATCATTAAACTATTTTCCTCATTAACTCTTCTAAAAACTCGGAAGCAGATCTACCTTGATCTATAGCCAATTTTCTAATAATTAGAATAATTATGTTTTAACATAATATTTAAATACAAGCAAAAAAAATTAATTATGAAAGAGATTTTAACTTTACTGATAATACCAATAATTTTTCTATCTGGATGTGTAGGTTATAATCCTCCTAAGTATGTTTGCGCTTGCTTAGCAAGTTGCTATGAAAGTGGGGAATACGAAGGTAAGAAATGGAAAACAACAAGAGATGTAGTTAACAATGCAGCTATTGGAGGTAATACAATTGAAGAAACAAAAAACAATTGCTTGAATGAAGCTAAGAAGGCTTGTCCTGATGGTAAAATAATCAATTTCACTTGTTCTCCTGTAACATGGAATGAATGGAGTAAAATAACCGAAAAAAAGCATAGACCTTAATTTGCTTTAATTTATTAACGGTAATTCTAACGGGAAATAAATTTTTAAATTATTTGCCATTAAAAACTAAGCATATGAAGAAATGTCTAAACTGTAAAGCAATTTTTAGCGAAGAAGCTGAAATATATAACATTTGTGGTAATACTGAGGTTGAAAAAATGAGTTGAATGCCAGAAGAACCAGAATGGCCTAACCAAGCTATTGCCGAGTATAAAGCTAAGTTGAATTTTGTTGCTTTGGAATTCAAGTTATAGCTCAAGTCGAATTAATACTTTACAAAAGCAGGTAAGAAATGTTTTAGCAAAGTTTGGAACATTATCTGACTAGAATGCTGGTTACTAATGTTTGTTAAAAAGAAATTTCATCCAAGCGTTTGGAAGTGGGTTGTAGATTATTATCGTGAGTTTAAGATCCTTGCTCAAAAGTAGATTGATAAAGGATTAAGAAAAGAAGTTATGATTGAGATTGCCAAAATTGTTGGAACTCTAGAGATTGAAAAATACCTTGCTTAATTTACATTTGGTGGTTGACATTTTTCCTCTTTGAAAACTTTTTTGAAAATTCATTAATACACACAAAATAACAATGATAAAAACCGAGGATTTGTCAACTATTCTGGTTTAATTTTTCTCTTTTTTCCCATCTAATACTTTAATCAAGAATAGGACCCATTTTTCGGTTTGCCGTTTGCTCGATTTTTTGCCTAGCTGATAAATTGCCAAACTGCTCAAGAGATCATTAAGTTTACCATTAATGCACACAAAACAAAATTTTTGACAGATTTTTTAAGAGATTCGTAATTCAGAAACCCGCTAGTGAAACTAGTTTCATCATTACTTTTATAAGCTGTTTCTTTCTACATTTTATTATGGAAAAATCCAGCAATCAAAAGAAAAGTTGTTGTAAAAACAAGTAAAAACAAGAAAGGAAGAAAAGAAAGGCATTTGGTCTGGACTGTTATACAGAATATTACCACACATAACATAGGATGTATAGCTTTCATACTATTCACAATCTTAGGTGTAACAGCAGCTACAGCATTCTTCAGACCACTTTTGTTAAATCCTTATTTCGTTCACATACTCATAGCACTATCTTTGGTTTTTGCTACAATTTCTGCGTTTGTTTACCTTAAAAAGCAAGGCATATATGTCTGCCAGAAAATGGCAAATGGAACGGAAATAAGCTTTTCATTAGAAGGTATTAAAAGGAAATGGAAATATCTTTCAACATTATATTGAACGACAGTTTTTACAAACTTATTGTTATTCATGCTGATATTTCCGATTGTAGCAAACTTAAATTCTGGATCGTTGATAACAGGATCTTTTGCTGGAGCTGAATCGTCAATAACACTACAGGTTAATATCCCATGCCCAGGTCATGCCCCATTAATAACAGAAGAACTCAAAAAAATTGATGGTGTTATTAGTGTAAAATTTAGGTTCCCAAATTTATTTGATGTTAGCTATATTCCAACAAGAACATCAAAACAACAGATACTTTCCTTAGACGTGTTCAATACGTATAAAGCTGCCATTACAGACGAAACTTCCAATGAGGTAACAAATCAACAAAAAAACTCTCCTGAAAGTAAAGGTTCAGGTAGCAGTTGTTCATGTGGCAATAGTAATAAACTCAAGTGAAGGGAAATGAAAGAAAGATTGTTTTGGAAATAGGAGGAATGCACTGTGCTAGCTGTGCGACTACTATAGAGAAAGGACTATCCAAACTAAAAGGTGTAACTAAGGCTTCTGTAAGTTTTGCGACAAAGAAAGCTGTTGTATTGTACAACCCTAATGAAATTGACGAGGGAAAAATTAAAAAAATAGTTAAAAAGCTATGCTATGAAGCATACGTTTCTGAAAAAGAAGAGATTTTGGAGGAAGGAAGAGAAAAATTCGAAATAAAGAAGCAACTTATAGTTTTCTTCATAGGATTGATTTTTACATTACCAGTATTTTTTATTACGACCTTTTATTATTCGCCTGAAAAAAACTTACTTCTATTTCTTTTAGCTACTCCTGTTCAAGTTTTAGTTGGCTATAAATTTTACAAAGGTGCTTGGTTTTCCTTAAAAGGCAAAACCGCAAACATGGATGTTTTAGTTGCACTAAGTACTTCTGTTTCTTATTTTTATTCCGTGTTTGCAACCTTTTTGTTTAAGGGAGAAGTGTTCTACGAAGCTTCTACTACTGTTCTAACAACTATTTACTTTGGTCATTTCTTAGAAAGCCTAACAAGAAAGAAAGCAGGGGAAGCAATAAAAAAGTTGATTTCACTCAAGCCAAGAATAGCTACCTTGATTAAAAATGGTAGAGAAGTTAAAATCCCATTGGAAGAGGTTAAAGTTGGCGATATCTTAATTGTAAAACCTGGAGAAAGTGTGCCAGTTGATGGGAAAGTAATTGAAGGCTATTCTAGTGTTGATGAGTCTATGATTACTGGAGAAAGCATTCCTGTTGATAAAAAAACTGGGGATAAAGTCATTGCTGGTACCATAAACAAGTTTGGTGTACTAAAAATAAAAGCGGAAAAAGTTGGAAAAGAAACTTTACTAGCACAAATAGTTAAGCTCGTTGATGAGGCTTTACTTACCAAAGCATCCATTCAAAAAATCGCTGATAAAGTTACCGGTTATTTTGTTCCCGTGGTTATTTCAATTTCCTTTATCACATTTTCAGCTTGGTATTTTGTCTTAGGTTCAAGTTTTCTTTTTGCATTAACTGCAGCTGTTTCTGTCTTAGTTATAGCTTGCCCCTGTGCTTTAGGCTTGGCAACTCCCACAGCCTTGATGGTTGGGATGGGAAACGGGGCCAAGCTTGGCATTCTAATAAGGGATGCGGGAAAATTAGAAGTGATACATAAAGCTGATACAATCGTTCTTGATAAGACTGGAACTTTAACTAAAGGTAAACCAGAAGTTGTTAAAATAATTAACGAAAAGGCTTTGGAGCTAGCTGCCATTGCAGAAAAAAACTCTGAGCATCCCATAGCTCGAGCTATCATTGATGAAGTTAAAAAGAAAAAAATTAAAGTTTCTAATCCAGAAAGGTTTGAAGTTATACCTGGAAAGGGGGTTATAGCAAAACAAAGAAATAGAGAAATTTTAGTTGGAAATTTAACTCTTATGAACGATTATAAGATTAACGTAAAAGAATTTGAAGAAGAAATTTCATCTTTACAAGAAAATGGAATTACAACCATAATCGTTTCTTTAAACAAAAAAGCTGTTGGTGTAATAGGAGTAGCAGATACTTTGAAAGAATTTTCTAAGGAAGCAATACAAAAACTTAAGGAAAGTGGATTAGAAGTAATTATGCTAACTGGAGACAACAAAAAAGTTGCAAATTCTATAGCTAAGGAGCTCGGAATAGAAAAAGTTTTGGCGGAAGTGTTGCCGCAAGACAAGGTAAAAGAAATTAAAAGATTACAGAAGAATGGAAAGACTGTTATAATGGTTGGAGACGGAATTAACGATGCACCAGCTTTAACTCAAAGCGATATAGGAATAGCAATTGGTTCTGGTACTGACATAGCAAAATCTGCTGGAGATATTGTTTTAATAAAAGATGATTTAAGAGATGTTGTTTCTGCGATAGAGTTAAGCGAAAAGACTGTGAATAAAATTAAACAAAATCTTTTTTGGGCATTTATTTATAACGTTTCCGCAATTCCTATAGCAGCTGGTTTTTTGTATCCTTTCTTTGGGATTTTAGTTACCCCTACAATTTCTGCTATCGCTATGATGTTAAGCGATATTTCAGTAGTTGGAAATTCCTTGTTACTCAAAAATTTTAAACCTTCTATTTAAACTTACTTATTTCTATAACGTAAAAAGAAATTATGAAAAATCCAATTGAAATATTGAAAGAAATAAAATTTGTGAAAAAATTGAAGTCGGTATTTAGTGAAAAAAGATACATTTTAATAACAACTTTTTTCACTGCTATAATTCTTTTCCTATATTCTTTTTCGATGGGTCTGATAACAATTCCGATATTTAATGTCGAAAGTATAAGAATAGTCTCGATTACAATATTTGACATTATTTATATGGTTGTTTTTTCTTTGATATCCGGTATTACTATTGCACTTTACTGGTACTCGAAAAAAAGTGTTAAAGGAGTTTGCACACTTTCAGGTGGAATCTTAGCAGGATTTTTGACTAGCATATGTCCTTCCTGTCCAATTCTTCTTTTAGCACTGATAGGAACTTATATAACCCTAGAGTTTTTGGCACCTTATTTTCCTTTTTTAAGAATATTAAGTTTGTCGCTTTTATTATTAAGTTTATATTGGTTAAGTAAAAGCATAAAAAATGGAGAAAGTAGAAAACCCGACAGAGATATTAAAAGAAGAATATGGGGTAATCATAGAAGGATTAAAGATCCTAGAATCTTTCAGTAAGCTTAGTCCAAATAAAGTTCTACATTCTGATGTAAAAAAGCTTTTAGAGTTCTTTAGCCAATTTGCAGATAAATGTCATCATGTGAAAGATGAAAAATCATTATTTCCATTAGCTGAAGTGGAAGGAATTCCAAAAGAAGGCGGACAAATAGTAGTTATGTTATTAATTGAGAAAATTATTTATGTTAGAAGCAGAGTTTAAAAAATTCAGAGAAAGTGCGGAGGATTTTGTTGTTTTATTTAGAGAACATATAGATAAAAAGAATAATATCTTATACCCACTAGTTGATCCTGTTTTGAACAAAAAAGATAAAGAAGAATTTGAAAAAATTGAAGAAAAAACTGGAAAAGGTGTATATGAAAGGTATGAAGAATTAGGTAGAAAGTATGGTAAAGAAAATAAATGAATTTTATGTTTGCGAAGAATGTAAACTAAAATACAAGGAAAGGCATTGGGCTGAAAAGTGTGAAGAATGGTGTAAAAAATATAAAAGTTGTAACTTAGAAATAACTAAATATGCTATCTAAATTTATGCAGAGAAATTATGGTAATTTGAAAATTGTTGGAATAATAATTGCTGGAATTGCTATAGGTTTAATCTTTGTTATTTTTTCATTGACACAAACTGTTCTGAAATATGGAGAAGAGTTGCATAAACAATGTCCATTAGAACCAGAAATTTGCCCGATTAAAAGGGGAGTTTTACCCATAGAATCTGTAATTGGATTGTTTTTTTCGTCTATTTTAATTATAGTAAGTTTATATTTGATGTTAATGATAAAGCATGTTCAAATAACAAATAGAGAACTAACAAAGTTTAAGCATATATCTAAAACTTTACAAGGTGATGAAAGGAAGATTTACGAATTAGTTATAGAAGCTGGTGGATCAATTTTTCAAGGCGATCTTATTTCGAAAACTGGGTTTTCAAAAGTCAAAATAAGTAGAATTCTTGATAGGTTAGAAATTAGGGGTTTAATAGAAAGAAGGAGAAGAGGAATGTCAAATTTAATTGTATTAAAGGAGTAGATAGTAGTATTAATAATAATATAGCAAAGTTTCTTTCATATTGAAAGTTAAATTTAAAGTTCAATCAATCTTTCTTCTTAGTACTAAGTAATCTATCAATTTTCCATCAAACCAGAAGCTAACCTTCTCCTGCTTTAAGCTTTAGAGAAGGTAGGTTGGTGGGGAATTCCGTTAAATTCCTAGAATTTGTCGTTAGAAATTCCGTTAAGGATGAGTAAGAAAGCTTTAAATATTTAAAGTGCATGGGCCCGGCGGGATTTGAACCCGCGACCTACTGGTTTCTTCTTTCACATATCAAAGCTTTTAGCCCAGCAGCTTAAAAGCATCGGCGGCAAAAGCCTCAGCCGCTCTACCATGCTGAGCTACGGGCCCATTATATAGTTCTAAATTTTCCAGTCCAATGCTTTGTATGCCAATTATATTTTCTTATTTTACTGCCCTCTCCAAATCCACAATGTGAACATACCTTTTTTCTTACATGGTAACTATGCTTTCCACATCTTCTACATCTTATATGTTTTGTTCCTATTCTTTTTCCCATTGATGGAGTACCTTTTGTCATAATATTTAAATACCTAGCTTTAAAATAAATTATGGCGCTTGTAGTAAAATCTGCTGTTAGAGAACTAATAAAAGATTTTAGAGTAAGTGAAGAATTTTTTAATGCATTAGATAAAAAAGTAGAATCTCTTGTAAAGGAAGCTGTGGGTAGAGCAAAAGCAAACGATAGAAAAACACTTAGAGCCGCCGACCTTTAAATTTTTTTGTGATAATAGGTATTACTGGTACAATAGGTTCTGGTAAAGATGAGATAGCAAAATTTTTAAGTAGCTATTTTAATCTACCAATAGTAAAACTTTCAGACATAATAAAAATTTTTTTACCTGATAAAAATTTTGATAGAAAAAAATTACAAGATTTAGGAAATGAACTAAGGGAAAATTTTGGTAATAATATTTTAGTTAGAATAGTAACATTTTTTTATAAAGATAATGTAATAATCGATGGCTTAAGAAATATTGGAGAAGTAGAATATCTAAGAAAGAATTTCAAAAATTTTTTGCTAATAGGAGTTGATGCTGATTTACAAATAAGATTCGAAAGAATAAAAAAACGGGCAAGAGAAGATGACCCAAAAACTTTAGAAGAATTTATAGAAGCTGATAAAAGAGATAGAGGAGTTAATGAACCAGAATATGGTCAAGGAACTGAAGCTTGTCTTAATTTAGCTGATATTAAAATTTTGAATAATAAAGATTTAGAGGAAGTTAAGAAAAAATTGATTTTCGAAGTTTCTCATATTCTTGAAAAGCTTTCTTAACTTTTTCTTCGCTTTTTTCGAAATCATTAATTGTATTTCCAATTCCACATGTATTTCCAATTCCAGCTATTAAAATATTTCCTTTTAAATCTTTAATTCTGTTTTCAATTTTTTCAACAACAATTTTTGCTGAATCACAAATTTTTTTATTTAATGGACTAAGAGCTTCCTCCATACTCATTTTTACTAAAGTTGAAAATAAGTTAACTTTGTTTTTAGTTGCTATGTTTTCTATAAAAGCGCTATCTATTCCAATACCACCAATAGCTACTCCAACTCCTTCAGCTATGGTACCACTTTCTTCACTTTCCAGCTTAACAGCTGCATCAATTGTTATCAAATTTTTAATTTTTCTTTCTTTTATTGTTCTTTCAATTGCTCTACCAATTCTACCAACTTTACTACCAAACCCACTAGCTTTTATTAAATAAACTTCTCTACCATTTATTTTTCCTTTTAACAAAACACAATTTTCTTCTTTAAATTCTTTTACTAATTTGGCTTTACTTTTTTTAATTAAATGTAAAGCAATTAAAGGACCAACAGAATCACCAACTGGTAAATTTTCTATAAACGCTGTTGAGGCAGCATAAAGTGATTTTGATATTTTATTAAAAAAGTAAGTAGACATGTGTAATTGAGTAGATAAAAGATATGCTAAATAAATGTTTTTAGATTTTTTAATAAGCTCTAAATAATGAGTTATTATTTTGTCTATTTTATTTATTTCAACCAGAGCTAAAACTGATGTAAGAAAATTATACATCTCATTTTTATCTTTATAAAACATTAAACCAAGTCTTTCAAGCTCTTTCTCTTCAACATTTAATATATGCTCTATTTTTTCTACTATTCCGGCAGGATCTAATGAAGCTGGAAGAATTATATGATGTTCCATAATATTTTTAAAGAAGTTTTCTAATGTTTCTTTTTTTATCTTAATTTTTTTGGACACTATTTTTCTTATCTTGTTTTCTGCTTCTATTTTCAATCTTCTTATTGATGAATGAGTTTGTTCAATTTCAGATAAAGTACGCATTACTTGAACTTTTAATTGAAATCCAGGAAATAAAATATTAATAATTATAAATATCCAAAATATTAACCAAACAATAGATTGTATTAGGCTTTCTGATTGCACCATAAAATATAAATACTTTAGACATTTTAATATTATTATAGTGGTAGATATAAGAAAACATTTTTTGGTACCTGAATGCGAAATAGTAAGCGAAGAAGAAAAGAGTGCTCTCTTTAAAAAATATGGAAAATCTCTAAAATTTTATCCAAAGATTTTTTCGACAGATCCGTTAGTTAAGGCTCTAGGAGCAAAAGAAGGGGATATAATAAAATTTTATAGAAAAGATCCTCATTTAAAAAAAATAAAATCAATATATTATAGGGTAGTGGTTAAAGGAAAGTGATAAGAGAGACTTTTATTGATATATTAAATAGCTTTTTAAAGGAAAGAGGATTTGTTAAGCATCAAATCGATTCATACAATAACTTCGTAACAAGAAAGGTACAAAAAATTGTCGATGAAATAGAAACTATAAAGCCAGATGTGCCTGAAGTGGGAAGCTTAAAAATTAAGCTTCGTGATGTAAAATTTTTAAGTCCTAGAGTTATTGAATCAGATGGCATTGAAAGAGAAGTTCTTCCATTTGAGTGTAGATTAAGAAACTTAACTTACGCTTCCCCTCTTTACATAGGTTGTGATGTTTGGATAAATGAAATAAAAAATGAGAAAGAATATGTTCATTTTGGAGATATACCTGTAATGGTTAAATCAGTTTTATGTCCTTTATCCAAAATGGATGAAAACGAATTGATAGCAAATTTTGAAGATCCGAATGATCCTGGTGGCTATTTCATAATAAATGGAACTGAAAGATTAATGGTTATAGTAGAGGAAATTTCGGAAAATAAAGTAATAGTTGATAGAGTTAATGTTGGAACAGTTGAAGAGATAGCTAGAATACATTCTGAAAAAGATGGTTATATTCAAAGACATTTACTTGAAAGAAGAAAAGATGGAATAATAACTATAACTTTTGCAAATGTTGTTAGATTACCAGTAGTAGTATTATTAAAAGCACTTGGATTAGAGGAAGATAAGGATATTGCTTTAACAATTTCTCTAAATGAAGAAATTCAAGATCAATTCTACATAAATTTAGTAGAGAGTGAAGTTAGTGATAGTAAGGAAGCTAAGAATTATTTAATAAAGCACTTAAAAATAACAAAATCTCCAGAAAAGCATGAAAAAATAGAAAAATTGCTAGATAAATATTTGTTACCACATATAGGACAAGAAAAATCATTTAGAATGGAAAAAGCTATATTTCTATGTAAAGCTATTGAAAAATTAATAATGTTTCATTTGGGAAAAATGGATAAAGATGATTTAGACCATTACTCTAACAAAAGATTAAGATTGGCTGGTGATTTATTAGAAATTTTATTTAGAACAATAATGCTTGGGAAATGGGGATTGATAACTAGAATAAATTTTAATTATGTTAAATCTACAAAAAGGGGAAGATTACCACCATTAAAGACTGTTGTTGAAGCGAATGTTTTCACAAACCAAATGATATCTACAATGGCAATAGGTACATGGCCTGGTAATAGAAGTGGTGTTACACAAAGATTAGATAGAATGAGCTATTTTAAATCTATATCGCATATGAGAAACATAATGTCTCCATTAGCATCTTCACAAGAGCACTTCGAAGCTAGAGAACTACATCCTACAAATTTTGGAAGAATATGTGCTGTCGAAACTCCAGAAGGAGCTAACATAGGTTTGAGAAAATATTTAGCACTTATGTCTGAAGTAACTTTTGATTTACCTAAAGAGGAAATAGATAAAATAATTGAAAATTTACCAGAATATGAAAAAATGTGAAATATTTTTGGATGGCAAATTTTTAGGTTTTACAGATAATCCAGAAAAATTTGTAAAGGAAGTAAAAGAAAAAAGAAGAAATAATACTTTACCAAATAGTTTAAACATTGCCTACTATAAGAATTTAAATGTTATTCATATTTTTACAGAGGGGGGAAGAGTAAGAAGACCTTTAATAGTTGTTGAAAAAGGTAAACCTAAATTAACAGAGGAACATATAAAAAAGTTGAAAAATGGTGAAATGAAATTTTCTGATTTAGTTAAAAATGGAATTATTGAATTTTTAGATTGCGATGAAGAAGAAAACAGCTATATAGCAATAGATGAGGAAAGCTTAACTGAAGAGCATACACATTTAGAAATTCATCCATCCTTAATGTTTGGTTTTTCAGCTTCACTTGTTCCATTTCCAGAATTTGATAGGGGGGATAGAGTAAACTATGGTGCCAAAATGAACAATCAAGCAATATCCATATTTTTAAGAAGTATACCAATAAGAACTGATACAAAATCAAATTTGCTTTTATATTCACAAGTACCACTAGTTCAAACTCATTTACCAAGAGCATATCCTAAAATATTAGAAAATGTTGGTGGATCAAATGCTATAGTTGCAGTTGCTTCTTTTGATGGATTTAATACGGGAGATGCTATACTTATAAATTTAAGCTCTGTAATGAGGGGAATGTTTTGGTCAATGATGTATAGAACTTATACGACTGAGAGAAAAAGATATATGGGTGGTCAAACAGATGAAATAAGAATTCCGGATCCAGAAGCTAAAGGATATAGAGGAGAAGATGCCTACAAAAAGTTACAAGAGGATGGAATAATTTATCCAGAAGCTATAGTTACATCTGAAGATGTTTTAGTTGGTAAGATTTCACCTTTAAGATTTCTTGGTGGAGGAAAAGAAATGCTTTTTGGAAATATAAGAGAATCTTCATTAACATTAAGAAGTGGAGATAGAGGAATAGTTGATAGAGTTTTTATTAGTAGGAACATAAATGGAGAAAAAATGGTTAAAGTTGTTGTTAGAGATTTGAAAATTCCAGAAATTGGTGATAAGTTTGCTAATAGACATGGACAAAAAGGTGTTTGTGCACTGCTTCTCCCACAAGAAGATATGCCATTTACTAAAGATGGTATAGTTCCAGATATAGTTTTTAATCCACATGGATTACCATCTAGAATGACTGTGGGTATGCTATTAGAGTTGCTTTTTGGTAAAGCTGCAGCCATTACTGGTAAAATTAAAACTGTTTTACCATTTGAGTCTATAAGTGAAAAAGAAGTAGAAAAAGAATTAATAGCACATGGATTTAAAGGAACTGGTAATGAAATAATGTATGATGGAATAACTGGAAAAATGTTTGAAGCAGAAATCTTTATAGGTTCTTGTTATTACCAAAAATTAGATCATTTAGTATCTAATAAAATACATGCCAGATCAAGAGGTCCTGTAACTTTATTAACAAAACAACCAACTGAAGGAAGAAGTAGAGAAGGTGGTTTGAGACTAGGTGAAATGGAAAAAGATGTTTTATTAGCACATGGTGCAGTTGTTACATTAAAAGAAAGGTTTGATTCAGATAAGGTAACTGTTCCTGTTTGTGGGGAATGTGGGCTTTTTGCAATAGAAAAGGGTGGGAAAAAAGTTTGTTTGGTTTGTAGGGATAGTAAAATTTATGATGTAGAAACGAGTTACGCTTTTAAGCTAATGTTAGATGAATTAAAGAGCATGCATATATATCCAAGAATTAGGATTGTTGAAGAATGAAGATAGAAATAGAATTTGAGTTTTTAAATCCCGAGCTTTTAAAAAGAATAAGTGTTGCTAGAATAAATAAAGCTGAGCTTTATGATGAAGAAGGATATCCTAAAGAGGGTGGAGTAATGGATCCTAGATTGGGTGCTATAGATCCTGGAGTAAGATGTAGAACTTGTGGTCAAACTTTAGGTATATGTCCAGGTCATTTTGGTCATATAGAGTTGGCTAAACCTGTTGTTCATGTTCTTTATGCAAAAGTTATTCATCAGCTTTTGACAATTATTTGTAGAAAATGTAGTAGATTACTTGTTAAAAAGGAATTGTTGGAATCTAAAGAAAAAATAAGCATAAAAGAAGTATTCAAAAATATACAGAAAAAATGCCCGCATTGTGGTGAAACACAAAAAGAGATAAGATTTTTGAAGCCTCATACGTACTTAGAAGGAGAAGAACAATTAACTCCTGATAAAATAAGAGAAAGATTCGAGAAAATAAGCAACGAAGATTTAAAGAAAATTGGAATAAAAACAAGACCAGAATATTTTATAATTTCTACATTACTAGTACCACCAGTAACAGTGAGACCATCTATAACTTTAGAAACTGGTGAAAGAAGTGAGGATGACTTAACTCATAAATTAGTTGAAATAGTTAGAACAAATGAAAGATTAAGAGAAAATATACAGTTGGGCTCTCCACAATTTATAATTGATGATTTATGGGAATTACTACAATATAATGTTTCCACATATTTCGATAATGAACTTTCTGGAATACCACCAGCAAGACATAGAAGTGGAAGGGTTCTTAAAGGATTATCACAAAGATTAAAAACAAAAGAAGGTAGATTTAGAGGAAACCTAGCTGGTAAAAGAGTTAACTTTTCAGCTAGAACTGTTATTTCTCCCGATCCATTTGTTATGATAGATGAAGTTGGTGTTCCTGAAGAAATTGCTAAAGAGCTTACTATTCCGGAATTTGTTAGGGAAGAGAATATAGAAGAGTTAAAGAAATATATTTTAAATGGACCAAATATCTGGCCAGGTGCAAATTATATAATAAGGCCAGATGGTAGAAGAAAAAGAATAACAGAAGAAAACAAAGAAGAAATAGCAAAAGAAATACAACCTGGCTATATAGTTGAAAGGCATTTAATAAATGGTGATATTTCTTTATTTAATCGACAACCATCTTTACATAAAATGAGTATGATGTCACATAAAGTAAGAGTTCTTCCCGCTAAAACTTTTAGACTTAACCTCTCTGTTTCTGCTCCCTACAATGCTGATTTTGATGGAGATGAAATGAATCTACACATTCCACAAACAGAGGAAGCTAGAACGGAAGCTGAAATACTTATGAGTGTTTTAGAAAATATTATTTCTCCAAGATATAATAGACCAATAATAGGTTTAAGGGAAGATTTCATTTCAGGATTATATTTGTTAACAACATATCCAAGAAATTTTACAAGAGAAGAAGCTTTAGAATTAGTAAAAAGCATAGACCCGACAATAGAAATACCAAAAAAGAAAGAATTTAGTGGAAAGGAAATTTTTTCATTTTTCTTACCTAAAGATTTTTCTATCGAGTTTAAATCTAAAACAGGTGAAAAAGTTGTTATAGAGAATGGTTGTTTGAAGGAAGGATGTATAGATAAAGCGGCTATTGGTGCAGAAACTGCTATTCTTTTACATGCCATTTATAATAAATATGGGAAGGATTATTTCAATGAATTTCTACAAAATATTTCACTATTATCAATGAACTTTTTAATGTTTTATGGATTTTCAATAGGAATAAACGATTACAATTTACCAGAAACGGCGAAGAAAAAAATAAAAGATGAAATAAATAAAGAAAAAGAAAATATAAACAAATTCATAGAATCAGCAAAGGATGAGAAGAATATTGAAAGTATAATAACTAGAAAAATTAATACCTTAATAAACAATATTAGTGATATGATCTCCAAGTTGAAATTAGATAATCATACAATAAAAATAGCAAGATGTGGAGCGAGAGGAGATATAATTAATTACTTACAAACTGTTGGCCTAATAGGTCAAGAAAGAGTTATGGGGGAAAGAATTAAAAGAGGTTATACTGGAAGAACATTACCACATTTTAAAGTTGGTGATGAAAGTTTAGAAGCTAGAGGATTTGTAGCAAAAGGCTTTAGAGATGGTTTAAACCCATTTGAATTTTTCTTTGATGCAAGCAATAGTAGAGAATCTATGATGGATAAATCTGTAAAAACTAGAGTTTCAGGCTATATGGAAAGGAGATTAATAAATGCATTACAAGATTTGAAAATTTGTTATGATGGAAGTGTTAGAGATACTGAGGGGAGAATAATACATTTTGATGTTCTAACAAAAGAAATAGATGTCAGAGAAAGAACAAAGGGAATATAGTTTGGAATTACCAATTAGTATAGAAGAAGAGATAAAAAGAGTAGCTAAGGAATTGAACATTAGTGAAGATGCTTTAAGAGAAAAAGTTATGGAGGAATTTGTTAAAATCAGAGAAGAATATGGTAGTAGTATTGGTATAATTGCGGCTCAAAGCATATCAGAACCGGCAACTCAATTAACTATGAGAGTTTATCATTTAGCAGGATCATTAGGAGTAAAAATTACACAAGGTCTACCACGCTTGATAGAAATTTTCGATGCTAAAAAAGTTATATCTAGTCCAACAATGTATATATACCTAAAACCAAAGTATAATAATGAAGAAGATGCCATTAAATTTGCCAAAAAAATAGAGGAGAGAAAAGTTAGAAATCTTATAAAAAGATCTTATGTAAATCTATCAGAAGTTAGATTAGAGTTAGAGTTTTATAACAATAGAGATGCTGAAAAAGTTCATTCTATCTTATCTGATAAAAAATCTATAGAGGTAAAAAGAAATGACAATATTTTATTAATTTATAGCAAAAAGGAAGAATCCTTAACTCACTTGCAAGATATTAAGGAAAGTATTTTGAATACTTTAGTTTATGGTGTTGAGGGAATAGAAGAAGCTTTTATTATAAGGGAAGAAAACAATTATTTAATACAAACAAAAGGAACTAATTTGGAAAAAATTTTAGAAATGGAAGAAGTGGATGCAACAAGAACTTATTCAAATGACATTCATGAAACAGCTAGAGTTTTGGGTATAGAAGCTGCTAGAAATTTAATAGTTAAAGAAGTTTTGAAAGCTTTAGCTGAGCAAGGTTTAGATGTTAACCCATATTATGTATGCTTGGTTGCTGATATAATGTGTTTTAGTGGTGAAGTCATGCCAATAGGAAGATATGGTATCGCTGGATCAAAATCTTCTGTTTTAGCTAGAGCAAACTTTGAAGAAACAATTAAACATTTAACATTAGCTGTTTTAAAAAATGAGAAAGAAGAATTTAAAGGAGTCTTTGAAAATATATTTATAGGAAGAATAGTTCCAGTAGGTACAGGAGCTTTTGAACTAATAGTTGAAAAGGGTGAAGAATATTAAGGAAGTAATAGATTATGCATTAAGAAATGATAAAGCAATAATTGGTTTTAGAAAGGTTTATAAAGCTTTAAAAAATGGTTTAGTGGAAAAAATAATAATAGCTAAAAATATAGATGAATACAAACTAAAGGATGTTATGCATAATGCAAAAATACTTAACACAGAAATAATAATATTTGAAGGAAGTAGTAGAGAATTAGGAATATTAGTAGGAAAACCATATACAATCTCTGCAATTGGAATAAAAAAGTAGAATGAACATAAAGATTAGTAGCGAGGAATTGAACATAATGCAAATGTTTGAGTATTTAACGGATTCTGATTGCTTAGATTGCTTTATAGATAAAACAGGAAATACAATATTTATTATAGTTGGTGAGGGTCAAGTAAAAAAAGCTATTGGTAAGTATGGGAGGAATATAAAAATAATAGAAAGGAGAACTAACATGAAAGTTAAAGTTATAGAATATTCAAGTAATTTAAAAGACTTTGTAAAAAATTTAATACCAAATGTTATAGATGTAGAAATAAATAATGGTGGTGAAAGTTTAACCATATTTATAGAAAAATATGCAAAACCTTATGTTCTTGGAAGAAATAGAAGAAATATAGAAATATACAAAAGATTGTTAAATAAAAATTTTAAGGTTAAAGAAATATTTATCAAATAACATGGGGAATGGATTATTCGCAGCTAGAAAATTAGTAGCAAATAGAAAAAAATTTAAATGGAATAGTAATAGTTATAAAAGAAAAGCTTTAAAGCTTTGGAAATTGGGTCCTTTTGAAGGAGCCCCTCAAGCTAGAGGAATTGTTTTAGAAAAGAGAATGGTTGAGCAAAGAAAGCCTTCTTCTGGTTTAACAAAAGCTGTTAGGGTACAACTTGTAAAAAATAATATTCAAGTAACTGCTTATGTTCCATTTAATAAAGCTATTGATATAGTTTCTGAGCACGATGAAGTTATATTAGAAGGAATTGGTGGTTCGCAGGGAGGTTCTATTGGAAGTATGGTTGGTATTAAATTTAGAGTAGCGAAAATTAATAATGTTGCCTTAAGTGAAATAGTAAAAGGTAAAAAACAAAAACCTGCTAGATGAAAACAAAATTTTTAAATAGATGGTCATTTGATGGCATAGAAGTAGAAGATCCTGGACTAAAAAAATATATAAATTTAACTCCAGTTATAATACCAAAAACTTTTGGTAGATATTCCACAAAAAGATTCGGAAAAAGCAAAATGAACATAATTGAAAGATTTATAAATAGATTAAATGTACCTGGTCATAAAGGTAAAAAACATGTTATTAGCTCAAATAGATGTGTTGGGAAATATTGGAATCATTTAAAAATTATTGAGGATGTTTTTGATAGAATTGAAAAAATTACAAAGAAAAATCCAATTGAAGTTTTAGTTAAGGCTATAGAAAATTGTGCATTAAGAGAAGAAATAGCTTCTTATCAGGTTGGTGGTATAATAGTTAGAAAAGCTGTTGTTGTATCCCCACAAAGAAGAGTAGATTTAGCTATAAAAAATATTACACAATCAGCTTACAGAAAATCCTTTAATAAAAAAGTTACAGTAGTTGATGCACTAGTTGAAGAAATAATAGGAGCTTATAATAAAGACCCTTCTAAAAGTGAAGCAATTAAAGAAAAGGAAAGAATAGAAAAGGAAGCTGAGGTATCTAGGTAAAATGTATTCTAGAGAAATTCTTATAGATAAAAATGTTCAAGTTGAAGTAAATGGAATGGAAGTAAAAATAAAGGGACCAAGAGGTGAAGGAAGAAGAATTTTTAAAGTTACATATCCAATAAAAATTGAAATAAATAATGATAAAATAATTGTTAGTTGCGATAGTGAAAGAAGAAAGCAAAAAGCATTAGTTGGAACTATAGCTGCACATATAAAAAATATGATGGAAGATGTTGTTCATGGCTATTATGCAAAGCTTAAAGTAGTTTACATGCATTTTCCAGTAAAGTTAGAAAAAAAGGATAAAAAATTAATAATAAAAAATTTTTTAGGTGAAAAAACAATTCGAGAAATAGAACCAATTGGAAATAGCGAAATAAAGATAGATAATGAAATTATAATAGTAGAAGGTTGTGACAGAGAGGATGTTATGCAAACAGCAAATAGAATAGAACAATCTTGTAGAATTACTGGTTATGATAGAAGAGTTTTTTTAGATGGAATCTATATCATTGAATCTGGAAAAATTAGTTGAAAAGGAAATAAAAAGAGTTGAAGGTATGATAAAAAGTATTGTTTATTGTAGTATTAATTGTAAAGAAGTTATGATAAATGTAAATTCTTATTTTAACGATTCTAAATTTTTCTTTGATAAAAAGGATTTTTTAAATGCATTTGAAGCTATAATAATTTGCTGGAGCTATTTGGATTGTTTACTAAAATTAGGATTAATAAAGATATAAATTTTTTTATGCTAAAAACTAATCGTGAAAGATGAAAAATTATTAGAACAGTTATATACTTATTTGATATCGGAAAAGAATAAGGAAGTACCTATCAACAATATTAA
>JAWBMD010000026.1:0-5043 GCA_039000985.1 Candidatus Aenigmatarchaeota archaeon | reverse complement strand
AGATAAAATAATAGATCCCCTTAATCCAAAAACAATAATAAGGTAATCTATCAAATATTTTCTAAATAACAACTCTTCAACTAAAGGAACAAGAATAACTATTCCAACAAAGCTCAAAATTAATTCAAAAATCCTAGAATATTTTACATAGATTCCCAATAAACTTTTTTGGTCATGAAAACCAACAAAAATAATAATTAACCAACAAGAAAAACTAAATAGTAAAATCCTCCAGACTTCTTTCCACCTAAATCTCAATATAAAAAAAAGATTATTTAAAAAGTGTAAAAAATTTTCTTTATTCCAATTCAATAACAAAAAAATAAAAGGAGATAAAACAGTACTCGATAATATAATTATGAATTTATACAGTGGAACAGAAATAAATTCAACATAAAAAAACTTAATAAAATTAATTCCCAAAAACTGAAAAAAAATCTGCATAAAATAATACAAAAAAAATAATAAATAAAAATCCCCCGATTTATACTTCATATCTATTAAACTTCTAGAAAAAAAACTACCTATCCCAAACCCTAAAAACAAAAAAACCAAAAAATAAAAAAAAATATACTTATCAAAAGAATTATCAAATCCTATAGAATGATAAAATTGTACCAATTTTTGTTCATCATTTAGAACACCATAATAATAATCACCATTACTATTGTAAGATCCAAAAGTGTTATAATAATATAAATAAACTAAAAAAAACAAAAACAAAAAGAAATATATTCTTTCTCTACTTTTCAATATATTCTGTAACATAGAAAGCGATTTGTTTTGCAAAATCTACTGGACTAACTAAATCCAAATTTAGATTATAATCCTCGAAAATATCCAGTTTAACAACCCTACTTCTATCAGATAATGGTCCCCATCTCCTAACATCAAAATCAAAATATCTATTAGTAAAAATAGCAATGATATCGGTATTAAAAGCAGAAGCTATATGTACAATACCACCATCAAAACAAACAACACACCTAGCCTCTCTTACCAAACACAGTAATTCCATAACATCTGGATTTAAACAATTTTCAAAGTCTTGTTTTCTGCGACTAACAAATCCAACTTTTAGATCTCTATTAAAACTAATTAACTCATCGAGCAAAACTTTAACGAAAATTCTCATCCAATTCTTGGCAGTATCATTGAAAAAAAATAATTCCTTGTCAAAAACAAGCACATCGTACTTTGCAACATCCAAATCGGGCACAAAAAGCTCAGGTCTAATAATATGATTCTCAGTAATTATTCCATCCAATTTAACAACCTCAATATTTTGCAATATCTCATGTCTAACTATAGAAAAGTCCTCCAAATTATCTTTATCAACAGGATCATTATAATGCACATATTTCGAACTAAAAAACACTCTATTTAACCTTGTTTCATAAAAATAAGTATATTTTTTTCTTGCCGATATTCTAAGTCCCAACAAATAACTAGTGGTAGTCGGACTAAAAACGAAAATTTTATCAAAGGTATACTTAGATTTCCAAAATATTGTCCTCAAATAATTAAAAAATTCGAAAACAAAAGAAAAATTATTAAGCTGCTTATAAAATAAATTAACCGGAAAGATTTCTATAGCATCGAAATAAGGATGTATTATTCGATTATTATATAAAAAAAGCTTGGAATTATATTCGTTGAATATACCTACTATCTTATAGTCGGGATACCTTTCCTTTAATAATTTTACTGCAGGTAAAGTAAGAACCGTATCTCCTATTCTATCTAGTCTTACTATTCCTATGTATTGCATCTTTTAATTGATCAACAGTTTTAGTATTTAGAACATTTTTTTTCTTACACATTGCTTTCCTTGCCCACTTAACACCAAAAACCATATAATCCATTTGATCCAAAGAATGAGCGTCAGTATTGATAACTATTTCTACTTCCTTACCTTTTAAAAACCTGTATTTTATAATATAATCATAATCTATATCTAACCTATCTAAATGAGAATTTAATTCTATAAACTTACCATTAGCTTTAGCATAATCGAATATATTGAATAAATCTTCCAAATTAAAACTTATTGACGGTCTTTGGTCAAGTATTCTAGAAGTAGGATGACAAAGAATTAAACCTTTATCCAAAGCTTTTATAACTCTAGAATAATTACTTTTTTGATCTAATCTAAAGTCAGAATGTATAGAAAGATTAATGTAATCAAGCTTGTTGATCAGTTTTTTCAAATTCTTATTTTTTTCATGAAATAAAATTCCGTTTTTATCTATATTTTCTTCAACAGCCCAAAAAATAAAAAAATCACCAAGTTCTTTAAATTCTGCGTAAGATTCAAAATTTTGCTCCAAATAATCAATATGATCAGATATCCCAACGTAGGAATAACCTTTTCTTCTAGCATAGTCTACTATTTGATATACAGAATTCTTACCATCAGAAAAATTAGTATGTAAATGAAGATCACCTTTTATATCGTTAATATCCACTAAATCAGAAAAATCATAATCCTTAGCTATATCAAAAATAAGTGGATAATCAATCAATTCATAGGGTATAGGATTTATACCCAAATAGAAATAAAAGTCCTCAATTCTAGCAAAGCTTTTCCATATATGATTATTGACAAAACTCGATAAATTTTGTTCCCCTATTTTAAATCCTAAAGAACTAAGTTTATCATTATAAACTCTATCTCCAAGCAGAAAATATAAATGGAAAGGAAGATAATTAGAGGAAAAAACAAATATAAAAGGTACTTCGCACAAAGATAATCTAAAATATAAAATTTTACCCACATCATGAACTTCCTCTTTGAAATCTAAAACAAAAGGAATAATATCACCAAGATTACTCTTAAACCAAGAAAAAATGTCAGAAACTTCAAATGGAAAAATAATACAAATATTTTCAATAAATTTGTCAAACCTAGCAATTGAACCACTTTCTATGAATTCAACTCCTTTTAATCTTTGCTTAATGAAATTATAAATACCGTTTATCTTATAGTAAAAACCTAAATTATAATAACTGTTCAAGAATAAATCTATTTGTTCTTTTAACTTTTCTTTCAAGAAGTTATAACCAACAACAATACCCAAATCCCTCAAGTAAGAATATACATCTCTATAAAATTCTTCTTTATCTTTTATAATTGATAAATCCCTTAAGTTATAAATATCGTAAGGTAAATTAGGAAAACTGAGAAAATTAAACTCAATACCAAATATGTTCTTTAAAAAGAAATTTATTGCTTTCTCTTTAAATTTACTTATTCCTCCATTAATAACCTCCCTAATCTTGGAAATAATATTTTGATCCAAAAATCTATTATTAGTTAAATCAGATAAATCATATAGATTTTGATTATCTAAAAATCCTTCTTTTAAGATATTGAAAAGATGATCTTTCAGGAAAGAAAATCTACGTTTGTAGTATCTAACCTTACCAAAATCTTCTCCAATGTAACTAATAAGATAAACATAATTCTCAAAAGCTTCTAGTATTTTCAAAATTGTTTCCATATCTATTCGTGACATTAATCTCTCAAAACTATTTTACTTTTAACATCAACCTTTTTCACTTCAAAAGGCTTATTCAAAATGTTGACGATAATTCCTAAAGCAATCCAGTTAACAATGAGAGAGGTACCTCCATAACTTACAAAAGGTAAAGTTATTCCAGTAGCAGGCAGTAAAGATAAAGTAACTGCTATATTAATAATAGCATTAACAAATATCATAAATCCTAAACCAAATAAAACAAGCTTGTAAAATATATTATTTATTTTCAAACTATTATAAACTATTACACTAAAGAAAGCTATAAATATAGTCAGGATAATCAAATTACCAACAATTCCCAATTCCTCCCCAATAACAGAATATATAAAATCAGTATGTTTCTCAGGCAAATAATAGTTCTTTTGTAGGCTATTACCAAATCCAACCCCCCAAATATGTCCCCTACCATGTGCAATTAAACTCTGTATTACATTATATCCATATCCTAAAGGATCTTTCCAGGGATCAACAAATGCTAATATTCTTTTTATTCTATAACTCTTGGTAAATAACAAAAAAATAAATCCTAAAAAAGAAAAAACAGCTAATGGTAAGAAGTGTAACAATGGAGTACCACCAACAAACATAACAACCAAAAATAACATAGCAACAATAGAAGCATTACCTAAATCAGGTTCTAAATTTATTAAAAAAGCGAATATTAACATTAACAAAAACGGAGGGACAAAACCCCTCTTAAAATCTTCCACTAAACTTAATCTATTAGAAATAAAATAAGAAGTATACAAAACAATAACAATTTTTGCGAATTCAGAAGGTTGTATATTTATAGGTCCCAACCCTATCCAAGCCTTAGAACCATTAACCTCTACACCTAACGGAGTTAACACCAAAATTAATAATAATATATTCAAAAAAATTATAAGTACTAAAAAATTCTTAATTCTATCTATATCAAATTTCTGTAAAAGAAAGAACATCAAAACACCAACAAAAAGAGCAAAAAACTGTTTTGTAACTAAAGAAATGTCAAAAGAAGCAGAATAAACCATAGCAATACCAAATAAAGATAACAACAAAAATATGAAAAAAATGTACTTACTTATGGTATTCAAGTTTGATCAAATAATTCACTTATTGATCTTCTCAAATAAATTCTTTTAATAACTTCAGAGATTAAACCAGATATTGATACGACAACTATCTTTTTACTATTGAACTTAAGTGGAATAGTATCAGTTACAAATATTTTTTCTATAGGAGAATTTTCTACTAATTCTATAGCATTGGATGAAAAAACTGGATGTACAACCAGGGCATATATCTTATTAGCTCCCATATTTTTAAGTTTTTCTGCAGCTTTTACGAGCGTTTTTGCAGTTGAAATTATATCATCCACTATTATTATATTCTTGTTTTTTATTTCTCCTACAACTTCCATAGATTCAACTTCTTCTACATCTGGACGTCTCTTGAACATAACAGCAATAGGTAATCTCATTTTTTCAGAATACATTCTTGCTCTTATAACACTACCAGC
>JAWBMD010000025.1:0-5531 GCA_039000985.1 Candidatus Aenigmatarchaeota archaeon | reverse complement strand
GTAAAGGAAAATTTAAAATTTTGTTAATAAATGAAAATGATATATATACTGCAGGAAGCTTCAATATATTACTGAAAACTATAATTGAATGATGAATAAAAAGTATTTCATAGGGGTAGATCCTGGCACGAAAAAAATCGGCATTGCTCTCGTTGATAATAATAAATCACTAGTTTATAAAACCATTACTAATTTACATAATTTCCTCGATATTTTATTTTGGATAGTAGAGGAATATGATGTAGAAGACATTGTCGTTGGTAATGGAATTAATCACAGAAAAATAATTGGCTTGGTAAATATTGTTAAAGTTACTATGAACTCCAAAAAAAAGAAGATAAATATACATATTATTGATGAAAGAAATTCTACTATAGACGCAAGAAAAATTTTTGTTCAAAATCAAAAAAACTTAATAAGTAAAATAATTTGTTATTTTAAAAGTTGGTTTTTATCTCTTGATGATTACTCTGCACTAGTATTAGTACATCGCTTTTTATCCAATAATAATTTCAAAAAACAAATCCAAAATCTATGAATTATGATAGATTGTTTATTTCTGGTAATCAACTAAGACAAATTTTGAAATTTAAAAATAGAGAAGTTGATTTTATTAATCTTAATCTCGATCTCAATAAAACTGATAAACAATATAGAGTTTATATAAGACAAGACGGAATCTTTTTTCATCAATTTGGTATCGTTCTACCTTGGGATAAAGTTAAGAAATTTTCTAAAAAAACAGAATTATTGTATATGATAGATAGTAATGGTGTTATCCCATTGTTATTCTTTAAAGATAGGGTTTATCGTATTTTAGATACTATACCACCTTCTTTAGAATTAGATGGAATAAGAATGCACACTCATAAGGTTTCGGAGGATATAAAGAATAAAATTGAATACTTAAAAATAAAGCCAGGAGATTTAGTACTTGATACTTGTACTGGTTTCGGCTATACTGCTATAGAAGCTGCTAAAATAGGTGCCAAAGTTATTACTATCGAAAAAGATCCTTTTGTAATAGAGCTAGCCAAAATCAACCCTTATTCTAAAAATTTGTTCACTATGAGAAATTTAATACTTATTATTGGTGACATTTATGATTTAGATTTTAAGGAAGAAATGTTCGATTTCATAATTCATGATCCTCCGAGGCTTGGTAGTACCTCTGGAACCCTATATTCTGATAGTATATACCAAAAATTCTATAGGATATTAAAACCAAATGGTGTTTTGTATCACTATGTAGGTAACCCAGGTAAGAAATATAGAAATAAGGATATTATTCATCGTGTAACTCAAAGGTTAGCTAATATTGGTTTTTCTACTAAAGTGGTCAAAACTTTGCAGGGAATAATAGCTAGAAAAAATATATATTGGATTTGAAAAATTTCAAATAATAGAGGTAAATTTGGTGAAAAAAATTGGATTTTTGTTTTGGGTATTTTTTCCTTTTTGTTTGTTTTTCTTATTGGTTTTGAACTTTTACGAATTTACTGGTAATTATGAAGATTTTCTAAAATATAGAGTAAAAGGAAATATAGTTTATTTAGATATTTTCGTAGATAAAATTTACTATAGGATTCAATCTAAAAAAATCAATCAAAAACTAGATTTTCGAGATTTGACCAAAATTTATTCTGATTTTAATTATTCTGATTTTTATCAACTTATTAATCATTATCAAAAGAATATAACTTCGGGTTTTTGGACTAAGCTTTACATTAATTTCATTACTAGAAATAAAATATACATATATGCGAATTTTACCATTAGTGATAAAACAGTACCTGATTTACTTAAATATGTAGATAAATTACATATCCAATCTTTTTTGTCTTTAGATGAGCAATGCAATATAGAATTTATCGAATTGAAAGGTAAGAATGAATGGATAGATTTATTTTTGAGGTCTGATAGATATTTAGCTAAGGGAAAATTTAGTTTTTTTGTTAATAAGTTAAGGTTTGGAGATTTGGATATAAATGATTTTAAGGTAGATATAAATTTTAATACTTTTCCTAGTTTGGATTTCGATTATTATTGTACTACTAGTGGAGTCAATTATAAAATTGATGATTTTAGTTTATTTTTTCAGCATGTTTTTTTCAAGGATGGTTTGTTTATTAAAAAAGTGGAGATATTTAGGAATAGAGAAAAAATGTTAACTTTTACAGATTTGAATTTGTTATTTGAGTTTATAAATAATTCCTCATTTTTTTCAGGTAGTTTGATTAGCTTTAGTAAATTAGTGGATATTAGATTACTTGATAAAAATGTTATACTTAAGGATTTAGATACGAAGTTTAATTTTTATTTTTCGGGATCGGAAAAGAATTTTGTTTTATTTTTAGATCATTTAAAATTTAGGAACTCTAAAAATTTAGATTTTTTATTGAAATTAATTGATTTGGATTATATTGACTTAAATTACTTTGATAAGAATAATTTTTATATTGGTGAAATTGGAAATAATTTGGCAAGGTTGAAGATAGGATTTTGGAATAATTTGGTTTCTAAAATCATGAATGTAAAAGGTGCTATTAATAGTAAGTATATTTCTAGGATTTTTTTTAGTTTTGATTTTAAGGATAGTGATTTTTGGATTATCTGGAATGGCTTATTTATAAGATTAAATAGCAGGAGTGTTGATTTAGGGTCTAGAGATTTATGGGTAAGCTTAGGAAGTTTACAAAATTTTACTGTATTTTCTACAAGGGATGTAGTTGATTTGTTTATTTTGGATACTGGGAAGATATTTTATTTTTCTGCTTTACAAAATTTTTATGTTAGTTTTGATAGATTTTGGCAGGTTTTTTGGACCGACTATCGAAGCTGGGTTTTTCTCAATAAAAATAATAACATTAATTTTGCTGTAAATATTTTTTGCGATTCTATAATTTTAAACAGGTTATATAGTTTTTTAAATGAGGATTCTTTTAGGAATAGTTTTTTTAGGAATAGTTTTTTTAGTGGGGGATTAGATTTTTTGAAATTTTTGGTGGGATATGATTCTTTTCAAGCTTATGGAGTTTTGAATCTTCAGAATAAAAAATTGACTTTGGTTTTTGGTAATGGATTCATTTTTTCATTTTTCGAGCTTTATAATTTAGTTTTTAACTTTAAAGTGGACAATTTTATTGACAGGTTATACTACAATGGATTTATTATTTTTAATAAGGATGTTTTTTATTTTTATAGAGATTTTTATCAATCTTTTTTATGTGGGATATTTAATGATATGTTTTTTTACTATAAACCGGATTTTAATAAGCTTAATGATTTATATCAGATTTTATCGTATATTCGTAAACGAGATATTTATTCTATTTTGAATAAAGTGGAATATTTTTATGATTTACTTATTGATAATCTAGAATTTAGTTTTTTTAAAGATGATAAAAATTGGGTTTTCATTGATAGTCGGAATATTTTATTTAGATACAGAAATATTTTTATTCGAAGTTATAAGTATAAAAGGTTCCATATGTTTTATAGTATTGATAATGAATTTCTTTTGAATTTTAGTTTTATTTTGGATGAAGATATTTTATTTAATTTCAAGGGGATTTATTCTAATTCGGGGTTTAGTATAGAGTATGATTTAATAAAGAAAATTAATTTCAGAGATATTGTTAATATCATATTTTCAAAAAGGATTGATAGTCTTAATTTTTATTCATTATTGGATTTATTGAATGATTTTGAGTTGATGGTTAATGGTTTCTATAGAGGTAAGTTGGTTTTGAGTATATCTAAAGATATTAATTTTAATGCATTTATTGACATTTCTGAATTTGAAATTCTTGGGTTTTTAAAACTATTTGATTCTTATTTTCAGGGGGAACAAAATAAAAAAATTGGTTACATTATTGATATTTTAAAAGATAGATATGTAAGGAGTATTTATTGTAAAATCAATTTTAATTTTTCTAGAGATTACATAAAGGTTATTATTGATAAGATAAAGCTAGAGATAAATTATTTTGTTAATTTTAATATTGATGTTTTAGGTGAATTTGGATTGAATTTGTCTAATTTGTATAATTTATCTAATTTATCTAATTTATCTAGAATTATTGATAATACTAGATTAGTTATTAATTTTTATGGATTAGGAGAAAGGATGTTTGCAAATATGTTATTTTTTTATAACGTAGATTATTCTGAGTTGAAATTATCGATTAATTATGAATTAATTAATTTATTGAATTTGTTTGAGTTCTTGAGTTTTAGTAATCTTTTTGATTCTTTAGATAGAATTAGCGATGAGGTGATGAATTTTGGTTTGAGGATGGATAAAGGGGATTTATTTGTGAACCTAAATTTAAATTTGTTGATAAGCGAAATAAAATTTAGGGGTTATTTAGTGAAAGATGTTGATTTGAAACTTTTGGGAAACCTTGTTTATAATGATTTTAATTTCAAGAATATTTCCAATATTTTTAAAGAAGTAAGAAAGGTTATTTTGAATTTTAATTTTTTATGTAGTTATTACATTAAAGTTAAAGATATTTATAGGTTATCTTTTCAGGAGTTAAATATAGTTTTAGTAAATGATCATGCTTTGATAAATGGCAAGTTAGATTTTTCTTTGAAAGAGCTTATTAAAGTAATGGATTTAGATAGTAAGTTGTCGATTAGTAATCAATATTTGCAAAGGTATGTTGATCAAATAATATCAACTGGGATTTTCGAAATAAAATTAACTAATCTTAGAATTGAAAAATTTAGTGATTTCATAGAACATTTTAAATTGAGTGATTTTAGTGATATTGATATTATTAACAGTATTAATCTAAGGTTAAATTTTGTTTTAGAAGGATATAGTTATTTAGCAATGTTTTATCCTATTTTTAATAATGGTTACAGAAATTGGGAAATTATTTTTTATGAAGGATTTGAAAAATTAGCTAAGGTTTTTGTAGAAGATAAAATTATAAAGAATATTTCTATTTTTAAATTACCTAGTATTTGGAGTGATTATAGTGGCAATTTACAGGCTTATTTAGATTTTTATCAAAAGAATTTTGTATTTGATTTTGATAAGTTTAAATTTAATTTATTATCTAATGATGTTTTGGTTGATGGTAAAATGATTATAACTAGGAGTGAATTTTTGCCTCCGCATGTTAGATTAAACCAATCTGAAGTGAAAATAGGTTTTGATGGTAATATTATTACTGTTATTACGAATCTTAATAAACTAGATATTGGAATTTTCAATTATTTGGGGAAAAATAAAGTTAGTTTGGTTATTATAAATAATAATTTTAAAAAGATTGAAATATACGGTAATTTAGAATTAAAAGGAGGATTGCTTTCTTATAAAAAATATCAATTTATAGATAAAAAATCATTACCTATTGTTTTAAATATGTCTATATTTTTTGATTCAGTTAGGTTTAAGAATAATTTTGTTGATATTATATTTTCGGGAAAACTTAGATATTCTGATAAATTATCTGGTAATTTAAGTTCTAAGAGAGGTTTCATTGTATTTATTGATGGGATTTATAGGATATTGG
>JAWBMD010000024.1:0-6026 GCA_039000985.1 Candidatus Aenigmatarchaeota archaeon | reverse complement strand
TAGAAAATGTAAAGGTTATTTCTAAAAGTAATCAAACAATAACTATCCAAAGAATAGAAACTCCAAAATCTTTTCCAGCAGGTAGTTTTGTTTACTGTCATTTAACAGCTTCTAAAATCTTTACTTATACTTTCAATATAAAAGGGACTGTTAATGCTAATTCTACTACAACAGCAATAAACTTAACCAATATTACTCCTTTATACAAGTTTTCTTTATCTGGAAAACTGGATCTTATTAACGATCGAAATCTAGCAGTAAGGGTTTATCTACAAAGTGCTAGCTATACAGAATTCACTAAAATAATTCCTAATAAAATTTGCTTTACTGTAAACTTCTCTTCTACTACTACCACAAATGCTAGTATACTTAGAATTGATATTGTAAATAATTCTTCACTTCCAGAAACATTTATTTTAACTGGAATTTTAACAGGAAACTATACATGAGAAACGGTTTAATAGGAATTATTAAAAATACCCTAAATAATGTTAATGTTATAGATAGAAGTAATATACATTATTACACTAATCCTACATATCCATTTATACGAGAACCTATAACAATCTTTTCTCCTAAGGGAGAAATTGTTAAACTGAATACTACTTTCAAGAAAATAATAGGAATATGGGAAACAAATGGAAACATTAGTTTAGGTTTAGTACCAGTTACTGTTATACCAGCAGGATGTTTGCTTTTTCAAGAATACACTTATTCTGACAGAATTCTTCAATACACTAACAAAGTAGTAACAAATACAGACAGAATATCAGTTTTTAGTTTACCTTCTAATTCAGATGCTTTTGGATTTATTATCCTTTGTAGAATTACTGCTACACCAGGAGGAAATTTCAGTTTTTACCTAAATAATGATCTCTATAGTAGTAACCTTACTTCTCCTTCCTATCACTTGCTTAACTTATATTTAGGACCATTCAATAACTTAGAAGCTATTTTTACTACTACCCAAACACAAATAGAAGCTGATATTTGGTATTTAAACTTAGGAACAAATACGGGAGGGATATAAATGATATTACCTAAATGGATTATCGAAAGTTATTACGAAGATACAGTAATCCTAAGACCCTTAGTAAAAATTGTAGATTTTCCTAAAGAAATTCCAGACGAATATAAAAAATTACTTGATAATGCAGTAATAGTACAAGATCAAGAAGGAATTCAAAGTATTAAACTTTTCTTAAAAGATATACCAGAAGAAGAAAGACCTATTGCAGTTAATGTTATTGCTAAACTAGGATGGATTGTAAAAATTATACCCTTAGAAGAAGGAAAAATTATTTAAAAAAGGAGGGATAATATGAAAATTTTACAAGATTTAGTAGAAGTTTTGATAGCAGTAGTAATAGTATTAGGAAGTATAGGTTTATCATTACAAGATAAACAAATCTCAAAAGAAGAAGAAACACAAATTAAAGGATATATACTAAATCTAATGAAAATTATAGCAGAAAAACTAAAAATGAAAGGTATAGGAATAGAAATACTTTGCAGTAGCTTTGTTATAGATATTTTCTATGGTTTAATAGTTACCCTTTTTTTGAAAATAATAGAAAAATATTACAATCAGAAAATAAACCAAAAATAGAAATAGATTTTAAAAACAAGAAACTTAATATAAAATGGAGATTTTAGAAGTAATCGAGAAGTTAGGTATACCTACATTTTGGGGATATCTAATGTATTTACTTTTAAAAGATGTTATTAAAAACCTTTTCAATAATTTTAACGAAAAAATGGATGAAATAATAGACAAAATGGGAGAACTAGTAAACAAAATAGATAAACTAATTATCGAAATTGAAAAAATAGAAAGGAAAGAAAAAGAAAAAGTATGATTGTATTTGATTATAATAATAGTGGTTATATACACAAATTTTTAGGGAATAAAGTAGTGAAATTACCTAAAGAAGAATTTACTTTGAATTATGATTGTATTTACTTTGCAGATAACAGTAACATCTCAATTAACAAAGCTATAGAAAAAAGTTATATTAGCTTACGAAAAAACTTAAACAAAGATTACTTAGTAATTAACAGTAGCATATTACATAAATGGGTACAAGATAGATTGTTTAGTTATAAAATAATGGAAAAAATTTTCAAAGATAATAAATATGTGGAAATACTCGAATATGGTAATGTAGAGAATTGGGAAAAAGAAAAAGGAATTATTAAACTTAGATACGAAGATACAGGATATAAAACTACCTATATTTTTAAAAGTAAAGAAGAATTAAAATCAATACTACGAACTTATCAAGATGAATATAAAAAAGGAATAATTATACAGGAACTTTGTGAAGGAGAGGAGATAGCTTTTGGAAGCTTTTTTGTTAATTCAGAACCAGTTTTACCAGTTTACATCTCATTCGAATTCAAAAAAAGTATAAGTAATCAAGTAGGAGGTAATACAGGACAAAGTGCTGAATTTGGTTTTTATAGTAATCATGAAATACCAATCAGTATTCTCCAAGATATATCAGAATATCTAAAAAGAAACAAAATAAATTACACAGGAACTATAGATATTAACGGAGGATGGTTAAATAATACTTTCTACCCTTACGAATTTACTGCTTGTAGAGATGGATATCCAGAAATACTTGCTTTTCTCTATAACGAAGATCTTCCTAATATACTGAAAACTAAACAATGGAAAAATACAAAGAAAAAATACATCATTGTAATAAGAATAGATAGTATAGAAGATAACAAGAAAAGATACAAATTCCAGGTTAACGAAGAAGAAATAAAAAAAGATAATTATGTTTGGATACCAGAATGTAAAAAAGAAAAAGATTACTATATAACGAATGATGCAAACATCATAGGATTGATATATAAAGAAAGTGAAGAAATAGAAGAAATAGAAATAAAAGATAACTGGTTTAATATACCAATTATTTATTATGTTAGTTTTAATGAAGATGTAAAAAAGAAATGGGAGACATTTAAATGGTTAGCAGAATAATAGAAAAATTACAAAAACAAGAGGATATACAAGAAGAATTATACGAATTACTAAAACAAAGCATTATAGAAGATTTACAAAATACAAACAAAATAGCTTTAAATGCTTTCAGAATATTACCTTCTTTTGTAAGATTTGCAAAACCAGAAGACAAAATAGAAGTTATCTCAATAGCTTTCAAAAACATTTATAAACTTGTAAAGACTGAAAAGTTACGCTTTATAAAACAATTATACAGATCACTTTACAAACCTAAAGACAAAAAAATCCTAAAAGATATAACTCAAGAGATTGAAGAAGATGAAATTCAAGAATAGTATAGAATTATTTCTTAATAACCTTACATATGAAAATTTCAAGAAAACATATCAAAGTATTACTAGGATATATACAAATAGCAGTTTTTCTCCACCAGATACAATATTAGAGAAATATTTCGAATTTTTAAAAAACCTAAAACCTAATTTCAATGGTAACTATCTTAGTGTAGTAGTAGCACCAAGAGAATGCTTTAAAACTACTACTTTTTCCTTCATTTTACCCTACATGCTAATCATCAATTCAATTAAAAATAATGACGATTTAACTACTATAATAGTAGGTAGTTTTTCTCAAGAAAGGGTAATTACAGCAATATACAAACCATTACAATTAATACTAAGAGAAAGATTTGAAATAATTACATCAACAGAAAGACATACTATATTTAGATACCAAAATAAAGAATTTGCTATATACCCAGTACATGTAAATAGTAGTTTAAGAAGTTGTAATTGGAAAAGTAAAAGACCACAACTACTAATCTTCGATGATATAGACCAACCAGCTTATATACAAGGAATAAAAACTAGAGAATTAAGTGTAGCTAGATTTAATGGAGATTTTTTACCTTCTATTGAAAATGGTAATAGTTTTATATTAGTTACAGGTAATAAAGAAAGCAATATAAGTATTATCAGTGATTTATTAGAAAAAAGTTATGTAAACAAACTAGTTTTACCCTATAAAATTGAAAACAAATATATAAGACCAGAATGGAATGAAGACTGGGAAAAGAAAATGAGAGAACAGCTTAAAGAAGATTTCGATAGATTATACGCACATATATTAAAAACAGAATTCTTTTCCTTTGATAAAGAAAAAAAACCAGTAGGAATAAAACAAGTTTTTCTTGACTTTGGAACAAAAGATAATAGCATGGTAGCAGTTTTCTTTATAGGTAATGTTATTGTAGATATCATCAAAACTAATTTTGTAGGACTGACTTATGAAATTATACCAAATATTTTACAATTCAAACCAGATTATATCTTCTTTGAAAGTAACGCTATACAAGGAGAAGTATTTAGACAAATATTAAGACCAGCATTATCTTACTATAAACTCATTCCATTCCAAACAACATCAAATAAAAACGACAGAATCTCCTTAGCTATTAACCAATTACTTAACAAGAATATAAAAATAATACCAGAATTAGAAAAACAAATAAATGAAGAAATATCAATATTTGAAGAAGAAGGTAATTCTCATGTTTTAGATATGATAGGAATATACTGTATTTTCAATAGGGCACAAAATACAAAAGGGAAAATAACTTATGCTTCAAAAACTAATTAACTTTTTCAAAGGTATAACTAGAAAAAATAAACCAACTTATATACCTTTCAAACTTTATACATCAGATATCTTAAGACAATCGCAAGTATTCAATTATTACGATTTCATTGATTTACCACTTATTACCAAAATTACAACATATAAAGAAATGTACTATAACAGTAGCATCATTTTTTCTGCTACCGAATTTCTGGTAACTACAATCAATTCCTTACCCTACTATTATTACCACCCTGATAACAAAGTTAAAGAAAAAATTAATGATATCCTAAACAAAATAAGAATAAACGATTTTATGTACGAAATAACAAAAGATATCATAATCAAAGGATTTGCTTTATATGTAATTTACAACAATAATGGTTTAAAATTAGAGAATATAGAAACTTACGAAGAAGTAACTACTAACACTATAAAAATATCATCAAAACATTATCCATTAAGTGATTTCATTTTTATAAACAAACAACCTTCTTCCTTTCTGACCCTTATACCACTTTACAATATCATAAAAGCACTAGAAGATAGCATATACAAAAACATTATAAGATTTGGAATTCCTTATACAACAATAAAAAGTAAAATTAATTTATCCGAAGAAGAAATAAACAAAATAGCAGAAGATTTGAAAAATTTCTATTCAAATCATATTAACATTCCTTTCATCGCTTATGACAGTAATGTAATAGATTTCGAAATCAAAACACCAGAAAATATCATTAATGATTACATCAATCTTTATACAATGATAGAAAAAATAATCTACAAAGTTTTAGGTATTTTACCAACTATATCAGGAGATATAGGAGGTAGTTATGCAAAAGCAAAAATACAAGAAAACCAACTACTAAGAAAAGCCAGATCTATACTTTCATTAATACTTGAAGAACTTAACACTAAACTACTTCCTAAAATATTTGTATACAATAACCTAGAAGATTATGTAATTAACAATAACTATGGATATTTTAGTATAACAGAAGAATTCAAAGAGAAACTAGAAGTAGATGAAAAATTACAAACAGAAAAAATATAGTTTTCAAGAAAAAATATATTTTTTGATAAACTTTTTTATAAAATGAAACATATATTAATAGGAGGGGTAAAAATTATGAGGATAGAAGAAGCACTTGATTTATTTTTACAAGGAGAAATAGATAAAGAAGATATTCTCAAACTTATAATGCAATACATAGAAGAAGAAATAAAAAATCAAAAAAATAAAAAAGCAATAGAAAAAATAGAAAATGAAAATAAAGAAAGTAACGAAGAAGAAAATAATGAAGAAGAAAATGAAGAGGAGAATGAAGAAGAAAATGAAGAAAAAGATATGGAAGTAATAACTAAAGAATATAGTAAAACTTATAAAGGATTATTAATTCCTTTGAATTCAGATCCAGAAGACATAGAA
>JAWBMD010000023.1:0-6106 GCA_039000985.1 Candidatus Aenigmatarchaeota archaeon | reverse complement strand
AAAGACCATATACAAGAATATCTTATAGTGTAAAAAAGAGGAATTATATACCAGTCTCTCCTCCATCAAGAATTACTCAATTTGAAATGGGTGTAAAAGGTGAATATTCTAGAAAATTATATTTGGTTTCTAAAAACGATGTGCAAATAAGAAGCAATGCATTAGAAGCTGCAAGAATTGTTTCTAATAAGTTTTTAGAAAAGAAAATTCCAGGAAAGTATTTTTTAAAATTTTTAAAATATCCTCATCATATAGTAAGGGAACATTCAATAGCTACTGGAGCAGGGGCTGATAGATTTAGTGAAGGAATGAGATTGGCTTTTGGTTATCCTACTCATAGAACTGTTCAAGTTTTTAAAGGGGAAAAACTTATTAGGATTGAAGTTAATGACGAAAATTTTGAAATAGCAAAGCAAGCATTAAAAAGAGCAGCTAAAAAATTGCCAATGAAATCAATGATTATAGTAGAATGAATTTTAAAATAATTATTAGTGATCCAAATACAAGAAAGGCATATCAATTAGAAATAGAGCAGGAAAAAGCAGCTTTTTTAGTTGGAAAGAAAATTGGTGATGAAATAGATGCTTCTCTTCTTGGTTTACCCGGTTATGTTTTAAAAATAACAGGTGGTTCTGATAAAGATGGATTTCCAATGGTACCTTTTGTTGAAGGTCCTTTAAGAACTAGAGTATTGCTAGAAAAGCCACCAGGCTATAAGCCAATTAAAAAAGGAGTTAGAAAAAAGAAAAGTGTTAGAGGAAATACAATTTCTTTTGATATTATTCAAATAAATACAAAGGTTATAAAGTATGGTGATAAAAGTCTAGATGAACTAATTCCTAAAAAAGAGAAAAAATGAAGAGTGTTTATAATTATATAAAGCAAAGCTTTTTGCAAAATTTGAAATCAAAATTAATAGAGTTTAGAAAACAACCATCTATAATAAGAATAGAGAAACCCACATTGTTAAATAGAGCTAGAGCACTTGGATATAAAGCAAAACAAGGTTTTGTTGTTGTTAGAGTTAGAATAAGAAAAGGTGGAAGAAAAGTTAAGTTAAGAGCTAGAGGAGGAAGAAAACCATTAAAAGCAGGTTTATATTATACGCCAAGCTTATCTTTAAGGGAAATTGCAGAGCAAAGAGCAAAAAAGAAATTTCCAAATTTAGAAGTTGTAAATAGCTATTATGTTGCTGAAGATGGAAAATACAAATGGTTTGAAGTAATACTAATAGATCCTCATAATCCTGTTGCAAAATCTTATTTAAAAAAACATCCATTAATTCCATTAAAGGAGGAGTGAGTATTCTTGTTGATGAAAATACAAAAGTTTTGGTAATAGGAATTACCGGTAGGCATGGTTCATTTCAAACAAAAAAAATGCTTGAATATGGCACTAAAATAGTTGGTGGTATAGTTCCTGGTAAGGGTAATAGCTATGTTCATGGAGTTAAAGTTTATAACACAGTTAAAGAAGCTTTAGAAGAAGTTGAAGCAGATTTTTCAATAATATTTGTTCCAGCTAAAAATGCTAAGTTAGCTTGCTTAGAAAGCTTGGAAAATGGATTAAATATTGTTGTAATAACAGAGGGAATGCCTATATATGATACATTAGAAGTTGTTAATTATGCAAAAAAGAAAAATTTAATTGTTATTGGTCCTAATTCACCAGGAATACTTTCCGTAGATAAATGCAAGATTGGTATATTTCCAAATAATATTGCAAAAAAAGGAAAAATAGGGGTTGTTTCAAGATCGGGTACTTTAACATATGAAATAGTTTCAATGTTATCTAGAAAAAATATTGGCCAAACAACAATAGTTGGTATTGGTGGTGATAAAATAGTTGGTATGAATTTTGTTGAAGTTTTGGAAATGTTTGAAAAAGACGATGAAACAGAAAAAGTTGTTTTAATAGGAGAAATAGGCGGTGTTATGGAAGAAAAAGCTGCTGAATATATAAAAGCTAAATTTTCAAAAGAGGTTGTTGCATATATAGCTGGTAAAAAAGCTCCAAAAGAAAAGCCTATGGGTCATGCTGGAGCAATAATTTATGGTAATATTGGTACATATGAATCTAAAGTAAATGCTTTAAGAGAAGCTGGTGTAAAAGTAGCTGAAAATATTTTTGATATTGTAAAATTATTACAATGAGTTTAGTTGAGGTATGTATTTATGAAGGGCAAGGGATTGTTAAATCAATAGAGGAAATGAGTTTTGAGGAAATTTTAAATAGGTCTATTTTGCTTATTGATAAGCATAGGGGGCCAACTAGTTATGCTATAGATAAGTTTATATCTAAAATTTTTAATGTTAAAAAAGTTGGACATGCAGGTACTTTAGATCCAAATGCTTCTGGCTTGCTTTTGATATTGTTTGGCAAAGCCAATAAAGCAATGGATATTATTAAAAGCTTAGGTAAGGAATATGTTGGTTTGGCTTATTTTCATTCTGAATTTACAAAGGAATTTTTGCTAAATACAATAGCTAATAAATTTATAGGTGAAATAATTCAAGTTCCTCCTGTAAGGAGTGCAGTTGCTAGAAGGGAAAGAAAAAGAAAAGTTTATTTTTTTGATGTATTGGAAATAGATGGTAAAAATGTTTTATTTAGGGTTAAATGTGAAGCAGGATTATATGTTAGGAAATTAATTCATGATTTAGGAAAAGAAATGAAAATCGGTGCACATTTAAAAGAGTTGAGAAGGATAAAAATTGGTGATTTTTCAGTTAAAAATGCTATCAGCATTTTTAAATTAAAGCAAATTTATAATGATAAAAACGAAATGAAAAAATACTTAATTCCTATTGATGTTGCATTAGCTTTTTTAAAAAAAGTTTTTGTTAAGGATAGTGCAATAAAAAGTATAGTAAACGGTTATCCATTATATTATCAAGGAATTGTTAAAGTTGATGATGAAATAAAAAGTGATGAATTGGTTGCAATATATAGTTTAAACAATGTATTAATTGCAGTTGGGAAATCTGTTTGTAGTGCTAAAGAGTTAATAGAAAATAAAAAAGGGATGTTTGTTAAGGTTGATAAGGTTTTTGTTTAAGTTTTATAAAAACATAAACTATAAAAATTACAATTATAACTATACCAACAAAATCTAAGGTTTTTGAATAACTTATAATGATTTTCCAATTTTCTTTTAAAATATAACCAGCATTAATTAACGCAGAGTTCCATATTAAAAAACCAAGAAATGAATAAATTGCATATTTTTTTAAACTCATTTTGGCAATACCAGCAGGAATTGATATAACACTTCTTAAGCCAGGGATGGATCTACAAAAAAGCACAGTTTTATTTCCATATTTTTCAAACCATTTTTCAGCTTTTTTCATTCTTTTTTCTGATACGAGAATATATTTAATAATATAAAACCTACCAAAATAACCAATATAATATAAAACAAAGCTTCCAATTAATGCTGAAATAGATGAAAATAGAGATGCTAAAATTAAGTATAAAAAGTTGTTTTGTGAATAAGCTATATAGCCAGCTAATGGTAAAACTATTTCGCTTGGAATTGGTGTTATTATTATTTCTGTTAGTGAAAGAATTGATATACCTAGTAATCCATAATTTTCTACAAACGATAAAATAATATTTAATGCAAATTCAAAAAAAGACATAAAAAAATTTAAAAAGGTAGTTAATTTATTTTTTTGTTCATATAGGTGATGTCGTTGTGTTATTCCATGCAACTGGTGTTCCTATCGGCGATCCTGTTGTGTTTCCTATAGGTGATGTCGTTGTGTTATTCCATGTAGCAATCTTTTTAGGCACCATGGGAGATACTACTGTAGATACCGGTATCTTAAGTATTGGTCCACATTTTTCTACTATTTCTCTTTTCTCTTCTATAGTTGGTTTTTTCTCAATTTCTTCTTCAGTAGAAATTTCTATTATTTTTTTCTTACACATGATTATATCTTCAACTATTTCTGGAGTTACATTAATTTTTTTGCTAATAATTTTTGGCATATCCCTTTCACTTATGGTTTCTCTCACAATTTCTTCTCCAGCTAGTCCTTTTCTCCATTTGAATTTTTTTATTTGATTATTTACTTCAGCAACGATCCCTCTTATATCTTCAATATTAGTTGCTTGAACACATTTTCTAATCATTTCTGAAGCAACAGGATATATTCTTGTTTCAAATTCTCCATCTTTTATTCTTTCTCTTGTTTCATTTATTTCAAATGCAAGCTTAATACATTCTTTTCTTAATTCTTTCATTGCTTCAACTCTTCCTCTCATCCTTCTTTCTTCTTCTCTAATTTTTTCTATATCTTCTTTAATTTCTTTTGAAATCTTTTTTGTTATTTCAAAATGCATACCGCTAGCTAATATAACTTTAGTTTTGTTTCCTATACCAGCTTCTATTAGAGCATCATATATTTTTTTAGCTAAATCTGGTTTACCAGTAACTAAAATTTTACTAACATTTGTTGTTGCAAGTAAGATATTAATTTTCGATACAACATTAGGAATTTCGTTTTCGCTAAAAACTAATATAGATGTTCCATGTGGAGTAGCTCTAGTAGCAACTCCATCTTGCCAATTGGCAACTGCTGCTATTACAATTGGTTTTTCTTTTATTTCTCTAAGATTTTCTTCCTCAACTTCTTTTTCTGTTTTATGTTCAATTGTTGTAATATTAAGATTTATTGGTTTTGCACCAAAAGCTAAATAATAAACTTTTTTTGTGCCTAAGAACTTTAAAGCTTCTGTTAATTCTTCTGATGGAAATGTTTCATCTTTTGGTATTAATAGCAATGGAATTTTTTTATGGGACGCAAATTCTGCAGCTTTTGTTACGAATCTTGCTGTTGTTTCATTTGCTTTTCCAATTGGATGATCTGGCAAATCCCATGTTATTACAACTTTTTCGCTACCTTCTGGCCAGAAGAATTTTGCAACTTCTATTGATGTACCAAACCTTGTCATTCCAAATATTCTATATACTTTTGCAAAATTTTGCTTTAGCAAATTTTCACTATTTTCACTAACTACAACTGGTCCACCTATAATATAAACAGTTACAACAGCATCTTGAATCATTTGATTTATTGTTTCATTAGAAACTTCAGTTCCTTGTGCAAAATATACTTTTGCTCCTATTTTTGCTGCAGCTACAGAAGCTATTGCATAATCTGCATAACTAATATCTGTTGCTATTATTGCAAAATTTTCTTGAGCTATAGAAAAACTTATTGCTAGGAGAAGAAATATTATTAAATTTAGTTTTTTGAAAGCTTCCATAATTTATAATATTTTTGGATATTTATATCTTTTCTCCAATATTCAATTATGTTCGGGATATATTTTTACACATTGGTTTCTGTAATTTGTTTAATTTTAATTTTCTTACTATTGAGCAAAAGAAAAAAAGTTGTTTTTGTAAAAGCTAGTAAAACCAATCATTTAAATAAGGTTTTAAATGGTTTAAATAAGAAAAAATATAAAGTTAAAATAATTGAAGATGAATTAGATAACTTATCTGGAAAATTCTTTTCATTAATTTATTTCATTGATTGGAAAAAAGATGTTGTAGAGCAATTAAAGGAATTTGAGCTTAATAAAAATAAATTTTTATATAGCTTTATAGTTAGTGATAGACCAACAAAATTAGAAGAGATTTTATATTTGAAAAGGGATATTGATAAAATCAAATCTGTTTTTAGTTAAATTTATCTCCAAAATCTAAAATAAACTTATGAATAAGAATTTTTTAATTTACATACTAATAATTTTTTTAGTAGTTGGAATATTGATTTATTTCAACTTTTTTAGAATAACAGGTTATTTTATAGGTTTCGGTGGATTATCAAATGCTACATGGTTCAATGTAACTTGGTACTATAGAATAAAAATAGAAGTAAATTCTACAACACAAAGAACTAATTGGCCAATAGAAATAAAGTTAAATTTTAGTGATTTAATACCTTATGGAACCTTAGATAAAAATTCTACTAGATTGTTTGAATATGATAATAGTGGAAAATTGCTTTATGAAGTTCCACATCAAGTTGATTTTAATGATGATATTGGTGAATTAGTTTTTATATTAAATGGCACAACACAAGCAAATCAA
>JAWBMD010000022.1:0-8982 GCA_039000985.1 Candidatus Aenigmatarchaeota archaeon | reverse complement strand
CATCAAAAAAGATCTTACATTATGGATCCTTATAAATTAGTAAATGATCACCAATTTGGTTATGAAACAAATAAATTAATTGAAGTTTTAGAAGGTCATTTAGAATTAATTCATCCATTAGGTGCTTTGTTAACTTAAAAATGATAATTTTCAGAAATGTAACTAAAATTTATTATCCTAACATAGTAGCTGTAGAAAAAGCATCTTTTGAAATCAAAAGTGGTGAATTTGTGATATTTGTAGGTAGATCCGGCGCAGGTAAGACGACAATTTTAAAATTAATAAGAAAAGAAGAAACTCCCACCGAAGGAACTATTTATTATAAAAATTTAGAATATAAAAAAATAAAAGGTAAAACCCTCTCTGAGCTTAGAAGAAAAATAGGAATTGTATTTCAAGAGTTTAAATTATTGCTAGATAGAACTGTATATGACAATTTACGATTGCCATTAGAAATTATTGGAGCTTCAAATAAAGAAATAATGAAAAAGACAGAAGAACTTTTAAGAATGATTGATCTTTGGAGTCATAGGAAAATATTAGCAAAATTTTTATCTGGTGGTGAAAAACAAAAATTAGCTATAGCAAGAGCATTGTCTACAAACCCAGAAGTTTTATTAGCAGATGAACCAACAGGTAATTTGGATCCTATCTCTGCGATGGAAATTGTAGAACTTTTGAAGAACATTAATCAACAAGGAATTACAGTTATATTAGCTACCCATCATAAGGATATAGTGAATTATCTAAATAAAAGGGTTATTACCTTACATCAAGGTCGAATAGTAAGAGATGAAAATCCTGGAAAGTATACTTTAGTTTGATGTTAAAATTTAAAGATGCTTATAATAAGAATCCTTCGAGAAGGCTTTGGTTTATTTCGAAATAAAACCTTAATAAGCTTAGTTAATATTTTTATAACTTTTCTTACAACTTTGTTTATTTTTATTGTTGTAATTTCATATTATGTGATGAATGAAGGTATAGAATATGTAAAAACTAAATTAGATTTTACTGTCTATTTTAAAGAAAATACAAGTAGAGAAGATATTAATAAACTCAAAAATATTTTAGAAAATTTTCAAGGAGTAAGAAGGGTAAATTTTATAACTAAAGAAACAGCATGGCAAGAATTTCAAACAAAATTTTTAGCAAACCCAACCATTTTAAAAGCCTTGAATGAATTAAAAATTAATCCTTTTGTTGATTATTTAGTTATTAAAGCAGATAAACCAGAGGTATATGAAGAAGTAGCAAGTTATTTGGAGCATTCACCTTATAGGGCAATTATAGATTTTCTTACTTATTCAGAAAATAGAGAAGTTATAAACAGATTTATAAAAATTTCTACTCAATTAAAATACTCTTTAGCAATATTTTTAATATTAATAGTAGGATTTAATGCTTTAATAATTTTTAATTCTACTTTGCTTTCTATTTATTCACAAAAAGAAGAAATAGAAATTTTCAGATTAATAGGGGCTCCCAATTATTTTATTAGATTACCATTCCTTATTTCACAGTTAATTTCGTTAATAATAGGATTTTTATTAGCTCAAGGAGTTTTTATTTTAATATTAATAAAAACAAGGGGTTTTTGGAGAAACATTTTAGTTACATTAAACCCAGAGCTATTTTATTTTATAAACTTTTGGCAAATAAATCTTCTTTTGTTTTTCTTTTTATTCTTGATTACAATAATTTCTAGTAGTATTGCTATTCAAAAATATCTAAAAATATAAATTTATTTTTCAATTATTTTAGGAACTTTTAAGAAATTTTTCTCTTTTTCTGGAAATTGATTGATGATAAGTTCTTTAATTTCTAAATCGCACACCTCTTTAATATCTTCTCTTAATCCTAATGTTTGAATAGGTCCTCCTATCATTGGTTCATAATTTTCTAAATCTAATTTGTGGATTTCATTTACATAGCCAAAAATTTTTTCAATATCTTCCAAAATTTTTTCTAACTCTTTTTCTTTAAATTCAATCTTTGCTAATTTTGCTAAATGTTCTAATTCTTCTTTTGTTAGCATTATTATATAATTATAAAAGCAAGTCGAAATTAATAAAAAAAATTTAAAAAATTATGCCCCTTGATTATTACGAAAAAGAACAATTACATGAGAAAGTAAATTCTCTTTTAAATGAGAAAAAGAAAATTTCTAAGTTTTTTGAAAAGTATATAAATTATGAATTTATGACAGCCTCAAAGCATGGTGGCCAGTATCTGCATACAACAAAATCGAAAGTTAGGGCAAAGATTTCTATAAATGATTTTATTAACATATTGGAAAGAGATTTAGAACTTCCAATAAGTGTTAATCAAAAATTAAAAATAAAAGAATTAGGCAAATTTATTGAAGCAATTTCTGAAGACGAAAGAAGTCAATTAAAAAATAAAAAATTAGCCACCGAAAGATTACTTGAAAAGATATATAAAATTATTGAAAAACTTTTTCCCAAACCTCGAATTTTTGAATCTAAAGAGAGCAAAGAGGCAAAGGAAGAGAGAATAAAAGAAAAGAAAATTAAGAGCTTGAAGAAAGCTCTAAGAAAGAAAATTAGGAGAAGTTAGGAATTTTATCGCGTACAAACTAGTTACTCTTCTACTAATGGCACAAAAGCAAAGCCTGGAAAATAATTTTTTTCTAATTCGCTATCTTTTTTAACAATCTGCCATATTCCATTTCTATCAGGGATTACTAAAATTCCATTATTTCCTAATTGCTCTATTAGTTTTGGGGGAATTTCTTTTGCTGCAGCACTCACTAAAATTCTGTCAAAAGGAGAATGTTCCTTCCAACCTTTGGATCCATCTCCTAATTTTAATTCAACCCTGCCTTTTTCTAAAAAGTTATATTTTGAAATATTATTCTTTCCAAATTCAAATATAGAAGGCAATATCTCAATTCCATAAACTTTTCCATTCTCACCAACTATATAGGCAAGCAAAGAAGTAGTCCAACCAGATCCAAATCCTACATCTAAGATTTTTTGTCCCTCTTGTGGATTGAGTAATTCCAACATAAAAGCAACGGTCCATGGTTGAGAAATTGTTTGTCCTTCTCCAATATAAAGAGGATAATCACCGTAGGCTTCAAATAAGTTTTCTTCTCTTACAAAATTTTTCCTATCAATATTTAAGAAAGCTTGAATAATTTTTTCAGTTCTTAAAACCCCTGTATTTATTAAATAATCTACTAATTCTTTGTTTGATCTAAAAAGCATATTAATTTAATTTTAACTTATGACAAATTCTTTCCTTTTCTCAATTTCTCTTCGTAAAAGTGGATAACCTTCAAGTTTAGGGTTTTGTGAAATGAGTTCTTCTGCTAATTTTTGAGCTAAATTGACTATTTCTATATTTGAAAGAGCTTCCATGGCCAAATCTGGAATTCCAGATTGTTTTTCACCCAAAAGTTCTCCAGGTCCTCTTATTTCTAGATCTTTTTCTGCGATGTAAAAAGCATCTTGTGATTCTTCTAGAATTTTTAATCTCTTATAAGAAAGAGGAGTATAAACTTCCGGAATTAGAAAACAATAGCTTTCATGAATAGATCTTCCAACCCTTCCTCTAAGTTGATGTAATTGAGATAGTCCAAATCTTTCTGCTCCTTCTATTATTATAACTGTAGCTAAAGGTAAATCAATTCCTACTTCTACTACAGATGAAGCTACTAAAATCTGAACTTCTCCATTTTGCATTTTTTTCATTATCATTTCTTTTTCTAGGCTATTCATTTTACCGTGAAGCATTGCTACATTATAATCAGGAAACAATTTTATTATTTTCTCATATTCTTCTTTAACTGTTCTAATTTCATATTTACCAGTATCACTTTTTTCTATTCTTGGACAAATGACAAAAACCTGATGACCTTTCTCAACTTCTTTTCTTGCAAAATTCCAAACTTCATTTATGTTTTCTTTATCCACTACATAAGTTTTAACATCTTTCCTCCCGGGTGGTTTTTCTTTTAATATAGAAAGATCCAAATCTCCATAAAATGCCAAATATAAAGTTCTTGGAATAGGTGTTGCTGTCATTGATATAAAATGAGGCAAATAATCTTGAGATGATTTTTCTAACAATTTTTTTCTTTGATTAACCCCAAATCTTTGTTGTTCATCAATAATTACAAGACCTACGTTAGGGTAGGGAATAGGACTTTCGATTAAAGCATGTGTTCCAATTAAAATATTTATTTTTTTGCTCAAAATTAGTCTGATTATATCTTCTTTATTTTTTCTTACTTTAAAACCATGAATTCCATAATATCCTGAATTTTTTATTAATAAACCTATACCATAATCATAATAAGAAAAATCATTTAAAAATCGGTGGAAATGTTGGTTAGCTAATATTTCAGTAGGAGCCATAAAAATTACCATATATCCGCTATTTACAGTTAGTAAAGCAATTAATTCCGCAATTAAAGTTTTACCAGCCCCCGTTTCTCCTTGTATCAATCTATTCATAGGATAAGGCTTATTGAGGTCATTTAAAATTTCATTAAAAACCTCCTTTTGGGCATTAGTTAGGGTTATGTTTATTTTTTGAAGAAAGTCCTCGATTAAATTAGGATCATAATTTATAGAGGGAGATTTTTCTAATTTAAGCATGATTTTTTCTTGATTGATTTTTAATTGGACATAGAAAATTTCTTCAAACAAAAATCTTCTTCTGCTTTTTTCAATCTCTTCCAAATTTGTAGGCTTATGAATAGCAATTAAAGCTTTTGAAATTTCTGGAATATTTGCTTTTATTCTTATCAATTCTGGAATCGGATCTTGTAGCTTATTTATAGGAAATTTTTTAAAAATTTCTAAAATTATCCTTCTTATGAAACCAGAAGGTATCTCGCTTATTTCTCTGTATACAGGAATTATTTCTCCTTTAAACTTTACACCTCTTTCTAAAATTTTGAAATCTGGATTAGAAAGATGTAAACCATATTTATTTTTTATAACCTTCCCATAAAGCATAACATACGGAGCACCGCTTAAGAGTTTTGCAATATAAGTTTGATTATACCAAATAACTTTTAATGAACCTGTTTCGTCTTCAATAATTCCTTGGATCAATATCATCTTCTTTTTAGGAGTAGGGAAAACTTTTATATTTTTAATCTGCCCAACTATTACGCAATATTCGTTAATTTTAGCTTCTTTAATTTTTACAACATTCCTTAAGTCATCATATCTATAAGGAAAAAAATATAATAGATCTTTAATTGTCAAGATCTTGTTCTTTCTAAATTTTTCTGCAGTTTTTACTCCTATTCCCTTAAACTCAGTTAAAGGAATTTCCAAATCTTCTAATTCCATTTTTCTTCCTTCTTTTATAAAACAAATAATTCCGTACGGAACTATTTGTTAAATTAATTTATTTTTTATTTTATAATTTTACCATTTAGGATGAAAAAGGGTAAGAATATTCAAGATATAGAAAAATTAGCTTATTTATATTTAAAAAAGTCTTTGAAAGAAAAAAATATTGTAGATAAAGATCATCAAAATACTCCGATAAGAAGAAAAAGAAATGAACTAATGAGAGATATATTAATCTTCCTAGCTTTAGGGGGAGTAATTACTGCAGCTTTTCTTTTTCCAAATTTGCCTTCAGGTTTATATCCTTTTTTGAAAAAAATAAGCAAAAAGTTTAATACCACACCCAAAAATTTTATATATAGTATAGAAAAATTGAAAAAAAGAAAATTGATTAGAATAACAAAAAAAGGAGAAGAACATTTTATCACAATAAATGATGAGGGTAAAAAATATATATTAAAATATAGCCTTTCATTATTAAAATTGCCAAAATATAAAGAATGGGATGGTTATTGGAGGATTGTTATTTTTGATATTCCAAATAAAAAAGAAATTTTTCGTAAATTATTTTCTAAGTGGTTAAAAAATTTGGGGTTATATAGATTACAAAAAAGTGTATATGTTTATCCTTTTGATATTAAAAAAGAAATTGATTTTTTAAGTGCTGTTTTAGGTGTATATGAAAATATAATATATATTAAAGCAAAAGTAATAGAAGGAGAAGAATTTTTAAAATACAAATTCCATTTAAATAAAATTAAACCCCATGAGTAAATCATAATTAAACAAATAGTTCCGTACGGAATTATTTGTTCAATTAAGGCAAGATGAAAAAGAAGTTGGTTTTTTTGCATGGATGGATAAATAAATATATTATTAATAGAGAAGAAAATATTTTTGATTTTTATAAAGAATTAGTTAACTGCTTAAAAGAAAAATTTGATGTTGAATTTATTATTTTGCCAGGATTTAGTAGTAATAAAGAGCTTGAAAGACCATTTACTTTAGATGATTATGTAGAGTATGTGAAAAAATACCTAGAAGAGAAGGGAATAGATAAATTTTATTTAATGGGGCATTCATTCGGCGGGCAGATAGCTTGTAAATTTACTTATCTTTATCCAGAAAAAGTGGAAAAATTAATAATATACAATGGAGCTTGTGTTAGGAAAAAATCATTAATACAAAAAATACTTAGTATATTTAAACCCTTAGGAAAAACTCTTTTTACTCTTTCGCCTTTTTGCAAAAAGGTTTTTTATAAAATTTTTACTGGTTCTACTGATTACTTAAAACTTCCCCCTATTATGCAAAAAACAATGCAAAATGTAATTTCTGAAGATTTAACTCCTATTTTGCCTGAAATAAAAACAGAAACGATATTAATTTGGGGTAAAAAAGACAAAATCACACCTCTAAAAAATGCTTATATAATCAATAAATTGATTAAAAATTCAAAATTAATAATTTGTCCTCAGGGGGGACATAGCTTTCATAAAACATACCCACAATTTATAGCAGATAACATTTTAATTTGATATAATTTTTATCAAGCCATGAAATTATTAAAAATTTTAAAAATCCAAGGAATTTCTTACCAAAATGTTTTTTATTTTCTTGCTAAATATTTATTAATATTAACAATCTTTATTTTGCCATTTTTCTTTTTAACTAATACTTCCAATTTTGTTCTAATTAATAAAACATTTTTACTGGCTATACTTCTCGGATTAATATTTTTATCCACGCTTAATAACATCTTAATAAATAAAGAGATAAAAATAAAAGCATGGATATTTATTTTGATTTTTCTTTTATTTTTAATTCTTACTCTAACGAGCTCATTTTTATCCCAAGCTAAATATTATTCTTTGTATGGTTTATTATCTTCATCCCATTCTTTTCTCGCATATATTTTATATTTTTTGACCTTTCTGATTTCTATTTATCTTTTACAAAAAGAAGACATTAAAATTTTATTGTTTATTTTCCCTATTATATTTTTTATTTCAAACATTTTCACTCTTTTTGTTATTTTTCAAAAACCACTTACCATCGTTGGGATTTTCTTTATTGGAAGCATCTCTGATTTAGTGATATTTATCTCGTTAGGCTTATTTTTCTCTCTTTTAATATCATTTAATTTAAAATCTCTACATGAAATAATAGAGAATAAAAAACTGTTTTATTTTATTACTGTTTTATCTATAATCAATTTGTTGATTAGTATGTTTTTAATGACAATTATAAATTTCAATCAAATATGGCTTCTTCTTTCCTTAATAATACTTGCCTTACTTGCCTATAAACACTTTCATTTTAAGCCTTTGGATAAAGAATCTTTTTATTGGCTAACCATTTTGACAATATTTATAATTTTATACTTCTTCTCATCATATTTGAGCATATTTTTGAATAATATTTTTAAAACACAACCTATTTTAGAATCAAGACCAAACTTAAATGTCACTCTTCAGATAGCCTTTAGATCTCTTAATGAAAGTATTAAAAATCTTTTATTAGGCACTGGGCCAAATACTTTTTTGTACAACTGGCTTAAATACAAACCTCAGCTTCCATATCAACCTTTATTGAGATTTGAGCAAGGTTACAATTTTCTTTTCACACTTCTTTCTGAAACAGGATTTTTAACTTTTATTACCTTTCTTTTCTTTCTGCTTTACCTTTTGTTGCTCAATATTCAAAACATAAACTTAATCGAAGTAAAACTCTTTTACCCCTTAGGTTTGATTCTAGCATTAAGCACCTTATATTATCCATTAGGCTTAGTAAATGGAATTTATATGTTTTTCCTTTTAGGTATGATAACATCAATTTCGAAAGAAGATTCATTAAAGTTAGAAATTGACAAAAATAAATTTACAAAAATCACCTCATTTATTATATGGGTTCTTTTAGTTGTAACAATAATTTACTTTTTATATTCTATTTCTTTGAAATATATAGCCAATGTATACTATGCAAAGGGTATACTAAGTTTTCAAAATAATAATTTAGACTTAGCTATTAATAATTTAGTTATTTCAATAACCATAGATCCAACTACAGATTTGTATTATAGAGATTTAAGCTTTTTAATGATGCAAAAACTTAATCAAAGTATACAAAATCTTGCCACTACATCACCCCAAACTCAACAATTTATTTTGAATTCTTTGTCAAATGCTATAAATTCTGCAAATACAGCTATTCTTTTAAATCCTAAAGAGCCCTTAAATTACTCTAATTTAGCAAGCATATACCAAAATCTTGGCTTAAATAATCAACAAGTGTTAACCTTAGTGGTTGATAATTATAAAAAAGCAATAGAATTAGACCCAACAAATCATACTCATTATTTGAATCTTGGCTTAGTGTATTTAAATATAGGAAATAAAAATTTGGCTAAACAAATAATTCAAACTGCCTATAATTTAAGCTTGGATCCTCAGATTTTAGATATTCTTCAAACTATCAAATAAAATTTTAACTACCGCCATTTCTTTTTCTAATTTTTTTAGGATATAAGGCTAATTGTAAATACATTTTTAAAGTTCTTTTTAATCCTTCTTTTAAACCATATTTTTTTATTTTGTGAACATTTCGCACCCCTTCCATTTTTATATACTTTACCCTTAAACCTAAA
>JAWBMD010000021.1:0-9876 GCA_039000985.1 Candidatus Aenigmatarchaeota archaeon | reverse complement strand
ATTTTTACTTTCGATTTCGAAACAATAATAAACTACACAAGAAAAGTAGATGTAGATATAGTATTCATAGATACACTAGCAACAGTAAAAGATAAAAACACAAAATCCTATTTCGATAAAGAAGAATTAGTAAAAACCCTTTATGGATTATCATTCGATAAAACAATATTCCTACTAAATCATATACTGAAAACAAAAAAAATGGAAAAAGCAACCCCATCAATATACTATTCCTATACTGCAGGATTCGCAAACTATCTCGATTTAGGAATAGTAATAGATAGAGAAAATGACAGAATGAAACTAAAAGTAGAAAAAAATAGATTCGGACCAGAAGAAATAGAATTCAATATATCAATGAGAAAACTAAGAAACCTACTACAAAAAGAAAATACAAATGATTGACAAAAATCAAAAAAAATACAAAAATAAAAAAAAGGATTTTTGGTAAAAATTATCCAAAAATATAAATAGGAAAGTATAAAAAGGAAAGTATAAAAGGAGGTGATTATCATGGATAAATTAAATAATAACCTAAATGGGTTTACAACCCTAAATACTGAAGAAACAAAAGAAGAAATAGCAATAGAAAAAGAAAAAGAAATAGCAAAAGAAGAAAAAGGAAAAAGAAAAGAAGAAAGAGAAGAAAGAGATGAAGAAATGGAAAATATACAAAACTTACTTCTAAAAGCTAATGAAATGTCTACTAAAGAAATAGCTGAAAAATTAGCTAGCATCATTAAAAGAGATAGAATTAGAAAAGTTTTTCTAGAAATTTTTGAATTGTGTATAGATGATAACAAGAAAAAAGAATTTTCAGATTATATGTCCAGATTACTTCCTTCTTTTGTAGGTACTATTCAAATGTTTATTTACAGTCAATCCATCAGAGGAAACATCAAAAGTGTTTTCAATCTAATTTCTAATCCAGAAATAACTACTGAAGAAGATTTAAAAAGAAATAGCTGCATTGTTTGGTTTTATATGTACTTCTTTGAAGAAACCCTTAATGACGCTATTACTAAAGAAGAGGAAGAAATCTAAATAATATGAATTACCTATACCAAGAAAGAAAACTTCTATATGCTGATATGAAAAATTCTACCCTTCTCAAAAATTCTTCAATATATCCTAAATCTATTCTCTCTGGTATTATCAATACTAACTTCCTTTCTATCTCTGTTATCGTATACCATCTATCTTCCAAAATAAAACTATCTTTCTCTTCAATCTCAAATGGATTCTTCAAATAATTAACTATATCCTTCTCTTTAACTACATAACATATATCCTTTCTTCCTTTCTTTATCTTTTTCTTACATTCTAAAAAAGGTACTTTTACTTCTTTTATTATTAAATCTGGCTTCCTTGATAAATAATTCCTTATAACCTGTAAATTATTCTTCTCTAAAAAATATTTTACCCTATATTCAAAATTTCTACCTTTATTAACCATCTAGATTACCAATATATCTTACTTCATATATCTTCCTAGATGGTGTTACTATTATACTGTTATCCTTGATATTGAAAGGAATTTTATAACTAGTAGAATAATTATTATTTCTTGCAAAATCTAAAATTCTGTCTTGTGCTAAAGGACATTGCTTCCTAAAATTACAATTTTCACATTCTTCTACTAATGGTATTTTCTCTCTATATTTATCTACCCTTTCATCAAATAATTTACTTATTTTGTCTATATCTTGATTTTCCAATGGATCAATTTCTACAATATCATCAGGTGTTATTACTATAAGTTTTATAGGTAATTCATAAAACAAATGATATCCATAACATTGTAATAAAGTGTTTTTTGAAATATAAAGTTTAGAAAATGTTTTTAATTCATAAATAACATTATCAATTATGAAATCTGGTTTTGCATAAAACTTTACATTTCTATAACTTATCTCCTTTGTATAAGTTTTATTTACATCTCGAAAAAAACTTTTTATAATATAGTCTATAATTTTCCCTTTATGTGTAGAAATAGTTTGTAACTTAAATTCCTTTTTCTTAAAACAAGTTATTATATCTGTCAGTAAAGTATTATTCTGGTATATTTCCTGTTTATCCTTAAGAATTTTTTCTAAAATATCTTTCATGTTTTATATTTAGCTTTTTTATCCTAAAAATCCTTTATGGAGTTAGTAATTGTTTAATTATCCAGTTAGTATTTGTGTGAGTAGGTTTTGGAGTGACAGTTTTGAGATTGTTAGTAAAGAATTGTACTACTTGGTCAAACTTATCTACACTTCTAGTAAACATCTCTGTAGATTTTAGAAAATCTTCACTTGCTTTCTTTATGTTTTCTTCTATCTGTGTATTTAGTTTATTTATCTCTTGTTGTATACTTCTAGTTAAGCTTATTTGATAACTTTTTTCATTCTTCCCTAAACTATTAAATACTTCTTCTCCTTCCTTTAATGATGTTGTAAAACTGGTTTGTTGTGTTATACTTCTTTTTAGTCTTTCTCCTAATCTAAGTAAATTTTCACTTCCTGCTTGCTTACCTAATTCTATAGCTTTCATTGCTATATCATAAAATTTCCTTAATTCTGATGGTATTTTTTCTGTCTCTTCTTCCGTTAAAACTTCTTCTATTTCTTTCTTTAAATCGTCTATTCTGCTTTTTAGTTCTAAAAGAAATTCCTTGTATATTCTTCTTCCTTCTTTCCAAAAGTTGTATATATCTTCTTTACTAAATTTTATTCCTTTTTTAGCTAATTCTTTAAGTGATCGTATTATATCTGCTTCTATATTTCTTGCTTGGTTAATATTTTTCACTTCTTTACTTATTATCTCTTTACTTCTTTCTAATGCTTCTTGATATATGTCTTCTAATATCGATTTAGAGAAAAAGATTATTCTCTTTTCTTCTGTCTCTCCTTTCTTTATTTCTTCTCTTGCTTTACTTAGCTTTGTTAAATCTATTTTAAGTTTACTTATCTCTTTTTCACTTATTTTTATGTTTTCTAGTAATCTTGCTAATTCTTTGTATTCTTCTATTTCTTCTTCCACTTGTTTTATTTCTTCTTGTTTTTCTTTTATTATATCTTGTATCTTTCGTTTGTATATATCTGCTAAATATGGTAAGCTTGTAAGGGCATCTTGTATTTTTTGTGTGTAATTTAATTCGAGTTCTTTTAATTTAAATTTATCTAAACTATCTTTATTAAGTTCTTTATTTAGTTCTTCTAATATTTCTTCTGCTTCCTTTATCTTGAGTTCTTTGGTATTTATTTGTTCTAGTAGTTTTACCCTTAAATTCTCTAACCCTACTACTTTTTGTATTAGTTTTATTTCTTCCTGTGTAAAGTATAAGTTGTTGTATAGATATTTACCCGTATCTTTTATAAGTAGATTTACTTCTTGAAATATTTGTGCTGGTTTTAATTCTTGTATCCTTGTCTGAAATCTATCTATTATTTCATTTATGGTTATTTCTGTTCGTATTAAATCTTTTAAAGCTTGTTTAAGTTCTTTTGCTTCTTTAAAAGAAAGTATTTCTTCTATTCTTTCTCTGTTTATCTGTTTTATGTTACTTAAATCTATAGTTTCAATAAATGATGTTATTTCTATTTCTTTTAGTTTATCTATTTGTTGTAGTAATTTATCGATATTTTTTCTTATATTTCTGTCTATTTCTTTGTCTTCTATTCCTATAAATTTGAGTTTAGTAAGTAAGCTTTGTATTCTATATATCTCTTTTAAACTATCTATTAGTTCTTGTGTTTTATCCGTAATATTTTTGTATAGTGTTTCTTGTTCTTTTATTAATTCGTTTTCCTTATAAAGTAAATTGTTGTATTCTATTAGTAGGTTATTCTGTTCTGTTATATTTGTTGTTTTCTTAATTTTTTCTTCTATGTCTACTAATTTTTGTCTCGTCTTGTTAATCTCTTCTAGAGTTTTCTTTACTTTCTCTATATCTTCTGCTATATTAACTTCTTTTATTGTCATTAAATCTTTTTTTGTGTTTGTTATGAATTCTTTTATTTCCTTCTGTGATTTTGTAGTTAGATCTTTTAAAATATATGATGTTATATTTCTTTGTATTTTTTCTAGTGTAGTTAAATATTCTTTTTCTTGTTCTATAATTTCTTTTTTACTTTTCTCAAAAAGCTTGTTTACTTCGTTTGTATGTAACTGTATTTTCTTTTGATAGTTATTTATTTCTGTATTTATCTTTTCTATTTGTTTTGTAGTTTCAGTAATATCTTTTTCTGTATTTTTTAGCATTTGGTTATATATTTCTAAGTCTCTTTGTAATATTCTTATATCACTTGTTAAGAATTGTATTTTTTCTCGTAACTTAAAAAGTTCTTCTATTCTTGTAGGTTGTATTTGCAAACTAATTTCTAATTCTTTTTGTCTTTCTTGTAATAGTTTTTCTGTTGTTGCTATTTTTTCTTGTAAATACTTCTTTTCTTCTTCTAATTCTTTTAATTTATTTTCTTTTTCTGTTTTTTTTCTTATTTTCATTATTTCTTCAATATTTTGCTTTTCTATTTCTTTTAGTTTTTGTATTACTTTTATTCTGTTTTCTTCTAGGTTTTGGATTAATTCTTGGCTTGATCCTTGTGTTTTGATATTTAAGTCTTGTATAAATAGTGCTATTTCTTCATTAATTTTAGCTAATTCTTTTTCTAGTTTTTTACTATCTCCGAAAAAGTTTTCTGAAAACTTCTCAAAAAAGTTATTTCTAGATTTTATGATATCTAAATCTACTGTTTGTAAAAGTAGGGTCTTTATATTGCTTCTGAAATCTTCTATGTTTTCTATTGTAAGGTTTTGGTTTATGGATTTTAGGGCTTTGTTTGTTTTTAGAAATAAGTTAAGTAATTTTTCTGCTTCAAAACTTGTTTCTTCGTATAATTCCTTTGTGTATTCTAATTTGTCATCGTAAATATTTAGTAAATTTATTACTTCTTTATTTCTGTTTGTAAATTCTTGAGCTAACCCTATTAGTATAATCTTTTCTTTTGATATTCCTTTTATTTTAGCTATTAATTCTAAATATTTCCTTGTTTCTTCTTCTATATACATTCCTATTTTTTTATGGCTTTCTTGTATTGATTTGAGATAGTTATGTAATATGAAGATAAGGTTTATGAGTATAAAGTATATTCCTATAGTTCTCATTACCCAGAAAAAGATTTTACTGGCAAATGCAAGCAATGTTGAAGCTAGTAATCTAAAATTCGTAAGTATTTTTATCCCTTTTATAAGAAAATCTTTGAAATTACTTATGAAGTAGCTTAAATTTTTACCTGTTTCAACTGTTATAATTCCTGCTTTTACTAGTTCGTTTATTATTTTTGTAGATGCTAGTTGTAAATCTTTTAATAAAGACAGATTTCTATATAAGTAAAGTATTGAAGTTAGAATTAGAGATAATGATGTTCCTAAGGAAGAAAGGAGAATAAGGAAATTCCCTATACTTTTAGTTCCGATTCCTGCTATTATTAGTGCTATTGCTGCTAATATTGATCCTAATGTAGAAATTGTTGTGATTGTTATTTTCAAAAATTCATTCATATCTTTAAATTTCAGTAATAGTACTGCTATATTTTGTGCTAAATCTCCTATGAATTGTATACTTTTTACAAATTCTTTTTGTAGTAAAATTAGTGCATCTTTTAAGTTTTTGATTTGTTGTGGTAATGTACCTACTGTTTGTTCTGCTATTCCTTTGTATTGTTCCATGTATTTTATTACTGCTTGTCTATTTTTTTCTAATGCTTCTGAATTACTGAGTACAAGTTTTCCACTTTTATCTAGTATTCCTCCGAATTTAAGAATGTTTTGATTTGTTAATCCTATCGAATGTCTTAAATTTTTAAATGCTGTAGCATCTCCTTCTAATGCCCTTGCTACATCATCTGCTATTCTGCTTACTTGTAATCCAAATGCTGTTGCTGTATCGATTGTTAATTCGAATATTTTTTGGTTTTCTAATCCCATTGCTTTGAATTGTGTAAAAGCTTCTGCTAGTTCTGTTGTTCCATATACTGTTTTTATTGCCATTCGATTAAGTGTATCTAGTGATCTTTCTCCTTGTAGTATATCTTTATCTAGGTTTGAAAATAGTGATGTTAATCTTCTTTGTATTAGTAGTAGTTCTTCTGTATTGTTTATTATAGAAGCAATGAAATGGAATATAGATCTAGAGTAGTTTAGGAAAGTATTACCTATATTAGTTAAGCTTAAACCTACAAAAAAGAGTTTAAGAGAAATAATATCAAGTAGGAATATGAAGTTATCAAAAACTTTTTCTAGTTTTTCTAGTTCTATTTTTTCTTCTTTTATAAGATCTTTTTCTCTTTTTATTTCTTTGTTTTTGATTTTTACTTCATCAGTAATTTCTCTGAGTATTTCTTTATTTTCTGCAAGTAGTGTGTTTTCTTTTTCAATTGTTTTTATTTCATTCTTTTTCTTTTTATCTGTTTGTATGTTTTGTATAATACTTGCTATATTTTTTATTCCTGTTAGATTTTGTTTAATTTTTTCGTAGCTTTCTATTGGTATTAGTAGTTCTTTTGTTTTCTTTTTGTTTATAATTTTACTAAGTTCTTTTTCTATTTCTGTTACTAAATTTTTTATTGTTCCTGGTATTTTTTTCAGTATAACAGTTAGTGGTAGTTTTGCTTGTTCTATTTTAGTTTTTATGTTTAAAAAAATGTCGTGTTTCATGTTATTAGTTTTTTGATATCCTCTATTTTCTCTTTTGATATTGTTTTACTTTCTTTTATTTCTTTGTTTATTATTCTTGTTATTCCTTTATTAATTTTGAAATAATCTGAATTTTCTCCTAGAAAATCTCTGATAAGAGATATGTTAAAGTAGTGTATACCTTTTGATATTGCTGTTATTAATGTTTTCATATAGTTTACATAGTTACTTATACCTACTGTTTTGTATTTATTTGGTAAAGTATTGAGAAATTTTTTAGTTAAGCTTTGAGAATTTTTATTTAGGAAGTTCTTTAATTCTTTTATAGCTTTTTCTGTTATTGTTTCTATATCTTCTTTTTGTATTTTCACTTTATTTAGTTCTTCTTTTAGATTTATTTTTATTCTTTTCTTTTCTCTAATAGTGTAGTATTTTTCTTTGTTATTTCTGAGTCTTACTAGTATTTTTTTGTTTTTACCTTCTCCTATTATATCTATGTAGTCGAAAATTATAGGGTAATAATGTTTTTTGTATAAGTTTTTTATGAATTCTATATTTTTACTACTTCTTTCTACTAATTCTTTTTGTTCTATGGCTAGTTTGTCTAATTCTTCATCTCCATATGTTATTATTGTAAGTATATCTTTTATTTGGTTTTTTGTAATATCTTGTGGTTTTATTTTTGGGTATATAATATCGTATGTATAAGTAAGTGCTGTATAGGGTATTTTACCTGTATTCCATGAATAGTTGTAGATTATTCGTAATCTATTTTTAAGGAATGGTGGTAAGTTTTTTACTGGTCTATTGAGATTTGGATTGTATTTTCTGATTATATCTCTTATATTTTTTCTTATTTCTTTTGCAAGTAATGTTTTTTGTGCTGGATAATTTCTTAACCAAGTTAAGAAAAAGTTTTCTTTCTTTTTATTAAGTAGTTTGTTTATTAAGTTTTTCCATTTCATTTAACTTTTCTATGTGTTCTCTGATTTGATTTTGTTTATCTGTAAGTTTAATACTTTGTTCTGCAAGGTAAGTATAATCATCTATTTTTCTAAGTAAGTATTCATAAACATCTTTTTCTATATATAGTGTTAACACTTGATTTTGTAATAATTCGTAAAATACATTTAAATCATCTAGATTAGAGTGTTTTTTTAGGATTTTTATGATTTCATAAAATTTTCTTTTGGCTGGTAATTTCTCATCAATATTAACTATTTCTTCTATAACTAAGTCATTAATTTCCATTCTAATTACCTCCTATTTTTTTACTTATTTCTTTATTAATTTTACTGATTTCATTTATAAGGTCTTCTAATTCTTTTATAGTCAATTGCTTTAAGTCTTCCATTGTTAACTTTACTTTGTTATAGTTGAGAAAAATTAAAGTTTTTATAAGTAATTCACTTATATCTGTTTTCGTCGTTAAAATTTTGTTTATTTCTTCTATCTCTTCCAATAAATAAGTTTCTCCTTTTTCATATCTTTTTCGATATTCTTCTCTTATTTTTACTAATTTTTCTTTAGGTAAATTTGAATATTTATTATTTTCTTGTTTTTGTTCTATAAGCATTTTTGTAGTCTCTGTAACTGTTAAATATGGATAATATTTGTCTCTTATATATTTCATGAAATTAAAAAGTTTTTTTTTAGAATTATTTTGTTGTAGAAATTCATTTACTTCTGCTATCAAACCTATCTTCATATATTTACATTACTTCTAACTTCTACAATATAATTGTCTAAATTCACAAGATTATAATTATTCCTTACTATAACATAATTCCATCTAAATTCTATAACATTTACTAGTTCTTCATCAATATACTGGTTCGTTATATTTACTTCTATTTCTGTTGGTTGGTATAGTTTGGTTAATATTAAAGTTATATATTCTATCATTACCATAATTTTAGTTATATCGAAGTTTATATCGTTCATTGTTACTACTAGTAGCATATTTATAGAGAAGATATTGAGATTAACATTACAAGCAGTAACTTCTATATTAGCTGTTTTATGAGATATAGGTATATTATTATCAGTAACTAGTACAATACCTATATCTTCTAAGTAGTTATTTAGTTCAGTAAGTTTAAGGTTAATCATTATGATGGCATATTTTGGATTACTTCAAAATTGAAAAGTGCTGCTATTACTTCTGGGTTAGTATTTGGTTCAAATGTGTCTATAATCATATATTGTGGAGAAAATGTAGGGTCTAATGGAGAAATATTTGGAAATTCTGCTAAAGTCTGGAATGTTACTTCTAGTTTTTGAAAATCTTCATTAAACATTCCTATTGTAGGTGGTGTATCTATAACTAAAGAAGGAAGATATATAGCTGTTAATTCTCCATTCATTACATTCCTACCAATAAGTAACATTTTGTAAGGAAATCCTACTTTAGAAATATCTTGAAAAACTGGTAGTCTATCTCTTTTTATTGAAGTATATCTTTCAATTGTTATATTATATGGTGGTGTTCCTGGAAAAGATGATGAAGTTCTTTCTATAAAAGCTACTCCTTTATAAATTCTCAAAGCAAAATCGTTAGTAACATTGTTAGCTGGATTAGCACTATCTAAAACTTGAAATGTTCCTGTTAGTACTGGAATTGCGTCAAGGATATATATTGGGTTTGGAGAAAGTAAAGGATTATTTATAAAAGATGATGTACCTACATTATTGTAAGTATAGTTTGTAGAATTAGTATTAGAAATATAAATAGGTGTTTGTTGAAATAGTACCCTAGATATATTTTCTATATCTGTTTCTACAAATGTTAATCTTACTGTAGCACTTACTTTAGTAATTACCCTACCTACAGTCACTTTAGGTACTAGTGCTTCTAGTGAAGCTGATTCTATACTCCATTCTACTGTAGCATTCCCTGCAGTCAATCCAATATTTTCCCATTCTTTTTGAAATTTTTGTTGTGTGGCATCGTATTTCTTAATCATTGTTATAAATGTATTGAAGCTTATGTTGTCTCTGTTAAATCTTGGTTTATTCCCTCCTAGCATAGCTACCCTCCTTTAGTTTAAATCTTTTATCATGAAAATATAATTTTCTCTTGTTCCTGCTGCTTTTCTAATATTGTAGATTGCTTCCATTACTAGATTTCTTATCCTTTCTCCTGATTCAATCTTGCTTTCTCTTATGTAAATATTTGCTAGTGTTAAAAGTTTTGTA
>JAWBMD010000020.1:0-10033 GCA_039000985.1 Candidatus Aenigmatarchaeota archaeon | reverse complement strand
AATTCCTTATAAACCAGAAATCAATCTTTAATAAGCTTTCCTTTATGATAAATCTTAGCTTCACACTCCCACCATATGCTTTTATACTCACCATCTATTCTTATTTCACCACCTTTTGAATAAAAACCAACAAAACTTCCGGCATTGCCTTTTATATGTATGCTACCATTTTCCATACCAGAACCAACATAATTTCTAGCATTACCTTTTATATTTATGATACCGCCTATCATTACATAACCAACATTATCTCCGGCATTGCCTTTAACAATTATATTACCATTTTCCATACCAAAACCAACACCAACACCGGCATTGCCTTTTATATGTATGCTACCACCTTTCATCCAGGAACCAACAAAATCTCCGGCATTACCTTTTACAATTATATTACCATTTTCCATTTCATAACCAATATAACTTCTAGCATTGCCTTTTATATGTATGCTACCACCTTTCATTCCATGACCAACATTATTTCCAACATCACCCTCTACAATTACCTTACCTTTGCTAAGATACATTCCTATGAAATCTATTCTCCTATTTCTAAAATTTAACCTAACTTCATCTCCATCTTTAATTATTTTGTTTATAGCTGCTGATATGTATATACCAATTCTATCTTCATCACCTTTTATAATTGGACATAAATCTTCTATATCTTTTAAGCTATAGGTAATAAAGTTTAATTCCTTACTAACCATTTCGTAGAAAGATGAGTAGATAATAAATTCCGTGTTCTTTATTTCTTCTTCTATTTCCTTAAATATATTCAATAACTTATTAACACCTGATCTCTCTATACTATCTAAATATTTCTTAGCACTAGATAAATCTCCATAATCTCCAGGAAGGATTTCCTCTATTTCCTTTAATCTTTTTCTTATATCCATTTTACATCACCTAATATAATTGATGCTATATCATCATTTCTTTCCACGTAATGAAATAAGATATTATCATATTTTTTTAGCTGCTCATACTCGTCTTTATTTACAGCAATATAAACAAAAGATACTCTATTTTTCTTTCCAATTTTGCTTAAAACTTTCATAAATCTTTCTATATCTTCATTACTTGCTCCTTCAAAACCATCTGTAATTACTGTCACATCTTTGTTATTATCCTTAACAAGTTCTTCTAGTTCTTTGTAGGGTGGTTCGGTACCTCTACCCTTATAAATTACAAGAGTTTCAAATACAGATTGTGCACTTTTATATGGTTTTACTGTTGCACCATTACTAAAATTTATTACATCAACTTTTGCATTGTTTAGCAAATAAGCTAATGCTATAGAAAATGCTGCAACTAAAGCTTGTGATACAGATCCTTTAGGATTTATCATACTACCAGATGAATCTAAAACAATTATGGAATCTGGTATTTTTTTCTTATCACCATAAGTTTTGTAGCTGCTATCAACCCATTGCTTAGTTATACCTGGAAAAATCTTCCCGAAACTTCTATAAATATTAATTTTTTTTAACTCATTTCCAATTTCCCATTCCTTCATTTGCTCGGGATAGGATACTGTATTACTCAAAGGTATACCTAATATTTTGATAGGATACTGTATAGCCAAAGTTTTGTAATATTCAACATTAGCTTTTATGGATATATTTTCATCTTCTCCATGTTTACAACGTACCTTTACGTATTTATATATCTCCTCGAAATCTTTGGGTGAAACCTCTTTAGCAATCTTTCTCAACCCTTTTTCCATCTCTTCCTCATCAAATAAATTCAATCCAATACCTTCACATGTATATATATACTTATCATCTAAAAGATCGACAATCAATCTTGCAAACCCCCTTATATTTAAAGTTAAATTGTTTCTATCTAGAAAATCTATCTTCTTGAGTTTTTCTAATCTATTTTTTAAATCATTGTCTAAATCTTGTATACTTACTCCGAAATCCAAACCGCTCATTTCAGAATAATAAGCACATAAAAGCTTCATTACTCTACTCTGTTTGTAAATGGGGGGCATGCCTTTATAAAGCCTATCAAGTCCATGATCTCTTGAGTTAACTATTTGATACATGTTGTCAACAACGTCATCAAAAAATAATCTTATATCTTCAGCTTTCTTACCACCAAACTTACCTTCATCATACTGTTTTAGAGCATATAATTCAAGCAATATAGTGTATACATCATAAGGATGGAATCTGTAATGCCCACCCTCATGTCTACATATACCTTTAAATATATCTTCATAGTTCATACCCGCATTAAAAAGATCTTCTATAAATTTTTTACCTATAACTATTTCCTTATTTCTCAAATCTATATAAGCTGTAAAACCTTCTCTTTTTTCAATCCTTGGATTTTTAAGTGGTAGAAATCCTAACTCCTTTCTCTCCCTTTCCCATACTTTCTCCAATATATTTTTCATTTCCATATTATCTCTCTCAAGCACCTTATAAATTTTAACCAGCCTCTTACCAGCTTTCCTTTATGATAAATGTTAGCTTTACATCCATCGCCTATGCTTTTATACTCACCATCTATTCTTATCTCACCACCTTTTGAATAACAACCAACAAAACTTCCGGCATTGCCTTTTATATGTATGATACCGCCTTTCATCCGACAACCAACAAAACCTCCGGCATTACCTTCTACAATTATATTACCATTTCCCATTTCATAACCAACATAATTTCTACCATTACCTTTTATATGTATGCTACCGCCTTTCATCCAGGAACCAACAAAATCTCCGGCATTACCTTCCACAATTATCTTACCTTTGCTAAGATACATTCCTATAAAATTTATTCTTCTATCTCCAAAATTTAACCTAACTTCATCTTCATCTTTAATTATTTTGTTTATAACTGCTGATATGTATACACCAATTTTATCTTCATCACCTTTTATAATTGGACATAAATCTTCTATATCCTTTAAGCTATAGGTAATAAAGTTTAACTCTTTACTAAATATTTCATAGAAAGACGAGTAATAATCAAATTCCACATCCTTCATTTTTTCAAATACACTCAATAACTCATTAACACCTGATCTCTCTATACTATCTAAATATTTCTTAGCACTAGATAAATTTCCATAATCTCCAGGAAGGATTTCCTCTATTTCCTTTAATCTTTTTCTTATATCCATTTTAACAAAGATTGATAGTATACAAAAATTGGATGGTCTGGTTCTGTTTTTATTTCTATTGGCTTTTTCTCTAAATAATTTTGGTATGCATCTACTATAATTGCTTTTTGTTCATCGAACCTTTTGGATATTTCACTGATAAGTTGCTTTGAAAGATAAAGATTTAATGGCTCACCTTTAGTATCTGATCTGTGCATATTTTTATATTCTTCTGTAAACTCCATTCTGTGCCAAAGTACATATGGAAATACAATTTCTATATGTGATGACTTTACTTCTTCGTCACTAAAATACCATGCCAAAGCCTGAGCATATTTTCTCAAAGACTTATCAAATCTTACAGACAAACCTCTTTTAACCTTTCTAAAAGCATATCCTTTCTCGATATCTATCTTTGAATAGTGACATCCTTCATGGCATATTTCACTTTCTCCTGGTATTTTCTCTCCACAATATGGGCATTGAAACTCAGCATGTATAAAATCAAGAAAAAGCTCTGCCTCTTTTGAAAATCTTATATTCAATATTTCTCTATTAACAGTGGACAACTCATCTCTACTAAGTGGCTTAAAATCTGGATAATGTTCCTTGAGCTTTTCCTTCAATTCACCTTTAAACTTTTCTGCAAGTTGGTATAATTCATTTATCTTTTTATCATAATATTCCTCCTTGCTGTCTAGTATAGCTAACATACGTTTAGTAAATTCTTTATCCTTAAGTATTTCTTCATCAATTTTTCTGTAGGCAATCATTCTTCTTAATAAAGGATGTGGTGCCTGTGCAACAACAGCAACATCAAATCTGTCTCTCATAGGCCAATTGAGTTCTGTAGTTCCCATATCTGCATAGTTACAAGTAGCAAATAAAGGTCCTGGCTCGGAAAATAATGTTTGATTCATATATTCAAAATTTCCCCTATCTATACCATCAAGGAATAAATTCTGCTTTGAAGGAGGTAATCTATTGAACTCATCAAATATTTTTAGTGGGAATTGAACAAATCTTCTCCATATAATATCTTTCATATTTGAAAGGTCAGGTTGAGCAACATATTCTTCTTTCGTTACTTCCGGATCTCCATGAGCTTCTGAAGAAAGTATAACTTCTAATGGTATGCCATACATTAGAGACACTGTTGATTCTACAGAAGTTGTTTTACCTATTCCAACATTACCAAATATAAGCTCCTTTCCATTTAACAAACATGTTAATATACTTAAAAGAAGGGTAGGGTTTGTATTATCAAATCTCTCATCGGGCTCACAAACATATAAATTTTCTGCTATCACTTTATAAATTCTTTTCACCTTATCTCTAATTTCGTCACTCATACTATTATTATAGACCTAAAAGTATTTAAACTTTTTGTTACCTATCAATAGTTAATAAATTAAAAAACTTCAGCAGTTATAACCTCTATATTTTAATTAGCGTTAATTAAATGGGCCATATGCTTAAATTGTTTCTAAAAAATCTTATGGTTGCTTTTTCTAATAATTAAGTTATGAAATTTAAACATTTTTATATTAAAAAAATATAAATACTTAAATAAATAATAAAATTATGTCTAAAAGCTTTATCTTCATTTTAATCGGAATAATAGCTTTGATAGTGATAATAGGACTAGTGTTTTTGTTTAGATCAAGTACTCCAAAAAGTGAAAAATATCCACTTGAGGAAGGTAGTATAACACCAGAAAATATTCTTAAAATTAAAGGAATTGGATTTAAAAAAGAGGCTTGGGCAGAATACAAAATTGAAGGTTATGGTATAATAATTGAAGGTGAAAGCAGAACTGAAAAAATTGGAAAATTATTAGTTAAACTTATTTCCCTTCCAATTGAAGGCAAAGAATATATTGGAATTGAATTAGATGGAAAGGAAGGAAGTGGTATTGAGGGATATTCATTTGCTACTTTATTTAATCCTCAAACTAATGAATCAATTTACTTAATGAAAGCAGTTAGAAGACCTACTGTTTGTTTAAAGCAATTACCATCAACTGTTGGGGGCTTACCTTACGAAGAGTTTTCCACAAAAAATTTAGAAAATGAATACACCGTTAAAACTTCCGAATGGAGTTTCATAGGTAAAGAAAATATAACCTTGGAATCTGGAAAGAAAATCGAGGTATATAAATTTAGAAGAGAAACTGCTTTTGAAGGAAATAAGATTGTTAATGATCTCTGGCTTTCAGGAGAAGTTCCAACTTATCTTGTATTAAATAGTGAAACCATTGGTGATAAAAGAAGGGTGGCTAATTTAACTAATTTTGGAATGGATGGCGGACTTCCTAATTTTAATAATGAAGACCTCAAGGCTTGTAGTGAAGGAATTCCAGAAATTCCTGGTCTTCCTAAAGAAGCAGTAAAATTGTATTGTCAAACTGATGAAGATTGTGCATGTGGAGTTGATAAAGAAACGGGTAAATGCGCTGTTGGAAATAAAAGATATATTGATACATCTATTCAATGTCCAGATTTTTGCACTGGTATTGCTGGTAACTTGAGGATAAAATGTGTTAATAATGTTTGCATGGCTGTTCCTGTTTAAACCAAATAAAAATTACCAAAAAAGCTTACTCTATAATTATTCCTTCTCTTAATGCCTCAGAAACAATTGAAACTTTCTTTTTAAGCTTGTCAAATTCCTCTGGACTATAGCAAATAAAATCAACAGGATATTTTATTTTATGCTCGATATGCCACTTTAACCATAAACCATTACCTCTTTTAAAATAATCCATTCTTTTAAATCTTTTATCTACAATTATAACATCTACGTCACTATCATTTTTGAAATCTCCTCTTGCAAAAGAACCAAAAAGTATTACTTTATCAAATTTATTTTTCTTTTTAAATTCCTTTAACTTCATCAACAATTCCTTTATTTTTTATTTCTTTTTTTATCCATTCTAATAATTTTTTAGAATTTTTTATTGCTCTCTCTGCTACTTCAGAAGTATATTCGGCTCCAGTCGGATATCTTGTTTCAATATAGTGTCTATTTAGTTCATCGCATAATTTTAGTAAATTTTTATCAATTCTTAGCTTCGAACCAAGACCAACTAAATCATATGTCTTCCATAATCTTTTAAATTTCTTTATATAAAGAGCTTTTAATGCCTTCTCAACAGCTTGATGAGCATGAAAAGCATAATCCTCAAAATCCTTATTAGCTAAACAAAATTCTGCGCGAAAAAAATCTTTTTCAGCTTTTTCTAACCATTCCTTTATCTCTTCCATTTCATTAATATATAAATAAATATGCAAGAATTTAAATAACAGTAGATATTTTTTTATCTTATAACAAATTTCTCTCAAAGAAAAAGTGAAAAGTCTTTATCCAATAAATAAAAAGAAGGAGAATGGCTTTCTTCTCAAGATACAGCTTTACCAAACTTTTAACATCTTTTGTTACATCTTCTTCATAACACTCTTTTACATTAATTAGAGGAACATATGTAGGTTTGTTTCAAAAATTCGGACTTAATCCTCAAGAAAAAATTGTCAAGATTAAAACAACTTCTCTTCTTTCTTGTATAAAATAAAAAAGGTCATAACCTAATGATTCCAATAAAATATCGGTGTTACCTGGAAACATAAAAAAACTCCTCTGGATATTCAAACTGTATAAAATTTTTTGTTTCAATTTCAAATAAAGTATTTACTTTCTTTTATTAATGCTCTTTAAAAATAAAATATAGGTACATAATAAACTATGGTTTTTTTAATTTTTTCCTTTTTAAACTTATCGAGAGTTACTATAATTGCTCTTTCTGGTTCATAAGAATTTAAAAAACTGTAAAAACTTTTACCAAGCTTTTCCCCACTCAGTTTAACTTCAACTGGAACTATAATATCATCCTTTCTTAAAACAAAATCTATTTCAGATCTACCAGTTGTTCTCCAATAATTTAATTTCCAGTCCTCAAAAGATAATAGCTCTCTTAAAACAAAATTTTCCATTAGAGCGCCTTTATCGAATCTTTCATCAAAAGATGAGAAGTTATTTATTACAGAATTTCTGAGACCAAAATCTAGGAAATAAATTTTTGGAGATTTTTTTAATTCGGTAACAAGATTCTTATAAAATGGTTTTAATTCATAAATTACATAAGTATGCTTGAGTATTGTTAAAAATTCTTCTACTTTTCTATAGCTTATTTTTAGCTCAGAAGCTAAAGAAGAAATCGAAATTAAATTAGATATATTAAATGACAAAACTTTTAGTAAGTCCTCAAACTTTGATGTTTCCTCTATTTTGAAAAAAGCTACTATATCTTTCTCCAAGTAAAGGTTAAAAATATTTTTTAGGATTGTGATTTTTTCATCTTGGCTAGATGCTTTCACCACTTCTGGATAACCTCCAAAAACAACATATTCCTTCCAATATCTCAAAAATTCCTGAATAAAAGAAGGTTGAGAAATTTCATCATTCCCCTCTAAAAATTTTTTAAGAGAATCTTGTTTTTCTCTAAGCAATCTTTTTAGACCTTCATCCTTTGCTGACAAAAACTCTTCAAAATCGAAAGTTAAAAGCTCGAAAAGAAAAAGCCTACCAACTAAAAATGGTAAAACATTTACCTTCAATTCTAAGGAAGATGAACCAGAAATAAACATTTTTACATCTTGAAACTCATCAAAAATTATTTTTAATTTTTCACCAGCATCTTTTACTCTTTGAATCTCATCTAAAAACAAAAACAATTTTTCACCAGATCTCTTAAACCTTTTCACAAAATCTATTGTATTTTCCTCTAATGCTCTCCTATATTCTGCTAAGTCTAAGTTAATAAAAGCTCTATTCCCAACTATTTCTTTTTCAATCATTTTTAAAAGAGTTGTTTTACCAGTTTGTCTTGCACCTCTAATACCTATGATTTCTTTTCTATCTATGAATTTTCTAATTTTTTCCTCTAGTTTTCTTTTAATAAGCATTTCCTCCATATATCTATATTATTTTTTCAAATATTTAAAAATTAATTCTATTATTTTTACATTAATTGAAAATAAAATTGAGACATGAAAACTATTTACTATAACTTTAGCATTTCTTTATTCTTATAACATCCATTTCCATAATTGCACACACTTAATTTTTTTATTCTCTATTTGAAGCTTATCTTCATAATCCCAAGTTATTATTAACAAGTTTTCACATTTCAATAATTCACTTGCTTTTAATAACCCTTTTATTTCTCTTTTTTCAATTTCATCTTTGCTTGAAGCATAAGTAACTTGAATTAATTGCTTTATTTCTAAACCTTCTTTAATTACAAAATCAACCTCATTTTGCTGACAATCCTCGAAATAATAAATTTCTATGTTAGGATTTTGAAAACTTTTTCTTTTTAGCTCTATTGCAACTAAGTTTTCAATAATTCTTCCAATATTTTCACTAACTCTTAAAGCAATTATATTAGCTAAACCAATATCTATACAATAAACTTTCTTTGGAGATTTTTCAACCTCTTTAATCTTTCTTGAAAATCTTTGAACAAAAAATATCAAAAAACTTTCCTCTAAATATCGAGAAAACTTTTGTATGGTATCGGTTATAATACTAAGAGACTTTTCTAGAGAAGTAAATGTTATTGAATTTGAAATATTAGTTAGATAGAATTTTGCCAAGCTAATTAATTAATTAACTTTTTTAATTCCATACCTTAGAAAAATATCTTTTGCTATTATATCCTCAAAATAAGTTAATAAAATTTCTCTTTTGTTTTCAGACAAAGCAACCTCTGGAAAGCCACCAAATTCACAATATTCTCTAAGAAAAGATTTTATTTCAATTTTTCTATTAATTAAATCTAAAAAATCTTTTATTTTTAATCCTTTGAAGTTCAAAAACTCTTTAAAACTAAGAAGAAAAACAATTACATCTAAATGCCTCCCATGAAAAGGAGAAACTTTTGCTTTCAGAATTATTTACTATTTAAGGTTTACTATATTTCTTCTAAAGAAATACTTAGATATAAAATCATTAAAAATAAGAAAATTGAAAAGTGGTATATGTTTCTAGAATCGATTAATAAATTATTAATTTTTAGGCGTAAAGATATTATTATGGAAAAAATAAAAGTAAGACTTTTAAATAAAGTAATAGAAATTCCTACTAAGCATCTTGAAGATATAAACGATGAAGAAGCAAATTTTTTCAAAGAGTTTATTAAGGATAAAAACTTTAAGTTTGCCTGGACCTATGCAAAAAGACTTCCTCATGAATATATAATAGCTCAAGATAAAGAGATTCAAGAGAAAATAAAAAAAGTTTTTGAAAAACACGGATTTAAAATAGAAAATTCACCATTTAAAAGAGAAGACTTAGTAAATATGAAACATGTTGAATATGAAGGGTATTTGTACTGGCAAATGGATAAAGTTTTAAATAGAACATGGATTTATGGATATATAGTAGATTTCAAACATAGAAAATTTGAATTAGTTCCAAAAGATATTAAAAAAGATGTTTATGATAGGGTGATAATGAAAAATTCTATAGCACAATAAACTAAAATCTTATTAATTTTTTTAAAACTTATCTAAGGTTATTATTCTTTCAATCCTACGTTAGTCTGATTTTAACTTGTTTTATCTGTCAGTATAGTCGGAATAAATGGTAACTTATGAAAAAGAAGAAAATTAATTTTCAAATTTTCTTGATAATTGCTTTACTCCCCTAGCAATTTTTTATATTTTTATTATCAAAAATATCTTGTTGGCATTTATTCTTTAGCTTTTTTATGGATCCAATAGTATTCAATTTTTTCTGTATCCAACCAGAAAATTTCATCAGCAGCATCTATTTTTATCATTTTTGTTTTATCATCAAAAGTTACATTGTGCTTATGTATTTCAAATTTGCTGCCAGAATCAGTTACCAACATTAATTC
>JAWBMD010000002.1:0-102368 GCA_039000985.1 Candidatus Aenigmatarchaeota archaeon | reverse complement strand
AAGGGATTATTTCCTAAGGGAAAAAAAATTTAGGGGAATTAAAAGAGAGCTAGAAGTAAAGGATGTTAAAGATAGAGCAATTTCTATTTTAGGACCAAGAAGAGCTGGAAAAACATGGTATATGCTTTATCTTCTAAACAATTTCTACCAGGATTCTCTTTACATAAATTTTGAAGATTTGGCATTTAGGAATGTTAAGGCAGAAGATTTTTTTGAAATTTTAAAAATTTTTATTGAAGTTAAGGGATTCTCCCCAAAAACTCTTCTTCTTGATGAAATTCAAGTTGTTAATGATTGGGAAAGCTTGGTAAGAACTTTAATTGATAGAGATTATAAGGTTTTCATTACAGGTTCCTCTTCTAAATTACTACCAAAAGAGATAGCAACTCAATTAAGAGGAAGAACAATAGTTTATTTATTGCTTCCATTTAGCTTTAGAGAATTTTTAATTGCTAACAGCTTTGAAATTAAAGAATACTATACTTTTGAAGAAAGAGGGAAGTTATTAAAGCTTTTAGATATGTATTTAAAGGAAGGTGGATATCCAGAGGTTGTTTTTAGTGATGAAAAAGAAAAATTGTTAAAAAGATATTTTGATGAAATATTTCTTTCTGATTTTGTTGAAAGACATAAAATAAAAAGTTTTGAGTTAGGAAGATTTTTATTCGAGTTTGTTTTTCAAAATTTTGGAAAAGAAATTAGTATAAACAAAATAGGAAAAACTATAAAGGAAAGAGTTAGCTTTACTAACAAAACTCTTTATGATTACATTGATAAATTGCAAGATACTTTAAATGTTTTTTTTGTTGACAAATTTTCAAAAAGTGTTTATGTTAGAAGGAGCTGGCCAAAAAAAGTATATATTGCTGATACGGGAATTTCGGTTTTAGTAAGATTTTCACAAGATATAGGAAAATTAATGGAAAATTGTGTATTTTTAGAATTACTTAGAAAAACAAATATTTATCCACTAATTGAAATTTTTTATTTCAAGGATTACCAACAAAATGAAGTTGATTTTGTTTTAAAGAAAGGTTTAAATATTGAACAATTAATTCAAGTTACTTACGCTTCTAGCAAAGATGAAATTGATAGAAGAGAAACCAAAGCTTTGTTAAAAGCTAGCGAATCATTAAAATGTGAAGATTTGTTAATAATTACCTGGGATTATGAAGATGAACTAAAAATTGATAATAAAGTGATTAAATGTATTCCTTTATGGAAATGGTTATTAGAATAAAACATAGAAATTATCAAAATTTTAACTTCTATTATAAATATTATTTAAATTTTTAAATTACCAGTATAAATATTTAAATAGGGTAAAAAAGATTGGAAGCATGGGAATAGAAGAAATAAAGATGGCAATAATAGAAAGGGAAGAAAGTATGTTAAAAAAATTCGAAGAAGAAAATATTATTGAAAGGGAAAATTTAGGGTTTATCAAAAATAAGATAAAAAAAGATATAGCAAACATAATAACAGGAATTAGAAGATGTGGAAAATCGATATTTGCTTTTCAACTATCTAAAAAAGAAAAATTTGGTTATGTTAATTTTGAAGATGAAAGATTAGATATTCCAGCTAAAGAATTAAATAGGGTTTTAGAAGCTATTTATTCAATTAAAGGAAATGTAGATCTTTTAATTTTAGATGAAATTCAAAACATTCACGGTTGGGAAAAATTTGTCGCTAGAGTAATTAACAATAAGAAAGTTATAATAACAGGAAGTAATGCAAGATTATTGAGCAAAGAGCTTGCTACGCTTTTAACTGGAAGGCATATAGAATATGAGCTATTTCCTTTTAGTTTTAGAGAATATTTAAATTTTAAGGGATTAAGTTTGAAAGAAAAAGATTTCTATATTACTGAAAATATTGCTAAAGTTAAGAATTTGCTCGAGGATTATTTAAAAAAGGGTGGATTTCCACTTGTAGAAAAGTTTGGTTTCATTTTTCTAAGTGAGAATTATAAAGATATAGTTGAAAGAGATATTATTCAAAGATTTAATATAAAGAATATTAGGATTTTTAAAGATTTTTCTCATTATTTAGCATCAAACTCTACTAATGAAATTAGCTACAACTCTTTGAAAAATATTTTTAACATGAGTGTAAGAACAATTTCAAATTGGGTTAGTTATTTAGAGACAGCTTTCTTATTTTTCGAATTAGAAAGGTTCTTTCCAAAACTTAAGCAACAAATTCTTGCTTCGAAAAAAATTTATTGTATTGATAATGGTTTTATAAATACTATTGCCTTTAAACTTTCTGAAAATCGAGGAAAGATGATGGAAAATTTAGTTGCAGTTGAGTTATTAAGAAGAAAAAGTTATTGGTTTAGCAATTGGGAAATTTTTTACTTTAAAGATTACCAGCAAAATGAGGTTGATTTTGTTATAAAAGAAGGATTAAAAATTAACCAGCTTATTCAAGTTACTTATGCTAGCAATAAGGATGAAATTGATAAAAGGGAAATTAAGGCTTTACTGAAAGCTACTGAGCTATTAAGATGTAAAAGCTTGCAAATAATCACATGGGATTATGAAGATGAGATAAAAGTTAATGATAAAATAATTAAATGCATACCATTATGGAAATGGTTATTGTTTAAATAACCGATGCATGAGTTATCTTTTTTATTTTTCTAATCCATATATGAGTTATGGATAGAGAAAGGATATTTGAAATATTAAATGATAGGGATTTTTGATTTAAAGATATTGAATTAGGGATTTTAAGAGACAACTATATTAAAAGCTTAAAGCAAAAGATTCAAACTAGAGAAATAATAGCTATTGTTGGTTTAAGAAGAAGTGGAAAATCAACTTTAGTATTACAATTAGCTAAGGAATTAATAAAAGCCAATGTAGAAAAAGAAAGAATTCTAATAGTAAATTTTGAAAATTATAGATGAGAGGAGTATTCGTTAAAGTTATTAGAGGAAATTTGAAATTTATATAAAGAAAGGATATGGAAAGGTAAAAAAGCATTTTTATTCTTAAATGAGATTCATAATATTCCAAAATGAGAAAGATTTGTTAGAACATTACATTATAAAAATGAAGCCAATATTTTTGTTTCTGGCTCTTCTTCAAAGCTTTTAAGTAGGGAATATGCGACTTTGCTTTCTGGTAGATATTTAGAATTTAGAGTGTTTCCACTTTCTTTTGCCTAGTTTTTAAAGTTCAGGAATTTTATTGCTAAAAATAAATTGGAAATTATTGGAAGAAAAAGAGATGTTCTTAAGTTACTTTTTGAATATATGCAGCTTGGTGACTTTCCTAGAGTTGTTTTGACAAAAGATGAGGAATTATTGAGATCTTACTTCGAAACTATAGTGATAAAAGATGTGGCAGAAAGATATAAAATAAAGGAAATAGAAAAATTGAGGAAAATTGCAGTTTTTTATTTAAGCAATATTTCAAATAAAATAACATTTAATTCGCTTTCAAAAAATCTAAAAGTACCAATACATACAATTGAAAGATTTTCATATTATTTTCAAGAGTCCTTTTTATTACTTTTTATAAATGCTTTTTCTCCATCACTCAAAACACAGGAAAAGCTTCCAAAAAAGTTTATAGTATAGATACTGGTTTGAGTAATGTAGTTGGGTTTAGAATTAGTAAAGATATTGGTAGATTTATGGAGAATGTTGTATTCTTAGAGTTAAAAAGAAGAGGAAGAGGAGCATATTACTTTAAGGTTGATGATAACGAGGTTGATTTTGTAATTAAAGAAGGATTAAAAATTAATCAGTTTATTCAACTAACTTATGCTTCAAGCAAGGATGAAATTGATAAAAGGGAAATTAAGGCTTTACTGAAAGCTATTGAGCAGTTGAAATGTGAGCATTTATTAATAATAACATGGGATTATGAAGATGAGTTAAAAGTTAATAACAAAGAAGTTAGATGTAGACCATTATGGAAATGGATACTCGAGTGGATGAATTTTTGGATCATTTTTTAATATTTATTTAGAACTTATTGTGGATTAAGTATACGGTTGTTCTATTGAATTAATTTAAGAAGTGATAGTTGTGGATATTTAACATTCAACATAATATTTTGTTCGAATAAGTAAAGAAAAGATTAATAATAGACTATTTGGCATAGGACGTTTTAGTCATAACAGATGGTAGATGTACTTATAATAGATATAGAATATTAAATTCTGTGAGTTATCTTAAAGGAAGGTCAAGTTCTTTTAGTGTTTCTATCTATGAGCTATACTTAAGTTTACTTTAAATTTAAATTATTAAATTTAATTTATTACAGATGAATGGAGGATGGTGGGAGAAATAACTTGGGATGACTTGTACAAAAAATATGGTGGAAGGTCTGTAAATTCTAGAAGATATGAGAAAATGAGTTTCATTGAAAAAATAAAGAAAGTTATACTGAGTCCGACCGAATTTTTTGAAAGAATAAAATATGAAGAAGGTGTTATGAAAGCTTTCATTTATTTTGCTATACTTTCTTCGATAGTGGTTATATTTGTCACTTTAACATTAAACTTATTGATTTCTTCTTATTCAGGTAATTTATTACGACTTCTGCCTTCTCTAGGTGAATTAGTTAAATTAGTAGGAATAATGATTTCAATTATTTTTTATATAACAATTCTTATCGGATCTTTTATAGTGGCAGGGCTCGCTCATCTATTTTTGAAATTAGCTGGTGGTAAAGGTGATTATTCGATGACCTATAAGGGAATAGTATACGCCAGTACTCCTATTTTGTTACTTGGTTGGGTTCCATTTGTTGGAATAATTCCTACAATTTATTCATTCTATTTAAATCTAAAGGGATTATCTGTACTTCACTCAATCAGCATGAAGAAAGTATTCCTTGTAGTGTGGGTCATACCATCAGTTATATTAGGTATAATAACGCTAGTTATATTCAGTACGACAATTTCGTCTTGAATAATTAATACCACATTACTGATTGTTGACACATAAGTTTTACCTATTACCAGCTTAGTGTAGCAAAACAAAAAAGTTAGGATCAAGAGAACTCTTAGTATATTTCTAGTTTCTTAGAAGGTTTAATATCAATTAATTAAACTACTTTAATTCTGTTTTTATAAGAATAGATTAGAAGCAAATTCAATTAATTTTTTTTACTCTACTTGTAAGATTTAGAGTAACATCATAATTTCTTAGATCCCGCAAAAATACATGGGAGATATATGGGGCTAATTGAAAAATAAGCCTTTTCCCAAAAAATACATCTATTTGTCTGTTTTATCACTATACCATAATGTTAAAACATTTTAATATTCTTTCTTGATTTTTTGAGAGAGTCGATATCCAAACTCCACTCTATAAATGCCCTTTAACTCTTCAATCTCTTTTTCTATACTTAGCTCCAAATGAGAAGTTTTCATTAAAATATAATTCAATGGAGGTTTATTCTTCCCTCAAGTCAACAGTAAACCAAGAATACTTTTAAACATCTAAAGTTTGCTGCATTGCTATTTTTCATCTCCTTGCTAGGATACAGCATATAAATTCCATAATCCCTTGGTTTAATTCCTTTAAGTATGGCTATTCTTTTCATCCTTATAGCTTCTGGTTCATTGTAACTTTCAGTTTTATAAGCTCCCATTTTATGCTTTTCAGTTTTCCTTTTCTAGGAATTCCGATTATTAAGGAATAGTCTTCTTTCTCAGCTAGCTCTATATTCTTCTAAAACAAGAGTACAATTAGTAACTTTAGCCGATTTTAGAAGATTTATTATTAATTCAAGTGTTTTATAGGAACTTATATTGCCAGGAAATATTTTGTGGAATATTGGAAAGCCTTTGTCATCTATAATTAAACCTATTTTTATACAAGGTAATAGTAATTAACCTTTTTTAGCAAGATAACATTTTGCTCCATAGAAATAGATGTTTGTTATATCATAAAAAATTCTTTTTATGCTTGACTTAAACTTTTCATAAATCTCCAACTCCTTTCTGAAAGTTCTAAAGAATAAATTCTAAATTAAAAATCTTGTCTAAAGAATATTTATAGAGCTTGGTTGAATAGTATTTAAAACAGAAAGTGCTAACAATTTTTTATCTACTATTTCATTAAGATTTAATTCTTCCATAATCTTTTTCAAAATCAAAACTACATACTTTCCTAATCTTTAAAACAATTATACCAAGATATCTAACATATTTCTGCTTAAAAAATTTTTTACCTATACAAGATAAGTTTTATCTTTAATTTTAAGCTTTCTGATAAAGCTCATAATTACATATTTAAATATCTTTCATGAATAGCACTCCAGAAAGGGTTTAGCTGATTGTAGTGATAAATTTATAGGAAAGTTAGGTAAATTAAATTTATATGAGTTTAATTATGAAAAAGTTTAAAATTTTATTACCTTTTATCTTTGTAATCTTAATTTTTATATTTTCTAATGAGAAGTTTAAAAAACAAAATAGAAATATAGTGTTGGGACTCTCTATTTTATCTAGAGAATATTCAATTGCTTTATTAAAAAGTTTAGAAGAACTAGGAATAAATGAGGTAAAGTTAGGACAAACCTTAAAACTATATCAGGTAGGTTCTTTTGTTGATGAGAATAGTTCCTGTTATTTAACTTTAGAAGATTACAAAGTAGGCAAGAACTTAGAGTCGCCAATTGGTAAGTTGACAACTAAAGATGATAATAAAGTTGTTTATATTAAGTTTAAAGTTTTTAGAGCTGAGAAAGAAAGTAAAGACTGGCTGATTGTTGATATTACTAAATACAGAATAGCTGGCAGAGCTTGTAACAGTATTAAAAAAGTTTGTTATGAATTTCAAGATAGACAAGAACCAAAAATTGATTCTAAAAAAGAGATTAACACAAGAACTTATTATTTAATCTCAGCTATTCCTGAAAGCGAAAATATAGATGTTGTAGTTTTTACTCATCTCTCTTTTGGTAGAGACATAGCTCCTTTGGGTTCTAGTGAAACAAACGATTTACCTTTAGTTAAATTTATTCCTTAAAGTGAAAGTAAAAATAAAATATATTGTTTTCTTACCATACCTTTTATTTTTTGGATTCATTTTTTATATCATTTTTATCTATCAAGAAGGAATCGGTAAAGCTATGTGGTTTATAGTTATTTTAACTATTGTTTTTTATTATACTCTTTTTATTTTAATTCTTTTTATTATTTTAAAGCTTTTAAGATTTATTTTTAGGAAATAAAACTTTAAAATTCTAAGTTTTTGTCTAAACTGATAAAGTAAATAGAAATTAGTTTGAAAGCGTTCCCAATATCTTTACTCATAAGAAGGTTAAAAATTAAACAATTAATCCAAGTAACTTATACTTCTAGTAAAGATGAAATTAATAAGAAAAAAAACAAAGACTTTGTTAAAGGCTAGTAAGCTATTAAAATGTAAAAATTTGTTATTAATAACTTGGGATTTTGAGGATATTTTAAAAATAGATAATAAGGAAATTAAATGTATTCCATTATGGAAGTGGTTGCTTGATTTAACTTAAAATTTTATATTCAATAATAACTCTTAAAACTTCTGCAACACTAAATGCTTGAGAAGTTGTTCCACCTGGTTCATATGGCCAATCACCTGAAAAAAGTTCAGGTAATGATTTATATTCGCTTTCTAAACAAAACTTGACAATAGGGCCCAAAACTCTTTTTATTTCTTTTTTGATAGATTCTTCATTTTCATTTTTGTATTTCATAATTTTTACTAGGGTATCAATATATCTACCAAATAACCATGGCCAAGCAGTACCTTGATGATAAGATAAGTCTTTTTCTTCTATTGGTAAATAAGTATTGTAAGTACCTTTATAGTTAGGATCGGTAGGAGAAAGAGTTCTCAAACCACCCGGAGTAAGCAAATGTTCTTTAACAACATTGAATACAGAAATTTGTTTGTCGATTGGAATCAAATCTTCTCCATCACTTACTGCAATTATCATATTAGGTCTTATAGAAGCACCATTTGGATCCCCTTCTATAACGTCATATAATGCATTAATTTTTTCATTCCAAAATTTTTTCTCGAAAGATTTCTTTAAATTTTCACGAATTTCTTTGATTGGCAAATTAGTTTTTATATTTGTTTTTTCTTCTGCAATTTCTATAAACTTAATAGCTCTATAAAACAAGGAATTTATTTCTACTGCTTTTCCATTTCTTGGCGTGACAGGAGGAATTTTTCCAAATGCATCTGCATCCATCCATGTTGCTTGGGGTGGGCTAACAATGAGGTAATCTTTATCCATGTAAATTCTTTGAAATTTTCCGTATCTAAAATATCCAGTTCCATTTATATAGCTTTCTAAAATTTTTTTGTTTATAGGCATTATTTTTTTAATGAATCCCCAATCGTTAGTGTATTTTACATATTCTTCTTGCGCTCTAATAAACCAAAGTGAAGCATCTGCACTATTGTATATTATTTCATTATTGGTAATTCTATTTGGAATCAAACCATCTTTTTCATAACTTGCAAATCTTTCAAAAATTTTTCTAGCTTCTTCAAACTTTTTATTAACAAGTAATAAACCAGGTAATGAGATGAAAGTATCTCTACCCCATTCCTCCATAAACCAATCCCTACTAGCGGCCCAAATTTGTACAGTATTATCTATGTATTTTAAAAAGAAATTTGTAGCAGTTTTTAAAGTTTCTAGAATTGGTTTTTCATTCCAAAATTTTTCATCCACTTCATCAAATGAACTTAATTTAGTTAATTGATTGGCAGGCATTTTATTCAAATTTAGTTTCCCACATTTTTTGTGCTAATTTACCATTATAAAGATAGTCATCAACAAAATTTTTAGCTTTTTCTCTATTTTCTCTAAATTTTTCTAAAAATTTAACAATTTTTTCAATTAAAATATCTTTTAGTTCACCAGTAAGCAATTTTCCACTTTTGTAATCTTCTTTTATTTTTTCCAGTTTTTTGTCATCTTCTTCAAAAAAGAAATAAAGCCATTGATATGAAATATCTACATCAACATTACCACCAAGCTTTCTATGTAGCTCAACACTCGGCTGACCACCAGAAAAAGCATATTTGTAAATTTTTCTTCTTACAGAATTTTCATTTTCATTCAAAAATATTGCTGTATTTGGTAAAGAAGTACTCATTTTTCCTTCTAATCCAGTTAAAGGCGGTAAAAATTTTCCATGTATTTGACATGATTTTTTATAGCCAAATTTTTCTGCTATATCTCTTTGAACTCGCCAATAAGGATCTTGATCAACAGCTGCTGGTATTAAACAATATCTTTTTTCAAAAAAGCAAGGAATCATTTGTAGTACTGGAAAAAATATTATTCCAACATTACTTTGATTATTCAAACCAAAAACAGCTTTTATTGTGGTAAAATTTATTTTTTTTGCTATTTTTATAGCTAATGGATAAATATTTTTTATGTATTCTGTATTTTTGAAAATGAATGTTTTATTTCTATCAAAGCCAACTGCAGCTATATCTAAAATGTTTTCATTTGCAAATTTTTGAATTTCTTCATAGCTATGTTTTTTTACTAAAAATTTTTCATCATCTGTTATTTGAATGTAAACATTTGTATCAAACTTATCTTGCAACCATTTTGTAAAATAAAAAGGTATTATATGGCCAATATGCATCTCACCAGAAGGACCTCTTCCAGTATAAAGGAAGAAATCATTTTTTAAAGCCAAATCTAAATCTCTATGAGCAAAAAATATTTTTCTTTTTAATAAGAAATGTATTTCTCCAATTTTCTCTTCAAAAATTTTTAATATGTTTTCATCTATTTCCTTTAAGCCAAATTCTTTAACGAGCTTTTCATAATCAATTTTTCCAATAACTTCCCAAGGAGTTACTTCCATATATTTATTTAGCTTTGTAGAGAATAATAATATGGTTGTTAGAAGAGAGAAAAAAAGAAGGAGGGGGGAAAGAACATACCATGGTAGCCATAAAAAGTGGAGAGGGAAAGGATCAAGAGGAGGAAGAGGTAGAGGTGGTAGGCTTGGACCAAAATTGTTTGCAACTTTAAAATATGAAAGCGAGACTATTGGAAAGCATGGGTTTAAAAAGCCTAAAAAAGAAATTAAAATTATTAATATAGATGAATTGGTAAAAATGATTAAGGAAAAAGATTTGAATGTTAATGAAGTTATTGATTTGAAAGCTATGGGCTATGAAAAATTGCTAGGTAGGGGAAAAATAGATTTTCCTGTTAAGATTTCAATTGATTTTGCATCAAAAAATGCTAAAACAAAAATTGAAAGTGCTGGTGGAGAAGTAAAATGTTGCTCCCAATAAGGTGCTTTACTTGTGGTAAGGTAATAGGACATCTTTGGGAAGAAGTTAAAAAATTTAAAGATATTAAGGAATTTTTTGAAAAATATGATATAAAAAGATATTGTTGCAGGCAAGTTTTTTTGACTACTGTTGACGAGGAAGAAATAGTTTTGAAATTTAAGCCTTGAGCATAGAAATAATTGGTTCAAGAGAAAAAGCAATTGCTATTGTAGATAGTGAGAGAGAAATAGATATTGAAAAGATTTTTAAAAATAATAAAAATGTTAAAGCTATTTTAAAAAAAGTTGGTAAAAGAGAAGGAGAGTTTAGATTGGAAAAGCTTGAATTAATTGCTGGTGAAAAAAATACCGAAGTAATTCATAAAGAATATGGTATAATGTTAAAGCTTGACCCAACAAAAGTTTATTTTTCAAGCAAAGAATCTATTGAAAGGAAAAGATTAGCTTCTTTAGTTAATGACAATGAAAAAATTCTTTTAATGTTTTCTGGTATTGCACCAATAGCTATTCAAATAGCAAAAAGCGAAAACATTAAAATTTTTTGTATAGAAAAAAATGAAATTGCTCATGAATATGCAAAAGAAAATGTTAAAATGAATAAAGTTGAGGATAAAGTTATTTTGTTTAAAGGTGACGTTAGAGAAATTTGCAATAATGAATTAAAAAATGAAAAGTTTGATAGAGTAATAATGCCAATAATAAATTCATTAGATTTTTTGGATTTGGCTTTAGAAAAAGTAAAGGAAAACGGAAAAATTCATTTATATTTTGTTTCTCCAGAGAATGATTTTAGTGTTTTGAATAAAAAAATAGAAGAATATAAATGCTTAAAAATTATAAATGTTCAAAAGGTTAATCCTTATGGTGTAAGAATTTTTAAATATAGAGCAGATTTAGAAAAAACAAATTTGATTTAATTTTCGTAAAAATTTTTATGAGCTTGGAAGAAATAGCAAGAAAAAATGCAATATTAAATGCTTATTTGCATAATGGCAAAGCTGATTTGAGTGCTGTTATTTCAAAAGTAGTTTCTGAAATGCCAGAAATAAAGCAAAAAATTAAGGAGATTATTCCAAAAATTAAAGAAATTGTTGAGGAAGTTAATAAACTAAGCTTTAATGAAATTGAGAAAGAGGCAAAAAAATTTGAAATAATTAAAAAAGAAGAAATTAAAGAATTACCAGAGTTACCAAATGCTGAAATTGGAAAATTGGTTATGAGATTAGCTCCCTATCCTTCTGGGCCTTTACATATTGGAAATGCAAGAATGGTTATATTGAATGATGAATATGTGAAAAAATATAATGGTAAGTTAATTTTGTTTTTTGATGATACAATTGGTAGTGTTGAAAAACCAATATTAAAAGAAGCTTATGAAATGATAATAGAAGATTTGAAATGGCTTGGCGTTAATTTTTCAGAAATTTATTATAAGTCAGATAGATTAGAGATTTATTATAAATATGCAGAAGAACTAATTAAAAAAAATTTTGCTTATGTTTGTACTTGTAGCAAAGAAGAAATAAGAAAGAATAGAGCTTTAGGTATTGAATGCAGTTGCAGAAATAGAAGTATTGAAGAAAATTTATTGCTTTGGAAAAAAATGTTTACTGAATTTAAAGAAGGGGAAGCTATTCTCAGAATTAAAACTGATATGAAGCATAAAGATCCAGCTTTTAGAGATAGAGTTATAATTAGAATAGCTGATAGAGAGCATCCTAGAGTTGGAAAGAAATATAGAGTTTGGCCAATGCTAGAATTTAGTTGGGCAATAGACGATTATTTAATGGGAACTACTCACATTTTAAGAGGAAAGCAATTGGTTATTGAGGACATGATGGAAGAATATATTTGGAATATTTTTGGTTGGAAAAAATGTGTTTTTGTTCATTATGGTATGATGAAAATTGCAGAAAAAGAGGCTAAGTTAAGTAAATCTAAAAGTAGGGAGCTTATAGAAAAAGGAAAACTAATTGGTTGGGAAGATCCAAGAACTTGGAGTTTAATTTCTTTAAGAAAAAGAGGTATAAGAAAAGAAGCTATAAGGGAAGTTATTTTGGAAATGGGCTTAAATTTGGCTGATGTTACTGTTCCAGCTGAAATTTTATACGCAAAAAATAGAAAGCTTTTGGATAAGGAAGCTATGAGATATTTTGCTTTAATAGAGCCAGTTGAAATTGAAGTTGAAAATTTTGATAATTCAATAAAAGAAGTTAGCATTCCTTTACATCCAGAAATGAAGGAAAAAGTTAGAAAAATTAAAATAAATAGTAATAAGTTTTTAATCGAAAAAAATGATTATTTTAAAAATATTGGAAAAAGAATTGGTTTTATTGGTTTAGGAAGTTTTTTGATTAAAGAAAATTTTAAAGCAGAGTTTTTAACAAAAGAAATTTTTTATGAAGATCAAAAAATTCAATGGTTAAATGATGAATTTATTAAAATAAAAATACTTTTCCCAAATGGTGAAATAGTAAATGCTTTAGCTGAAAAAATTGTTGAAAATGTTAAATATGATGAAGTTGTTCAGTTTATAAGAATTGGTTTTTGTAGAAAAGATAAAGAAATATTTTTCTTTTCACATATGTAAGGTTTTTAAAATAATTTTTTATTTAATAATAATATGCCAGAAGTTAGGGAAATTATTGATACAAGCGAGCTTAAAGAATTTGAGAGAATAGCAGCACATAGTCATATAAAAGGTTTAGGTTTAAAGGGTTTAAAAGCTGAGTTTATTGCAGATGGATTTGTTGGTCAGGAGGAAGCTAGGGAAGCAGCTGGTATTGTTGTTAGAATGATAAAAGATGGGAAGTTTGCAGGTAAAGGAGTTTTGTTAGCTGGTGTACCAGGAAGTGGAAAAACTGCATTAGCTATAGGAATAGCTAGAGAATTAGGAAAAGATGTTCCATTTGTTCATTTAGCTGCAAGCGAAATATATAGTGCTGAAGTTAAGAAAACAGAATTTTTAACACAAACATTAAGAAAAGCTATTGGAGTTAGGATTAGGGAGATGAAAAAAATTTATGAAGGAGAAGTAATTGAGCTTGATATAAAACATAAACCACATCCATATAATCCTTATTATCAAATTCCAGTTAGTGCAACTATAAAATTGGAAACAAAAGAAGATAGTAGAAAACTTAATGTAGATCAAACTTTTGCTATTCAATTTGCTCAACAAGGTATTGAGGTTGGAGATGTTGTTGCAATAGATGTTGATGGTGGTAAAATTGTTAAATATGGAAAAAGTGAAAGAGTTATTAAAAAAGGAGAAGAAGAGCTTTATGCCGATAAGCCTGTTCCTTTACCAGATGGAAAAGTTTTTAAGGAAAAGGAATTTGTTTATTTGCTAACTTTACACCAAATAGATATGATGAGAGCAAGGAGTAGCTTGGATATAGCTAGCTTAATTTTTGGAGCTGAAAGAAAAGAAATAGATAGCGAAGTAAGAAAAGAAACTGATGAATTAGTAAAAGAAATGGTTAAAGAAGGGAAAGCAGAATTAGTGCCTGGAGTTATTTTTATAGATGAATGTAGCTTGCTCGATATAGAAACATTTGCATTTTTGAATAGAGCAATGGAGCAAGAGCTTTCTCCAATATTAATATTTGCAACAAATAGAGGGATAGCGACAATAAGAGGAACGGATTATAAGTCGCCACATGCAATGCCAATAGATTTGTTAGATAGATTATTAATAATAAATACAAGACCATATACAGAAAAAGAAATAAGAGAAATTATAAAAATTAGAATTAAGCATGAAAAAGTTGATGTTGATGATGAAGCAATAGAATATTTAACAAAGCTTGGTTTAGAGAATTCTTTAAGATATGCTTTACAATTAATTGTTCCAACAAGCATTTTAGCTAACAATAAAAAAGCAAGCATTGAGCATGTTAAGCAGGCTGAAAAATTATTTTCAGATGTTAAAAGAAGTGTTGAATTTGTTAAAGAGTTTGAAAAGAAATTTTTGGAATATTAAATTGATTTTGTTGAGCCACAATTTGGGCAAACAAACAATCTTTTACTCCAATATTCATCAAAAACTTCTTGCTCTACCATTTCAACTTTTATATGTGCATTGTTCAAGCAATTAGTACAATGCTTCAAACTTTTCTCTATTGCTAACATGGTAGTAAAGTAAATTTAGTTTTTAAAAATTTATATTTTTTATGGATAGGGAAAGTTTTGAAGCTCTGAAGAAAAAAGAAAAAATATTAAGAGAAGCAGCTAGTGTTTTAAGAGTTGAAGATAAGGATTTACCAAGGGTTATAAAAAGATTTTTAAATGAAATGAATGAAATGATAAATGAGTTTGAGAGCAAAATAAAAAATTGTAAAGCTTGCGAGTTATATCAATATAGAAAAAATGCTGTTCCGGGGGAGGGAAATTTTAATTCCAAAATAATGATAATAGGTTTAGGTCCTGGTAAGGAAGAGGATTTGCAAGGTAGACCATTTGTTGGTAGAGCTGGTATGTTTTTAAATGAGCTTTTAGAAATGGTTGGTTTAAAAAGAGAAGAAGTTTATATAACTAATGTTGTTAAGTGTATTCCTCCAAATAATATGCCGAGCGAAAATTCCATAAAAACTTGTACAGAACTTTATTTAAAAAAGCAAATAGAATTAATTAATCCTAAAATAATAATAGCTCTTGGTGAAATTGCTGCTAGATATTTGCTCGAAAATTTTACAAATGTGAAATATACAAGCATGAATGATTTACATGGAAAGATTTTTAATGTTAATAGTTTAAAGTTTAATTTTAAAATAGTTTGTATGTTTCATCCAGCAAGTGCTTTATATAATGCTGAGCTAAAAGATATTATTAAAAAAGATTGGGAAAATATAAGGTATTTATTTACCACAATCTAAAAAAATTTACCAGTATGTTCAGAAAAAAGTTTGAAAGAAGAGAAGCACCAGTAAAAGCTGGTGAGGAATATGATGTGGAAATAACAGAATCTGGAGCAATGGGAGATGGTGTAGCAAGAATAAAAAACTTTGTAGTATTTGTAAAAGGAGGAAAAGTTGGTGAAAAATATAAAGTGAAAATAGAGTCAGTTAAAAGAAGATTTGCTATAGCTACTATAATTTAACTTTTCTTGAGAGCGCGAGCTCTTTTATTTTTTGTAAAGCAAAGGAGGAGAGGTATCTTAAAAAATTTTTCTAATGTTCTAGTATTGATAGTGAGGTATAATTTTTATGCTATTTGTGCAGGGGGTGGGATTTGAACCCACGAAGGGACTAACCCAGCAGGTTTCTTCATTTATCATAGCTTAAGATGATGGGTTAGTTGCTTCTTAAGCCTGCCGCCTTTGGCCAGACTTGGCGACCCCTGCATAATTAGTTATAATAGTTTTTTGGATTTAAAAATTTATATGTGAGTAAATTTTTATTTATAATTTTTCTTAATTTGTAAATTTTTGTTTACACAAACATAGAGAGATATTTATGTTTTATTTTTATAGTTACCTTATGGTAGTAAATACTATATATATGGATCTAAAAAGGGAGTTTGGTTATGATGGAGGGAAAGTTATTAGACTTTTGAAGGAAATTGCAGACCATCTAATAAATGAAGATATAAAAAACAGTAAGTATGAGTACATTATTTCAGATATAATGACAAGAGTTAAAGAACATTATCAAAGGTTAGACAATAAATATAAAAAAAGTTTTGATTTAGAAACATTACTTATGGTTCTTATAGGACATGTAATTTCTCATAATGGATTGAAAATGGATGACAATAAAAAAGAAAGAGCAATAGAATATATTCTTGAAAAAATTTTTCCAAAATATGGATTAGATTTCAGAGTAAGAAAATGGGAAAAGGAACCAGATGAACCAAATGGTATACTTAACAATCTGTTAGCTCAATATAAACCAAATCACAAATAGCTTTTAATATTTCAGTAGTGTTTGGTGTATTTAATTCCTTATTTCCAAACATACTTTCTATTTTTATTGAGTAATTTCTTTCATTACTTATTATTTGTAGAAATAGTTGATTTGTATTTCTATTTACTAAATCTTTTAAAAAATATAAAGTATCTAAACATTCCTCGCAATCTAAATTATATTTAAAAGTTATTAGAGTTCTATAGTTTTGTATTAGTAATTTTTTAATGTTTTCATCAAACTCATATTCAACAATATTTGGTGGAGTTTTTATTCTTTGTTGAACAATATTTATTGCTCCAAGAAAAGAGCTTGCCAACATAACAATTATTATTATTAGCGCAGATAAAGTTTTTACATCAACTTTCATAATGAAAATATTTAACAAATATTATTTATGGTGCTTGATTATCTTTCAATAAAAAGTAAATTTCACTTATTCATAGTTTCAAGTATTGTAGCTTCTATTTCATTAATTTTAGCTTATTTTATATTGCCATCGAGCATGGGAATTTCTTCAAGCTTTTTAATAACAATAGCTCTAACACCATTTTTAATAGAATATTTTAGAAAAAGAACAGTGATAATTAGCGAAAAAAATATTGATATAATTGAAAAATACAGAGATTCTTTTGAAATTTATGCTTCAATATTTTTAGGAATATTTTTTTCATTTTTAATAATTCAACATATTATTCCATCAGAAATTCAACAAAAAATGTTTTCAGATTATTTGAATGAGATAAAAAAAATAAGAGGAAGTTTTGTTGAAAAAAATACCTTTGCAAGAATTTTTGTTAATAATTTATCTGTGCTTTTTGTTATATTTTTATTTTCACTTATTTATGGCTCAGCATCTTTGTTCATAATTTCATGGAATGCTGGTGTGCTAGCAACGGCAATAACATTAAACACAAAGCAAAATTTTCTTTTTATACCCATTTATTCATTAATTTATTTACCACATGGCTCTTTAGAGTTTTTAGCATATTTTATAACAGCTGTAGCAGGTAGCATTCTTTATGTTTCTTTTAGAAGAAAAAATTTTATAAAAATTTTGGAAGATTGTGTAATGCTAATTACTTTTTCTGTAGCAATATTATTTTCAGCAGCTTTTGTAGAAGTTGTTATTATTAATAGCTTATCTCTTTAGCGCTTGCTTCTTTGTTTATGTCTTCTGCTTCCACGCTTACTTGCACCTTTTCCGCTTGAATGATGGGGCTCATTTCTTCTAGAATCAAAAGTTAATAAATTTGTATCATATGATGAAAAAAATTTTTCCAACTCTTTACTTTTATATGCTAAAGCTCTTGCAATTGCTTGTCTAACAGCTTCTGCTTGTCCAACAATACCACCACCTTTAACATTTACATAAAAATCAAATTTTTCATATAGATTATCTGATAAATGTAAAGGTTCTTTTATAAATGTAATGAGATAATTGTTTCTAAAATAATCTTCTAAACTTTTAGAATTAACAATAATTTTTCCACTACCCCCTTCCTCTATTTTCAATCTAGCTATGGCCCTTCTTCTTTTTCCAACAAATATCATTTTTTAGTAGCCCCTAAATGTATAGATAATTCTTCTAAAGTTATATATTCGCATTTTAATTTTTTTGCATCAGCTTCTTTCAATTTTATGAATTCATTTTTTTTCTTTTCAAGCTCTTTCGGAATTCCAATGAATACTTTTAATTTTCTAAATGCTTTTCTTCCTTTTGCTTTTTTAATTGGTAACATTCCTCTTACTGTTCTTCTAAATATTCTATCCGGATATCTAGGGTAAAAAGGTCCTTTAATTGGATCTCCTCTTCTCCTTCTTTCTAAATATTTTTTAATTGTGAATTCTTTTTTGCCAGAGATTACAGATTTTTCCGCGTTAACTACATAAACCATATTATCATTAAGTAAATCTTTTGCTATTACGGAACAAAGTCTACCTAAGATTTGATTTTCAGCATCATATATTTTCAACATATTATTCTTATGTTTTTAGGATTTAATTTTATTAACTCATACATATCAATTGCTTTTCCATTATTTTTCTCTATTTTTTCTCTCGCCTTTTTACTAAATTTCCAAGCAGCTATTGTTAAAGGTTTTGTTAATTCGCCAACACTTAAAACCTTTCCTGGCACTACAGCAATTTCATTTTCATTCACATATTTATCTATTTTAAACAAATTAACTTCAATTCTTTTTCTTCTTGGTTTACTTAATTTTTCTAGTAAATCTTTCCAAATAGGTCTTTTTGTTTTTCTATATGTTTTTTCCAGCTCTATTAACAATTTTTTTAGTGATGGGTTTGTTGGTCCAGTTCTTTTTACCATAAAGAAATCTTTATATATGAGAAAATTTATAATATCTGGCTACCCTGGTATTGGAAAAACAACTTTGGCTTTAAAAGTAGCAAATTCTTTAAAAGGAAAAATTAAAATTACTGGCATAATTACTCCAGAAATTAGAGAAGGAAAAAATAGAATTGGCTTTAAAGTTGTTGATGTTTATTCAAATAGTGAAAAAGTTTTTGCAAGCACTTCAATAAAATCGAATTTAAAAATTTCAAAATATTTTGTTGATATAAAAGTTTTCGAAGATATTACTCTACCAGCTTTGAATAGAGAAGCAGATTTTTATATAATAGATGAAATTGGAAAAATGGAAATGTTTAGTGAAAAATTTAAGGAAAAAATTTTTGATATATTAAACAAAAAGGAATTTTTAATAACTGTTCATAGAGATTTTGTAAATACTTACAAAAACTTTGGAGAATTCTATTGGTTAACAAAAGAAAATAGAGAACTAATTTTCAATAAAATTATCTCAAATTTTTAGCAAGCTACTTGTAACTTCTTTTGCTATTTTTTCTTTATTTTCTACTTCTTTAATTAATGAAGATATAACATTTTCTATTGCTTTTCTTTTTTCTTCTTCTCCATATTCAATTATTTTTTTAAATGGTTCTAATGCAGTATTTACATCTTTTCTTAAATTCTCTATATCTCTTTTTAATTCTATTATTGCACACCATATTTGTGCTATTTTTGCATCATCACTAGAAGTATAAGCAGCTCTATGGAATTTTGTTTTCTCTATTATTTCATTTAAAATAGCTTTACTATCTTCCCTTAACAATTCTGTCCATTTCCAGTTGTTATTATTGTTTGCATTTTTTTTACCAAAAAGCATAATATAAGTTTAATAGAAAAGTATTTAAACCTTTCGGGACGGTGGGATTCGAACCCACAACCTACCGGTTTCTACTGAGCGACCACTGTGAATAATGCAATGCACTACCTACAGCCGGCCGCTCTACCGTTGAGCTACGTCCCGTTATTATTTAAATATAAATTTTGTAAATAAATTTTATGCCTGAAAAAGAAGAGTACGTAGAAATAGATTATTCTCAACCTGAAGCAGAAAAATTGTTTGTAAGAGTAGAAAGTTTGAATAATTACAAGGATGTCGACAAAATAATAGAGCATGTTAGAAATAACAAATTAGTTTTTGTTAGGATAAAAGAGATTAAAAAGAAAAGCGAAGCAGAGTTAAAAAAATCTGTTGAAAAAATAAAGAAGTTTATAGAAAGTGTTGAGGGGGATATTGTTGGTGTTAGTGATGATTTGCTAGTTGTTGCTCCAAGAACAGTAAGAATACTTAAATGACAAAAATAAAAAGAGTATCTTTTGGAATAAAAGGTTTAGACAAATTAATTCAAGGTGGTGTACCTGAGGGTTCAACAATTTTATTAACTGGCTCACCAGGTACAGGAAAAACAATTTTTTCTATTCAGTTTTTAGTTCATGGTGCTATGATTGGAGAAAATGGTTTATATTTATCTATGGAAGAAGATGTAAAAAGATTAAAGCAATATATGGAAGCGAGTTTTAACTGGCCTTTGGAAAAATTTGAAAAAGGAAAAAGAATAATTTTTTTGAGAACAGAGCTTTTTAACTATGAAAATTTTAAATCTATGATAGAGGTAAATGTAGAAAAGTTTAACATAAAAAGATTAGTTATAGATCCAATAACAACATTAAGTTTGTTTTTTGAAAAGCTTTTAGATATAAGGAGAAGCTTACTAGATTTAGATATGCTATTAAAAAGACTTGGTTGCACTAGTATATTAACTTGTGAAGTTCCGGAAGGTTCTACTTCTATTTCATCTTTTGGGATAGAGGAATTTACTTCAGATGGGATAATTATTTTAAAATATTATATTGGAAATTTGACTAGAAGTTTAATAGTGAGAAAAATGAGAGCTACAGAACATATTGGTGATGAAGTTCCTTTTGAGATAAAAAGTGGTATTGGAATAGTTGTTAGAAGTGTTGCTAAAAGCTAAAGTTTTAGATATAATTGCTGGTAAATCTATAGTTGTTTTAAATAAAGGAGATGCAGAAGAATTGGATTTGATTGGAAATAGAATTAAAATAATTTACAAAAATAATGAAATAATAGCTTCTGTAAATTTTAGTGAAACCTTAGTAAACAAGGGAGAAATTGGTTTATATAGGGATGTTGCTACAAACTATTCTATTAAAAATGGTGAAGTAGTTGAAGTATTAAATTTAGGCTATTCAAAATCGTTAAATGCAATAAAAAATAAAATAGCTGGTAGAAAATTAACCTATGAAGAAATTTTTTCTATAGTTAAAGATGCTGTTGATGGAAATTTGAGCGATATTGAATTAACTGCTTTAGTTGTTGCGTTGAATTCTTTTGGTATGGGTATAGATGAAGCTGCAAACTTCGCAAAAGCTATGGTAAAAACCGGTAAAGTATTAAAACTAAATAGCAAAGTTGTTTTGGATAAGCATTCAATTGGTGGTTTGAGTGGTGATAAAACAAGTTTAATTTTAGTTCCATTAATAGCTTCATTAGGTTATAAAATTCCTAAAACATCTTCAAGAGCTATTACAAGTGCTGCTGGAACAGCTGATAAAGCATCTGTTTTAATGAATGTTGATTTGAGTATAGAGGAAATGGAGGAAGTTGTTAATAAAACGAATGGATGTTTAGTTTGGGGTGGAAGCTTACATTTAGCTCCAGCAGATGACATTTTTATAAGATACGAATATCAGCTTGGTTTAGATCCGTTTTTACTAGCCTCTATAATGGCAAAGAAAAAAGCAGTTAATGCAACTCATTTAGTTGTTGATATTCCAACAGGAAGAGGCGTTAAGGTAAAAACAATAGGAGATGCAGAAATTTTAGCTAAGGATTTTCTAGAAATTTCAAAATTACTTAAAATTAAGTTAGCTGTTTGTATAACACAAGGTATTCAACCAATTGGTTATAGTATAGGTCCTGCATTGGAAGCTAAAGAAGCTTTGGAATTTTTATTTGGAAAAAGAAACATAGAAGATTTACATAACAAAGTTCTTGTAATTGCGAACTCTTTACTTAATTTAGTTAAGCCTGGCAATTATTTAAATGCTTTAGAAAGAACTTTGAAGAATGGTAAAGCTGAGGAAAAAATGAGAGAGATAATAGAAATGCAAGGTGGTAATAAAAATATTAGGCCAGATGATATAGAGGTTGGTAAATATCATGAAGATTTTATTGCTGAGAAGGATGGATTTATTTTATGGTTAGATAATAGCTCTCTAAATCAAGTTGCTAGAGCATTGGGTTGTCCAAAAGATTTAAGTGCTGGTATAGTCTTATTTAAAAAGCTTGGTGATCCGATAAAGAGAGGTGAAAAAGTTTTGAGATTATATTCCAATTCTGAAAATAGGTTAGAGAATGCTATGAAAATTGTTAAAGAAAATGGAAGTGTTGGTATAGGTAAAAGTTACGATATGTTAATAAAAATATTAAGGGAAGTAAAGGTACCGAAAAAATATTTTGTTTTGGAAAGGTGAACATTCTTTTTTTTATAAAAGTAGTGCAGGTATTGAGGGCTTGAAGCGCCCAGGCAGGGATTCGAACCCTGGCGGAGCAAAGCTCCACATGCTCTCCAGGCATGCGCCTTAACCACTCGGCCACCTGGGCTTTATAATTTTATTTTATATAAAAATGCTTATTATTGTTTAATGTTTCATTTAAGAAATTTCGAGTTATTAGTAGAGGATAACTATATTTACAATATCTACAATAAATTCTTTTTACTCCATTAAAATCTACAAATCTTACAATGTTGGTTGAAGAGCATTTTACACAATGCATATTTGATTTTTTGATAAATAGGTTTAAATAACTAACTATCTTTAATTGCGTTTCAATATATTTTTATTGATTAGCATTTATAGTAAAATTTTGTTTAAAAACTAATTAATATTGCAAATAATTATTCAAAAGCTATATATTTTAGAATAGAAAAAAATTTAAATAAATATGTCAAGATATAATTGGGGTCTAGAAGCGATTGAAGCGATTGGGGTCTATTTTAAAAAGTTTTGTTTGAAGCTCTACAAATAGCATATAGAATAAATAAATAAATAGATTTCGATAGTGGAAAATATATAATGGAGAGTATAGTTCGAAGTGCATTGAATCGATCGAAAGGATACAGAGAAGAAAGAATAGAAGATAGGTTTAAACTAACTAGTGGAATAACAAAAAGTAATATAGATTATTTTAAATTAGTAGAAGAGGAACTTGGTGTTGCTATTAAAAAAGCTAAAATAGTTGTAGTTGGTTGTGGGGGAGCTGGCTGTAATACTATATCAAGACTTACAGAAATGGGAGTAGAAGGAGCTACTACAGTTGCTTTAAATACAGATGCTAAACATTTAGCAATTATAAAAGCTAATAAAAAATTATTAATTGGAAAAGAACTAACAAAAGGTTTAGGAGCAGGTGGTTATCCTGAAATAGGTAGAAAAGCTGCTGAAGAAAGTAGAAATGAAATTAAAGAAGTTTTAGAAGGAACTGATTTGGTTTTTGCAATAGCCGGTTTAGGAAAAGGTACTGGTACTGGAAGTATCCCAGTTGTTTGCGAGTTAGCTAAATCTATGGGCTCAATGGTAATAGCAGTAGTTACAATGCCATTTAAAATAGAGGGTGGAAGAGTTTCTAAAGCTGAAGAAGCTTTAGCTAATTTAAGAAATGTTACTGATACGACTATTGTTATAGAAAATGATAAACTTTCTAAATATGCTGGTAATTTATCTTTACAGCAAGCTTTTGCTGTTGCAGATGAATTAATTGCTAGCATGGTAAAAGGGATTACAGAAACTATAACATTACCAAGCTTAGTTAATTTAGATTTTGCTGATGTAAAAGCTGTTATGAGAAGTGGCGGTGTTGCAGCAATGGGTGTTGCTGAAAGTTCAACAAGTGATAGAGCAAGAGATGCTATAACAAAAGCATTAGAGAATCCTTTGCTAGAAGTGGATTATTCGGGAGCTACTGGTGCTTTAATACATATAACAGGTGGACCAGATTTGAGATTGGATGAAGTTACGACCATAGGAGAAACAGTTGGTCAATATTTAGATCCAAGTGCACATGTGTTTTGGGGAGCAAGAGTTTTACCAGAATTTGAAGGAAGAATACAAGTTATTTCAATAATAACAGGAGTAAAATCCCCCTATATTTTAGGACCAACTAGTGTTTTTGAGAGACCATTAAGTAGAGAGGTAAATGAAGCTTTGGGAATAGAGGTATTAAGATGAAAGCCAATGAACTTAGTGAAACAGATGATTTAGTAGGATTGGAAGATCTTGATTTAGAATAAATAAAACTACCTTTTTTATTTTTTTATGGAAAAAAAAGTAAAAGATTTAACTATAGTTATTTCTGGTTTACCTGGTGCAGGTTCCTCTACACTTTCAAAAGAAATAGCTAATGAATTGAATTATGAATATTTTTCACCTGGTGAATATTTCAAGAAAACATTTGGAGGATTAAGTTCAGAGGCAGCATTAGCTGGTTGGAAAACCGAAATGGGAAAAAGCAAAGAATTTCATAAAAAAATTGATGAAATGCAAATAGAATTAGCAAAAAGAAAAAGAGTAGTAATATGTGGTAAACTTTCTCTTTACTTTCTTAAGGATTTGGCAGATTTAAAAATATGGTTAGAAGCATCTTTAGGAACAAGAGCAAAAAGGACAGCGATGAGGGACGGAATTAGTTTTGAAAAAGCTTTAGAAATTTTAAAGGAAAGGGAGAGAAAAGAAAGTAAAGAATTTAAAAGAATTTATAATTTAGATTATTATTCACTAAAAAATTTAGCAGATTATGTAATAGATAATGATAAATTAACAGTAGAAGAAGCTAAACAAAAAATTCTTCACCTTATAACTTCAAACTTTTCTTTTTTTAAGAGCTCTTTGAAAGTTAAAAATTTTAAGTAATAGTTTGTATAGTTAACAAAAGATTTGAAAAGGCCCCACTTTTCCAATCTTCTTGTTGAAGTTAATACAAATGTGTCTTTTGTGTAAACAATTTTTCCAAGCTTAGATATTCTGTTAGATAAATCGAAATCCTCTAGAACTTTCAACCTTTCATCAAAACCATTAACCATATCAAAATACTTTTTTTTGTATGCAGAAATACATCCAGCTATATTTGGCTTACCAACTTTCAAGGATAGCTCTTCATAATTGTTATAAACTATAAATGCCAAAATAAACTTTGCATCATATTTTATAGGAAGCTTAGGACAAGCGCAACCAACTACTTTTTTATCTTTTAAATGCTTGTTAAATGCTTCTAATAAATTTGGTAGCACTATTGTATCAGCATCTAAAAATAGCAATACATCTCCTTTTGCAAGTCTTGCACCAAAATTTCTACTACCAGCTATACCTTTCTTTTCACAGTAATAAACATTTTTTGTATACTTTTTTGCAATTTCATACGTTTTATCTTTTGATCTTTTATCAACGACAACAATTATTTCATAATTTTTATAAGTTTGATCTAAAACAGAAATTAAACAGTTTTCAATATATTTTTCTTCATTAAGTGCAGGAATTACAATGCTAAATTTCATTTTTAACAAAATTCTATAAGTGTCGAGGAGACTCTATCGTATACATTTGGACAACTAGTTTTTAAATATAAAAAGTCTATATTTGAATTTGCTGTTATGTTAAAAACATAAACAACATTAACTCTTAAAGTTAAATTATATTCATCATTGCTACAAACAACAACTTTATTACCAGCAAAACATAAAGGGTATTGAAATTGAGAATTGTTTGTATAAAATATTGCTAAAGCTAAACCAGTAAGATCTATGTTTCCTCTATTTCTAATTTCCATATATAGCCAATCATTACAAAACCTTAAATTTTCTAATACAACTGCACCATTTTTACACTCTAACTCAGTAGATGTTTTATTACCAACATCACTTGCCATTTTTCTAAAAAATGGAATTCCCCAATTGAAAATTATTACAGATACTGCAACTGTGAATGATATTAGTAGTAAAGTAGCTATTAATGGACTAATACACTTCATAAAATTAATTACAAGCAAATAAATTATATGGTAAATTATAAGGTTTTAGCAGTAATACTAATAATATTTGTAGTTATTTCGATTCCATACTTAAAAAGATTTTATTTGGAAAAGTTTAGCATTATAGAAAAATATGGAGTTAAATTCATTTTTAGAAAACCTTATATAGAAGCTTTAAATGTTAAGGTAAATTATGATTTAAGCAATCTATTTTTAAACAAAAATTTAACAAGAATATATTTGTTTATTGTTAATGAAAGTAAGTTTTTGAATTTAACTTCAATTGGGTTTTTCGATATAGTTAATAAACTAACAATGTTTTATGAATTGAACAATTATACATTAAAATTTTCTCCACTAATAGTAGAAAAATATGAAGACCTGAAAAATTATACAATAAATGAAAATGAAGTTGGAATAGTTTTTGTAGATCCAATATATTCAAACAAAACAGAAATTTTTGTTGATAAAAATTTGGTTTTTTTAAAATATAAAAATAAAAATGATTTTGATAAAATTCTAGTTAAATTTATAATTTCCGCACTAAAATTAATATAATGACAGTAGTTGGGGAAAAAGTGAGCTGGTTAATAGCTTTGATTTTAATCACAATTTTTATAGTTTTTATAGTTATTTTCAAAGATGTTATAATAGAGAAGCTAAAATTTTTAATAGATATAACTTGGATTAAGAAGATTTCTCCATAATGTTATGCATTCTTTTTAAGTCTTGCTCAAAAATTTTTAGCTTTTCCGGTATTTTTACATCTATAGCATCTTTCAAGCTAATGTTTTTTTCTTTTTTCAATTTCCAAACATAGCTATTGAAATTAAGCAAATCATTAGTTAATTCCGAAAGGCTTTTATCTATTAGTTTTCTTTTTATCTTACCAAAGTTTTCAATATCTTTTCCATATAATTCTTTAAATAAATTTGTTGTTGTTGCTGGTATAACTGGATAAAGTAATTTAAGTATTTCCCCAAAACAAAAATATAATGCATATATAGCGCTTTTATTTTTTTCAAAAGCTCTTTTTTTAATCATTTCAATATAATTTGATGAAAAAACATTAACAACAAAGTCATGCAATTTTTGCAAAGCAACATTTATTTTGAAATTTTTATAATTTTTCAGAACAAATTCCTTTAACAATAAAATTTCTGTTATAATCCATTTATCACTTATTTCTAAATTGTTAGTTTCACAATATTCAAATTGTTTTATAAAATTTGCTATGTTTATTAATTTTGTTAAAAATCTTTTATATCCGGCTATTTTTTCTTTGCTAATTTTATAATCACTTCCAATTGAATATTCCATCATGAACCAAAGTCTAGCTGGTTCTGCTCCATGTTGCTCTATTATTTCTTCTGGATAAATTACATTACCAAGGCTTTTGCTCATTTTTCTACCAAATTCATCTAAGCCCATGCCATGAATTAAAGCTATGTCAAAAGCTTTTTTGTTTTTTAGTTGGAAAACCCTTAATAAAGAGTAATATAGCCATGTTCTAATTATTTCATAACCTTGAGGTCTTATTGATATAAAATTTTCATTTAAATTTCTAGTTATAAAAAGTAATGAAACTGAGCTGCTAAACCAAGTATCTAAGGTTCTTGTTTCACCAGTCCATTCTTTTGATTTACATGATGGGCATTCAATATCTAAATTCTCTAACCATGGTTTATGTGGTTTATCATCATTTGGAATATAAATATAATTACAATTTTTACAATACCAAATTGGTATTTCTGTGGCATAGTATCTTCTTCTCGAAATTGGCCAATCCATTGAAATTGATTTAATCCAATCTATTAATCTTTTTTTATAAACTTTTGGAACTACTTTTAGTTCTTTTGCTATTTCAAGCATTTTATCTTTAAATTCTATTTGATTTAAAAAAAATTCCTTTAATGGAATTATTTCTATTCTTGTTTTGCATTTATCATGTAAAGGAATGTTTTGAGTTATTTTTTCTTTCTTTTCTATTAATCCAAGCTTTTCTAAACTTTCAACAATTTCTTTTCTTAATTCTAAACTTGTTTTTCCTTTATATAAACCATTTTCATCAAATATTATTTTTGGTTCTATTTTTTCTTCATTCAAAATTTTAACATCATCTAAATCACCATAAGAACAAACCATCATAATTCCAGTACCAAAATTCATATCAACATCATTTCTTTTTTTAATAGGTACAGAAAAATTAAATAATGGTACTATAGCTTTTTTGTTTTCTAAATGTTTATATCTTTTATCTTTAGAGTGAAAAACAATTAACCTGCAAGCTTCTAATAATTCTGGTCTTGTTGTCGCTATTGTTATTTTTTCTTCACTATTTTCTATAGAAAATTTTATATAATATAATTCTCCTTCAACTTCTTCTCTTTCTATTTCTGCTAATGCTATTGTTGTTTTACAATGCGGACAAAAAATCGATGGCTTAACATCTTCATAAATAAGCCTTTTATCAAAAGATTCTTTAAAAGTTTTCTGAACAAAAGCTTTGTATTCATCGCTATCAGTAAAGTATTTATTTTCAAAATCAAAGCTCAACAAAAGCCTTTTCATTATATTTTCCATTCTTTCAACATATTTATCTAAGCTTTTTTTACAAACTTCTAAAAATTCTTTTCTTGGTAAATCAGATATCTTTATATTTTCATATTTTTCAACATACCACTCAACAGGTATACCATTTCTATCAAAACCAATTGGAAATATTACCTTAAAACCTCTCATTCTAAATATTCTAGCAACTACATCTTGTAATACATAACTCATTGCTGCTCCCATATGCCAAAAAGGACCAGGATAAGGTGGTGGTGTATCTATTACTACTATTTTCTTTTTTTCTTTCTGGTTCACTATAAACTTCTCTTTAAAGTTTTCTTCAATTGTTTTATTCCACGCCTTTTCCATGAATTATTTTTCTTTCTATTCTTTTTTCTTTTTTCCAAACAAACCTTTTAGCTTTTCTATTAGTTTTTTCATAACTTTAAATTTCTTTTATTTATTTAAATTACATAATCTAAAAGATAATTGTATGGAGATAGGTAAGATTGTATTTGGATTTTTAGGGCTGATTGCTTTTATACTGCTTTTATCATTAATATTCGGTAATTTTGTATTCAAAATAATAGGTTCATTATTTGTGCCAATATTTCTGTTAACTTTGTTTATTATAGGATTCTTTTTCACATTTGTTAAAACTTATGGAGAAACAGAAAGAGCTATAATATATAGATTTGGCAAGTTTAATAGAATAGCCGGTCCTGGTTGGAGCATTGTTATTCCTTTTATAGAGCAAGAATTTAAAAGAATTGATATTAGAACGAGAAGTAAAGTACTTGAAAACATACAAGTTTATTCTAAGGATGATATACCGCTTTATACAAATGTAGCAATTTTTTATGGAATAGCAGATCCTAAAAAAGCTGTTTTACAAGTTACTGTTTTGGAAGATGTTCTTTTTAATTATTTAATGGGAAGTATAAGAAGTGGAATGAGCAACTTTGCAATGAGGGAAATATTTTCAATGATAGATGAAATAGGAAAAGAATTAGAAAAAAATGTTGTTTTTGCTTTACAGCAATGGGGAGTTAACATTGTTACAATACAAGTACAGAATATTAAATTACCAGAAGAAGTGCTAAATGCTTTAATAAAACCATTAACAAGTGAGCAAGAGGCATTAGCTGCAAGATTCGAAGCAGAAGCAAAAAGAGTTTTAATAGAGGTTTTGGGAGATGCGGCAGAAAGACTAAATCCAAATGCAATAAATTATCTTTATTTAAAAGCTCTGGAAAAAATAGGAAGTAGTCCGAACTCAAAAATAATTTTGCCAGCTAATTTTTCAAGTGTAACAAATTCTTTAGTATCTGGTATTGGATTAGCTGAAGGTATTGATGTTCAAAAAGTTATAGACCAAATAGCTGAAAAAATTAAAAGCAAATAATATTTAAATAAATTAAAATTTTTTATAGATCTACCCAGCAACGAAGCTGATAACCGAAAGGTCAAGGGTTCGAATCCCTTCTGGCCCACAATGGGCCAGTAGCTCAGCCTGGTTAGAGCGTTCGAGCTGGGTAGAAGAATTTAACAAGCTCGTTTATTCTTACTTCTATTTCCCTTCTTTCTTTCATATCTTTTACTTTAACAATATTATTTCTTAATTCTCTTTCTCCAACTATAATAACATAAGGAATTTGAAGAGAATCAGCATATTCCAATTGCTTTTCTAATGATCTTTTTCTAATGTTAAAATCAGTAGCTATGTTATTTTTTCTTAGTTCATTAGCTATTTTTATAACGTTTTCAATAAGCTTTTCACTTGTTGCAACAATATAAGCTTTTACTTTTGTTTTTGGTGCTTCTATATTAATTAACTCTAAAATTCTTTCAAGCCCTAAACTTATACCTGTAGCTGGGATATCTTTACCGGTAAATAAAGCAATTAATTTATCATATCTTCCTCCACCAGCAATACTTCCTATTTTTTTCTCAGCAAGGATTTCAAATATAGGACCTGTATAATAATCTAGACCTCTAGCTAAGCTAATATCAAATTTCACTTTATCATAGATATTAAACATTTTTAAGTAATTGAATAATTCTTCCATTTCGCTAATACAATTTTTAAAATTTCCTATTATTTCTTCAACTTTCTTTAAAACATCTTTTGGCTCGCCATCTATTTTAATGAAATCTAAAATTTTTTTAACTAAGATTTCTTGTATTTTTAACTCTTTAAGTTTTTTTTCTACACCATTTAAACCAATTTTATCAAGCTTGTCAATAGTTCTAATAACATTTAGTGAAACATTTTCATTTATTCCAACATAACTTATGATTCCACTTAAAATTTTTCTATTATTAATTCTTATAAAAAAATTTTTTAGATTTATGCTTTCCAATGCTTTAGTTGCACAAGCAAGAACTTCTGCATCAGCTAACATACTTTCACTACCAACGATATCTATATCGCATTGTAAAAATTCTCTTAACCTACCTTTTGCTACATCACCATATCTCCATACTTTACCAATTTGATATCTTTTGAATGGTAAAGGTAGTGTGGGATTGCTTGCTATTACTCTAGCTAAAGGAACTGTTAAATCATATCTTAAACCAACTTTTCTTTTACCTTTATCTTCAAAGCTAAAGGCTTCACTTAAAATATCTTCACCCCCACCTCCTTTTTTTGCTAAGACATTCCATTCTTCTATTGCTGGTGTTTCAATTGGCTGGAAGCCAAAAAGCTCAAATGTTGATTTAAAATTTTCAATTATTTTTTCTCTTAAAATCATTTCTTCTGGTAGAAAATCTCTTGTTCCTTTAACTGCTTGCATTGAATTTAGATTAATAATTATTTATTAAATTATGCACTGGTATAAAAGTAGTGAAGAAGTAATAAAAGAGCTTGGTTCATCTAGTGAAGGATTAACTGAAAAAGAGGCAAAAAGAAGATTATCTATTTATGGTTTAAACGATATTCCAAAAAGAATGGAAAAATCAGCTATTAGTATTTATTTTTCACAACTTAAAGATCCTTTATTGCTTTTACTTTTTATAGCAGCTATAATTGCTTATATTACAGAAAGTGTTACTGAATCCATTATTATATTAGCAATACTATTCATAAATTCTTTACTTGGTTTTGTTCAAGAATATAAATCAGAAAAAGCTTTAAGAAAGCTTTGTAAATTAATAAAATATTATACCAAAGTTTTAAGGGACGGTAATTTAGTTGAAATAGATACAAGATATCTAGTTCCTGGAGATATAGTTTTGTTGGAAACTGGTGATAGAGTACCTGCTGATCTTCGTTTAATAGAAGTCGATGAATTAGAAATAGATGAATCTTTAATAACTGGGGAATCATTTCCAGTTCAAAAAGTAGCTGAACCAATATTAAAAGAAAAATTGCAACCAAGTGAAATGAAAAATATTGCTTTTATGGGAACTTTAGTAACTAATGGAAAGGGAAAAGGGATTGTTATATCAACTGGAATGAAGAGCACATTCGGTGAAATAGCTGGTTATTTAAAAGCCGAGGAACCAATTACACATTACCAAAAGAGTATAAAAAAATTAAGTGAGCTTTTAATGTTAATAGTTATTACTGGTTTAATTTTTATATTTTTTATAAATTCCATTTTAGGAAAAAAAGTTTTGGATTCACTTTTATTTTCTTTAGCTTTAGCTGTAGGTATAGTGCCGGAAGCTTTACCAATAATCATAACAATAAGTTTATCAAATAGCTCGATGAAAATGGCAAGTAAGGGAGCTATAACGAAAAAATTGGTAGCTATTGAAAATTTTGGTAATGTAGATGTTTTGTGCATAGATAAAACTGGTACATTAACACAAAATAAAATAAAACTTGTTGATTATTTAGATTTAAATGAAGAAAGAAACATAGAAGTTATTTTGCTTGCATCTACAGCTCTTTCTATTGTTAGAAAAAGAGATAAGTTTAAAGGCAATTCCATAGATGTTGCAATAGCAGAATTTGCAAAATCTTTTCCAAAAAGATATGAAGTTTTGGATTTAATTCCTTTTGATTATGAAAGGAAAAGAATAAGCAGTATTATAAAAAAAGATGGAGAAATTTTTTTAATATGTAAAGGTGCTCCCGAAAGCATTATTTCTATTTGTTCGTTCATGAAGAAAAATGGTAAAATTGTTGAGCTTGATAAAAAATTTGTTAATGAAATTCTTGAAGATTTGTTTAAAAAAGGTTATAGAGTAATAGCTATTTCAGAAAAGCCAATAGAGAAAAAAGAAAAGTATAGCATAAATGATGAAAGCAATTTAATATTGCTTGGTTTTCTTTGCTTTACAGATCCACCAAAACACGAAGTTAAAGAAGTTGTAAACATGTTAAAAAAACTTGGAATTGAAATTAAAATATTAACTGGAGATAATGCTCTAATTGCTGAGCATGTAATGAGAGAAGTTGATATAGAAATTAAAGGTGTTTTGAGCGGAGCAGAAATACAATCGATGAATGAAACTGAGTTACAAAAAGCTGTTGAAGAAAGCAATTTGTTCGTTAGGTTAACTCCTAATCAAAAAGTTAAAATAATAGAAGCTCTTAGAAAAAATGGTCATGTTGTTGGTTTTTTAGGAGATGGGGCAAATGACGCTCCAGCACTTAGAAAAGCTGATGTTGGCATTTCTGTTGAAAATGGAGTTGATATAGCTAAGGAAGCTTCCGATATAATTTTAACCAAAAAAAGCTTAAATGTAATTTTGGATGGGATAATTGAAGGTAGAAGATGTTTTGGTAATACAACTAAATATTTATTAAATACACTTTCTGCAAACATGGGGAACATGACAACATTAGCAATTATTTCCCCAATTTTAAATTTTTTACCAATGCTACCATCTCAAATTCTTTTAACAAACTTAGTTACAGACGGTCCTTTACTTTCTATTTCAACAGATAGAATTGATGAAGAAGAATTAAAAAAACCAAGACATTGGAATATCAACTTTATAAAAAAGTTTTGTATTTTGTTTGGACTTTTAAGCTCATTTTTCGATTTAGCAACAATGGCAATGCTTTTAATTTTAAAAGTTAGTGTTGAAATATTTAGAACAGCTTGGTTCCTTCTTTCTGTTCTTTCAGAAATATTTTTAATTTTTGTTATAAGGACAAGAAAAGAATTCTTTAAAACTAAACCAAGTGAAATTTTAATTTTATCATCATTAATTTTTGGATTATTAACTATACTAATAGTTTTTTCACCTTTAGGCTCTTATTTTGAATTTGTTCCTTTAAACGGTAATTTAATCATTTTAATTTCATTTATTTTGATAGCATACTTTTGCATTGCTGAAGTTTTAAAATACTTTTTCTTTAAAAAGTTTGGCTCATAATTGGGCCCGGCGGGATTTGAACCCGCGACCTACTGGTTAAGAGCCAGCCGCTCTACCATACTGAGCTACGGGCCCACTTAAATATTGAATATTTTTAAAACAAATATTTCTAACAGCTTTAAAGATAAACTAAGCCTATACCAAAACCTTTATTATTTTTATTTGAAATAATTTCTTTGTGTTTGTATTGGTTTTTTATCTCATTCCAAAACTTATAAACTTCTGTTTTTCTAATTGTATCCGGTAATATATCGTGAAAAGCTATTATGCTTCCTTTTTTACAAAAGTTTTTATAAATATAAAAATCTTTTTTAACTAGATTATATCTATGATCACCATCTATAAAAACAAAATCAAGCTTTTCATTATTCAGAATTTTCTTAATAATGCTTATTACGGTTTTGCTTTGTGAGTTTCCTCTAATTAAATATAGATTTTGGTTTTTGTTAGCAAATGATTTATAAATTGGAAGTTTCCATTTAGGGTATCCACTGCCTAGATAACCATTTGGTAAATCTATGCTTATTATTTTTGAGTTTTGCGGTAAAATTCTGCAAAAGCAAAATAATGTTCCGCCAAAAGCTGTTCCAATTTCTAAAAAATTTTTAGGCTTTTCTCTTTTAACTATTTTTAATAACTCAATGAACTCTTCTTTAATTTGCATTGGTTTTATTAAGCCATTACAAAACTTATAAGAAAAATCGAAAATGCTATCTAAATTATTCAATTTAATATTTTTAATAATTCTACATATTTTATTCATTCTTTTTCTAATTACAAAACTATGGATTAAATTAATAGCAGAAAAAAATATTTGAGATGCTATTTCCCTTACAATTGTTAACATAATATTAAATTACGAAAAATAAAATCATATTATGATTGTTGTCAACTTTAAGAATTATGCTGAATCTTTTAATAAAAATGCTTTAAAGTTAGCTAAGATTTGTGAAAAAATTTCTGCTAAATATAAAGTTGATATAATAGTTGCTCCAAATTTTTTAGATATAAAGGAAATAGCAAAAAATTGTAAAATAAAAGTTTTTGCTCAACATATTGACCCTATTGAAAATCTTGGTTCATTTACAGGATCTATTATTGCTAGCTCATTAAAAATGCTTGGTATTAAAGGTACTTTGATTAATCATTCAGAAAAACCATTAAGTATAAAAGAAATTAAAAAATGTGTTGAGATTTGTAAAAACCTTAGCTTAACATCAGTTGTTCTATCAAGCAAAATTTCTCAAATAAAAAAAATAGTTAAGTTTAAGCCAGATTATGTTGCATATGAACCAAAAGAATTAATTGGCGGTGATATTAGTGTTTCTACAGCAAAGCCAAAAATAATAAAAAGAGCTTTTGATATTTGTAGAAAAAATGATGTTGAGCTATTAGTTGGTGCTGGGATAAAAACTGCATTAGATGTTAAGAAATCTAGAATTTTAGGAGCAAGAGGAGTTTTGGTTTCTTCGGGAATAGTAAAAGCAAAAAATCCAGCTGAAGTTTTAAAAGAATTTGCTTTAAATTTAAAAATAAAGGGATTTTTTATTGGAAGGTTCCAACCATTGCATTTAGGGCATGTATATGCAATAAATCAAGCTTTAAAATTATTTGATGAAGTTATTGTTGGAATAGGTTCTGCTCAATATTATAATCAACCAAGAAATCCATATACTGCTAATTTAAGGGAAAAAATGATAAAACTAGTTTTTAAAAATAGAAAAAATTTGAAAATAGTTAAAGTACCAGATTTTAATAATGATGAAAAATGGACAGAGTATTGTATTAAAAATTTTGATTTTGATATTGTTTTTACAGCCTCTAATCATGTAAAAAAATGTTTTGAAGGAAAAAAGGAAGTAATAGAACCATTATTGCTAAAACCAAGAAATATTTATAGAGGGACTTATGTTAGAAAGTTAATAAAAGAAAATAATGAAAAATGGAAAGAGCTTGTACCAAAGGAGGTTGTTGGATTGCTTTAGTTTTTTTGTTAATTTCTTTTTCTTTCTCTCAATTTGCAAATTTAACTATTAGACCAACTCAAATTTATGAATGTATAGAAGCAAGTAATCCATCACCATACTGTTATCTTACTAATATTAACTATGAAGACTCTAGTTATGAATATCTTACTATTACTGATTACAATGTTGAAAAATATGGAAGAATAAATGTTTCATTTTCCAATTATCCAATCCATTATTGGATAAATGTGAAAAATGTTTATGCACAAATGAAATCTGATGATTGCAAGGTAAGTGGTAGTATTTGTGATCTATCAGGCACACCATTGGGTGATAATATTAATGATAAATGCTATTTATTTATTGGAAATAATTATACAGGATATTTTTCTTACAATGTAGTATTACCAGAAAGCCAAGCCTCTTGTAGAAATTTTTCAAACACTAGTTTATTTGTTCAAAGTTTCGAGGTTACTCGATATTTAGATCATTTGAATAAAATTAAAAACGCTGCTTTATCTTGGAGGGGTTATGACAATGATGATAATAAGGTTGCACTTGTAATAGATTACATTTTTATAATTGTTGAATATTTTAATTTAACATTTAGTAATTTATCTTTATCTTCATATGAAATAGATAGAGGTCAATATGCTAATATTTCAGCACTTTTCCAGATAACCGATGTTAATCATTCATTTCTTTACATTAAACAACCATATGGAGATATAACATCATTAAATAAAAGCCATGCTATTATATTAAATATTCCTTTATATAACTATTGGATAAATTACATTTTTAATAGCTCAGATCCAATTTATAAAATTGGTGGTATTTATAATTTTTCAATATTTGCGAATAACTCATTTGGAGGATATAACACAACTTTTCCTGAATTAAATTTAACTCTTTGGTCATTTCCTAAGGTAAGAGAGATAATACCATATGATAAATATGCTTATGTGGAAGAAACAGTAAATGTAGATTGTTTAGTTGCAGATAATACATCAACGGAACCATTACCAAATCAACCAGTTAATTTTATTGTAGATTATAGTGTAGATGATAATAACAAAACAACTAATGGAACAGGATATGCTACTCGTCCAGTTAAAATCACTGTTGCTAAAAATATAACAGTAAAATGCAGAACATTTGGAAATACATCAACTTACTATAAACAAAATCTTATTTCTTCACAGAATGAATCAAGCACATGGATAAAGTTTTTAGAATTAACAGCCTTGCCAAAAATAAATAAAACAACAAACATAAAAGTAAAAGAGCCAATAAGAATTTTTGTTAATGTAACAAATGCGAGTGAAATAAAAATTGTTAATTCAACAATAACTTATCTTAAAGTAAATTCTACTGGAAGCCTTTTTGTTACAGAATATTATAATTTAAGCTTTAGCAAAAAATATGAAGATGATTTATATGAATACTATCTAGATTACATACCAAATTCATCTGGTAATTACTTTGTTTCAGTAATGGTTGAAGCTAATCCAAGAACAGCAGCGAATACAACAACATTTTTTGTGGATTTTGGAAAAATAGAAATAAATCTCAACTTTCCAAAAAATAAACTTTTAATAAATCAATCATTTTTTTCTAATGTTAGCTTTAAAGCTGTTGAGGGAGATGTTTGGAATGTAAATGTGAGTTTGAATAGTAGCAATTATTCCAAGCTATTTTTGAATTCAAATAACTTTTATAATCAACTTTTCAATTTATCTAATGGAGAAATTTATACAATAGATAATTTCTGGAATTTATTAAGCATAGATTTTGGAGGTGTTTTAATTAATGTAACAGCTATACCTTCAAATGGAATATCTAATTCAACGAATTTTTCAATTACTATAATTGGTTTTGAAACTAGTATATCCAACAAAAGCATTTTATATGGAAAATACATAATCATAAATGCCTCGATATATAAGGACTCCAATTCATCATTTATAAATGAAGTTAAATTTACTACGAGCTTTTTAAATATTACAGATACCAATACATTAAGTCCAACAACAATTACAATTAATATGGATTATTTAGAAACTATTAATGATAGATATATATTTTCTTTAAACTTTACCCCAGAAAGAAGTGGTTTTTACATTGGTTTTGTAGGATTAAACATTTCATCAGTATATTCTTTTATAAAAAATGATACAGAGCCTTTTAATGTAAGTTTTGGTAATCCAAAAATATCTTTTTATATACCATTTTACCATATATTAACAAATCAAACATTTAACATAACAACAATAGCTGAATCTTTTGACGGAGATATTTGGAATGTAAGCTTTAATCTTACTATTTTCGACCAAACAAACTTAAATATAACAAAAAATGAAAATTTCTTTCACGAAAGAAATATTGCAATAAAAAATGGTACAAAATATTTTGAAAATTGGTCTGCTTTTTCAAATAATTCAGGATTAAACAGAATGATTGTAGAGCTATTTTCTCTTTTTAAAAATACTAGCATAGATGAAACTTTTGAAGTTATATTTCCATTAGATATGAAAATTGAAAATAATCAAACATTTATCGACGAATATTCAAATTTAATTGTTGATGTAGTTGGGAATAATACAATAAGCAATGTTAATTTCACAATATTAAAAGCTTTCGATTCTGGAATAGAAACATTTTTTGCGAATAGAGTTGAAGTAAAAACTGTTAGAGATTGTGGAATAGAAATAGAAACAGGTAATGTAGCTTCATTAGAAAAAGGTGCTTTTGCTAATTCATTAAATGGTAATAATGCAAATTTGTCAATAGATAGCAATAATGAAACGAGCTGGACAACATTTAATGCAATTGATAATATAAACATAACATTGAGAAGCATATTCCCAATAAGGAGAATAGAGATATTATGGTTTGGTTCTTCATCAAGCTATGCAAATATAAGCTATATAGATGAAAATAACCAAGTAAAAACATTTGAAAAAAACATTCAAATACCAAATTCTTTAAAAACAACAATATTTGACAAATTTACTCCATTTAAAACATATAAATTTATCATTTCTATTTCAAATGGAGTAGCTTTGCATGAATTTAGAGCTTTTGCTACAGAGCCTAGATTAGGTTATTGTTATAGATTTTCTTACAATTTTACTAACTTTACAAGAAGTGGTAACTATAGTGTTTTTTCGAATATCGTTACTTTAATGAACAATTCAATAATAGTAAAAAATCAAACATTTTTTGTAAAGTTTGGTATACCATCTATTACTATAAAAGCAGACCCCGTAATGCTATCCGGACAAAATCAAACATATTATGTTAATATTACCGCATATAAGGGCGATTTAAGAAATTTAACAATTAGATTTAATAGCGAGAACGAAAGCTATATTAACATAACAGAAAGTGAAGATAGCTTTGTTAAATATATTGATGAAATATTTTGGAAAGGTTATTCGAGTGTTAATTGGAATATAAAAGCTAGTTTGCTTGGAGAACCAGAAAAATCTGTTTTAACATTCTTAAATGTTTCCTCAAATACATCAATGGGTAATAATAATTCTGAAATTTTTTCAATAACAATTTATCCATTCGATTTAGAACCACCTACAATAAATAATTTTTTCTTTGAAATCTTTTCACTAAAAACAAATAAGTCAAATCTAAATGATAGCTTAAAAATAATTGCAAATATAACTGATAATATTTTTGTTAAAGAAGTTAATGCTTCACTAGTTTTTCCAAGTGGTATTGAAAAAAATGTAACAATGAAAAGAATTGAAAATGATTTGTTTGCATTTCAATTTTTAATAGATGATATTTCAACACAAATAAACGAAACAGGAAATTATTCAATAAGAATTTTTGCAACTGATTTAAATTCATCATTTAATACAGTTAATAGTGATGAAAGTAATTTCACAGCTTTTAATAAATATAGCATAGAATTCATAACACCATTTAATGTTTTTAACAAAGGTGAGAGCATAATTTTTGTTGTTAGGGATGTTAATTCATTTAATGTTAGTAATTCTAACATAACAATTTTATTAATAGATTCATTAGGAAATATAACAAATCAAACAAATATTATAAGTGAAAATGGTACTGCTGAATTCTTTTTAAATCCATCCTATACTTTGCAAAGCTATTCATTAAATGTAACAGCAGAAAAGTATGGGAACATTGGTAATAACACGCTTTTGTTTTTGTTAACAAATTTGCTTAAAATAAAAGTAATTGTTCCATCTGAAGGGCTAACAATGCAACCGAAAACGACAATAAAAAGTGCAGAAGGTCTTCCAAGGGCTAAAATTTTTAATTATAGAGAAGATAAAGAAATTAAAGATGCTATAGTTAATATTTTATGTTATAATATAAATTCAGAGCTTGTTTTGCATAACGAAACAGAATTTTACTACAACGCATGTAGTAATGAAGCTTTAAATACATATAGCTTTGATGGCTGTATAGATAGATGCTATTCACCAAATACATATGGAACTACTTTTAATATCACAATTAATTCAACAGATTATTTTAATAATTCTGGTTTGCATGTTGTTAATTTAAGAACAATAATTTTACAACAACAACCTGCTCCACCCCCATCTTCTTCTCCAGGAGTTTCTGCACCTACGGAAATTCCAATCTGTAAATGTGGGAGAGAAATTAAAAAAGGTTGTGGTATAAGTCCATGTAAGCCATATGAAATGTACTTTGAAAGATTGGATTGCAATCAATATTGCTTACCAAATCAAACATATTATTGTTCTTTTTCTCCAGAATGTAACATAACATTTTCAATACAATTTAAAGGTAATGAAACAAGAGCATTAATTGAAACTGGAACAAATAGAACTTTAATAGCTACTATTTCTAACAACGGTTATACATCTATTAAATTAACAATTAAATATTTATTTGATTGCACTTCTTGCACTATTTATGGAATAAAAGATAATTTAACAATAGAGCTTGGAGCAGGAGAGAGAAGAGACATACCTTTTATTGTTCATTCATTTTTAAATTCAACTGAAGGAGAATACAAACTAATACTTTATGCATTTTCAGATGAAACATTTGATTCGGAGTCAATAGTAATAGAGATAAAGGAAAATGGCTTGATAAATGATTTAAAAGAACTTGAATCAAAATTAAAAGATTTGAAAAAAATATATGAAGAATATAAAAACTTTGGAGTACCTATAACAAAAAGTATAGATGAAATGAACAATGTTTTAATTAATGCAAAAAATTCAATAGCAAATAATGCTTTACTTGATTTAATTAATTATAACAAAAAATTAAGCGAAGAAATAAAAGAATTGGAGGAAGAAATTAACAAAAAATATTGGATGTTTTTGTTGCTTAGTTATAAATACCTAATAATAGCATTTTCAATAGCTTTGTTCTTTTCAACATATTTAATAGTTGAAGTAATAGTTCCATACATAAAATTATCAAAAGAAATCATTTCACTAACAAGCAAAGAGAAAGAATTAATAAATGCAAGAAAATCCGCTGAGGAACAATACTTTAAAAGAAAAATATCTGAAAAAGCTTTCTATGATATAATGGTAAAATATCAATCAGAAATATTAAAAGTTAGAGGAAGAATTAAAGATCTAACAATTATTAGGAATAATTTACTAAGGGAAGCATTAAAAGCAAAAACATTTATTGTTTTCTTGAAAAAAATGAGGATAGGGATAAAGTATCGAAAGGAAAAGGTATAGTTTCTATTCCTAAGTTTTTTTCTATTTCTCTTGAAAATTCATAAACAAAGCCATGAACAACATAGACTTTTTTTGGGTTAACTTCTATTATGTAATCTAAAAGCTGGTAAAAGTCACAATGATCTGAAAATGGCAAAGCAGCTATTTCAAATTCTCTACTTAAAGCCCATCCTGTAAATATTATTGCATTTTTTCTGCCAGAAAATTTTTTAATTAATGATGCTGGTCTAACTGAAATGTTTGTTTGTTCATCACTATATTTCAAATCAACTCCAAACTTTTTATAGATTTCACAATAAGCTTTTATTGATTTTGATACAAATGGTTCATAACTCATAAGATTTAAAATTTTTATTATATCTTGTGCTTTTCCAAGTTGATAGCCAAGCAAATTCACATTTTCTTCATTCAAAATTTTTTCTAAGCTATTAATTATTTCCTCTAATGATGGAAACTTAAAAATAGGTAAACCGTAAGTTGATTCTATTATTAAAGTATCAGCATTTTTTGTTTGATATTTTCCAGCTGTTAATTCATCAACTGTTTTAATATCTCCAGTATAAAGAACTGACAAACCATCTAGCTCTAAGAAAATTTGGGAAGAACCAAGTATATGACCAGCTCTTAAAAACTCAACAGAAAAATCATCAAGTTTTATTTTTTTGTTAAATTTAACAATATTTGCTTTGAAGCTTGGATATTTAACTTTTATTAATTCGAATGTTTCCTCTGTACAATAAGGTTCATTAATAATTAATTCTGGCAAATGATCTTCATGTGCATGTGAAATAAAAGAAAATGACTCTGAAACTTTTGGATCGAGAAAAATTTTTTTCTCGTTAACTTTTATGCAAATATTGTTTATTGCTAATATTTCACTCATTGAATAAATCTTCCTCTTTTTTTAGTTTATCATTCCAAACTTTAATGTTCTTCACATCACTCTCTGTTTCAACAATCAAGAATTTTCCTTTCTCTTTCAAAGGAAAAATAAAAAAAGATTTTATTTCTTTTTTACTATTTTTCAAAATTATTTTTTGCTTATTTTCTTTTCTTTCAAAATTATTTAAATCTCTATAGTCATAAATTACATAAAAACCTCTTTCAACAAGATTTCTAACTTCTAAATTTCCTTTTTTTGTTTTAGTTATTACTGACTCGGGAAAACCCATACTAAAATTTATAAATATTTGTTTTATATATATTTAGTTTTAGCGATGAAATAAGAAAACAAGGCATCTGATTAATGAAGATGTGGGTACCTTTTGAGCAGTTTGATGAGATTCTTAAGTGAATTCACTTAAGGATTGATATCGAGGTCGATGAAAGAAAAACAATATGAAAAAATGATAAGCGAACTGTCTTTTTGAGACCGTAATATGAGATATCATAGGGTTACTTGGTAAAAAGAAGCCTAGCAGGGGAACCCATATGGTGGATGGCTTGGCTCGGGCGCCGAAGAAGGACGTAGCAAGCTGCGAAAAGCCTGGGGTAAGTGCATGCAACCATTGATCCCAGGATTTCCGAATGGGAATCCTGTGTCGTTGAGACATATTCCGTAAGGAAGGGGAACCCCCCGAATTGAAGCATCTTAATAGGGGGAGGAAAAGAAATCAATAGAGATGCCGGGAGTAAAGGGCGACTGAAACCGGCACAGAACAAACCAAATCCCTTGGTGATAAACCAAAGGAGATGTGGAGTTAATGGGAATTCGCGCCCTTCCTAACCAGCTCATCCGAAGTCTGCTGGAATGCAGCACCATAGAGGGTGATAGATCTTACCATAAAAATGGTAAGAGTCAAATCCCGTAGGAGAAGGGCTGGAAGGAAGATGGCGAATTTCCCGAGTACCATTCCATAAGTATGGAGTGGGAAGTTGGGTGTTATCGACATCCAATTCTAAATACGTCCCGGGTCCGATAGCGAACTAAGTATCGTGAGAGAAAGCTGAAAAGCAGGGAGAAATCTCGGTGAAAAGAGCCTGAAACCATATGGGGATAGTCAGTACTGGTGTGAAAGAGTGAGAAGCTCAGCATCAGTACGTCCGTTTCGTAGAATGGGGCAGGGAGTTTATCCCAGTGGTGAGGCTAAGTATCGAAAGATATGTAGCCGTAGCGAAAGCAAAAGCCTGTAGCTCGAAAGAGCGTGGGGCTGGGTATGAAAGTGCCTAAATCACTAGGATAAGACCAGAATCTCTAGAAGTTATAACTTCTAGAGCTGGATGCCAGGTGATCTATCCCTGGCCAGGCCGAAGTCTCTCTAACGAGGGACGGAGGGCCGATAGTGGTGGTGAGACCCAATCCCTCACGTGAGCCAGGGATAGGGGTGAAAAGCCTAACGAACCTGGCAATAGCTGGTTCCCTCCGAAATGGACCACAGTTCAGCCCCATCTGAGGTTTGTTAAGGGGTAAAGATACTGATTGGAGGACCAAGGGTCGAAAGACCCAGTTCTCCTGTCAAACTCAGAACCCTTAACAACCATAGAAGATGGGAGTGAGGGTAAGGGGGAAAGCTCCTTATCCGAAAGGGGGACAACCCAGACCCATGTTAAGGTGCCTAAATTGGGGCTAAGTGATGAAGGAAGTGGAACTTCTTAGACAGCGGGGCTGTGGGCCTAGAAGTAGCCATCAGCTAAGAAGTGTGTAATAACTTACCCGCCGAGAAGCTCTGCACCGAAAATGGAAGGCACTAAGCCCCATACCGATACATGGGTTGTGGTATCGTTAAGGATACCATAAGGTAGGGGGGCGTCCAGGTAGGAGAGAAGTCAAGGTGTAAACTTTGATGGACCTGCCTGGAATGCAGATCCTGCCATGAGTAACAGCAAAACCGGGTGGGAATCCCGGCCACCTTAACTCCAAGGGTTTGCTGGCAATGTAAATCAGCCAGCAGTTAGTCCTACCCTAAGGTGTTGTTTAACCTACAACACCGATTAGGGAAACCGGTTAATATTCCGGTACGCTTGTGGTAGATGTGGTGACACAAGCCTGTTTTTCGACGCTTCTCGATATCGGCGCGTAAGTCAAACCCATAAGTCTACGGAGTCTCGTAATGAGGAGAAGTAGATGAAAGGGTGATGAGCTCTGCGTATGCAGAGTCGCCGAAATTCGAGGAGCCCCTGAAAAGAAAAACAGGAGCGATCCACAAGCTAGGTACCGAGAACCGACACAGGTGGGGTTCCTGAGAAGGGAACGGTGGGTCGGGAGAATCGTCCCAAGGGAACTCGGCAAATATTGTGAGGGAATTGGAGTATGCCGAAGAAGAAGAAAGAAGAAAAAAAGGAGGAAAAGGTTTAAGTACTTTATAAATAATTCCCGGCCTACTAACTTTTATTTTTTTTAAACCCTCACAATAGTCGAGATTGGTCCCGTAACTTAGGGAGAAGGGATGTCTGCAGTCTCTAACCAGTGGTTAGTGAAAAACTAGCTACTGGGGTGGGACTGCAGATCGCAGTGACAAGGTCCAGGCGACTGTTTAACAAACAAAAAGAGGAGAAGTATTAAAGTTTACTTACTTGGATTGTTGAATTATTTTCTCCTCTTTTTGGTTAAAAAACGCAGGAGACCGCTACTTCGAAAAGGATTTGTACGGTCTCTGAAGCCTGCCCAGTGCGAGTGTGTGAAACCAGGTTTCAACCTGGCTAAGCCCTCGCAAACGGCGGCGGTAACTCTGACCGTCGTAAAGTAGCGTAATCCCTTGTCGCTTAATTGGCGACCCGCTTGAATGGCTTAACGACTTGGACACTGTCCCTGGGATGAACCCGGTGAAAATGTCTTTCCAGTGAATAGACTGGAGACCCCCTGTGGGAAATGTAGACCCCGTAGAGCTTTACTGCAGCCTGGTGTTGCCATATGAGTTCTGCTACATAGAGTAGCTGGGACTCGCTATTAGGTGTAGGTTTCGGCCAAAGCCGAGAGGAAAGTGTAACACCAGCTAGCGGAACTCATGTGGCTTATCCGTTAGGAGACAGCACTAGGTGGGCAGTTCGGCTGGGGCGGCACTCCCTCGAAAAGATATCGGGGGAGCACGAAGCTCAGCTTACCCTGGTCATATTCAAAGGCTTTTATGAATACTTTGCCCCAGATTGATTAATGAAAGAAGAGGTAGCTTATGAAAAAAGCCTTTGAATACCAGAAAGAAATCAGGGGTAAAGTGTAAGCGCAAAAGCTGGGCTGACTGGTTCCCGAACACAAGGGAACCAGCCGCGAAAGCGTGTGCTAGCGATACTGTAACTCCTATCGATAGGGGTTACAGGTATCGGAAAAGCTACCTCGGGGATAGATTAGCAAGGCTTAAATATAACAAAAACAAAAACAGATTTATGCTAGAAGACATAGCATTCATTCTTGGTGCATTAGAAGATGGAAACTTCTACAGTAGACCAGAAATTGGAGAGTTCTTAATAGAAGTTGAACAAAAAAACAAAGAGTGGATAGAAATTCTAGCAAAAGCTTTTAAAAATTCATTTCAAATAGAACCTAAAATAAAAAAGAGAAAAGATAAAAATGGTATATTCAGACTTCGAATATACTCAAAAGAGATTTTCCAAAAATTACAAGAACTAAAAAGTAAATCTAACTGGCTACTCCAAGAGAACCAAAAAGTCAAAATCGCATTTCTAAGGGGAATATTTGATGCAGAAGGTAGTGTAATAAAAAATAAAAACAGGATAACACTATCGAATAAAAATGAAGAATTACTTAGACTTTGTCAAAATCTTCTTTTAGATTTGGGTATTAAAACCGGCAAGATTTGGAATCTTAAATGGGGAGTGAAGGTTCTTCCTATAAATGGAAGAGAAAATATAGAAAAATTTAACCAAATAATAGGTTTTTCACATCCCCTGAAGAGAAAAAAACTGGAAAATAAATTAAAATGTCTTGCTAATCCCCAAAAATGGGCCCGTGGCCGGTGAAAGTCCACACATCTCTACTGGGGTCTACAATCCCAATAGTGATGGGATAAATCGACCCGGCGCGTTGGTGCGTCGTTGTCGGCTCCGCCTCTCCTGGCCGTGCAGCAGCGGCCAAGGGTGCAGGTGCCCACTGATTAAAAGGCGACGCTAGCTGGGTTCAGAACGTCGTGACTATATGAAACGCACCACTTACGAAAATAATGAGTAAGTGATCGCGCTGGTCGTTTCATATGGCGACAAAGACAGTTCGGTCACTATCTACAGGGGGTGCAGGTAGCCTGACCGGAAGCACACTCAAGTACGAAAGGAACGGGTGTGCGGCACCTCTGGTGTACCGGCTGTTAATTGCATGCCGGGTAGCCACGTGCTAGTGGATAAGTCCTGAAGGCATCTAAGGACGAAGCCGCCCGGGAAAATAGGCTACCATTTCTTTATGGTGGCAACACCATAAAGAATGAAGAGCGGCAATAGACGATTGCGTTGATGGGGTGGTGGTGTACGTGCGAAGGTTTCGACCGACGCACTCAGCCTACCACTCCCAATAGCTCAACTGCTAGGCTTCTTAAAAACAAGTAACCCTATGATATCTCTTTAAGTTTTGCTTCAATTTTAACAATTTCCTTAACAAATTCTGTTTTTAATTTAGAAAATTCTTCCTCTGTAATTTCTCTTCTTAGTAACATTTCCTTCAAAACTTCTATCATAGACTTAATTTCCTTATATTTTCTTTCGTAGAAAAAATAACTTGTTCCACTATCGTACAAAACAATAGATAAATTAACCACTAAAAGTAATTCCCCCAAAACTATAAAAATCATTAAATTAAAAAGAAAATAAGTCAAAAATGAGAAAAGAGATGCTATTAAAAAACCTATGTATAAAAACTTTAACTTTGCAATTCTCATAGCTATTGCAACTGTTAGTACAACAGAAATAAAAGAAAAAATAACTGATAAAGGTATTAACCACTCCATTTTTCCAAAATTTTACCTCTTTCACTAGGAACTATTCTAAGCTTACCATTTTTAAAATCAGAATAAAATTCTTTTCCTTCAAAAATTCTATCCAAAAATATGGCTATAGCAGCTACTTCAGAATGTGGTTGATTCGTTATTGAAATATTTAAATCAACAATTTCATAAACCTCTTTTGGAACTTTTTCTGAACCAATCACAACTAATATTTTGTTAAAAGATTTTATAAAATCAATTTTTTCTGTTAAAGGAATTCCATACATTGTTAAATGAACTTTTAATCCATCAAATGTTTTTATTAAATCCTTCCAACTTTTTACATAAGTAACTTTAAAATTGCTGCCAAAGTTTTTATTAACCTTTTCTATGCTTTTCTCCATTTTTTCATCTTTATCTCCGCAATAATACATTTCCTTAGCCAAAAAAGCTCTCGAAACTAATGCACAATGTGTTGTTACTCTTTTATCCCTTTCTATCCTATGAAAAAGCCTTAAAACATAAACTTCCACAAATATTTATATTTTCAATCAAAAACTTAATTATGGCTGAAAGAAAACCAATAGATGAGTTTGTATTCATATTAATGGCAGGTCTTGTTTTAATGAGCATAATAATAGTATATCAATATCAAGGGAATCAAACTAATGTAACTAATGCAACAATAGCAGAAAATATAAAGTTTTTTAATTTTGGAGATTTTGAGATTTCATACCAAATAGGAACAGAAACTGTAATAAAAAGAGAAAACATAAAAGTTGAAAAAGGAGTTTTTTCAGAAAATTTTGCAGGTTTTAGTTTTGAAATAAGCTCAGATAAGCTTGGAATGACTAAAAATGCTAACATAGAAATAACAATTTCTTCAACAAATAAATTAGGAAAGTTAATAATAAAATTAAATGGTAATGAAGTAGCTAATGAAGTTTTTGATGTAGGTACATATTTATTAGAAATACCAAAAAGCTTGCTATCTGAAAAAAATAAAATCGAAATAACTATGGAAAAAATACCAACATGGAAGTTTTGGCAGTCAGCATTTTATGAACTATCTTTCAAAATTTATATAAACTATGCTGGCCAATCTTTTAAGGATTTCTCATTTTATATGGATGAAGAAGACTTTAAGAAGTTTGAAAATCTTTTCATTTCATTTAGAGTAAGCGAGGAATCGAAAAAGATAGGAAAGTTAAATATTAGATTAAACGGAGGAAAAATTTATGATACAATTCCTCCATCATATGTTAACATAACAATAGATTTCGTTGGTAAATTGCTTAAAGGAAAAAATAGGTTAGAATTTTCAACAGAGCCAGGATCTATTTACAAAATAGAGGATTTAACAGTTGCTATATCAAGAAAGAAAAAGTAACTTCTACTCGCCTCCGGTGGGACTTGAACCCACGACCTGCCGGTTAACAGCCGGTCGCTCTACCGCTGAGCTACGGAGGCTTTAAATTAATTTTATTACTTAATTAAATATTATGATTGACAAACTTTTGGAGCTTGCCAAAAAAATAGAAGATGAAAAGCTTAGAAAAAAAGTTATAGAATTAATAAAAGATCCTTCATTACATCATCCAGACTTTCAAAAATACGAAAAATCAAATATAGAGGAGGTCAAAACTTTGTTTTCAGTAGGTGGAAATGTTGCTGTTGAAAGAGATGTTTTAAAGCATACAATAAGTGTTACAGAACTTTGCATAGAGTTAGCAAGAATAATGGAAAAAAATTTTGGTTTATTAGTTAATAAAGATGTTTTAATAGCATCTGCACTTATTCATGATTTAATGAAAATTTATGAATATAAAAAAAGTGAAACTGGTTTTGAACCAAGTAACATTCCTTTAGATCATACAGCATTAATTACTTCAGAGCTTTATTTTAGAAATTTTCCAGAGGAGGTAATTCATGCTGTTGCTGCACATGCTGGAAATCATGGTACAGTTCAACCAAAAACTTTCGAAGCTTTGATTTTACACTATGCAGATTCTATTATGGCAGTTTTAGAATATTACTATCTTTTATCAACACAACCAAAACAAGAATTACCATTATTATTGCTTGATGAAGAAACACTTAAAAAACTAAAAGAGGAAAAGCAATGAAAATTTTTTATGAATTCATAAAAAATAAAGATAATTTTTTGGTTGTTCATGATTTCGATGTTGATGGCATTTGCTCAGCTTCTTTAATATCAATAGCACTTTCTGAAAATAGAAAAAAATTTAAAAATATTGCATCTAGATTGGAAAATGATACTGAAAGAATAGAAAGACTTTCGAAAAAATATAGAAATGTAATATTTTTAGATATTGGAGATGTAAAGGAAGATTTTTTGGAAATGTTTGATAGTTGTATGATAATAGATCATCATCCAGTTAAAGAATATCCAGAAGATATAGTATACATAAATCCTAGATTAAAAAGCCCAAATGCATACATACCTTGCTCATATATGGTTAAATCACTTGTTGATAAAAAATATGAATGGATTAGTTTAGCTGGTACTATTGGTGATATGGGTTTTGATTTACTCAAACCTTTTAAAATAAATGAAAAAAATTGGAAAAAAACAAAAATAGGAAAAGTTGCATTAATCATAGATTCCGTTAAAGTAATTAGTGGTAAAAAAGAATGTGAAAAGCTTGTAGATTTTATTGTCAAAAATAGGTCAATGGATTCAATAATTAAAGAATATAATTATTTTTACAGTTTGTACAAAAAAGAGTTGGATAAGCTAATAAAAGATTTTAGAAAAAACAAAGAAGTTTTTGGGGATTTTGTTTTATATCAAATTTTTTCAAAATACAGATTTACATCAACTTTAGCAACAATTATTTCAAGGAAAATAAAAAATAAAACAATTATAATTTCTCAAAAGCATGAAAATAAAATAAAAGTTTCACTGAGAAGCAATATTATTAATTTGAATAGCTTTTTAAATAAAGTTTTAAAGGGAATTGAAGCAAAATATGGTGGGCATCCAAAAGCAGCTGCTATTACTTTTTACAATGAATCAGATTATGAAAAATTTATTGAAAGAATTAAAAGTTCTATTTTTTAGGTTTACTACCAATCATATTTTTCTCTATATCTCTTAAAGCAATTAATATAATTAAAACAATTAAAGCAGAAAATAAAGCTAATAAATAATAACCTACTCCAACAAGAACTCCAATACTAGCTATGAACCAAAGAGTAGATGCTGTTGTAATACCAACAACTTTAATTTTTGATGAAATAATTGTACCAGCTCCTATAAAACCCATTCCTGTTAAAATATTTGAAATAATCCTCGCATTATCTTGTGGGAAATACTTAATTGAAACTATGGTGTAAAGAGTTGCAGTAACAGCTATTAATATATGAGTTCTCAAACCAGCTGGCTTTTTTCTCATTTCTCTTTCAACTCCTATTAAGGAAGCTAAAACTAAGCTTACTAAGACTTTTATTATTTCTTCAAGTTCTAACATAAAATATTGTTAGTCAAACTTTTTAAATCCTAAAAATAGTAAAAAAACTGAAATAATCAAAAATAAAAAAGTATATAAAGCTTTATAAAAAAATAAAACAAATAAAAAGAATGGAACAAACAAAACTGAAAATAAAAGAATTCTCCTTATATCAAACAAAAGCATTGTATCCAAACCAACTAAAAAAATTATTATTGAAAGCAAATAAAGCATGCTTATAAAAGATATTAAAAAATTTGCAAAACCTAAAATAGAAAACAAGAAAATTACCAAAGTTGAGAAAATTATTGAAATGCCTGCTTTCGATTTTATTACATTGTTCTTTCTTAAAGGAAAAATTGAATAAAAAACCCATCTGTCAAATTCTGTTAGAACATCATAAAAAGTTATTGAAACAAAACCAATCATCATTGAGAAAAATTTTTCAAAATCTACTTTAATTCCTATTGAAACCATTACTTGAAATAAAAAGTAAGCTAAAAATAAAGGAATTATTATAGAAAAAATTGCTCTAGCAAAACCATAGCTTCTTTTAAAATCAATTAAATCTTTAACAAGCAAAGGATTTTTAATAAGCTTGTATATTTTGCTAAAATAATTTTTGTGAGTCAAGCTTCTTGCTTTATATTCTATATCCAAAGTTTTAATTGAAATGAGCAAAAGTGAAAAAGAAGTTAGCAAGTTAATTATTGGATAAGAAAACAAAAAATTAAAAAAGTAAGTGAAAAAAGTAGCAAACAAAATTATTAATGGAATCAAAATTATTTTTCTATTATAAAAATTGGAAAGTAAAAAAGATGATGAATTTCCCAGCAAATAAAAAGAAAAAGAAACAAATAAAGAATATAAATCAAACTTGAAAAGTCCTAATGTTAATGGTAAAAATATCCAAAATGTAAAAAATGTTATCTCTTTTAAAAACAAGGCAAAAACTATTTTTTCATTTTTTATTGGAAATGAATAATAAGTATAAAGCAAAAAATTCAAATGAGGGAATTTCCTTAAATATACTTCTCTAAAATGTATCGTATAACCACCACTTGCTATTCCAATTATTAAAAAAATTGAAATAAAAATTGGAAGCAAGCTATAAACATTTAAAACAAAAATTGATAAAAGAAATGAAAATGCAAAAACAAAAAATGGTAATGAATAAAAGAAAATTGATGGAAATAATTTTGTATGTATTCTTATTTCTTCCCTCATCATTATTTTGAAAAGTTCAAATATCATTTACCAAAAATTTTGAAAAATTCCTTTTCTATATTTTTTGGTTTAACAGTTTTTATTATTTTTCCATTTTTCATTATTCCAATTTCATTGCATATTTCTTTAGCCAATGGTAAAATATGTGTACAAAAAACTATTGTTTTTCCATTTTTAACATAATTTCTCAAAAATTTTTTAAATTTCTCTTGCACTATTGGATCTATGTTTATAAATGGTTCGTCCATGAAAACAACTTTTGGTTCGTGAATAAATGCTTGTGTTAACATTACTTTTTGCTTTGTACCTCTAGATAAATCTTTTATTAAATAATTCCTAAAATTTTCAAAATTTAAAAAATTTAGCCAAAAATCTATTTTTTCTTTAAAGTTTTCAACATTTCTAATTTTACAAACAAATTCCAAATATTCTTCAACAGTTAAAAAACTTGGTGGATATTCTTCTTCTGGAACAATTCCAGTAACTTTTCTAACTTCCAAATAATTTTTTATATCAATATTGCAAACTTTTGCATTTCCTTTATCTGGCTTTATTTGTCCTGTTAAAATTCTTACTGTTGTTGTTTTTCCAGACCCATTTGGTCCAACAATTCCATAAAATGTTCCTTCCTTTACTTTAAAAGAAAGATTATTAACGGCTATTATATTACCAAATTTCTTTGTTAAATCTTTTGCTTCTATAGCGAACATAATAATTAAATATTTTTGTATGGATAATAAATTATGATAAGAAAGCTAGTTTGGGAATGCCCATTTTGTAATGCAGAAACAATAAAAGTAGTTATTAGACCAACTGTTACTGTTGTGAAAAGAACTGGTATGAGAAGTGGTAAAAAAACTCAAATATTAAAATCAAAGGGAGAAACTCTTGTTTTAAGTGAAAGATGCTCAAACTGCAATAAAAGTAGAGAAGAAATAACTAAAAAATATAAAGAAATTGGGTATATATAAAATGGAGAAAGAAATACAGCTAAATATTCCATCTGATATAAAACCTTTGTTTGCAGATGAAGTAGTTGTTTCAATTAGAGTAAAAACTAGTAAGGATGAAAAAGAGGCTTATGTAAATCTAAAATTTTTTACAATAGAAGGTAAAAGAGTTATTGCTGATATAACTATTTCAAAGCTAACAGCAAAAAGCTTGCTAGCTATATTAAGTGAACAATTGAATAAGCTTGAGGAAAAAACAAGTAGCACTACTTATATAGGTTAACCTTTTTTCTTTTTTCCCAATCTTTTTGGTGAGATTGAACCAACCTTAGCACCTGGTGGAGCATGTCTTGAAACAGCTCTTGAAGGTCTTGGTCTATGGCTTTTCCCTCCCCAAGGATGATCAACAGCATTCATCACAACACCTTTAGTTCTTGGAAATAGCTTGTTTCTTGCTTTCATTGCTCTATATTTATCACCAGCTTTTAACCATGGCTTTTCTTTAATTCCAGAACCAGCTGGCACACCAATTATACATCTACATCTATTATCAAGCTCTATTGTTTTATTAGATGGGAATTGTAAAATTGTTTTGCTTGGAGATTGACCAACAACTATTGCAGCAGTACCAGCACTTCTACAAAATTTTGGTCCAGAACCTGGATAACTTTCTATACAACAAACTTTAGTTCCTAAAGGAATATTTTTTAATTGAACAACATTACCTATATTTACTTCACCATCATATTTAATTTCTTGCCCAACATAGAGACCTTCCACAGCTATATGATAAATTTCTTGCCCATTTTCAAGTTTTATTAAAGCAACTGGAGCTGACTTACCAACATCATCCAATATATCAACAACCTTACCTTTAATACTTAAATTTTCTATAAATGGCAAAAAACTAATTTTGCATAAATATCTATGAGAAGGTGCTCTATATGTGAAGCTTCCATGACCTCTTGCCCTTGCTATTATTCTTTTCCCCATATGAAAATAATTTAATATTTAAAATTTATGGATGAGAATGTATTGATAATATTTCCTGCATATAATGAAGAAAAAAACATAGAAAATGTTTTGAAAGAAGCAAAAAAATATTATAAAAATATTGTTGTAGTTGATGATGGAAGCAAAGATAAAACTTTTGAAATTGCAAAGAAATATACAAAAAAAGTTTTAAAGCATGAGAAAAATAAAGGTAAAGCAGAAGCAATAAAAACAGCTTTGTTAAAAAATTTAAATAAATATGAAATTTTTGTTGTTGCTGATTCAGATGGTCAATATAGTGTAAAGGATTCATTAAAAATGATTGAGCTTGTTAAAAAAGGATATGATGTTGTTTTTGGTTATAGAGATTTCTCAAAAATTCCTTTTAGGCATAAATTAGGGAATAAGTTTTTAAGATTTTTGTTCAATTTTTTATTTTGCAAAAAAATGAAAGATGTTGCTTGCGGCTATTTTGCTTTTAACAAAAAATTTGCAAAATCATTAATTAAAAAAATTCATGGTGGTTATATATTGGAAGCATCTGTACTTTTAAATGCTATAAAAAATAATTTTAAAATAACCCAAGTAAAAGTTAATGTAAAATATAAAAAAATTGCAAGCATAATAAAAGGAATTAGAGTTGTTGGTGCTATCTCTATTTTTTTAATAAAATCAAGATTTTTTAGATAATGTATTTTACCTATCTTTCCTATAATGTTAAAATATTTTTGATTTTCTAACAGTTGAATACTTTACAATATCTATCAAATTCTCTTCCATATACTTTCAACTTCTTCAAGTTTCAAGTAGAAAATTTTCACTGTATAAAAATAGTTTAATTAGAATAATAATTTATGATTAAAGTTGGAGATTTCCTAGGAAAAGGTAAAAATAAAAAGAAAGTATTAGATATTGTAGAACTTTCAAATGGTTGGATTTTAGTTAAAACGGAAAACTCTAAATCGAAAAATGATTTTAAAGTCAGAACTATCTACGAACCAGAAAAATTGAAATTTTACACTCCAAAACACGCTCATTTTGCTATAGATTTTTATGGAAAACTCTGTTATAACCGAGAGAAAGCAGAAAAAGTTTTTCGAGCAATTATTGAAGTTTGGCACGGTAAGCCAGTAAAGGATGTCTTGACAAAATATCTTAAAGATTTAGTCAATCTCCCAGGATACAATTTAGATTATATTCTTTATGCTTTAAAATGGATTTTAGAGCAGGAAGATATTAATTTCACAGGCAGACCAGCAAAACTTCAACAAATACTTGATAATAAATGTAAGCTAGCAAAAGTCGAAGTACCAGAAAATAGAAGGGGGAGTCAGTTGGCTATTTCATTATTTTGTGATATTCTTCTTGGAGTTCATCCAGTAGAAGCTTTACTTTCTGCTAATTTAGATATAGTTCCAAAATTCAGAAGGTAAATTTTATAAGATTGTGATTATGAAAAGTTATATAAAATTTGGTCTATAAAAATTTCCTTTTTCTATAATTAAAATATGGAAACTGAACTTACAAAAAATCAAAAAACAGTAGTAACTTCTCCAGCTTATGGGGGAATGAAAGAGATTACTCAAGAAGAATATATCGATTTCTTAAAAACTCATGATTTTGTTGTTATTGAAAATGTTAAAGTTCCATTGGTGAAAAATCACATAATAAATGAATATGAACCAAAAGAATTTAAGTTAGAGACTACTACTGTATGGTCTTTTCCCGAAAGAGGTGAATGGGCAACTCATAAAGGAAACTATAGGGCTAATTGGTCTCCATATATTCCAAGAAATTTGATTTTAAGATTTACAAAGGAAAATGATTTAGTTTTAGATCAAATGGTGGGTTCTGGAACTACACTTGTTGAATGCAAACTCTTAAACAGAAGAGGTATAGGGGTTGATATAAATCTTGATGCAATAATGGTTACAAGAAATAGATTGGATTTTAAGTACAAATATGATCCAGAAATAAAAACTTATGTTGGTGATGCAAGAAATTTAGATCTAGTTCAAGATGAAAGTATAGACCTTATAGCTACTCATCCACCTTATGCTAACATAGTAAAGTTTACAAAAAACAAAATTGAAGGTGATATATCTAATGTAAAAAATATTGATGAGTTTATCAATGAAATGGAAAAAGTTGCTAAAGAGTGTTATAGAGTATTAAAACCTGGAAAACATTGCGCCATTCTTATTGGAGATACCAGAAAAAGAAAACACTTTGTTCCAATTGCAACAAGAGTAATGGAGGTTTTCTTAAAGGTAGGCTTTATTTTACGCGAGGACATAATTAAGCTTCAGTGGAAAATGAAGTCAACAAGAGAAAAATGGAGAGGGAAATATGATTTTTATTTGATTACACATGAACATTTATTCATTTTTAGAAAGCCTGAAAAAAGTGAAAAATTAAGTAAATTCGGAGAAAGTATGAAATGGTGATAAACATAAAAATTTGTTAGATTATCCAACTTTCCATATATTTTTTGCAATTTCTGCCATCACTTGTTGCCTTTCTATTATTTCCTTAGGTCCAAATTGTTCATACTCTTTAAGTTTTTGATTGATCGGTAGTGTTGATTTCTTATACATCTCTTTCTTTTTTGTGAAGTACTTATTAGCGATTTTTCTATTATATTCTTTTAACAAAATTGTCATATTACCAAGCTTTTGTTTCCATTTCTCTGGATCTATGTTATTTTTTTGAAAGAACTCTTCCCATTCCTTATCTGGTTTCCTTGGAATTATATGTTCAAGATTGACCTTACTAATACTCGTAGTTTTTTCTTTTTCACCCATGTTAATAAGTAGATGGTTATTCAATTTTACTAAAATATACTTAGCTAATTTAGTATTCTTAACGTCTTTTTCCGAAAAACATTGAATAAAAGTCATATCATTTGGATCTAACTCTTTAAGTTTCTCTATAACATCTTCAACACCTAACATATTGTTCCTAAGTTTTACTGCTACTTCACTGTATAACCTTTCCATTTTATTTGGGTTAAGATTACATATTGTACTATATCTAAATGTAAAGTTTATCAAGTTTTTTAGCAACTTTTTGAAATTTTCTTTCTCTGTCTTAAAAAATCTTTTGTAAAGGGACAATAAAATTATAAGAACCTGCTCTACTCCTAATATATTAAGCTCATTTAGAAGATCTTCAACTTCCCTATCACTCCAAAATTGATGATCAGGATTAACAAGATTAGTGTAGACAAGCCCCTCTTCACAGAGTTCTTCTATAAATTTTTTAGCTTCTTCTGAACTTCTTATAACATTCTTTATTTTTTTATAAACATCTTCCTTTCTTATTAACTCTTTTGATGAACACCAAAAATGCCTTAAAAATTTACTAACATTATGTTCTCCAACATTATCTACCATTTCTTTCCATTTAACTATTATGTAATCTAGATATTGTCCAGAAATAGAAAAAATATAATTTTTTAGAAGATCAGCAATACTAAGTTCAAGCCCCCTATCATTGAGCGTCTCAAATATTAAATGCGCATTTAAATCACTTCCAACTTCTATTTTTATGAAAATAAATTTACTTAGAATGATATCCAAAACTCTCTTTGGAAAATTTTCATCATCTTCTATCTTTCTTCTAATGTACTCCTTAAATGTTTCATATGCATTTTTGATGAGTTTATGAGATTCGCGATTTATTCCTGGTACAAGACCTTGAATTATAATACTTTCAAAAAATGTTCTGTCTTCCCTATTCATTTCTATCTTAATCTTTTTAGATAGTGTAATAGGATCAGTCGAATAAATCAACTCATTTATTGCTTCCGCTCTTTTATTATCTTCTTCTTTTGGTCTCGATTTGAGAACATCTCTCATAGCAGCAAGAAAGAGTAAAATAGTAGCTAATCTTTGCTGCCCATCTAAAATTTTTATTTTATCTCTCTCTCTTCATGTGGTGCAAAGACTATCGTTCCAAAAAAATATCCTTCCTCTCTATTTTCATAGACGCTTTCTAAATCTTCTAAAAAATCATTTATTTCTTTATCTCCCCACGCATAATTTCTTTGAAACAAAGGAACAGAATATATTGTCCTACTTCTCAGAAGCTCTTCTACACTTACAGCCGTTGCTACAATATTCATCTTCATAATTTAACTTTCTCACACTTTATTTAAATATTCAACAACTCTTATAGATGGTCAATATAGTGTAAAGGAGTAGCTAAAAAAGGATATGATGTTGTTTTTGGTTGTAGAGATTTCTCAAAAATTACTTTTAGGCATAAATTGTGGAATAAGTTTTTAAGATTTTTGTTCAATTTTTTTATTTTGCTTTTAACAAAAAATTTGCAAAATCATTAATTAAAAAAAATTCATAGCTGCTATATATTGAAAAAATCAAGATTTTTTAAGTAAAGCTGGTATAAATGCTAATGGAATAATTATTTCTAACCTACCTATAAACATTGCTAAAATTAAAATTGTTTTTGAGAAAATGCTTAAATTGCTAATAATTCCCAATTCTAAACCAACATTGCTCAAAGCAGAAACAATTGTAAAAAGCGAGTAAGTAAAGTTTTTTACTTCAAAATTTAAAATAATAGCAAAAGTAATTGCTGTGAAAAAATATAAAAACAAAATTAAACCAGCATAACTAATTGTTTTATCATCCAATATTTGATTACAAAATCTCTCAACAACTACAACATCTCTTGCACTAATAAATTGTTTTATTCTTAATGAAATTCCTTTTATTAAAATTAAAATTCTATCTATTTTTATTCCACCAGCAGTAGAAGCAACACACCCACCAATTGCCATTAAAATTATTAAAATATGTATTGAAAATTTGTTCAAGCTAACATAAGAAAAACCACTTGTTGTTAATGCTGAAATAGCATGAAATGCTAAATCAAAAAAATTGCTTGGGAAAATTAAAAACAAAAATACTAAAACGAATAAAATATAAAAAATGAAAAAGAGCACATTTTCATAAACTTTAAACATGATTTTTAAATTTTCAGGCTTTTGAATAAAAACATAAAAAGAAAATGTTATTGCTGCAATTATTGTAAATATTTCTGTAATTATTTTTTGCTCATGTGTTAATTTTGCAATACTAACTACTCCACCAGTTGGCAAAGTTGAAAATGAAACTAGTAAAGAATCTAAAAAGTTTAAACCAGAAAAAGATAAAACAGAAATATTCAAAAAAGTTAAAAGCAAATAAACTTTAAATATTTTTATTAATGAATGTCTTGCAGTAAATTCAATTATTTCCTCCCTACCTTCTATTTTTAATAATCCATAAACAACATCACTTTGTGTTAAAACAAAAACTACTAAGCTTATAATTCCAATACCACCTAACCATTGCTCGAAAGCTAACCAAAATTTTAATGGTAATGGAAATGAATTAAAATCTTTTAATAAAAAACCAGTTGTTGTCCAAGCAGAAAAGCTGTGAAATATTGAATTCAAAACATTTTTTTCAAAATAATAATAAGGAAGTGCTCCAAATAAAGGTAAAATAATCCAAACAATAACTACAGAAATTATTAATTTACCAGGTTTTTTAATTAGCTCCTCTTTTTCAACCTTATACTTTTTACTAAAAGCATGACCTATTACCAAAAGAAAAATAGAAGTAAAATCAAAAATTAGAGAATAAATAAACTCTTTAATAAAAAGTGAAAAAATTGCTGGTACCAAAAAAAGTAATGAAAAAAACAACAAAACTTCTCCAACTATTCTTTTTATCATACTAAAATTTTTATAACATCATTATTATTTAAAACATAATCTTTACCAACTCTCATACCATTTCTAACATTTATTGCTCCTTTAAAAGCTTTTCCTATTTCAGTATGTATTTTATAAGCAAGGTCTAATGCTGTTGATCCTTTTTTAACTAAAAATGCATCTGGCAATACTCTATTTTCGGAATCTGTTAAAGTGTTTTCATTAGCTACTGGATAAACAACTATATAGTTCAAAACATTGAATATTGTGTAATCCAAAACTTTTTGAACTCCAGTAGAGCCAAACTTTTCTATAAATTTTTTTATTTTATCCAAAGCTTCTTTTTGCTTTTCATTTGGCTTACCAATTATTTCAAACGAATTCCCTGGCAAGTAATTTATTAAATTGATTTTTGAAGCTAATTTTAAAGCTATCTCATATTCACAAGAAGTTGGAATTAAATTATATTTTTCTTTTAATAGCTCGAAATTTGCTTGGGAGCTTTCTAAATCCATTTTGTTAGCAGCTATTACAATTGGCTTTGAAATTTTTCTAAGATTAATAGCAAAGCTTTCCAAATCTTTTAATCCAAATTTTTTAAAGCAATATTCAACATCTTTAAAATCAACTTCTAAACCACTTAGCAAGGAATGAATTTTTTCTACATTTGCATCTTTAACTTTTTGAACATTTCTTTTAACAACATCAATAAACCATTTATCAATCTCATTTTCAAGGTTAATTATGTCATTTTCTGGATTATAACCATCTGTAAAATTCCCATTTTCATCTGTTGTTCCACTAAAATCAACAACATGTATTAAAGCTTCCGCCTTTCTAACATCATCCAAAAATTTATTCCCCATTCCTCTTCCTTCAGATGCCCCTTTTACTAGACCAGCAATATCCCAAAGCAATATTGGTATAAATCTAGTGCCATTTAAACAAAAACCATTTCTTGGATTGCATTTAACATTAAATTCTTTACAAACACAATTAGTTGAAACATATGTAGCTCCTTTATTTGGCTCTATTGTTGTAAATGGTATTGGAGATATTTTTACATCAATCATTGTAGCAGCTTTGAAAAAGCTACTTTTACCAGCATTTGGTTTACCAAATAGTGCTATCTCAATCATAAATGTATATTTATACTTTTTGGTTAAAAAATATTTGTGAATTGTAGAGTAATAAATATATCATCTGGTAAAGGAGGTGTTGGGAAAACTACATTAGCTATAAACATTGGCTGGATTTTAGCAGAAATTTTTAAAAAAAGTGTAACAATAGTTGATTGTAACATAACAACTTCTCATTTAGGCTTATATTTAGGAATTTATTACTCCCCAGTAACCTTAAATAGAATTTTAAGAGGAGAAGCAAGTATAAAAGAAGCCACACATATGTATTCACAAAATTTAAAAATAATACCTGCATCAAATTCAGTAAGCGATATGGTTGGGGTTGATATAATAAGCTTGGGTGAAGTTTTAAGTAAAATGAGGGAACAAAACGATATAGTAATTTTAGACTCAGCTCCTGGCTTAGGGAGAGAATCATTAGCAAGCTTGAAATTTTCTGATGAAGTAATATTTGTTACACAACCATATTTGCCGTCTGTAATGGATATTGTTAGGGCTTATCAAGAAATAAGATATACAACCATAAAACCTCTTGGAATTGTTTTAAACATGGTTTTTAATGATAGATTTGAAATGAATGATAGAGAAATAGAACAAATTACAGAGTTGCCAATAATAGCAAAAATACCATTTGATAAAAACATGAGAAGAAGCTCATATTTTTTAATACCTTTAGCTTCATTGCATAAAAATTCTAAATCAGTAAAAGAAATATTAAAGCTTTCTGCTTTTATAGTTGGGGAAAAATACAAGGAAGAAAAGCTTATACAAAAAATTTTTTCCAGAATTAAAAAAATTTTCTACTAAATATATTTTGCATAAAAAATAATATTATTTAGAAATCGTGGGAGTGAAATCAATAACAAGCCAAGCAGAATTATTATTTTCAATAATTTCTTTAGCTTTCATAGTATCCATAATAGCAGCTGCTAATATAACTCTAAATGAAAGTGAAAATATAACTTTCAACGAATCTAGCTTTATTGCTCCACCTACTGATATTTTACCTCCAATTTATCTTGATTTTGGTAGTAAAGCTTTTGGAAATACAATAGAATTTTTTTCATTTTGGCAAGATGATTTTGGCTTAGATAAGTGGATTTTTAGTTGGAATGCTTCTGGCTATTGGGAAAATGAAAGCTATAGTTTTATTTCAAGCTATGATGAATACACAAAAGTTTTAACAAAAAATGGATGGAAATATTTTAAAGATTTAAGCTATGATGATGAAGTTGCCGTCCTTTCTAATAACAAAATAAAATGGGAAAAGCCATTAAGAATAGTTTCACTTCCTTATAACGATAAAATCTACAAGATAAATGGAGAAATTAATATTCATGTTACCAAAAATCATAAAGTTTTTGCAAGAATTGATTATTCTCCCATTAAAAAAATTAAAGACTTTTTGTTTGGTATAGATTTAAATGAATTTAAGTTCATTGAAATAGAAAAAGCTTATGAACTTGCTAAAGCTGGCTATGGTATAACTTTTCTTGATGAAAATCTAAAGCCAATTTATGTTAATAAAATAAGCTTGGAAAACTATAAAGGGATAATTTATGATGTAACAGTTCCGAGTCATGTTATTTTAGTTAAGCGTGGTAGTAAAGCTGTTTGGTCATCCAATCTTAATGTTTTAGAAGGTTGGAGCAATATTACTAAAATAGTAAATTCGAGTGGAACAATAGCTTTTAAATTCTATGCTTTTGATTTAGCAGGAAATTGGAATGAAACTGAAATTGGAATAATTAACATTACCCAAAATGAAAGTAGCGCTTTGGAAAATATTGCTCAAGTTAAACCTGAAATCAAGATAGAAAAAATTGAACATCCTTTATTTGTTAATATTTTGCAAGAATTTGAAGTAAAAGCTTTTATTACTTCTTTTAATGTTACTACTAGCTTGCAAGCTCCACCAGAATTTATAGTTGAAAGCTTGCAAAAAAATTTAGCTCAAGTTGGAGAAAATGAAAGCTTTAATGTATCTTGGTTATTAAAAGCAAACAAATGTGGAAATTATACCTTAAACATTACTGCAGAAGCAAATGAAAGCAAAGATTTTAAAAGCTTTGATATTTTAGTTAAATGTGAACAAAAAAACATAGCTATAAATGCTTTTGTTTATGTTGAAAATGTTACAAAAGAAAAGAGAATCTGGAAAAATGTTAAAATTTATGGAAATGTTAGTTTAAATGAAAGCATAACAAGTTCAAATGTTTCTGTTGCAATAAAAGACCCTAAAGGGGAAATAATATTTCAAGATAAAGCATCAACTGATGGTAGCTTTTTGTTCAGTTTTGAGTTCTTGCCAAAACATTCTGGAACTTATACGGCAGAAATTTTTGCTGAAACAGAATTTGGAAATACAAGCAAAATCTTTGGTTTTGATGTTTTAAAGCATTTGAGACTTAAACCAAAGATTAAACAGGAAAAGTTTAACTATGGATTAGGAGAAAGAGCTACATTTGAAATAGAATTAGAAGAAGAGTTAAGTGAAAATAATGAAGTAAAGGTTTATTTGATAGATCTTGAAGGAAGTGAAAAAGAGGTTGATTTTTATGAAAAAGATGGTAAATATTTTGTTGATTTAGATTTTGGAAGAAGTTTTAGACCAGGTTTGTATAAGTTGAAAGTCAAAACAATTGAAGAAAAGTTTGTGGAAAAAGGAAGAACACCATTTAAAGTTTTGGAAAAAGTTGTTGAAGTCTTAGAAGAGGAAGAAACAGAATTTGGAGTTGGATTAGTTACTGTTAATACACCAAAATCAATTTATTTGCCAGGAGAAGATGTTAAAATAATTGTTGGTGTTTTGAATGAGGAAGGAAAAAGAGCTTATGATGCTGTAATCAATTTAGTTGTCACATCACCATCTGGAAAAATTAAGGTTTATAATAGTTATAACGGCGATTTTGCTAATGATGAGTTAGATGGCAGTTTGTTTGTAATCTATAACCAAACTGATGAGATAGGAAACTATTCGATAAAAGTAATTGCTACTGGACAAAATCTAAACACAACCTATGAATCTTTTTTTGAAGTTAGAAATTTTGTAGAATTCGAAATAGAGAGAAAAATGAAAACCTTAATAGATATAGGACATCCAAATCTTGCTGAAATAAAGGTTAAATCTAATATTAATGTAGAAAACATAACTATTATAGAAAAGTTGCCAAACGATTTTCTTGAAATTGTTGTTTACGGTGGAAGAATTGAAAAAAAAGAAAACGAAACTTGGTTGATTTGGAATTTAAACAAATTAAATGAAAGTGAAGAAAAAGTTCTTAGGTATACTTTTACAACCCCAGATGTCAAGCCAGCAATTTATTTAGCTGGTCCGATATATGTTCTCTATAACAATTCTTATGAATTTAAAGAAATAAAACCATGGACTTTTATAGTTGTTGATGTTGTTTATTATTTCTTCAAATTTTTACCATATTACAAAACAAATCCATTACAATATGCTGTGGATGCGGTTCATCATTTAGTCTATAATTCTTTTGAAATTTATAGAGACGCAGTCGTTATGTGTAGAAATAATATGAATTATACGCTAAGGTTAGTACTAACAGATGAAGCAGATGATGATGCTGGAATTTTACAAGATTGGGAGCTTCAAGTAGCAACACCAACATGGCAACCCATAACAAGCTCAGGAACAAATGGCTGGAAACTATTTCCGGGAGAAACTAATCCTCATACTTCTCAAAGTGGCATTGGAACTGGCGATACATGTACGAGAAATCCAACGACAGCAAATGGTGATAAGTGTGAGTGGGATGGCTATTTAGTTTGGAATATTACTATTACCCCATCTGCACCTTTAGGTTTAAATAAAATAAGAGTTTTACCAAAAACAAGAACAACTGGCCCTATGTTCGAAACGAATATTTTATATGTTTATCTTATTGATTGTAAATATCCATATGATATAAACTTAATAAGACCAATAAAGATATTTTCTCCAACGGGTGAGCCTACTGATAAAGTTTTGAGGGGTCATTTAGCAAAGATAGTGATACCTTTAGCTAATTATAATACAAGTTTTGATAAAACTGCTGACGTTTCAATAAAAATTTTGGATACTAGAAGCAATCAAGAAGTAGATTGGTTCGTTGTAGAAGGTAAGACAAAAAGGGTAAATATACCAAGAACTTTAAATGCACTAAATTGGAATACTTCTATAGTTACATTTACAGTTTTTATTCCAGACAATATAGAAGCTGTAAAATATAAAGTTGTTGTTAACATTTCTTTAGGATCCTCTCTTGTAACTCATGAAAAAAGTTTTGATGTATATACTGATGATTCGGAGTCATCTACAGATATAGTACTATTTTCTTCCACTCCTCGAATGCTTGGTTCAAACTGTGAAAGCTCTTATGGCACTAGCTGCGATAACAATATAGATCATTCTACATATTGTGCTGGAAGCTACTATTGCTTCAGAGATATAAGAGTAATTTATGTTTGTAATTATGGAGATTATAATTTAACAGTAAATATTACAGATCAAACAACAGGATTACTTAGATACTTTTCTACTGAAAGTACTCCAGCTGTTCCTCAACCAAATGTTAATGAATCTGGTGGAACAGTTTTAAGGTGGTATAACGTTAATTTAAATACATCTTCCTGTTTTCGAGCTGAGATACCATACAGGCCTAGTGATGATGTAGGAGAAGAAACCTTTTATTTAACCGTAGAGTGGAAAGATCCATCTACAGGAGAAATCAGATCGGTTATACAAAAACATGTATCATTAACTTCAGCTAGTACTACAATAAAAAACCCAACGATATCATCAAAACTTAATGAAACTACTGTATTACCTGGACAAAATTTACCTTTAAGAATAATACAAAAACTTGGTGGTACAGATTATACAGGTACAGTTGAGTCAACTAGAGGTGCTTTAATTCATTATGTAGAGATTTTTATCCCTCCAGGTTTTACGAAACCGACTAATTTTAGAATAATTGATTTAAATGGTCTCGCTAACGTGGTAGTTGACCCAGAACCGGGTTATCCTTTGGGTTCAGAAGAAGAAGGGTGGATAGTAAAATTCTCTCCATATAGAATGATAGGAATAAGAAATTCAACCGGTACTGTTATGCGAATTGGTGCATCTTCATCGCCACAAGGTGTAAGTGAAGCAAATTATATTGAATTTATTACAAACGTAGTTTCAGCTGGTAAAGTAATACCGGGGGGTAAAGTTCTATTAACAAACTATATTGGGTGGGGAAGGATAAATAAAGCTTATATATTTCATTTAGATAGAAGTGTTTTAACTATTCGAGCGCCATTTCTAAAAACTGTAAGATATTACAATACTACTTCAGTAGATGAACAGTTAGATTTTCCATCATTTTTTGCATGTGGTAATTTTTCAACTAAGTTACAAGTTTTTAACAAAGGTAATTTACCTGCAATGAATTTCAATGTAACTGAAAATAAAGAAAATGTTTCTGTAACTCATCCAGGTGATTTGCAATTTTCTTATTTTAATCCAACACCAACCTATTACATTCAATCTAGATTAATTAATTGGGGTGGTAGTATAAATTTTGGTGTTACAGGAAAAGATAATGCAAAAAATTATTCCTATCTAATTTCAATTCCTTACCAAACAAATGGAACTTTCACTTTCTTTGCTCAACCAAAAAATGCAAGCTTAACATTTTACGATGAAAATTACACAATTTTCATAGCTTGTGGTGCTTCTTTAAGCGTTAGCGAACCCACAACTAAAAAAGGAGAAATAACTAACCCACCAATTTTTGCTGGTGATATTTTCAACATTTCCTCAACAATTTACAACAATGGCCCTGGAAATGCAACCAATGTAATAATTGAAATTAACTATACAAACACAACTCCAATTTCAGGCTTAGAAAATCTTGTAATTAAAAACTTTACACAACAAATTAGCAACTTAACTTACTTCAAAACAATTGGACCAAAACAATCTAAAGTTGCTCATGTTGATTATACTTACATCGTTAATACAAGCGGTGTATCTCCAGGAACAATAAGATTTTGTATAAAAGCAAACGCGACAGAAAATTCTACTAAAGTTGTGGCATGCAAAGATGTAACTTTAAATGCACCACCTGCGATAATTGAAATGGAAAATCCGCTAATAATTTCTGACGAAACTGGGACTTCAACTGGCTCATGGGGTTTCAACTTTACTTTTAACATAAGTGTGAGAGTGAGAAATTCGAATAATGGTGTAATTATTTGTTCCTACTTTAGTAAAACTGGTAGTGAACCTTGGAAATTAGTTGGTTGTGATAGCTATCCTGCTCCTGGTTCATCTACAGGACCATGGAGAAATTTCACATTCACATTTGATGCTGATTGTGAAGATATAGGTTCGCCTGTATTTGCAAAATTCAACGCAACAAACAATGCAGGAACAACAAACTCAACTTCAACAACATTCACAATAACAAAAGATAAAGTGATATTTGAAGATATAATTGGAAATAATACTGAAAATAGGAGAGGAAAGACAACAACTTTGCTTGCATTAAGAGTTAGAGATAAAAACAACACTTTAATTACAAATTTGCCAATTACATTTTATGTAACTTTAGATGGCTCAATTTATGATTCTGGTACAAGTAATACAACAAATTCTTCTGCTTATGCTAATTATTACTTCCAAGCAAAATGTTCACCAAAATATAATGTAGGAAATCAAAAATGGAAAGCTGTTGTTTCTGGACAAGCTTGTTATCAAGATAATTCTACTGAAAGCTATTACAATCTTTCAGTTTTGGTTACTGGAGATATTATTCTACAATTTTCAAAGCCAGATGGCTCAACTAATTATACGCAAGAACAAGAAGTTCCTTTCTTAGGAGCTACTACTGACGATTGTGGCGATCCATTAACAACAACAGTAAGATACTTTGCAAATAAAAGTGAGCAAAGCTTTGAATGCTCTCCAGTAAGCCAAGTTGGTGCTAATGCTTATACTTGTGATTGGGTTACAGATATAACAACTCCAATGGGCTGGTATAATACAACTATGATTGCTAATAGAAGCTATCATTATGATAATATAACTACCAACTTAGGAGTTCCGGGCTTATTCTACTTACATCCAGTTAAAAAGTTAGAAGAACCAACTGCAATTCCAACAATAGAAGGATGGGGATATCCAAACTGGAACTTTTCAGTTAAAGCTAGTAGCGGAGATAGTGAAAATGTTTTAAATGTTAGCTTGTATATGCATACTGCTTGGCCACCAATTTTTAAATGTGATGCTCCAACTTGCTTAAACCAAACTCCAACAGAATGTTTTAATTGCATTAATTCAACAAAATATTGGTATAGGAACTTTACAGCAAGCCAACAAGGAATTTGGTATTATCAATTTAAGATGGATGGAGCTGAAACTCCTCAAGTTTTATCTGTAACTGTTGAAAAAGATGATGTAAATATTAGCTATGGTGGTCAGGGAAACAATACTACAGTTATTATATATATTCAACCTCAATGGCTTGTAGTTAGAGTTTATGATTTGGATAGACAAACTTATAATGTAACAAATCCTTCAGCTCTTGTAACTTTCAAATTATATAATGGTTATCCAGGAGGTTACAAAATAATAGGAAGCAATTATACAGATGAAGAAGGTTATGCAAGATTTTTGCTTAATGTAACAACATGTGTAGGATGGTATGAAGGTAGCCAATTCTGGGCAGCTGAAATTAACTCAACTGAACCAAATTATAAACCAAATGCTAGTGAAAACTTTACAATAACAATTCAATTGCCAGGTTGTGTTCCTCAAGTTGATGTTTTTGAAATCTTAACCCCAAAAGAAGTTTTTGTTTACAGAAACTTTACTATAAATGCAACAATTACATCATGGATTGCAACTGCAGAGAATGTTAATGTTACAATAACTGTTCCACAAGGTTGGGAAGTTGATGAGCCAACAAAGAATTTAGGAAGTATTTCACCTGGTGAATATAAAAGAGTTTGGTGGCGTGTTAATGCCACTAGCTATGGAGAAGCTAATGTAACTGTTTTTGCTAATTCAAGCAATGCCGGAAACGATACTTTAATATCAAGCAAATTTATTGTCTACAAGCTAAAACCTGTTTCATTGCCATTAGAATCCTTACCAATAGAATTGCTCCCTGGTGAAAATAAGATATTTAGCTGGGATTGTGAAGCAGGAAGCTATAGAATTGCTAATTTAACTATTAGCTCAACTAATATTAGCACTCAACCAAAAGAAGTTTTGCTAAGAGTAGAAGTTTATAATGGAAGTGATTGGATAGATATTTTACACAGCTACAAAATTAATCTAACTGGAAGTAGAACAGATTTTGTTCCTATATTACAAAATCAGTTAAACGCAAATGAAACTGGATATTGTAAAGTTAAAATAAGCAATATAGGAAGCAATTCAATTAACATAACTCAAGTTTTACTATCCGCTTATTACAATGAAACTGTTCAAATACAAGATATAGAAGTAAAAATTGGTGAGACGTCTACAACTGGCTTAGAAACTAGTGAAGAATTATTTAATGTTACAATAAGAATTGCAAATTCAAATCCAATAAGCTTCTCCGCTATACTATGGTTAAACATAACAAATAGCTCAGGTTATTTGGTTAACTATTCTTCTCAATCAGTAAATATTCAAGCAAATTCAATTAGCTTGTTTAATTTTAACAACATAAATACATCTACATGGCTTCCTGATATCTATAACTTAAAGGCTTTCTTAAGCTATGATTCCAAATCAACAGAAAGAAGTGAGCAATTAATTTTCAAGGATATAGTTGTTGAAAGCGAAGCAAGCAATTGGATGTGTAATTCTACAACAGAACAATACAATATAACAATTGTTCATCCATTTATTGATACTATTCAGTACAATGTTAGCTTGGAAGTACCAACTGGCTGGAGCTATAGTCCAAGCTATCAACTAATAACTGTAAGTTCTCCTGGAAATTATACTTTAAGTTTTAACCTAACTTCAAGTAATGCTGAAAGTGAAATTGCAATTGTTAATGCAACTATTAGTTATGTATATCCCGGAACTCAAAAATCAAGAAAAGCAAGTTTTACAATAGAGGAAAGTAATAGCATTGCTATTTTAGAAGTAGTGAGAGAAACTCCTAAAGTGATTGGAAAAGATACTGTTTTCGATTCTCAATTAACAATTCATAACAAGGGATGTGCTGCTACAAGTGGAACAACAATAGTTAAAGAAGTTTTATCTACAGGTTGGACTCCTGCAAATCCATCAATAAAAACAAATGAGTATGGAGATGATGTTCAATTAATTTCAAGTTCAGTTGATTTGATAAACAATGTAATAACATGGCAACTTGGCTCAATAGGGATAAACAAGTATGCAGTTTTAACTTACCAAGTTAAATCTCCTCCAGGTTTAAGCCAGCAAGGAAGCTTAAGATATAATGTAAGCTGGGAAAATAAAAACTTACAAGAAGAGAAAGCCTATGTTATTCAAACCTTCAATTATACACAAGAATCCCATTTAGAATTTGATTTAGATGTTTTGCAACAAGCTGATTATCCATGGTCAGAACCAAGATCTGCTCAATTAAACAAAGATTATAATTATAGCTTAAAAGTAACCAATGTTGGAGATATATTAGCAAGCAATTGGAATGTAAGCATAAAAATACCAGAAAGTTGTGAAGTTAAACAAATATACAATTCAGGATCTTGGAATGAAACTTCAAGAAAGATTACATGGCAACTTCCTGATTTAGCTGTTTATTCAAGTATTAGATTAAACTTTACCCTTAACTGTTCTTCCATAGGGAAAAAAGTTTTTATAGCAGAGGGAATAAAAGATACAAAAAGTGAAACAAGCTTTGTTAATGATACCAACATAAATTGCTTCGGTTCAAGTTGTTCATTAAATCAAGTCTATACATTTACTAAGCCAAGTAATGCAAGATATGAAAAGCTTAAAGAAATAAACTTTTTAATAAGTTATGAATGGAAGGGACAGAACGTAACTATTGGACAAGCTTCTGTTAGCTTTACTGATGATTTGCTTAATTATAAAATTGCTTGGCAGAATTATTCATTAAGTTCTTCAAGTGAAAAAGTTTGGAGTAATTATAGCATAGATGAAAATGAGCAAGAGAAATTTATTTCGGCAAGCAGGAATATTGAATTAAACTCTTATACAGATGCAACTTACGATCCAAAGTCCAATTTAACAATAGAAAAAATTGCTTATACTTGGAAAACTGGAAAGCTTTTTGAAGAAAAGCAAGAACTTTTTGCAAAAACTAAAATTTACGCTTATGCTCCTTTGCTTGAAAATGCAACCTTATATATAAATGGAGATAAAGCAAGAACAGTTGGTGGCTGGGGTGAACAATTTAACTTTAGTGTAATGGTAAGGGATAGATTTGGAAGAGATGTTATAGTTTATGCATGGCATAGAAAAGGAATTACTGACTATTCCTTAATTGGAAGTTGGACTTGTTATTCTTGCTACCAATGGACTCAAGCTAATTTTACTTATGATTATATAGGTAGCGATATAGGAAGTTGGAATTTCAAATTTAATGCAACAAATGCAGATGGTAATTCAGAATTACCAGGCTATGGTTATTTAATAGAGGCAGATGAAATAAATGTTTACAATATAACTCCAATTTGGAATTCCACAGTTAACAGAAGTACAATAACGAATTTTGTTTTACAGGTTTGGGATAGAGATAATCAAAGCTATCCTGGTTACTTACAAGCAGGACAATTAGATGAGGGGAGGGGAAAAATATTTATTTCAAAATTTGGTAGCAATGAAACCTTTGATTCTTCTCCAGCAATTTCAGCAAACCAAACAGGTCATTTAGTAAGAAGTATGCAAAATTCATCCGATAGCTGGTGTAAAGTTAGCGATTATTACCTTGGACAAAACTATTGGAAAGGAGGAGTAACTGGAGCATCAACCTATAAAGATAACATAACTTCAATAATGCCTTTCTGGTTAGTGGGAGACTTATCAAATAGCTATTTAACTCAACCATTAGGTGAACAAAATTTCACTAGAGGCCAAACAATAAACTTTAATGGAGTTATAAAAGATGATTGCAATGATGTGAAAACTGATGCTGCTAAATTTGGAGCTGAATATAGAATTAGCCATGGAGATACAACTTATGTTATTCTTGCCAGCTTAACTTCAGCAAGCTGGCAAGTTCCATATGATGCTCCTCTTGGTTGGTATAATGTTACAATGATAGCTTTTGCTGAAGGAAGTGAAGCTGGAAAATATTGGAATGGAACTTACTTCAAACAAAATGCTTTCTTCATTGCAACTGTTCCAAAGCTTGATAATCCACAAGTTAAACCTTATCCAGAAGGAAGCTGGGAAATAAAACCATTCAACTTTTCAGTTTATATTACAAGTGAAGATAATGAAACTGTATTGACAAAACTTTGGCTAAAGAATGCAAGTGTCGAGTGGTACACAGAAAACTCAACTTTTTGTAGCAATTGTAATAACTATTACTTCTTAACTCAAAAGAACTTCACTTGCGAAAATATTGGAACATGGCAAGCTAAATTCAATGCAAGCTCAGTAACAAGCTTCACAAATGAAACTTCAATTATTACTTTCAATGTTACAAAATCAGCAATTTCAATAAATTATGGTGAAGGAAACAATACTATAGTTAATAGAAGCGATTCTGCTCCAAACAATACAACGAGACTTTCAGTACAAATTTGGAACTTGGTTTTGAATAATTACATAACTGTTATTCCAACTACTAACGTAAAAACTTGGGTTATGAATGATTCAACAAATTGGAAAGAAGAGTTTGAAACCAGTAATGAAACTCATTATTACTTGGATTTCAATCCAGGGTGTGAATATTTGCCAGGATTAAGGAAATGGAAAGTTAATTCAACTCATGCTTGCTATGCAAATAATAGCTCAGAAGAATTCTATGTTACAATATTTGGAAGCCTAACAAATACTTTGGAAAAACCTGATGGAACAGTTAATTATACTGCTGGAAGCTTAATTGAATTAAGTGGAATAGTAATTGATGATTGTTCTCAGCCTGTAATAGGAGCTCAAGTAAGATTTAAATTGCAATCTGGCTCCAATGTTTATTATTGTCCATCCTCAGGCTATGTAACAAATACTACCGGTAATTTCTATAATTGTACTTGGGATTCTTCAAATAAGGCTGGTGGATGGTATAATGTTACAATGGAATCCTCAAAAGATTATTATATCAATGGGAGCTATTTTAGGCAAAATGCATTCTTCCTTATTACTCCAGTTGAGCTAATAAATCCACAAGTAACTTATCCAGGAGATGGGAGCTGGGGAGAAATCCATAACTTTAGTGTAATAGTAAATCATTATGCTGGCATAAATGTTTGTTTGCTAGAAAGAACTTCTCCATCTGATCCATGGAGTGTAACAGAATGTAAATTCGTTTCTGATCCAACAAACAAGCTTGTGAATTTCACCAGGGATTACACTTGCAGTGAATACCAAGCTGCTAGCTTGAGATATTTTGCTTTTAATGCAAGCGAGCCAGGAGTTCCAGAAACTTATTCAAACACTTCTGCACAAAGTCATGTTTTAACAAAAGATGATATAGCTTTTAATTATGTAGAAGGAAATGAAAGTCAAGTAAACAGGAATGGAAGCTATACAACAAAGTTTATTTTGTATGTTAATGACACAGACAAGAATCAACCAGCTTACACAATTCTTGGAGCATTAACAAAACCGCAAGTTTGGTTTAAAGTTCACAATGGTACTGCTTATCTTGAAGATGGTTCCAATACAACTAATAGCTCGGGATATGTAGAATACAATTTCAATCCATCTTGTAGCTATGATGCAGGAAAAAGAAATTGGTATGGCTATACTTCTGCTGACTCTTGCTATAAAGATGCAAGTTCCTCAACTTTCAACGTTACAATAATAGGAGACTTGATACCAAACGTTACTTTTCCAGACGGACAAACTTATTACAGGGAGCTTTACCTCTACATTCCAATTTATGGTGATGTAAGGGATGAATGCAATCTACATAATATAACAGATGCAACTGTTAACTTCACAACAATAAGCGTTGGGTTTGGAAATCAATTCGAATGCTTACCAGTGAATAGCTTTGGAAATGGAACTTACAATTGTACATTCAATGCAACTGAAGCACCAGAAGGTTGGTACAATGTAAGGATGAACGCAACTAACGTTACTTATTACAATAATGGAACAATTTTGAAACAAAATTCATTCAGAATAATACAAACATGGCAACCTCCTGTCTTAAAGAACGAAACTGTTTTGCCAGAACAAGATTGGGGATGGGGTGAGAACTTCACTTTCAAAGTAAATGTTAGCGATGTAAATGCTGAAGATGTTAACGTTAGCCTATGGCTTTCTCCAGACAATCAAACTTGGAGCTATGTTTCCTCCCAAATTTGTTATAATTGTGGTGCTGAAACTGAATTAACATTTTATTACAAGGGCTATTCTTGCTCAGATATAGGAGTAAGATATTTCAAGTTTAATGCTAGTGATGCACACAATACAACAGATAGAGTAGGGATCAATTTCACTTTAACAAAAGATGATGTTGAGATTCAATATTCTGGCTTATCAGAAGGAAACAATTCTTGGGTGGACAGAAATGCTGGCTCAGTCCTGCTAAGGGTTAGGATTTATGATTCAGATAATAAATCTTATGTTCCTTCCAACGTGCAGGGGAAAATATGGGTAACTTTAGATCAGGTCAATTACGATTCTGGCTGGTCCAATACTACAGATGAGCAGGGTTACTTGGGGGTTTACTTTACCCCAACATGTAATCCTTTATATAACGCTAGCGTGCAATACTGGAAGGGTGGAACTTACTCTGATTCTTGCTACAAGGATGTTAACTCAACCTTAACCTTAATCACGAACATAAGAGGATGGTTGAACAACACAGTGGCTTATCCAAATGGAGATATATACTACTCGAATCAGAATGTAACCATACGTGGCAATGTGACAGATGAGTGTAGAGTTAATATAAGCGATGCAACAGTAAAGTTCAAAGTCATGCATGATACTTTTAGCGCAATTTGTGAGCCAGATCCAGCAAATGCTGAGCCGCAACCAGCTTGGTATAATTGCACATGGAACATTTCAAACAATCCCTCAGGTTGGTATGGGGTTGAGATGAATTCCTCTAGAAGCTATTATAATAACGGAACAAAAGTTAGAAGCCAAGTTTTCTTCCACCAAGTGCCACCTCAATTGAGTGGAGCTTTTGTCAGTCCGACGCAAGCACCATGGGGCTCAACGTTCACATTCAAAGTCTATGTCACTGATGATGACGATACAGTGAACGTGAGCTTATGGATAAGAAAGTTGCCAGCTGGAAGCTTCAGCCTAGTAAATTCAACGCTTTGCATAGACTGTATAAATACGCAAGTCATCTTGAGCAAATCTTATACTTCTGGGACTGATGTTGGAGATTACGAATGGTTCATAAATGCAAGCGATTTACATGGTGGAACTAATGAAACTTCTACTGGGACTTTCAACGTCACAAAGAGAAATACTTACTGGATTTATTCGCAAGGCAACAATTCTTGGGTCAGCAGAATTGGCAATAATGTAACAATCTTGCAAGCAAGGCTCTACGACATGTTTACCAACTTGCCATATACACCACCATCTGGCACGTACATGAATGTTACTAAGGATGGAAGCTGGGGACAATGGATAAATACATCTCTTGATGGTTACTTAACCATCAATTTCGATCCGGATTGTAGCTATACAGTTGGAGAGAAGAAATGGAAGGCTGTCTTCGATGGCAATGCTTACTACTTCGGCAACCAAAGTGAAAACTTCACGGTTAACATTTACACAGAACTTTCAGGTTCTATCTTGCAACCAAATGGTGAAGTTTATGATGAAGGAGAAATTGTTCAAATAATTGGTAGGCTGCAGGATGAATGTTCTCAGCATGTTTCTGGTGCCAGCGTGATATTTAGAATCCATCCTGGCGATTTTTCATGCTCCCCAGAGCCAGCAAACGATCTAGGAAATGGCAATTATTCCTGTAATTTCGATACAACAGGACGTATAGGCTGGTTCAATATAACAATGAATGCAAGTAAAATTTACTATAACGATACCTATTCGCTCAAGCAAAATGCTTTTCAAGTGAGGAAGAAACCAATTCTGACGAACTGGCAAGTTTATCCAACTAGCGAAGGCTGGGGATACAATTTCACCGTAAATGTTACTGTAACAGATCCAGATACAGGAGATACCATAACTGTAAACTTGTGGAAATCTTACGATGGAGCTAATTGGATTTATGTTGATTCTCAAACCAAAACTGGATGCGCGGCTGGTTGCAATGTTAACTTTTACCCAACATTATCTTGCTCAGACTATCTAAATGGGCCAACCATTTACTTCAAGTTCAATGCCACGGATAGCTATGGATTAAAGAATGAAACTTCTTCCTTCACGGCAACTTTAGAAAAGGATAATGTGAATTTCCAAATCGTTCAATCAACTTCAATAATAAACCGAGAAGGGGAAGAATCGGGAACATTTGTTGTTAGAGTTAATGATACAGATAGGGGAGATTGGGTAAATATTTCTGAAGAGCCAGATGGTATAATAAGTGGAATGTTTTGGTTTACCAAAGAACCAACCATTCCCACATGGGATTCTGGATGGTACGCTACAGTTAATTCTACTGGACATATGGGTATAAGCTTTAATCCAAACTGTAGCTATGCTGTAGGTCTGCAATACTGGAAAGTTGGAATTTCAGGCAATGATTGCTACGCCGACACGAACATGACAGAAGCTAGCTTCAACATAAGAGGTCAGCTAAAAACTAACTTATATAAGCCACCGAAATTCTCCGAGTTCAACGTGACAAACTTAATCAACATAGGCTGGAACGTTTATTCAGATTGTTATGGTATTGCAGGAGCTTATGATTCTGGAAATATAAGTGAAGTTACAAATACTCTAAACCTTTACAATTTCAACAACATTTCTACATGCGTGGAAATAAATGAACCCTTCCCTGGCAATTACAACTGCACTTGGAACTCAACCTCCCAACCACAAGGAAACTGGACTATTAACATACAAGCGTCAAAACTCAACTATAACTCAAACAACACCAATTATACAAGCTGGTTCTATCTCAAGAATTGGGCTCCTGTTGTTAGCAATCTGCAAGTTTCTCCAAATGTAGGTGGGTGGGGAGCTATATATAATTTTTCAGCTTATGTCACTGACCAGGAAAATGATACTGTCACTTGCAAGCTATACGTTAACACGACAGGAGGCTTCGTTTTCAAGGGTTCCAACTCGACCTCGACCCCAGGAACATGTTATGTTGTCGTTAACGATTTTACTTGCTTAGATCAAAGCAATGCGAGCTTCTATTTTGTTGTGAATGATACTTTCAACTCTGTGAATACCTCTGAAACTCTTGGAATAACGCAAGGGCCAAACATCACCAAGAATTCGGTGAGCATAACTTTAATACAAGGCAATAATTCTGTTGTTAATAGATCTGACCAAAATCCTGTGGGAAACGTTACTAGATTCATCTTGAAAATAAACGACACGACGAGAAATTCTCCACCCTTAGAAAATACCAATGGGAGTATTTGGATAACTTATGATTTTACAAATTACTATCGATATTTTGTCCAGACAAATGGCTCAGGTTATATCAATTTCGATTTCGACCCCGATTGTTCGGGTCCACATTATCAAACTGGAAAACAATACTGGATAGCTGCAGTGATTGATGATTATTGCTATGCGACAACATACACCAACTCAACACCAAGCCAAAACTACAGCACCAACATCATTGGTGATTTAGTTCTAAACATCCTTTCACCAAGAGGAGGAAAATATTTAAGGGGAGATTATCCAGATGGAGAGAATGTCAATTTGACTGCTAGAGTAGTGAGTGACTGTGAAGCTCAAGAGGGTGGAATATCTGATGCTTCAGTTAATTTCACATTGACTCAAAGTTCAATAACAAATTATTGTTCACCTATACAGAGCTTAGGAAATGGATACTATAACTGCACGCTAAATACGAGTGGGTATTCGGCAAAGGGATGGAACATTACTTTCAACGCAAGCAAACCATTCTTCAATCCCTCCTCAACGACGGATATTTTCCAGATTTGGCAAAGAGGTTTTTGGGTTGAAACCAAGCCAGTACTTTACACAGACTTCAGCTATGTCTCTTATAATTCCACAGGACATGTAGGAGATGGTGGTTGGGGAGAACTTTGGATTTTCAAAGTGAATGCTACTGATGAAGATGAGGACACTATGATAGTGAAATTGTGGATAAATAGAACTGATAATGGAGAGTGGGCACAACCAGTAATAGGAGAAGGAAATACAACCAACAGCACTGCCAAAGGGATCAATGTCACCATAACCTTCACGTTGAGATTGCCAAATCCTGCTGCTCTAGGAGGCACTTCTCCAGTAGGTCCTCATGCCTTCAAGTTTAACGTGAGCGAAAAGCAAGATATATATGGAAATACGACAATCGACTTTCCACAAAACGTATATGAAACTGCCAATGGAACTTTTGTTTATCAAAAAGATGATGTAATTCTTGAGCATATAGTCGGAGACAATACCAGCGTAAATAGGAGTGGCACTCAAATCCAAACTTTAACAGTAAGGGTTTATGATACTGATACTGGAATTTATCCAACTTTCACGAGCACTGGGGCAAGCATTTGGGTGACGACCGATTTAGCATCAAATTATGTTGCCATTCCTGGGACAACATCTGTAATTAATTCTTATATAAATACTTCAGCCGCTCAATTCGATCCCACTTGCAGTTTCCAGATTGGGCCACAAAGATGGAAGGCTGGAATAACTAGTAGCAATGTTCACTATAAGCCAACTAATAGCAGTGAATTCAGAATAAATATAACAACCGTTCCGCTGAGCTTCAATTATATCTCTCCAAAGAATGGAAAGCTATACATAAAGTCTCCTACTCCCGCAGATTCTTTGATGCTTGTTGGAAATGTTACTGACGATTGTGGAGGTGTGAATCAGTCCACGCCAAAGTTCTATCTTTACAGGGGAAGCACGATTAAAGATTGTTCGCTCTCGGGAAGTATAACAGATTACAACAATGGAACTTATAGTTGCCTGATTTCAAACACAACTCTCAACACAGATCCAGAATTTGTTTATGGTTACTGGAACGTGAGCTTCAACGCTACAAAAGATTATTATAATTCCTCAGAGCAACAATTTGAGCAAAATGCACTCTACATCGCATCCAGACCAGTACTGACTACTGGCACCGCTTATATATCTACTGGCAATTTCACAAATGGTTGGGGAGATTTGTGGTTCTTCCAAGTTGATGTTGAAGATGATGACTATACTGGAGAACAAGGAAGCTTAGTAAATGTAAGCTTCTGGATCAATTTGACCGGACAATGGGAATTTTACGGTTGGCAAACTTGTAGCCCACCATGTACAGGAATCAATGTAAATGCATTGAAATTCAATACGAGCTTCAGTTGTTCAAACATAGGGACAAGGTACTTTAAATTCAATGCTACGGATAATTTGTATTCCATAGACAATAGGTTTAAGTCAGAAAGTTCTAAACAGGACTTTTCAATTACAGTCGATACCTCATCACTAGTTATCGAAGAAGGGGATGGTTCCAATGTGAATAGGCCTGGAATAGAGACTGTTTTATTAAAAACAAGTATAACCGACTGGTCTAAGGGAGGAATTACAGTCGGTGAAAGCGGAATCAATGGAAGAATTTGGATAACCAAGAATAGGACAACTTTCGATTCTTACATACCATTAACAACTGGAAGTGATGGCAAGTTTACTTATAATTTTGACCCCAACTGCAGTTATTATACAGGCAAGCAATGGTGGAAGGTTGAGCTAACCGATTCTTGTTACTCTTTCACTTCGACAGATAATGCAACTGTTTATGTTTATGGTCAGCTTTACAGCAACTTGGAATATCCTCCCTATGGTTGGATTAACGGAACAGGAACTTTAATCCCAATTGTCCTTGATGTAAAAAGTGATTGCTCTGGTTATATTGATGAAGAGACTCCAAGCGTACCAAACTCAACAGAAGGAATAAATTATCCCATAAAAATTAGAAGACCTGATGATAGCACTATTGATAATTGTTATCCATGGCAAGATTGGTATAATGGAACTTATAATTGTACTTATAATACAACTTATCGTCCACCTGGATATTATGACATTATTTTGAGTAGTGCCAAACAATACTTCATACCAAACACAACTTATTACTATGATTGGTTTGAGCTAACAAACCTACCTCCAACTTATCAAAACCCACAAGTAAGTCCAAGTAAAGGAGGTTGGGGAGAAACTTATAACTTTAGCATAGAAGTTAAAGATACAGATTTAGATAACGTTAATTGTAGTTTATTTGTTTCAACAGATGATGGTACTACTTGGCGTTATGTTGGTTCACAAGTAATTCAAGGAAGTAGTGAATGGCAAACTTGTAGATTTATATTTACAAGACCTTATGGCTGTAATTCAACTTTCTTCGATATAGGAAATGATAATTGGTTTAGATTTAATTTAACAGATGATGTGGGACAAACCACAATAGTAACAATACAAGGACCAGAAATAATAAAAGATAATATAACAATAACTCATGTCTATGGGAATAACACAAACATAACAAGGGCTTCTGGATTTTTACCGTTGAAAGTTTATGTTTATGATATATCGGCAAATCAACCAGTCGGGAAAAGTGGCTCAGCAAATGTAAGATTGAGCTTTAATGTTACCAAAGATGGAGTTAATTATATATTTGTTGGCTCAAATCAAACATATTCTTCGCTTGCGGGAAATGTTACATTTAATTTTGATCCAAGCTGTGAATTTGATGTTGGATATCAACAATGGTTTGCATTTTATAACTCCACTGTAGGTGCTGCTGGAGAATGTTATTATTATAATGAAAGCGAAAGATTTACAATTGGAATTGTTGGTCAGCTAGTAAACTATATTACTTCTCCAAACTCGACTAAAAATAGATTTGTAAGAGAGGAAGAAAATATAACTTGGAGAGGATATGTAACAACTGATTGCTCAGCTAAAGATGGTTTAATAAGTAATGCAACTGTAGCTTTTGAAGCAACTCATGTAGGAACTGCTACAAAATATTATTGTGATGAACCTTTGATAAATGAGAATAATGGATATTATAGATGCTTGTTTATAAACAACGTAAGCAAACCAACTAGAAGTTACAAACTTAACATGAGTTCTTCCAATGTAAGTTGGTTTAATCCGGATTGGATAGAAGTTTCTAATTTGTGCAGACCAACACCATGTGCATTCTTTATTGTAACCAGACCAAGTCTTTCAAATCCAAGCGTTTCTTACACTCAGGATGGTGGTTGGGGCGAATCTTGGCAATTTGGTGTTACTTTAAGTGATGCTGATTTGGATGTAAACAATGTCAGCTTATGGATTAGAAATATAACTCCTGCTCCTCCTCAATGCCCAGAAGCTTCTGCATGGCCAGACTTTTATTTGAAAGGAAGTCAAAACGTTCAACAAGGCAATATAGTATTTAACTATCCTTCACCAGCATTTAGCTCAGCATGTGTAGGTGCAAGTTTCGAATTCTTCTTTAACACAACAGATGGTGAAAGAAATGCAAATACAAGCTTGCTTACCTTTACTGTTCAAAAAGATGATGTCAATATAACACTAATAGAAGGAGACTCAGCAACTCTAAACAGAAGCTTAGCTCCTTATCAAGAAAATGTTACTTTCAGCATAAAAATTTATGATACTGATAGAAATGTTTTGTTAGGAGTTGGAACTCCCGGCACAATAAAATTCTATGTTACAACAGATCCAAATAATCCTAATAGTTTTGTTGTAGAAGAAATAGTACCTCAAGTTGGACCTGGAGGTTTTGTAAACCATACATTCCCAAAAGCAGAAACAAGATGCAATTATGGTATTGGACCACAAAGATGGAGAGCTGAATTTGGTTCAACTAGCACAATATATAAAGCAACAAACTCTACTTTAACTTATGGTGATGATTTTCACATAACCTTAGTAACATATCCTTTACAAGTTAACGTTATTGCGCCTGATAATCAAAGCTTTAGAAGAAATATAGATTTAATAACTTATATTGGAAATGTTAGTGATGATTGTGGTGGAGTAAAAGGAGCAAATGTTGAATTTAGAGCATATCCAGAAGAAATTAATCCTTCTTCAACTTGTTTGCCGAATGAGGTAACTGATTACAATAATGGAACTTACTCTTGCTCAAGATTACCTTCTGATGATTGGCAAATGACTTATCATAATTTAACCATTAATGCTTCGAAACAGTACTATGAACCATCTAAAATTTTTGAGAAAGTAGATTCCTTTGTTATAGTAACTAACCCAACTATAACACTTTTACCTCCAACAAGTAAGTGTAGAGCTTCTGAATGCTTAGGTAGTGACAATAACTTTGGATGGGGAGAAATCTGGAACTTTAGTGCAATTGTACAAGATTTAGACCAAGGTGCATATTCATTTGAAAGAATGAATATAAGCTTATGGATAGATTTTGGTTCTGGTTATCAGCTAATTAACTCAACAATATGTTATGCACCAGCTTGTCAATCACCAAAACTAATAACCTTCTTACAAACTTTTGATTGTGAAAAAATAGGAACTTGGAATTATAAAATAAATGTTTCTGATTATTGGGGATACAAAAATGAAAGCTCTAGTGAAATAACAATTAATCCAAATAGCATAGAAGTCGAATATATTTCAAGTCCAATCAAAATTGACAGAGAAATCGGAACAACACAAGGGACTTTTGTTCTTAGAATAAAGGATGTGGATAGAGATGAATACTTAAGTTCTGGAAGAAATGCTTCTTTCTTCTTCACAAAAGATGGCTCAACATTTAATGTTAGATATGATGTTAAAACAAATTCCTCTGGTTATATAAACATAACTTTAGACCCAGACTGCTCTTATTCTGTAGGAATTCAAAAGTGGGATGGTGGAATTTTAGGAGATTATTGCTATTATAGTGAGAATTATACTCAAAGAATAGGAGGACCTTATGATCCTCCGCAATATAACATCTCTGGACAAATAAAGGTTAATCTTTTACAACCTTATTATCAGCAAGTCTTTAATGTTACTCAACAAATTTTAATAAGATTTAATACTACTTCAGATTGCTCTAATGAAGGATTAATAGCAAATGCAACTCATCCATTAGCTCAAATTGAATTAAAATCACCAACTGGAGAATGGGAAGTTTGTTCCCCATTCAATAACGAATACGATGGATGGTATAATTGTACTTGGAATTCAACTGGTAAAAAAGAAGGATATTGGTCAATAAACTTAACTGCTAGTAAGCTTCCAGATTATAACTTAAATGAAACCATGTATGAAAACTGGTTCTGGTTAGAGAATGTTTATACTATTGCTGAAAATGCAAGTGTTTCACCAAGTCAAGGAGGATGGACAAGATTATATAATTATACTATTGATATATATGATCAAGAAGGTGATACAATTAATTGTAGTTTATTTATAAGCAAAGATAATCAAGCTAGCTGGGAATATAAAGGAAGTTATGTTGTTGCTGGAACTCCGGGAATTCCAACTAAAGGAAAGTGCTTTGTTGAAGTTCATGACTTTGATTGTAGCGATATAGGAACGGATAATTACTTTAAGTGGCAAATTCAAAATGGAGAGCCAAGCAATACTTACAATACATCAGCAGTACAAGGACCAAATATAACCGAATCTCAAGTTTTAATAAGTTATATAGATGGAAATAATAGCTATGTTAATAGAAGCTCTGGAATAAATCAAGTTATAAAATTTGAAGTAAATGTCTTTGATTTGGAAAACTTGAGCTATGCTAAAAATGTTAACGTAAGCTTCTGGGTAACAAACAATTCAATAAATTATAGACTTGATATAATAAATCAAACAGATGGTTTGGGAAATGCGACCTATTATTTCAATCCAGATTGCACTTATTCAACAGGAATACAATATTGGTTAGCTGGAGTTACTGATAATTGCTATATAGATATTAACACAACAAGTAACTTTACAACATATATAATAGGAAATTTAATTGGTTTTGTTCATGAACCAAATGGTCAAGAATTTTTGAGAGGAAGCAATATTACTATAAATGCTACTTTATATGATGAATGTTCTATCCCAATTTCAGAAGCAACAGTAAACTTTACAATGAAATCATACAAAACATTACAAGAATTTTCTTGTTATCCAACTTTAAGTGAAAGTAATATATATAATTGCACATTTAACACTTCCTATCCAATAGTAATGCCAGCAATGTGGTATAATGTTTCAATGACATCTAACAAAACTTATTACAATACAAATACTACAATAAAACAAAATGCTTTCTGGATCGAAACTAAACCAGTTTTAAGTAATGCTGAAGCTATTCCATCTCAAGATGGTGGTTGGGGAGAGAGCTGGTTGTTTAGAGTTGTCTTTACAGATGAAGATTTAGATTTCAATTGGGTTAGATTATGGTTAGATAGAGGTAGACCTACAGATCCAACACAAGTTGCTTTAAATACTAGTGTTTCAGGCGAAAACATAATTGTAGAATTTAATTTATCAAACATTTTCACAGAAGATGATTTCAATAGAAATGAAAGCTTTTGGTTCAAGTTTAACACAACAGATAATCCACCAGGTGGTTTACCTGAAGACATAGATGATACTGGATTCATATTTAGAAAATTGAACAAAGATAATGTAACTATAAACTTAATTGAACCAATTAACATAGTTTTGAATAGAAGTGCCGAGAAATATTCAAAAATAAATTACAGTGCACAAATAATCGATGCTGATAGAAATGTTCCATTACCATCTGGAAGAACAGGAAAAATATTTTACACAAAGGATGGTAACAATTATATAGATAGTGGATTCTTATTTACATTATCTGGTGGAATAATTTATACCAACATTACATTGGATTGTAGTTATTCTGTAGGTCCTCAAAAATGGATTGCAGGTACAGCAAACAACAGCTTAACTTATGCATGGGAACTAAAGAATTCATCAATAGCTTACTTTACAATAATAACAGAAAACTTAACAGTAAACTTAACAGCTCCTATAAATAATTACCCATGGAACGCTCCAAGAAGAGGTATAGATAATATAACATTTATAGCTGATGTAAAAGATGATTGTGGATATGTTAGTGGAGCTACATTAACATTCAAAATATTTGATCCAAATTGTGCTAATGGAGTTTGTGAATGTTCTGGAAGTAGAGTTATTGATTATAATAATGGAACTTATAGTTGTACAATTCTTTCCTCAGAAACATCAACATGGGAAACTGGTTGGCATAATGTAAGTGTTGAAGTTAGTAAACAATATTATAACGGTAGCTCAGACTTTCAAGTTAACTCATTTTATTTAGCTACAATACCAGAAATAACACCAACTGGTTATCCTGGAATAGCGGCAATACCAGAAAGTGATGGAGGTTGGGGAGAATTATGGAGATTTGAAGCATGGATTTTAGATTTAGATGGTGATAATGTAAATGTTTCACTATATCTAAATCTAAATGGAAGCTGGATACTTAGAAACTCTACAATAATAACTGCAAATGTTCCTACACTAGTAACATTTTATGATAGATTTATTTGTGAAGATATTGGATTAAATAAAGGATTCAAGTTTGTTGCAACTGATGTTTGGGGTTATAGCAGTCAAGAAAATAAAACATTTAACATATTTAAAGATGATACAGTTGTTGAATATATAACAGGTTCTGGAGAAAGAGTAGATAGAGAGGGTAGTAATTATGTATTAATGAAAGTAAGAATTTTAGATTCAGATAGAGGTGGTATAGCAATAGGAAGAGATCATAATGGTAGTCTTTTTGTAACACAAGAATCCTTAGGTAGTGGTGGTAATGTATCTACATACATGCTTTACTTAATCAATAAAACAGATGAAGAAAGCGTTTTAACATTTTATTTTGATCCAAATTGTAGTATTGGAGTCGGTGTGCAAAACTGGAAAGCTGGTATACTAAATGATGCTTGCTATAAAGATTATCAACCAGAATTTGGATTTACTGTTAATGTAACTGGACAATTGAAAGTTAATATAGAAAATCCAAGTTATGGAAGTATTTTTGCAGTTGGTGGTATAATAAATATTAATACATCAGTATTTTCTGATTGTATTAATGAAGGATTCTTGAAAGATAGCGTAGTTACACATGAAGCTAGATCTCCTGCCTTAACTTATGAATTAATATCTCCAGTTACAGATCAACAAAATGGATTTTATAACTCTACTTGGAATACAAGCTTCCATGTTGGTGGAAACTATAGCTTTAGAATAAATGCTACAAAAGCCAATTATAATGGAAACTCAACACTATTTATAAACTGGACAACATTAATTAATACACCACCAACAGCTGAAAATGCTAGTGTTACCCCAACCCAATCAGGATGGGGAGATGTTTTTAACTATAGTATAGATATTTTTGATTTGCAAATGGATAACGTAACATGTAAATTATTTGCATACACAACTAATAATTGGAAATTAATAGGAAGCTATTTCTTGCAAGGAGGTAGAGGTAAGTGCTTTGTTGCTACAACATTTAACTGTAGTGATATATCCCCAACAACATGGTTCAAATGGCAAATAGAAGATAGCACACCTGAAAATACATTCAATACTACAAACTTTACAGGTCCAATTATAACAAAAGATTATGTAACAATAGAATATACTAGTGGGAATAATAGCTTAGTTAATAGAAGTGGTTCTGAAAAAGTTTTGTTATCATTAAGAATAAAAGATTCTATTAGAAATGTTTATGTTGGTTCCGGAGTAAATGGAATAATTTATATAACAACAGATGGTACAAACTATGATTCTGGAAACACAAATACTACTAACTCAACAGGCTATTTGAATTTGTTCTTTGACCCAACACCAGATTATTCAGTAGGTTATCAAAAATGGAAAGGTGGAACATATAATGATGCTTGCTATTTTGATACCAACTCAAGTGAATTTAATTTAACAATAATAGGAAGCTTATCAAATTCAATAACATTACCAGATAGCTATACCGAATATTTAAAACCAATTGATAATATAACAATAATTGCTCATGTTATTGATGATATATTTGTTGCAATAACAGATGCAAATGTTTCAATAAAGCTTGTTCATGAATCTGGAGCAATATATGATTGCTTGCCAGTAGAAAATATTGGAAATGGTGATTATAAATGCACTATAAATACATCATTATTAAAAGCAAGGAATTATAACATAACTGTAGAATCTTCGAAACAATTCTATAATAATGGTAGCATTACAGGAACAAATTTAGTTTTTGTAAAGACAAAACCAATTTTAATAGGTGAAAATGTAACTAGTGAGCAAAATAGTGATGTTGGTGGTTGGGGAGAAACATGGTTATTTAAAGTAAATGTTACTGATGAAGATTTAGATAATGTTTCTGTAGTTCTATATGCAAGAAAATTTGGAACAACAACATGGAACTTTTTGAATTCAACAACGCTATTTTCACCAATAAATCAAACTGCTGAATTAACAGTGTTCAATCCAGGTTTATTCCAAACTAACCAAGGAATATGGGAATTCAAATTTGTTGCTCAAGATACAAGATTATTAACAACAGAAACATCACCAAAGAACTTTACAATAGAAAAAGATGATATAGCTTTAGAACTTGTAGAAGGGAACGGCATTTCAATATGGAGAAATGGTACCCATATAGGAAATCTTGTTGTTAGAGTTAAAGATTTAGATAGAGATGAATATGCAAATGGGGTTAATGTTACATTCTTCGTTACAACAAATGGAAATAATTTCGATAGCGGAACAATAGTTTTATCTAATTCAACTGGTTATTCTAATTTTGAGTTCGATCCAAATTGTTTATATGATGTTGGAAACCAAAAATGGAAAGCAACTGTTATTTCAGATGATTTCTATAAGCAAGCTACTACTTCAAACTTCTCATTAACAATAAAAACATTTTTGGCATTGAAAGTTGATTATCCAAGAAATCAAAAAGCTTTCCTAAGAGGAACATTAATTCCATTTTATGGTTCTGCTTTCGATGATTGTGGTAATTACGTAAGTGGAGCAGAAACAAAGTTTACAGCTTTCTTTGGTGCTCTATCTTTCTCATGTCCACCAATACCAGCAAATGATATGAATAATGGAACATATAATTGTACATTCGATAGTTCTGGAAAACCATATGGTATTTATGATATAAGGTTTGAAGGAAGAAAGCAATTCTACTCGAATTATCCAAATTATAATTCAACAAGAGAAATGGGAGCATTTGCAATAAGAGATAAACCTGTATTAACAGATTTTACTATTGATCATACATTTGGTGGTTGGGGTGAACTTTATAAGTTTAGCGTTAAATTAACAGATAATGATGTTGAACAAAACAATGTAACACTTTGGAAGAGCTATGATAACAATACATGGCAAATAGTTGATAGTAAAATCGTTGTTCCATCATTCAGCAATTATCCTGTAGAATTTAATGTTAGATTTAAATGTGATGACATGCTAAACGGTCCATTAGTATATTTCAAAATAACTAGTGTAGATGCTTCTGGCTTTAACGACACAACAAATACTTTAAACATTACTTTTGAAAAAGATGACAATACTATAACTCTTGGAGCTGATAGTGGTACAGTAGTTAGAAGAATAGGTAGTAATACAATATATCTAAGAGCAATTCATTATGATTCTGACTTAGGAGTTTATACAAATAATACAAACATAACTATTTACATAACTGAAGATGGAGAAAATTATTCATTTAATTCAACATGCTTAACAAGCTTAGGAAATTGTACAATATTTTATGATCCTCAATGCAGCTCTAATGTTGGAACACAATATTGGTTTGCTAAATCTACAGATATTTGCTATAAAGAAGTTAACTCAACAAACAAAACATTTAACGTTATAGGTCAGCTTAATGTAACAATGATTAAACCTTTAAATGGAGATATTTTATTAAGAGGTTTGCTGACAACATTAAATGCTTCTGTAAATGATGAGTGTTTAGTTAAATTACCAACAGCTACAGTTAAATGGTATAACTCATCTTGGCATCTTTTAGCAACTGGACAAAACACAACATGGGATATTCCAGCTTCATATAAAAAAGGAAGTGAAACTATATATGCAAATGCGACATTAACAAATTATGATCCAAACTTTAATAGTTCAAATGTTATAATTTATGGATTATCAAACATAACATTTGTTTCTCCATTAAATGGAACAGAAATACCTGCAGGTACTCCAACAATGTTAAGCTGTAAAGTTAGGGATAGTAACACAAGCGAAAATATTGAAGGTTATTTAGTATCATTTTTGAAGAACAACTCACTACTAGGAAATTCATTTACAAATGAAGAAGGAATAGCATCATTTACTTGGTTTACTACTGGAGAACTAGCTGGCTATTATAACATTAGTTGTAATATTACAACAAACAATACTTTGTTATATGCTCCATCAAAAAACATAGATAGCATAATAATAACAATAAGAAGGCCTTTGATAATTAAAGAAATAATAAGAAGCTCAACGGAAATATATAGAAATGATAGCTTTTCTCCATTTTCAGCAAATATAACAGTTAGAGTTTTTGATAGTAATATTGGACCTGCAGAAAATGCAAATGTAACATTTTATAACTCAACTAGCTTAATAGATTATTGCTTAACAAATTCCTCTGGCTATTGTAGCTTAATTAATTTTAATCCAGCAGACAATGTATTTCCATATGAAGAAATATTTTATATAAATGCAACAAAAGCTGGAAATGAACCATCAGAAACAAACACAACAACAATAATAGTAAAAGGTATTTTAATAGCAAAAATTGTAGAACCATTAAATAATTCTGTATTTTCAAAAGATCAATCAATTCCTGTAAGAGCAAATATTACATCTGAAAATGGAGAGAATGAAACTATTATTAATCCAATTGTTGAATGGTGGAATGAAACAGCCATTTTAACAATTGGTAATCCAACAAGCATACCACAACCAATCGTTGCACAACAAAAGACAGGCTATCATTCATTAATGGCTCTAGCTAAAAGACAATACTTTGATGATGGAAGAGATAATGTAACAATAATAATAACAAGCCTTTCAGATGTGGTTTGGATATACCCACAAAACAATGCAATAATTCCATATTCAGAAATATTTACTCCAACATGTTTTGTAAAAGATAAAATATCTAATGCTGGAATAGCTAATTATAACAATGTAAGCTTTTATTACAAACTAGAACCTTCACCAACATTTATTTACAACATAACATTATTAACTAATTCAACTGGTTATGCAAGTTATACATTTAAACCATTTGAGAAAGGTAATTATACATTCCTTTGTAATATAACAGATGATATAGAAAAATTCTATTCAGCAAGCATAAGAGAAGACACTTCTACATTCTGGGTTAAAGATATTTATCCACCATTAATAGAAAATATTAATGTTTATCCAATAAGTAACTTAGAAGCTAATCTAAACTCAACAACAGTTAATGCAACATTAATAGATAATTATGGAATAGATTCAGCATGGCTAAACATTACATTACCAAATGGAACTTATCAAATAGTTTTCATGTCAAATATTTCAATACCAATAAAAATTGGTGATTATACTTATATTAATTACTCAGCTTCATTTATTCCTCCAATTGATGGGAATTATTCTATTTACATTTATGCAAGAGATAAAGCACCTGAATATAACATAAATTTCACATTTGCTTCAAACATATCTGTATTTGGAAAAGTATTTGGAGAAATATCAATACAACCAACAAACATAATAGCTATAAATATTACTCAACTAACTGGATTTACTTTTGAAGCAATGGCAAACTTTACCAATTTAGGTCCTGCTAATATGTATTCAGTTAATTTAACCCACTCAGAAATACCAGCAAATAGTTTAATATATAATGAAAGTGCTAGAAATTGTGGTAATTTAAAAGTTAATGAAAGTTGCTCATGGAATTTCAAAATAACAGTTCCAAATGCAACACCTCCTCAACTAATAAGAAAATTTGTTGTTGCAATATGGAGAAATCCAGAGAATACAATAAATTCTACTAATGCAAGTATGGAAATAGATGTTGCTTCAAATCCATTAGTTTTAATTGATAAAAGTGTAATAGAGAAAAGTATTAGCCATGATAACACAACATTTATTGATACTATAAAAGTTATTTCATTTGGAAATGATGAAATAAGAGATGTTAGGTTAATTACAGTTGGTGGTAATTTGTTCACAGATTGTCCAGAATGTATTTTGTATATAGTACCAAATGATTTTGGAACTATGCCAGCTGGCATAACACAAACATCCTCAATATCAATAACAGTACCATTCGGACAATCACCAGGAATATATTGGACAAAATTAAGAGCAAACACTACAAATGCTGGTTATTATGAATCTTTATTGAATTTAACTATATTAGTTAATGGTAGTTGGCTTGTGAATCCAAATAATTTGGGAATAGTTTTAATTCCACCTGGAACATCTGGTAATTTAACAAAAATAAATGTAACAAACATAGGTAATATTCCATTAGCATTCCAAATATTGAAAAGTGGTAACGCATCGTTATTTATAAAAGTTTATCCTGAAGAAAATCCAAATGCAAATTCATTTACATTAGAGAAAACTGCAAAAAGAAGATTAACAGTAGAGTATAATGTGCCAAGCAATACAATAGAAGGAATTTATACAGTAGATATAATAATTAGAAACTTAACATTTGCAGAACCCTCTCAAAGAGCAATTCCATTAATAATAAATGTTTCGGATGTTCCACCAACAATATCAGATGTAGAAATAAATCCAATTAATTTCGAAGTTGGATTTGATATAATAAATGTTAGTGCAACAATAACAGATAATTTAGCTGTAGATAAAGCTTGGCTTAACATTACATATCCAAATGAAAGTATAATTATCATACCAATGAATAACATAACAGATTTCTATTTTGCTAATTTCTCAAGTGATTTAGTTGGTGATCATTTATTGCAAATATGTGCAAATGATACAAGAGGATTAAAGAATTGTTTATCATACAATGTTACTGGCTGGGAAATAACACTCTTAGAAATAGATACAAATGATACAATAATTGCTGATAATGTAACAATAGTAGAAAATCAAACAATAGATTTGAATGTTAGTTTAAATAATATTGGTTTTGCCAGAGCTTTTAATGGAACAGTTAACATAACATCTTATTCACAAAATGTTACTGTAGAAAATAGTTTGCTAACATATGGATATGTTATACTAAAGAACTCAACTAAAAGCAATTCAACAAAAATAATTGTATTAGTCAATACAACTCCTGGAAACTATACACTTAATTTAAAAGCAGAATGGATTAATCTTAACTTAAGTACTAATGAGACATACAAAAACGTTACTGTAATGGTTGTAGAAAATCCATTGGTTGTACCTTCATTACCATTAATAGAAAGAACTATAATTGCTGGAAGCTATGATTTGTTTAATCAAACATTATTATCTATTGGAAATGTAAATGCAAGCAATATATCAATAACTTGCTTTGAAGGAATTGTATGTAGTAACTTCACTGTAAATATTACTCCATCACAAATAGAAGAAATGATTAGCGGAGAAAGCAAAAATATAACAATAAATATATCTGTACCAAATAATTTCTTAACAGGAGTTTACAATGGAACATTCATAATATCATTTAACCAAATCAAAAATACATCATTCATAGTTAAAGTTAGAGTACCATTAAACATTTCATGGGAGCAGGAACCAGAATTTACAGAAAACTATACAATGGATGAAACAAATGGAACATTAATAAAAGTTAAGCTAATAAATACTGGTAATGGAGACATTCCATTAAACTTATTCATAACAGGAAATGCTTCCCAATATTTAACAACAAGCAATTATAGCATAATATTACCTTTCTCAAGCTCAATAGAAATTCCAATATTTTTCGATTTCCCAGCATTTGATAATGATAAAGATTTAATTGGAATTTTAACAGTGAGAGTTAATGAATCACACATATCGAATGCAACAATAACAGAAATAAATACAACAATATTAATTCATGTACTTCAATATTCTGTAAAAATCATAGAACCAACAGAAAGCAATCCATTAAGAAATGTATTGCCAGAACAAAATATATCAACATTAGTAAATGTTAAAAGAAATGGTACATCGATAACACAAAACATAACATTTTCAATATTTTTATCAAATGAAACATTTTCAATAGAAGCAATAAATAAAACAATAGCTGAAAACAATTCATTAAATCAAATATTTTTCATTGCTCCGAATGTTAGCTTGAATAGAGCTTATGATTTAGAAGTAATTGCAAACTTTTCTCATCCAAACCTAACATTATCTAAAAAATCTAAAGAAATTGAATCGATAATTTATAAAGATACAATTGCTCCTATTATAGATATTGTATTACCAGCAAGATTACCTGCTAATCAAACTTTATTAATACTATTTAATATAACTGAATCTGGAGGATTAAACTTTAGTACAATAAAAGTTATAGTAACAAAACCTGATAATTCAAGTGAAAATATTAGCTTTAATTTAATTGAAAGAGTTTTTGATATTTATATTTTCAATGCAAGCTTTTCAAATACTTCATCTCTAGGAACTTATAAAGTAAATGTAATAGCTTGTGATAAAAGTGATAATTGCAATTCATCTGAAAAATCTGTAGAAATATTCCCAGTTATATGGATATCTGGCTATATGAGAGATTATGAAAATATTAATGAAGAACCAATAAATGCAAGATTTATTTTAAAAGATCCTGAAACAAATTCATTACTTTTTGACTTACCTGTTTATGACTTTTATAATGAAACAATAGATGCAAGAAGCTATAACTTTAACTTGCAAATAGAAAACGGAAGCTTTAACAATATTATAAAAATTAAAAACATACCATTAAATACAAACTTGTTCAATCCTATAATAGTTGGTAAAGTTCCTAAACTAAGAACAACAATTAGTCAATTAAAAGGAATATTTGTTGATAGTATATTTAACACTTCAAATGCTTCACTAATTTTCAACTTTGCAGACTGTGAAAACAATGGTTGTGGCTTCCCAATATTTGATCCAATGAACTTAAAAGTATTTAAATATATTGGAAATTGGACACCAAAAATAAGCTCTTCCATAAATACACTTTGGACAAGAATTGAAAATACAACAATAAACATATCTACAAGAACAATTGAAGCAAAGCTTGATGAATTAAAAGGAGTATATATATTGGCTGAATTTATTTGTGGAAATAATATATGTGAATCCGAATTTGGAGAAACAAATTCAATTTGTCCATCTGATTGCATATCTCTACCACCTGCTCCACCAGCACCTCCAGCACCACCAGCTGCACCAGGAGCTGGAGTAGGATTAGGATTAGCACCAAACATAACAATACCAAATATATCGATTAATATTACAGGAAACATAACCCCAATAACAAGAGCACCAATAGAATTTAGAGGGGAATTTATAGATGTAGAAATATTCCCACAAGAAGAAAAGATATTTTCTGTTGATATAGTTAATCATTTAGATCAATATGTTGAAATTTCGATTTCGATAGAAGGTACTGCTGCTAATCTTGTTACTGTTCTTAATCCATTAGTTAGAATTGCTCCATTATCAACTGGTTTAACAAGATTAAAGGCATTTGCTCCTGTAACAGTAGCTCCAGGAATTTATATGGGGGATGTTGTATTGTTTGGTGGTAATATAACACATAGAATACCAATAAATGTTAAAGTTAAACCAGTAATAGAACCATTGCTTGATGTAAAAGTAAAAGCATTAACAAAAACTGTAGAGCCTGGTAAAAAGCTAATATTTGAAGTAACTCTAATAAACATGGGTCAAACTCCAAAAATTGAAGATATAACAGCTTATTATAGAGTAAGAACACTTAACCCACCATATAGAATTATAGCTGAAAATAGTGAAACAGTAGCTGTTGTAAATACTTTAACATATAGAAGAGAAATTTTAATTCCTGAAAATACTCCACTAGATGATTATTTGATTGAAGTAAATGCTTCTTATTGGTATGGTGTAAAATATGCTATATCTTCAGATAGCTTTACAGTAACAACATTGCCAGCTCCATTAGTAATGTTGAAAAATGTAATGACTAATTGGATAACATGGTTAGTACTACTTTTTGCTGTACCAGGAATATATGCATTTTCTAGATGGTATGCAGCTTATAGATTATCAAAACTTGCTAAGAAAAGATATATTGCACCAATAGATTTCAAAGCTTTACCACAACCTGGACCAGACTCTATTGAAGTTGGTAAAATAGCTGAAACTGATGTCAAAGCATATTTAGATACTAAACAATTATTAATGCATACAATAGCTGCTGGTGGTACTGGTTCAGGTAAAACTGTGTCTGCAATGGTTGCTGCTGAGGAATTACTAAAAAGAAAGATCCCAGTAATTGTTGTCGACCCAACTGCACAATGGACAGGATTTATTAAACCAAATAGATTAAAAGTAATGTTAGATTTATATCCAAAATTTGGATTAAAACCAACTGATGCAAGAAGCTTCAAAACTAACATAATTGTTGTTGAGGATCCTGAAATGCCAATAGATTTAAAGAAATGGATGATTCCTGGAGAAATAACTGTATTTGTAACAAATAGATTAAAACCAGAACAAATTGATACATTTACTAGAAAAATGATACAAGCTGTATTTGATATGAGACCAGCAGAAACAAAAGAAGTTAAACTATTGCTTGTTTTCGATGAGGTACATAGATTATTACCGAAATATGGTGGGAAGGGTGGATACGTTGCAATAGAAAGAGGTTGTAGAGAATTTAGAAAGTGGGGAATTGGAATATTCCTAATAAGCCAAGTTCTATTAGATTTCAAAGCTGCTGTAAGAGCAAATATAGCTAGTGAAATTCAGCTAAGAACAAGATTTGAAGGTGATATTAATAGAGTTAAAACCAAATATGGACAAGACTATGCAAACAAAGTTGTTAAACTAACAATAGGTACTGGATTATTCCAGAACCCAGAATATAACCATGGTAAACCTTGGTTCATAGAATTTAGACCATTACTACATTCTCCGCTAGGATTAACAGATGCTGAAATAAATGAGTATGTGAAAATAGCTAAAAAGCTTGATGAAATAGAAGCAAAAATAAAAGAATTGAAAGAAAAAGGTAAAGATACTTATGATTTAGAAATAGAATTCAACATAGCTAAAGATAAACTAAAAACTGGTGCTTTTGCCATGGCAAATACTTATATAGAATCTCTTGAAACAAGATTAAAGAAAATGTAAAAAATTTATATCTCCAAATTCTCTATAATCTTTCAAATCTTTAAAAGGAAACCATGTTTTTCCATATTCAACTAAAGGAATTGCCTTAACAAGTTTCCAAAAAGATTTGAAATCCTCAAAATTAATTGGAAATTCTAATTTAGCCTTTAAAATTTTTTTGTTAAACTTTTTATCAATAATGTAAAATGCTGTATTTGTAAAATATTGCATGTAAGGTTTTTCTTTAAATGAAACAACATTTCCATATTTTCCAAGCTCTAAAATACCAAAACTTGATTTAAAATTCTTTGAAACAATTGCAGTTACTGGAAAATTTAAATTGCTTAAATGAAAATCAAAAGCTTTTTTCATATCAAAAATTAAAATATCAGAAGCGTTTGCGGAAACTAATGGTCTATTTGCATCTAACAAACCTTCTTCAAAACTTTTTTTGATTATACCTAATCTTCCAAGCCTTTCTTTTCCTTCAATTAAATAATTGATCTTTATTTTATACTTTTCTTTAATTTTTTTTAAGCAATTAATAAAAAGCTTTGGTTTATAATATAAAGTTATGTAAAACTCCTCTATACCTGCCTTCATGAATGAAAGAATAACATATTCTATCATTGGTTTTTTATGTTTACCAATAGGTGTTAAAGGTTTTGGTAAATAACTAACACCTCTCCATCTTTCACCCAAACCACCAGCATTTATTATAAATTGTGTATCAAATATGTATTTCTCATTCATAATTATATTTGTGGAAAAAGAAAAATTAGAAAAAGAAAAAGAAGAAGTTGAAATACTTCTTTCGCAAATAGAGGAAGAATATAGGAAAGCTAATATTAGTGAAGAAACATATAAAGAAATGAAGGAAAAATATCAAAAAAGATTAAAAGAAATAAACAAAAAGCTTGGAATAAAGGAAAGTAAAGGTGGTTTATTATCAAAAATTATAAGCAAAAAAGAGGAAAAGAAAGAAAGTCCTTATGAAGAAAAAACAGAAGGTCCTGTTTATTTTGACCCATTAAATCCACCAAAAGAAATACTAGAAGAAGTTAAGCCAGAAGAAGAGAAAAAAGAATTGAAAATAGAGGGTGAAAAAGTTGGGACAGAAATCATAATGGAAATTGAAAAATTTAGAGCAACATTGGATGCTTTTAAAGAAGAGAAAAAAGTCATGACAGAACAAATAAGAACCATAAATGAAAGTATTGGTGAATTGAGATCCTTAATTTTTCAAACAGATGCAAGCTTAAGAGAGTTAGAATTAAAATTTGGAAAAATAGCTGATCAAGTTGAGGAAATTGACCCAAACAAAATTATTAAAAGATTTATGGAAATAGAAAAAAATATTGAAAAAACTAATGTTTCTTTTGAAAAAGTTGAAAAAAGAATTGATGAATTAAGTGATAGAGTTAATAAAGTTTTTGAATTGCTTAGAACTGCTGGAAGCTTAGAAAATATAATAGAAATTTCAAAAAAAATAGATGAAAGAGCTAAGGAAATAAAGGATGCAATTTCTTATATAGAAAGAGTAGCTTCAAAAGTGGAAAAAACTTTCATAGAAATGAGTAAAAGCTTGCAAGAATTTTCATTATATAAATCAAGACAAGAAGAATTAGAAGCAAGCTTAAAAGATATCTTTAAAAGTTTGGATGCAATAAATGCTAAAATGGAAAATATTGCAACTACAAGAGATTTGGAAGCAGTTAAAACTAGTATAGCTACATTAGATACTCAAATAAAAGAATTTGAAAAAAGCTTACCAATGATTGATGCAAAAGTTCCAGAAACTATTAAAATTTTGAGAAATGAAAGAGATGATTTAATAATACTATTAGAATCATTAGAAGAGCAATTAAAACAAGGAAAAATAAGTTTAGGTGATTATGAAAAATCGAGAAGCAATACAGAAAAGAGAATTAAAGAAATTGAAGAAAAGTTGATAGAAGAATGGAAAAAAGTTGAAAAATTTTTAGAAACTGGTGGAATAGAAATGATTCCAAAAGCTGAAGAAAAAGAAGAAGAGGAATACAAAGAATTACCAGCAAAAAAAATTGAGAAAAAGGAATTTGAAGTAGAAACAATTCCAGAAATTGAAGAAAAAGAAGAATATAAAGAGCTATTACCACCTAAAGAAACTAAGAAAAAAGAAGAATATATAGAATTACCACTTTATCCTCGAAGAGAACAAAAAACAGAAAAAGCCCCTAAAAAAATAAAAGAATTAAAAGTAAAAAGCAGAAAAGAACTAGAGGAGGAAATAAGAAAATTTTTGAGAAAAAAATAATGGGAAGTGTAATGGGAATAATAAGTGGAAAAGGTGGTGTTGGAAAAACAACAATAACTGTAAACTTGGGAGTAACATTAGTAAAATATTTTTCAAAAAAAGTTTTGGTTATGGATGGTAATATAACTGCTCCTAATCTAGGATTATATTTGGGATTTCTGGAAACAGAAAAATCGATTATCGATGTTTTGAGAAATAGAATTGATATTAAAGATTGTATTTACCTTCATCCATCTGGATTGCATGTTATTCCTTCCTCTTTAGAAAGTTTTGACGAAGAAATGCTGAAAAGAATTGACTTACTAGAAGAAAAGATAAACGAAATAAAAGACTTTTATGACTACATTCTAATAGATAGTGCTGCGGGTATTTCCTTGGAAGTTTTAGAAGTAATAAAAATTAGTGACTATATAATTTTAGTCTGTCTACCAGAAATCTCAAGCATTATTTCTATGCTAAAAGCAAGAAGAGTTGTATTGGAATATGGAAAAAGAATTTTGGGTTTAATAATTAATAGAGTAGCTGAACGTACAAAAATGGAAAGAAGCTATACAGAATATTTAAGTTACTTAAGAATTATCGGAGAAATTCCATTCAGCAAATTAGTAGCTAAAAGTATTGCAGAAGTGAAGCCAGCTGTATTGCTTGAAGGTGATAAAAAATTTGTAGAAGCTTTTAAGGAAATTGCAGCTAATGTAATAGGAACATATTATATAAAAAAGGTGAGCTTTTGGGAAAAATTAAAGGAAATTTTATGGAGAAGATAAGCTATTTAAGTATTGTTTTAGTTTTTATCTCAATGTTTTTCATAAGTGAAAATTTTTCCTTGCAAATATCTAAATTATTTAACTGTAAATATGAAAAAAGCATTTTAACAGATAAAAATTTCAAAACATCTTTTTTCATATATTGCCAAAATCCCAAAAATTTTTACTTAGCAACTTTAATTTTACCATTTTCCTTTTTATTAATTTTTGCATTTTTAAAAGATTATAGAATATTTGCTTGCATACTAATTTTTTTAATCGTTAATATTTTAATAAAATCAAGCTTCTTTTAACTCTTTTTCTATTCTTTTCAACCTTTCTTCAAGATTTTTCTTCATTGATTCATAAGCTGTTCTTGATAAAGTTTCCCTTTCTCTTTCTAAAGCTCTAAGTGCTCTTAACAATTTTTCCCTTTCTTCCTTAATTGCTTCTATATCTTTTTCTCTTTTAATTTTTTCTATAGCTTTTATTATAGAAGCAGTTGGAACTTTTATTTCTATTTTTCTTTTTTTAGTTAGCTTATAAAAAATAAATATGGAAAACAAAGAGAGAGATATAACTGCAATTAACCATTTTGGAAAAACTATAGCTTTAACTGGTAATTCCAACTTAGATAAAATGTCTTTAGCCCTTTCTATCAAAATTTTAGCTTGCTCAATATTTTTTAAACCAGTTTCATAATTTCCTTCATTTAAATTTTTTCTTGCCTCATCCAACTTTTTTCTAATTTCTTTTAATAAATCTTCAACTATACTAACATCTCTACCTTCCTTTTTAGCAATCTTTGTTTTAACAAATAGATCTGCATATTCCTCTTCTAAATCGCTCAATTCCTTTTCCAAAATTTCTTTTAAACTTTTAAATATTTCTATTTCAACATCTTTGCTATCACTAACCAAATTACTGCTTGCTATCAAAGTTGCTCCCATTTTTGTTATATTAGCATTTTTTGGTATGTTTAAAGTAAGTATGAAAACTCCAGTTGCATTTGGTCTTAAAACATAGCTGGTTGGGGTTATATTAAACCAATCAAAAGGTATACCTATCAAATCTAAAGTTACATTGCTTAATTCTGTTTCTCCAATATTTTTAACAACAACAGTAAACATTCTACTATAACCTCTAGCAACAGGCATATATTTTTCAAATTTTTCTATTATTAGCTTGGAAGTTAGATTTGCTGTAGGCTGTGGAAATGGAACCTGGAGCTCAATTACTCCACCTGTTATGTTTACCTCAACTATTGGTTGAGAAATATTTCCTGGACCTGGAATTAAACCTCTTCTTTCTTTAACAATAAAGCTTGCATTAACAATAAGAGGAGGTACTTGAGAATCATATACCATCTTAACATTAATTAAATAAGTTCCAGGTTGCTGAGATAAATATATTGGAACTCTTCTTGCTACAGTTTTATTTTCTAATGAATTAACAAGGAAAAATTCTGAAGCTTTGAAAAATGTTATATTTCCAGAAATATCAGATGTCCAATATTCTACAAAAACATCTTGAGAAATTTCTCCCATGTTTATAATCGTTATTAAAAAATCAAGATAATCGTTTTGCTCCACCTCATTCTCTAATGGAGTCACTCTTAAATCATAAGGACCTCCACGTGCAATTCTAAAAGATTGAAGCTTCATTGTATTATGCTTATCCTTACTAACATTAGCAACAGCTAGATACATTCCAGTTGGTGCTGTAATTGGAATGAAATGTCTATAAGAATAAAATCCTTTGCTTTCCCTTCTAAAAAAGCTTTCATTTATAGAAAAGAAAACATTTCCCAATGGATCATAAACTGTTAAGTTTATTGTATCTACATCAACTGGACTACCTTCTCCATTATAAGTTAACAATCCAATAATTAAAATATTCTCTGGATACCAAACAACAGCTGTGCTTATATCAGCAAATAATCCAGCTACAGTAACTGTTCTTTCACTAACTAAAAAGCTGTAGTTAACTTCTTTTATAGCTTCCTCATATAAAGAAATTGAATTTAGAGTATAATTTCCGACAATAGCATCTGAAGTTAATTGAAATGTTGGTATTGGTAAAATGATTCCATCAGTGCTAGTATTATAAAAAGAATAATGAACCAAAGTTTTGTTTGGATTATAAATTCTGAAATAAACTGTAACATTTGGAATTGGGTCATTTGAAATATTCAAAACTTTATAAAATATGGAAACCAAATCTCCTTGAATATATTCGGTAGAAAAAGTTGATAAAGTTATTTTTAATAGCCTCTGGACAAAAAAACTAGAATTTGTTGAATTGAAATTTCCTATGTTATCCTCAGCAAAAACAATAACAGAGTAATTACCTATTTGCATTGTATCATTAAACAATAAAATAAAATGACTTCCATTAAAACTCATGTTATATGTAACTATTGTAAAATTAGGATATGTTATATTTGCTTTAACAAATTTTAATCCAGCACCAGAAGTATCTGTAACATTAGCAATTATATTTATACTATCATTTTGCTCTGCTCTTTTTGGAAAAACAAATAAATCTATTAATGGCGGAGAAAATGGAACTAATTTAACAAGCAATGTATCATTATCTGGAAAGGCATCACTCTCTACAGCATCTATTAAAAATATAGAATCGTAAAATCCTTCTGGAGCATCTGTTACATTATAAAGAACAGAAAATACATAGGTAGTATTATATAGCAATGTAAAGTTTGTAACATTAACTCTAGTATAATTACCAAACTCTGGAGTAATATTAAAGTTTATGTAAGTATTACCAAGATTTCTAACAAAAACTTCACATGCTACTCCCTCACTTGGATAAGTAGCTCTAATGCAAAGATTTGGTGTAAAATTCCAAACTCTTGATTCCAATATTGTTATGCTAATATTAACCAAATCAAATTTATCATTAGCTGCTGAAACATTTATAGTACCATTATAAGTTCCTGCTTGATATAAAATTGGTATTGTTGCATTAACAGCTATTGAAATATTATAACCTTCTGTTAAATTGCTAACATTTTCTGGAACAAATTTTAATGCGAAATCGGAACAAACTATACCAGAAATACAAGAAAATGATATGTTTTCCAATTTATAATTTCCTAT
>JAWBMD010000019.1:0-10522 GCA_039000985.1 Candidatus Aenigmatarchaeota archaeon | reverse complement strand
AATAAATACAGAAAACTTTGAAGAAGCAAAAAGAAGAATAGAATCACTAAAAGCTTTAACAGCTGAGTTTCATATAGATATCTCGTCTTTAGGCTTTACAGACTATCAAACTTGGCAAAATCCAAAAGAATTGGAAAGATTAGATGAAAACTTAAAACTACATGTTCATTTGATGGTTCAATTAAAACCCCAAGAAATACTAAAATGGAATAATGAAAGAATTAAAATTTTAATACTTCATTTTGAAGGATGTAATCTTCCTTTTGCTTTATTAAAATTTGCTAAAAAATTAAAAAAAGAAATAATAATAGCATGGTCACCACATATAGAAACAGAATTCATTAAAGAATTTTTAAGCTATGTAAATGGAATTTTAATTTTAGGTGTTCACCCCGGCAAATCTGGTCAAAGCCTTTTAGAAAATACCTTCAGCAGGTTAGAAAACGCAATAAAGTTTAAAGAGCAATACAAAAACCTCAAAAAAATATTAGTAGATGGGGGAATAAATGAAGAAAACTTAAAAATTTTTTTGAACTATAAAAATTCAATTGATTACATAATAATAGGAAATGCAATTTTTAGTAAGGAAAATCCTATTCAAGCTTACAAATATTTCCTTTCAATTATTTAGATGTACAAATAGTTTCACCAAGTTCTGCATAAGGAGCACAAACCTCTAATCTACCAGAAGCTGGATCATATCTTATGTTATATTGAGTATTATATTCGCCTGTAGTTGTATTAATCGTTCCTCTTTGTGGGTCTAAAGGCATTCTTGGAAGATAAGTAGGAACCAAACAAGAAGCTAGGTCAACTCCTCCTGGAGTAGCAATCAAAGTTGTAGAAGATGGTAATTCCGGTACAGCATCACATTTCCAAGCTCCTTGATTATCAACCATATTCTGAACAATTGCATTCAAAATAGCAGTTGTATCTGTTTTTCTTTGTGTGTTTCTTGCTTTAGCAAATTGTCGACCAGGGTTTACAGCTACTATTATTGCTCCTGCAAGCAAAATTATTATACCTATAACAAGCAAAACCTCAATTAAGGTAAAAGCCTTTTTATTTTTCATTATATATTTTTAATTTTTAAAACTTAATTTCGACCAAGTTAATTTAATATTTAATTATAATATAGTATTTTTTAGAAAAACCAAAAATAGTGGATAACTATTTCAACTCTAACCACTTTAAAACTTCATAAAAGGAAGTAGATAATGGAAAATAAGGAGGTGGTCCATACAATAAATTTGCATCATATATTAATGTTCTGTATTTGTATCCAGAACAATGGATGTTACCACAAACCCAAGCAAAGCCATATCTTTTATTAGTTCCTATCATACCATATATAGTTATGGAGTTTCTAAGGTATTCTGAACCACATAAAGAAGAATAATATAAACGACCTACAAACCCATTTTGAGCAATTAAAGCTGCATCTATTTTTAAATTATCCAAGCTCTTTAAGCCTACTAAAACATTATTTTGAGCAATAAGACCTATCACATCATCTCCATTATAGTTTGAATAAGTTAAGTTTTGATTTATTATTATATTTTTTCGTTCCGATTCTATATCTGGAAACTTTCCTGCTCCTATTAAAACTCTTTTATTTTTTATTTGACCACTCACCCATACATGATCTTCAATGAAAATTGTTCCATTTTGAGGGATTTGATAATTTCTAATAAAAGTTTTATTTCTTATGCTCCAAGAAGGATTATCGCAATCAGAATATACTCTTGTAACCTTGTATAAATCAAAAGTACCATCTGGCTTTAAGATAATTTCATACCCATAACTATTAGAAGGTCCTATATAAACTCCATTTGTTTGGGCTTCTAATTTTATTTTAGCCAAATCATAAGTAATTCCATTAAAGTCAACCCTTGGAACTCCTACTAATCTTCCTGCTTTAAAAACATCAGGTCTTTGTGGATATGGAGTTGGTGGTAGAGGATCTACAGGATTTTTATGGGTATGAACAGCCCATTCTTGAGGACCGGTGTGATCGGGATCATCATATGTTGTCAGAGCACTAGAGACCAAATTATAAGCAACTCCATCAAATCTTATTCCTTGATTTGAATGAATTTCTCCATATACCTCTGTTCCCTCACCGAACCTAATATTATCATTTACTACCACTGAATATTTTGCAAAAGAAGGTATACCGAGTGTAACTAAAATAGATTTTTCAACATTAGGAAATTCATTTAAAATACCAGATGATTTTATTTTAACTATTGTTGAACCAACCGGAGGTGGTGTAATATCTAGTATAAATTTACCTATTGAATTTCCGAATCTGTCATAAAAAATATGTTCATAAGGACCTGGTCTATTTGTGCCATCCGTAAAATCTTGAGGGGCATGGGCCAAATGCCATCTATAATATTCTATTCCACTTTCAGCAACAGCAAATAATTTCTTTTTTATAATTTCCCTTTGCGTATTTAAAATAAAAGCTTGTATCCAAATTAAAAAACCAGATAAAAGAAAAATTGCTATTCCGCTATATATAATAACATATAAAGAAATTTGTGATTTTATTTTCATTTTCCTCTTAAATTTCTTGGTGTTGCTATTATATAATAATTAATTTCTGGTTTGTTTAAAAACTTTAAAGAAACATCAATCCGAATTGTCCTAATTTTTGAAATATCTACAGGAAAAGTTAAGGGAACTTCTGTTCCCGTATAATTAGCGTCATAATAGGTTATCTTAAATTTATTTACATTATTAATCATAAGCCAAATCTTTTCTTTATTTGAATCATATGTTCCATTTTCAAATCTCGTTATACCTCTTTTTACTTGATTATTTTCTAAAAAATACCTTAGTCTTTCCATAACCCCATCTCCATCTATATCGGTGTAGAATATTATGCTAGTTTCATCTGCGCTTTCAATAGGATACCCTCCTGTATTAGATTGATTCATACTACGCAACTCTTTTATCATATTATTTAAGGTAATATCAATTTCTCTTGTGCCACCTATATTTAAAACAAAAAATACATTAAAATTTACCAAGTTTAATACAAAAAGAATTATTAATCCAATTAAAGCAGAAATAATAAAAATGGCTATTAATGTTTCCATCAAAGTAAAAGCTCTCATTTTCTTTTTATCAAAAATAAGATTAATAACAAACTTAAAATCACAATTATTCCGATAATTGAAATAATTTTTTTATGAGATGAAACAGATTCTGAAGCAGGCAAAGGTTGAATTATTTTTGGAGAGCCCTCTTTTATTTTAATTTCTGTATTATTTTTTGTTTCTATTTTTCCCGAAGAAATTTCCTTAATTTCTTTGCTTTTTATTTCAATTTCACCAGATTTTAGAATTTGTTTTATGTTAGGCCGGAGCTCTTGATAAGCTAGGTAATTATAAACCCCAGGAGAGAAAATATTTAAATCCAAATCATAACTTCCTTCTTTGATAGAATAACTAAAAATAGAAACCTCTGGTCTTTTAATGAAATTAATTTTTAAATTATTGGAATCTGTTTTGATATTCATTTTATTTAAATTTTGGTCGTAATTAATTTCAATATCTGGGGTTTTTAAGCTAGATTCAATTCCTTCATTTATTACATTAATTTCTAAAATTTTAGGTTGAGATAAAAATTTATCTAAAGATTGAGAAGTTTTACCTTCTTTAGTTTTGAAGCTAAATTTATATTCATTTTTATTTTTAAATATGTCTTCTACATAAACTACTCCTTCGTATTCTAAGTTAGGGAAAAGTAAATTCAATGCGCTTATTTCATGATATAAATTAAACATACTATTTCTTATTTCCATCACTATGACACCTGTATCTTTATAAAAAATTTTAAGAGAACTAAGTGCAAATTCATTTGTTTCAAAGGAGACTATTATATTATTGGAAGTTATTTCTTTTATTTGAAAATTAGAAATTTGAGGGAGTGATGTATCATTAATTTTTATTGTTGAAGTAGAAATTGTTGAAGTAGAAATAGTAGGATCTAAGGGGGTTACAAATTCTCCTTCATAAGTTTTGAAATTACCCCAATAATCTATTATAGAAATTTGGAATTTATAATAAGTGTTATGATTCGTATAAATACTTATTTTACATTTTTTCGTTTCTATAAAACAATTTTCTAGATAAGAATTTGAAGGGATTAAATAAGTTTCATTTCTATTCACATCCCAATAGATAACTTTATACTTTATCGGTTCGTTTGAATTGAATAAAAGATGAACTTTATAAGGACTTTCAATTTCTATTTGTGGATTAAATAATTTGGGCGCATCTTGTTCCAAAGATTCAGCAAGCGCTATTTTCAAAGAATAAGCATACTCTTTTACATTTATCAAAAATTTACCTAAGGAGATTGGTAAAATGCCTTCTTTTTCTTCTCCTTGTAAAATTTCTATCTTGCCTGTATAGTAGATATACATTTCATCTTTGGTTAAATTTTTTATTGATAAATGATAATTTTTCCCGCTTTCTATTTTTAAATTCTTTCCTAAATCTATTCCAAACTTATAACCAAAATAACCTCCTTTTACCTGGGGAATATTGATGGTCTTACTGAATAATAAATGGTCTTCTTCAAAAAGTTGAATATTCACTTCATTAGCTGTACCAGGGTTATCTATCCAAAGATAAATTTTACTTAGATTATCATCAAATATTTTTATTTCTTGCTTAATTTCTTCTACTAAATTTAAATCTAGCTTATTAGTAGTTCTCGGAGAATGAGAAAAATACTCAAAAACTTCTTCAGCTTTGCAAAAAATTGGAAGTATTAAAATAAAAAAAATTAAAAAAAACTTTTTTAACTTCATTGTTGGCTGAGGTTTACAATAATTTGTTTAAAACTTTCTAATAAATCTATATTTGATAAAAATGTTTGATAGCCTTCCTTTTCTACTTTTAATTGATATGTAGCTATATTTAAATTTTTAAATAAAACTTGACCAGACGGTAAACAATCCGAAGAAAACTGAAAATTGATGTATTTAAAAACAGGCGTTTGTTGCGGATCAAAAGTTTGTAAATAAACTTTATATCTTAAATACCTAAAATTTGTAAATAAAGAAAGACTGGAAATTTCTTTTTCTTCAAAATATGAATTTGAGGTGCCATCTGGTCCTATAAAATTCCAAGTAGAATTATCATTATTTACTGCAATTTGCAATTTTATGTCTGTTTGTGAAGCTTCATCTCCATCCCAGTTTATTTTTAATAAATCAGTTCTTGCTCCAAAATCAATAGTATTAGATATTAACCACTCTTGTGTATTAGTTGGATAACCATCTGTCAAATATTTTAATTTTATATAACCATTACTATCAATTTCTATATTTTCTGATTTTTGAGAATAATTTTCTAACCAGTTATTTTCATAATACTCTTCTGTATTTGTAATTAATGTTGAACTATAGTTACCATTAGATAACGTAACTGATGCAAATTTAATAGGTAATCTATTTGAATCAATCACTTCTATTAATAAATTAGAAGAAGTGGTTTCTTGTGGTATTAAAATTAAATCAACATCCTTAGTAGTACTTGGAAGAACAACTAGGGGCCAAATAGGGTTGCTGCCTCTTAATATGTATCCATTGCTTAAGATAGAAAAATTATATTCATCCCATTCTATATTTTGTAAAAATTTTGTGCCATCAATATTTGTAGAAGTAGTGGTTGAAAATTTTATAACATCAGGATTTTTACCAATTAATTTTGTTCCACTGACTCTTAAATTAATATTTCCTATGGGTCTGCAGAATTTATCTTTTGTATTTATTCTCAAATTACTTAACTTATCTATAGCTAATGTAACTACGGTTAAAGTTTGCTCTTTTACGGTTGCATGAGGGTTGAGAGGGTTGGGGTTTTCTGGATCACCTGGAGTATAAGTTTTTTCTGTTGAATATCCATCTTTAGTAATTGTAATTTCATAAGCATTAGTTCCTGTAGGTATATCTATTAAGGGTAAAATGCCATCATTATTTGTATAATCTTCAATTAAAATAGGTGGATTTATTTGCTTATTTAATACAATAACCTTAGCCTGTGGTATAGGCTCACCTTTTGAGTTTATCGCTTTAATAAATAAAGATCCATTGTTTGTAGTCACTTCCAAATTTTTAGGCGCTACTAAGGTTGTTAATTTTTGAGGTTTAAATTTGATCCCACAATTGAGGCATTCTATTTTTAGTTCAACCAGCTTATAATCAGCAGGAGCTAAATCTTGAGGAGTTGAAGTAACCGTGCCATCAAAAGGATCATCTATATTTCTTATATAATAAGAAACTACAAAGCTTAAGTTGCCTAAATTTATATATTTTTTTCTTTCAAGTTTACCTCTTGGATAGCCATCTTTTATACCAATGTCTTCATACTTCATATTTCTTATTATTTCTAATTCACTTTCTAAAATATTTAAAGCCTGAAGTGTAAGCCTTAAAGATGTTGTCATTTTTAAAAAATTTATAAAAGCTCCGTATATAAAATACCCTAAAAGCACTATAAAAACAATGGTTATTAAAATTTCTAAAAACGTAAAACTAAGGTTGGATTTTTTCTGATAATTCATATATTGGTAGTATAATAGAAATTGCCATAAAACCAATTGTTGCTGCGATAATTACTAATATTAAAGGCTCTAATATATTTATAAATCTTTCTAAAAATGTGTCTACATCCTCCTCAAAGTTTTGGGATAAGTATCTTAAATTTTTTTCTAGATTTCCTGTTCTTTCGCCAATTTCAATCATCTTTACAAAATTATAAGGAAATAATTTTGGAAATTTTTCTAAAGACTCATTTAAAGGATAGCCCGATAAAACATTTGATGAAACATCTATTAAAATTTTTTTATATACATTATTAGTTAAAGCATTTCCAGCAATTTCTATACTTTCTACTATTTTAAGCCCACTTCCTAATAATAAGCTTAATATCCTAGAAAATTCAGCAAGAATATATTTTTTAATTACATCCGAAAGCAATGGTAGATTTAATAAAAATAAATCAATATAAAATTTTGACTTAGGAAATCTTAAGGCAATAAAAAATGATAAAATAAATATAATTAAAAAAATTATCAGCTCAGTTGTATTATTTATTAAAAAATAAGAAACCTTTATAAAAATTTTAGTAGTAAGAGGCAATTCTACTCCTAGATTTTCGAAGATAGGTAATATTTTTGGAAAAACAAAATACAAAACAAAAATTACTAAAACTACCATTGTTGTTATTATGAAAGTTGGGTAAATCATGGTAGTAATAATTTTTCTTTTCAAAGCTCCTATTTGTGCTAACTCATCAGCTAATTTATCTAGATTTTCGGGTAGTTTCCCTGTAAGCTCTCCTACCCTAATTATATTTACAAAAAACTCACCAAATACATTTTTAAATTTATTTAAACTATTTGATAAAAATTGCCCTCTTTGAACATCTGAAATGGCTTCGTTTAGAATATAAATTAAAGTTTTAGATTTTGTGTTATTTTTTAAAATCTCTAAGGCTTCAACAATGCTAATACCGCTTTTTAACAACATCGATAAATTTCTAACAAATATTATTTTCTCATTTAAAGAAATTCTTAGAAAAAAAGGTTTTTTATTCATGAATAACTCTTAGAATTTCTTCTATAGTTGTAAGACCTTTTACTACTTTATCAAAACCATCTTGAATCATTGTTTTCATACCTTCAGAAATAGCAATTGACTTTATTTCGTTGCTATCTGCCCTTTTCATGATAGCTGTTCTTATTTTATCAGTAATAGGCAATACCTCGAATATCCCTAATCTTCCATAATATCCAGTATTATTACATAATTCACATCCTTTTCCTATATAAAACTTTTGTTTTTTAATTTCTTTAATATTTTCTAAGGTAAGATCTAGCCCGATAGTTTCTAAAAATGATAATATTTCTGTTGTTGTAAATTTTCTTTCTTGTTTACAGTTTTCACAAATTTTTCGTACTAATCTTTGTCCTATAACTATATTTACCGTAGAAGCAATTAAAAAAGGTTCCACTCCCATTTCTAAAAGTCTTGGTAAAGCAGTTGCTGCGTCATTTGTATGTAAAGTTGACAAAAGTAAATGTCCAGTTAAGGCAGCATTGACAGCAATATCTGCTGTTTCTTCATCTCTTATTTCACCAACCATGATAATATCAGGATCTTGTCTTAAAATAGCTCTTAAACCAGTACTAAAAACTAAACCTACCTGAGGATTAACTTGTATTTGTGTAATACCTGGGATGGAATATTCAATTGGATCTTCTAATGTAATTATAGAAACAGCTCCTGTATTTAAAGTTTTTAATATTGTATATAAAGTAGTAGTTTTACCCGAGCCAGTAGGTCCAGTTACAAGTATCATACCATAAGGTTTTTTAATAGCTCTTTTAACTTCTTTTAAATCTCTTTCAGAAAAGCCAAGAGTTTCTAAGGTAAAAGATGTCTCTTTTGATACTAATAATCTTAAGACAGCATTTTCTCCAAAATATGTAGGCATAATAGAAACTCGTATATCAAACTCTGAGTTTGAGTAAACATCAAAAAACTTAAAACGTCCATCTTGTGGTGTGTAGTGTTCATCTGTTCTAAGGCCTGATAATATTTTTATTCGTGAGATTATTTCATCTTGAATTTCTTTAGGAAAAGTAAAAAGTTCATGGATAATACCATCAATTCTTGCTTTTATTAATAATTGATTTTCCTGGGGTTCTATGTGTATGTCTGAAGCTCTTGCTTTGTAACAATAACTTATCAAATCTTGAACTAAATTTATAATAGAAATTTCAGAAATAGGTTTTTGTATTTCAAATTCTATTCTGTTTTTTAACTCCTCTATTTTCATAAATTATTTTAATCTTAAATTTAAATCTTCTAAAACATTTCTAAAATTCAAATAAGCAACATAAGGATTTTCATAAGGATTGAAATATTTATGAACATCTCCATCAGCGAACCATTTTGTACACATATAATAAAAATGATCCGCAGTTTGAAGTTTTCTCCATGTATCTAAAAAATTTTCATCCTTTGATTTTATTCTATTTTCAAGTTGATATAATCTATAAGCAGAGTCCTTTTGCATTTCATTTCCTAACCAAGCTGTTAAATCTCTTTCAGTATCAGCCCATGTAATTGGATAATAGGACGAATAAGTGCCCCTTACAGGATATTTTTTTAGTGCTTCTGATAGGGTGGAAAATTCTAAATCTTTATATTTCAAAATTTCAAATGGTAAATTAGCAAGAAATTCAAAGATACCAGTCTCAGCCCATTGGTGCTCTCCAAATGTCTCAAAATCCATAAATAAATTAATAACTTCACCATTACCTCTAAATTGCGCAACCCAGCTTGCAAATTTATCAGCTGTTAATGGCCAACCATCCCAATCTCTAGAAGAAAACCTAAAACTTATGTCATCAGAAAGCTTATAATTCCTTAAAAATATTTTCAATTTGCCTTGTGGTGATTCATATATAAAATTTGGAGAACGCCAACCCAAAATCCAATCAACTCCCTCAGTTATGATTGCATTAAAGCCCAAGTCAGGTAGTATATTTTCTAACTCGTCAAAGTATATTAGCTCTGTGTTAGAAAAAACCTTAGGAATTTGCATGAACTCTTTTTCTATTATTTTTTTATGTAATTCAATTTGTTCTATAAATTCCTTTATGGAAAATAATGAAGAAAGGGAATGATAATAAGTTTCGCCAGTAAACTCTATACACCCTGTACTTGCTACTTTCTTAAATAAATCCAAAACTTCTGGATGCCAAAGCTTAAATTGTTCTATTAATGTACCAGTTAGACCAAAAGAAGCTTTAAATCTAAAGTTTGTTTCTTTTATTAGTTCATATATTAAGTTTAGTGTAGGAATATAACATTTTTGGACAATTCTGTCTAAATACATCTTATTTCTTTCATCATCAAAATAATTAAAGTCCTCACCAATATCAAATACACTGTAATTTTTTAACCTGAATGGTTGATGAATTTTAAAATAAAAACAAATAGAAGGCATTTTTATACTTTGCTTAGGAGATTAGAATATATATTTACAATCTGGTCAGCTATATCTTCCCAATTAAACTTTGGCAATTCATCAAAAGAATTTTTTGCTAATTCATTTCGCAATGGTTGATATTTTAAAACTCCCACAATGTAATTTGCCATCAATTTTATATCCCAAAAATCAACCTTTAAACAATGATAAAGGTATTCTCCGCATCCAGTTGTTTTTGAAATTATTACTGGTAATTTAAACTTTACGGCCTCTAATGGAACAAGCCCAAATGGATCAAACACAGAAGGAGAAACTAATAGGTCAGAATACTTATAAACTCCCCAAAGCTCTGCGTCTCTTAAAAAACCAGCAAATATAACTTTATCTAATACATTATCTTCATAAGCAATTTTTATTAATGAACTTAACATATCGCCACTTCCTACAAATACATATTTGATTTTTGGAACAAATTTTTGTACATATTTTAAAGTTTTAAG
>JAWBMD010000018.1:0-12626 GCA_039000985.1 Candidatus Aenigmatarchaeota archaeon | reverse complement strand
TATATCTCGGAAATACATATTTATTTTAACAACCACTTCCATAATGGAATGCATTTAATTATCTTATTATTTATTTTTATTTCATCTTCATAGTCCCATGTTATTATAAATAAATTTTTGCATTTAAGTTCATTACTAGCTTTTATTAATCCTTTTATTTCTCTTTTCTCTATTTCATCTTTGCTTGAAGCATAAGTAACTTGAATAAGTTGGTTAATTTTTAATCCTTGTTTTATAACGAAATCTACTTCATTATCATTAATTTTATAATAAAATATCTCTTTTCCAGCATCAAGCCCTGACTTTAATAGCTCTAAGAATACTGTATTCTCCATCTGCTTGCCAAAATTTTCCGATATTCTTAAAGGAAATAGGTTAATAAAACCGTTATCAATAATATAAACCTTTTTAGGATTTTTTATCATTTCGGAATATTTTGTTGAATAAATTGGTAAAAAGAAAAAAAGAAATACATCTTCACAAATTGAAGCATACTTTATTATTAAATCAGTGCTTATTTTGTAACCTTTAAATCGAAGTAAATTTCTCAGTTTAGTAAAAGATATTTTAGAAGCAACTCTTTCCAATAAAAGGTTTATAAGCTCATCTATAACATCTTTTTTCCTAATTTCAACTCTACTTTTTATATCTCTTTCAATTATATCTGTAAAAGTTTGCTCCAAATAAGTTAAATCTTCAGTTAATACATACTTTGGAAAAGAACCACATTTCAAAAAATCTCTTGCAGCTTTTTTAATCTTTGCTTCTTTCTCCTCTGTAATTCTTTCCTTTTGAATATTTTTAAAGTTAAGATATTCTGTAAAAGATAATGGGAATATTTTTATTGTTTGATGTCTTCCACTTAAAAGCTTTCCATAATCCATGGAAAGAAGTGTTTTAACAGAACCTGAAACTATTACTTTTATTTTATTCTCAAATTCATCATGAATACTTTTAACAAAAATCTCCCAACCTTTAACTGCTTGTACTTCATCTAGAAAAAGAAAAATTTTTTTGCTTAGCAAATTTTCTTCATGAAAAAATTTAACTAAATAATTAAGTTCCTCAATTTTTAAAGGATAAATGCTTCTGTGCTCGCAATTTAAATATATGAATTGCTCCCTCCCAAATTCTTTTTCTAGTATTTTTGTTAAGAAGAATAGAAAATAAGTCTTTCCTGCTCTTCTTACCCCAACTATATCATTAACAAGATTTGTTGATAAGAACTTTAGATCTTTTACTCGCTCCTTTACTTCTTTTAAATCTTTTTCCCAAAATTCATAAATTAGCTTTCTTATTACATCCTCTTTCATATTATCTTATATATACGATAAAAATTAATAAAGTTATCGCATAGAGCAGACATCTTTTTAACTCTTCACCCCAATAACCATTTCCATAATGGTATGCATTTAATTATTTTATCATTAACTTTTATCTCATCTTCATAGTCCCATGTGATTATTTGCAAGCTTTTACATCTTAATAGCTCACTAGCTTTCATTAAAGCTTTAATTTCTCTTTTATCAATCTCATCCTTGCTTGAAGCATAAGTTACTTGAATAAGCTGAGTAACTCTTAATCCTTCTTTTACAACAAAATCGACTTCACTATCATTTACTTTAAAATAATAGCATTCCATTAAAGGATTCTTATTTTGTTTTCTTTTTAGCTCAAGAAAAACACAATTCTCCATTAACTTTCCATAATCTTGAGAAAATCTTATATTCTTAGTTAAACCATTATCAACAACATAAATTTTTTTTGGCCAAGACTCCCTAACATGCACTTTCTTAGAATACCTTTCAAGGAAGAAAAATATTAAAGTGTCATTCAATTTATCTAAATAGCTATAAGTTGTATCTTTCGAAATTTTTAAATTCATAGATTTTGCTTTATCATATATACCCTTTACTGATATTTCCTTTGAAAAATTCTGAAGAATAAAATTCAATAAAAATTTTGAAAATCCTATATTTCTTATTTCATGTCTTTCTATAAAATCCTTAAATAAAATCAAATCATAATATTGCTTAATTATATTAGTTCTAACGTTAGAATTTAAAACTACTTCAGGAAAACCACCAAACTCAATATATTCTCTTAAATTTCTTTTAACCTCTACTTCTTTTTCTTTTGATAAAAATTTTTCAAGAGAAAATTCCTTAGCATTTAAAAACTCCCTAAAAGAAAATGGAAATAAAATATAGCTTAAAGTTCTTCCCCTAAGTTTTGTTGAAATTTCCTTGCTTAAAAGCTTTGAAGAAGAGCCAGTAATAATTATTTTATAAAGTTTGAGATCATGTATTTCTCTTATTATAATTTCCCAATTTTCAACATTTTGAATTTCATCTAAAAGCAAATATGTTGGTTTTATTCCATAAATTTCTTCAAACAACCTTATAATTTCTCTTATATCTTTAAACTCAACTCCAATTAAGCGGGAATCTTCAAAGTTTAAATACAAACTATTTGGCTTAAGATTTTTTATTTGAAAAAGATAATATGTTTTACCTGCTCTTCTAGGACCTATTATTGAAACTATAAAGCTTGTGTTTAGTGGTACTTCTAATTCTCTTTTTATAATTGTTGGAGAAAATTTTTCATACTCTTTTAAAAAATCAACAATGCTATTTTTCTCTATCACAAATAATATATTATAGAAGGAAAATATATGAAAAAAATTTCCTTATATGAAGGAAAATAGTTCTAAACCTCTTTTAGTTCTAGTAACCATTTCCCTAATGGTACGCATTTAATTTTTCTGCTATCAACTTTCAACTCATCTTCATAATCCCAAGTTATTATTAATAAATTCTTACATTTCAACTGCTCGCTAGCTTTCATTAACGCTCTTACTTCTCTTTTATCAATTTCATCCTTGCTTGAAGCATAAGTTACTTGAATTAATTGCTTAACATTTAACCCTTCCTTTAAAACAAAATCAACTTCACTTCCTTCCCTTTTTCCATACTCCTTCCAGTAAAATACCTTCGTCTTTCCTATTAATCCATATTTCCTTAAAAGCTCAATCCCAACTAAATTCTCCATCAATCTACCCCTGTCCTCACTAAACTTAAAACCAAATTGATTGATAAAACCTTGATCTATACAAATTATCTTTTTTGGATATAGAAGCTGGGTCTTTACACTGTAAGAGAAAATAGGAAAATCGAAAAAAAGAAAAACATCCTTTAGTAAATTGAAAATTTTTTGAACAGTAAGTACAGAAGTTCTTACAAACAATTTTGCCATTTCATTGAAGCTCAAAAGCTTTCCGCTGTTGCTACACAAGAAATATACAAAATCTTCAACTATTTCCCTCCTTTTAACAATCCCTGGCAAAACATCTCTATTTATAATGTCTAGCATTAAAGTTTGTATCATTTCTTCTTTCTTCTCACTCAAAACTACCTCTGGAAAACCGCCGAACTCAATATACTCCTTTAAAAATTTCAACACTTTTGCCCTATCCTCTTCTATATAAAAAGTTGGAATTTTAAACTCTTTAAAGCTTAAGAATTCTCTAAAACTCAATGGAAAGACATAAGTGGTAAGATGTCTTCCACTTAACAAAGTTGAAAGTTTTGAAGCTGTTAGCTTAGAAGTTGAGCCAGAAATGAAAATTTTTATCCTACCTTTAAACTCATCATAAATACTTCTTACATATCTTTCCCATTCGTTTATCTTCTGAACCTCATCTAAAAATAAGTAAATTTTTTTAAACCTTTTAAGCAACTCCATGCCATAAATAAACTCAATTATAGCATCGAAATACTTGTTAGTTAAAGGAAACAATTTCCTATTTTCAAAATTTAAGTAAAGACATCTTTCTTTTCCCAATCTACTTATAGTTAGCAACATTACAGATGTTTTTCCTGATCTTCTAACACCTATTACATCGTTAATAAGCTCAGTCTCTAGGTCTAGCTTTACTTTTCTCTCCTTTAAAATCGGTAGTTCTTTTCTCCAGAATTCCTCTATAAATTCTGTTAACTTATCTTTATAATTTTCCATATAAATTATTTAGTTAATTAAAAAATTTAGATTAAATGTAACTTTTCATTTTCTGCTTTATTCTTTACAAAAATTTCCACACCTATCTTCACAGTCTTTTGAAACCTAGAAATATGTTTACAATCTCATCCCTTTCTATATTTATACTTTTATGACACAAATAATAAATTTCTTGTGTCACATATGACACAATATACTAAGCTAATCTTAACAACCACTTCCATAAAGGAATGCATTTAATTATCTTATTATTTATTTTTAACTCATCTTTATAATCCCAAGTAATTATAAGCAAATTTTCACATTTCAATAATTCACTTGCTTTTAATAAAGCTTTTGTTTCTTTTTTCTCTATCTCATCTTTGCTAGAAGCATAAGTAACTTGAATAAGCTGAGTAATTTTTAATCCCTCCTTTAAAACAAAATCAACCTCATTTTGCTGATAATCTTTCCAATAATAAACTTCTTTATAACCCTTTCTCAATAACTCTATAGCAACCAAGTTTTCAATTAATCTACCAATATTTTCAGAAAATTTAAAACTAGTAAAATTTGGAAAAGATAAATCCATTGAATAAACTTTCTTCTTAGATTTAATTTGATTTTTAATACTAAAAGAAAATGCATCTAAATGAAAAATTAAATAAGCTTCTTTGAGATATTCGAAATAATTTTGAACAGTATGGATGCTTCTAAAATTAAGAATTTCATTTATTTTATTAAAACTTTGTAGAGTTGAAATATTAGAAATTAAATATCTTGCTAGTTCATAAATTTTTGATGAAAATCTTAAATTATATCTCTTAACGATATCTTTAAATATAATGCTATCGAAAAGCATTCTAACATAATTTTCTGGCTTATACTTTTCTATTACAACTTCTGGAAGCCCACCAATTTTTAAATATTCATTCAATAAATTTAGCAATTTTCCTCTTAATTCTTTTATTTCTAATTCTTCTTTTCTTATCTTAAAATCCTTTGCTTTTAAAAACTCTCTAAAGCTGAATGGAAAATTTTCTATTTCAATATATCTTCCTGTTAACTGTGTTGCTAGTTCTTTGCTAAGTAATTTTGCATTAGAGCCAGTAATTATAATATTATAACCGCTTCTTTGTAATCTGTTTACAAAAAGTTCCCATTTTTCTAAATTTTGGATCTCATCAAAAAACAAAAAATTAACTTTTCCATATATTTCATGCAAATTTTTTAATATTTCATCATAATCTTTAACCTCCACTAATCTCTCGTCATCAAAATTTACATAACCAAAGTTAAATTTTTTTATTAAATGAATTCCTAAAAATGATTTTCCACTTCTTCTTAATCCTATAATAACCTTTATTAATTTTGTATTGAGATATGGTATTATTTTCTCTATGTTTTCTCTTTCAATAAATTTTCCTTTAACAATTTCTTCAACTTCAATTTTCTGTCTTAACAATACTTCTTTTATCATAAAATTATACTGCACAAAAATTTATAAATTTATGCAGTACAACTTTCTAACTGAAAATTTAAAATTTTAACAACCATTTCCATAAAGGGATACATTTAATCGTTTTATTATTAACTTTCAGTTCATCCTCATAGTCCCAGGTAATTATAAGCAAATTTTCACATTTCAATTGCTCACTAGCTTTCAGTAAAGCCTTAATTTCCCTTTTATCAATTTCATCCTTGCTTGAAGCATAGGTAACTTGAATAAGCTGGTTAATTTTTAATCCTTCTTTTACAATAAAGTCTACTTCGTTTTGTTGGTAATCTTTCCAATAAAAAATTTCCCAATCATCAAACCAATAACTTTTTTTCCTAAAGAGCTCTATAGCAACTAAATTCTCCATAAGTCTGCCTATGTTTTCACTTGTTAAAAATCCAGCAACACTAATTAAACCATTATCAATACAATAAACTTTTTTTGGTGCAATAAATTTTTGCTTTAATTTAAAACTAAATCTCTCAAGTTTAATTATCAAATAAGCTTCCTCTAACGCATTAACCCAAGTAGAAATGGTAAACAAATGCTTAATAGTGGAAATTTCTTTTAATGAAGAATAAGTAAACTCTTTAGAAAAATTACTAACCAAAAATCTTGCTATTTTTCTCAGCTCTTCTTCTCTTTTAATTTTCCTTCTCTTAGCAACATCTTTTTTTATTATATCTTCATAAATTACCTTAAGAATTTTTTTCCCAAATTTTGGGAATTCTGGAAACCCGCTGCCAAATAAATAATTTTGAAGATGATTAAAAATCTGTGCTCTTTCTAATGTCGTGTATACTTCTAATTTTATATTATTATAAATCAAAAACTCCCTAAAGCTAAATGGAAACAAAGTAAAATCAATATGTCTCCCTGTTAAATGAGTTGCTAATTCGCCAGATAAAAGCTTTGAATTACTTCCAGTAATTATAACCTTTTTTGTTCTTCTCAATCTATTAGCAAAAAGCTCCCAACCATCGATATTGTGAATCTCATCCAAAATTATATTTTCTAGATCTCCATAAAGCTCATAGAATACTTGTAAAAATTTGTTTAAATCATCAGCTTTTAATCCCTTTAATCTTTCATCATCAAAATTTATATAACCAAATTTTTTATCCTTTAAAACTTGCCAAGAAAGAACCGATTTTCCACACCTTCTAACACCTAATATCGCTAAAATGTTTGGATAATTCAAAAATTTTGGTAGCTCTTCTAATAATTCCCTCTCTATTATTTTTTCTTTTTTAAATGTTTCTTCTATCTCTTTCTCTTGCTCCAAAATAACCTCCCTTATGGTTTCTTTTGAAAACATATATAATAATATTAGAAAATTTTTTTAAAAAGCTTTCTATTTGTATTATTCAACTTATCTGCTCCTTGCCAAAATTATACTTTTATGACACAAATAATAAATTTCTTGTGTCACATGTGACACAATATACTAAGCTAATCTTAATAACCATTTCCATAATGGTCTACATCTAACTTCTTTGTTATTAACTTTTAACTCATCTTCATAATCCCATGTAATTATTTGCAAGCTTTTACATCTTAATAGCTCACTAGCTTTCATTAAAGCCTTAATTTCCCTTTTCTCTATTTCATCTTTATTGCTAGCATAGGTAGCTTGTATTAGTTGCTTAATTTCTAAACCTTCCTTTATAACAAAATCAACCTCGCTCTGATTTACTTCTAAGTAAAAAATCTCATTAGTACTTATTCTTTTAAGTTCGCAAAATACACAATTCTCCATTAATTTTCCAATATCTTTACTTGCTCTTGGTACAAAAAGCTTAATAAGACCTTGATCAACAACATAAACTTTTTTCGGGCTCTTTAATATTTCTTTAACTTTGAAGTGAAACTTTTCTACAGAAAATAAAAGAAAACATTCCTCCAAAATCCTTACAAATTCTATTATAGTATTTTTTGAAATTTTTATGCCATAAGAATATAAAATGTTTTGTAACTTAGAATAAGTGTAATAAGAAGAAAAACTAGAAACTAAAACCCTAGTTAAAAATTCAAAAGTTTTTGTCTTTCTTATACCAATTATATCTCTATAAAAAATTCCATCTTTTATGCTAAGCATTAGCTCATCATAAATTTCTGGCTTAAGAGTTGGTTCTGGAAAACCACCTTTTTCTAAAAACTTATTCAATAGCTTTAGTATAATTCCTTTCTTCGTATAAGCTGAAAATTTATCAATTTCAATATTTTTTGCTTTTAAAAATTCTCTAAAGTAAAATGGCATTAATAACACATTTACCACTCTTCCTCTTAATTGAGTTGCTATCTCTTTTGGTAGTAATTTAGAAGAAGAACCTGTAATTAAAATGTTATATTTTCCTTTATCATGTAATTCTCTCACACCAACCTCCCAATTTTTTACTGCTTGGATTTCATCTAACATTAAATATTTTGGCTCTTTACCATAAAGTTCTTGACAAGCAATAAGCATATCTCTAAAATCTTTTGCGGTAGCACCTATTAAGTTAGGTCTTTCAAAATTCATGAAAAGACAATTTTCCCTGCCAAGCTCTTTAATTTTTTTAAATAGAAAATAAGTTTTACCTGCTCTTCTATGTACAGTTATGGAAATAAGATTATGAGAAGGTAGTTTAATTTCTCTTTTCAATCAATGGTGGAATTTTAAACTCTTCAAACTCAGCTAAATTTGTTTTGAATTCTTCTTTCATATGTATAGTATAGTGAACAAAAACTTAAATATTTGTTCAATAAAACTTTCTAGTAACTCTATTCCAAGCTTCAATAAGCATACAAAAACTAATATAAAGCATTTGTAGGAAAAATACTACATATGAAGGAAAAAACCTTCAATGGGAAGATGCTTGAGATTTTATCATTTTACACTTCAAATTATGAAGCTAAAATTCACTTGAGGGAAATTGCTTGTAAATTCTAAATTCCTAAAATATTTGAAATGCTAGAAGAATTTGCAGAAAAGATAAGTGAAGAAGATATAGAAAGTATATGTAGTAAGCTTCTTATATTTAAAAAACATAAAAAAGAATACTAAAGGTTTTAAAATTCGCGACATAAAAAATTGATGTCTTTTAGTTTAAGATTTATAGCTCATAAGTACTCATTTCCTTTATACTATCTTCAACAACTTTCTCTATATCCATTTTTTTCTCTGCTTCCAAAACATCCTCAAACTTTGGCTTTGTAGCTGGATTGAGAGAGATTATTGAGCAACAATCTTTATAATCTTTTATACTCATTTCATATGTTCCTATTTTCTTAGCAAGATCTATTATTTCTTTTTTATCAAAAGTAAGCAATGGTCTAAAAATTGGAAATTCTGAAATTTTATCAACAAGAGCTAAATTTTCTAAAGTTTGAGAAGCAACTTGACCTAAATTATCCCCAGTAACAATTGCTTTGTACTTATATTTTTTGCATAGTTCGTTTGCAATTCTTATCATAAACCTTCTAAAAATAATTAGTTCAATTTTTTCCTTTATATTTGCTTCCAAAGCTTTTGTATGAAAAATATAGTAAGGAATTAAATAAAGCTTAACTTTCAATTTTTGTGTCTCTACAATTTTTTTAATTAATTCAAAAATTTTTGATTGCTCAACTTCCTTTACAGAACTATAAGCATAAAAATGTAAAAAATCAACAATACAGCCACGCTTCATTATTAAATAAGAGGAAACTGCAGAATCTATCCCACCTGAAAGCAAGCTTAAAACTTTTCCACTAGTATTAACAGGTAAACCACCTATTCCTTCATATTTCTTTTTTAAAAAATAAATCGAATCATCATAAACTTTAAATCTAATTATTATTTCTGGATTTTCTAAATCAACTTTTCCACCAATTTTTTCTCCAATATAGCTTTCTATTTCTTTAGAAGTTAAAGGAAATTTTTTATCAATTCTATCAACTCTAATACAATAACTTTTATTTTTAATTTCTTTTTTCGCAATCTCGGCAGCTAAATCCAAATTCCTCTCTATAATTTCTGCTAAATAAACAGAAGCAACACCAAAAATTTTTGAGCAAATCTCTGCAATTTTTTCATCGTTACTATCAATTACAATCCTATCATGATATTTTTTAACATTAATATTACCTAAAGCATTTTTGATGTTATTTTCTAATTTATTAATAAAATCCATCCTATTTTTTCCCTTCAAAAAAATTTCACCAAAAAACGCTACAATTGGCATATAAAAATTTATTGAACTAAAAATAATAAAGCGCTTAAGGGCCTGTGGTCTAATGGTAAGACACCACCTTCGCAAGGTGGGAACTCCGGGTTCAAATCCCGGCAGGTCCAATAATTGCGAATTTGCAAAAAGATTACTTTTTAACTGAAATTATTTGCAATATAATCAATAGAGGAATAATAAAATTTATCACAATTAAAAAAGAAAATTTTACCAATTTTAAAAAATCATGATGTAATAAAAGCTGGTTGAAAATCTAAATATAAAAAAAAAACAATAGTTATGAGAGAAGATAAAGATTTCAAGATAGTAACAAAAATATTAGGTGGAAGAAAAGTAAAAGTTTCAGTATCCAAAAAAACAATAGGCAAAGAGGAATTCGAGAAAAGAATTACGGAAATTTTGAAAAAAGCTATAGAAAGAGAGAAAGCCGGATAAATTTATTCTTGATAACTTTACCTTAGCAAAAGCATCTATTATTTTAATATTATGCAGGAAAGCTAGCAAGAATATGAAGGAAAAAATCTACCTGGATACAAACATAATTTACGGATATTTTTTACAGAAAGCTAAGGAATTGAAAGGTGGAAAATTTAAAGAACCAAAAATAATCGAAAACTTAAGAAGAGGGAAGAAATATTTCAAGTACTTTACTTCAACACTCACAAAATCCGAAGTTTTTAGAAGACTTAGAACAGAGCTTAAAGTTAAGGAAGAAGAAATAAATAACCTTTGGATCAAGTTTATAGCTCATCTTAACATAACAGAACTAAAATTAACAGAAATAAGCTTTGAAAAAGTTCTCGAAGATATAACAGAGATTGTTAAGAAAACAGAAATAAAGAAAAGAGTAACAAATCTCCAGCATTTATCTATAGCGAAAACTTTTGGGTTTAAATTTTTAACTGGTGATAAAGAAATTCTAGAGAAATGTAAGCAATTCTATCCAAATATAATAAGTTATGTCGACTTCATAAAATATTATTTAAATATTCTAATGAGAAAAGAAAATTATGAAGAAATTAACACAAATAGAAAAAACAATAATACTAAATGGGAAAAAGGTAAAAGTTTTGGTACCATCCCGAAAGGTAAGTAAAAAAGAATTAGAATCTACAGTAACAAGAATCTTGAAAAAAGCTATAGAAAGAAAATCTGGTTAATCCTAGAAAAGCAAGTTAGCAAAAATTTCTTTTGACATGAATTTTCTTTAATTTTATTGTAATTTGAACTAAACATATAATTATTAAGTATGGAAGAAAAAATTAAAAAAGCACTAAAAGATTTCTCAGAAGAATGCAAAAAGAAATTTAAAAATAATTTAATTAGTATTGTTTTTTTCGGTTCGAGAGTTAAGAACTTAGCAAGAAAAGATTCAGATTATGATATTTTAATAATTGCTAAAAATTTACCAGATATAAAGGAAAGATTTGATCTTATTTCTGACTTAGAATCGAAAATTTTTGAAAAATATGCAATAAAAATTTCTTCAATTCTTGTTGAGCCCTAAGAAATTTTTGAGCCTATAAATCCCTTACTTTTTGGCATTGTGTGGATTGAAAAACTAATCCTATTTATTTTGAATATGAAAATAATTGGCTGAAGAGTTTTTGTTATAGCAGAAGCCGACTTAAAAAGTGCAAAAATTTTACTTGAGACAAACAACTTTAATAATTCTGCATACCACTCTCAGCAAGCAACAGAAAAAGCAATTAAAGCACTTTTGATTTTAAAAAATGAATTTGTTGAAAGTCACTTTGTTGCCGATAAAGCAAAAAAAATTTTAGAAAAAAAAAGCTTATGAGATTACAAGATATCCTTTTCGAAGAAAGACAGAAATCTGGAGTCCTGTTAAAGCTTTTACTAAAACCGATGCAGAAGAAGCTTTGAAAAAAGCAAAATTTTGAAAGAAAAATATGGCATTAAGATATACAAATTAGCACCTTGACTGTTCTTGCAATATCTCCTCCTACTTTATAATAAAACTTGATAAAAACTTCACTTTAAAAATCTATTTGTTGTTATATTTGAGTTGTAAATTTTTGACAAACTTTACTTTTTCAAAATATATTTTTGAAAATATACAATACAATATAGTAAACTATTTAAATAGTATAGTACAATATTGTATTTGTGGTAAAGTCTGGAAAATCAATTTATTTAGATAGCAGGTTATGGATTGAGTTAGAGGAATTTGCCAAAAAGAATGGATTTGATGATTTGTCTTCAGCTATAGAATATTTACTTAAAAAATCTTTGGAAAAGCAAAAATGATAACCATAATTAAAACCATTGTTTTATTACTAATTTCTTTATCATTTGCTTTTGCTCAACTACAATCACATCCTTTAAGCGAAATTAAACCTATAGATGTAAATCTTGATATGTTTCTAAAAAATATTATAAATGTTAGTTATGTTGGAATTAATACAAGTTATCCTTTATATCCTTTACATGTTATTGGAAATGTTTATTGGAGTGGAACTTTGCAAGGAGGAAATGTACCTTGGGAAAGATTAATAAACTTTCCAGCTGGTTGTCCAGAAGGATATGCTGTTAGAATTATAGGTTCAAGTTTAACTTGCATTCAAATTAATGCTACTCAAGGAGTTGTCAATGGAAGTGGCACTGCTAATTATATTCCAATTTGGAGTTCTTCCTCAAGTTTGGGAAATTCAATAATTTATCAATCTGGAGGCAGCGTTGGCATAGGGACAACGGCACCTTCTGAAAAATTAGATGTTAATGGTAATATCAAGCTCTCCTCAGCTTCACCTTATCTCAATTTGAATGGTGTTGCTATTAAGAAAGTTGGTTCAAATATTGTGATAAGTGATGTGATATGAAAGAGAGAGTAGCATTCGACATTGATGTGGCAACGGTAGAAGCTTGGGAAAAAAGTGATCCAAGAAAAAAAGAAGCAAGAG
>JAWBMD010000017.1:0-16756 GCA_039000985.1 Candidatus Aenigmatarchaeota archaeon | reverse complement strand
GTAGATGTTAAAGCTAAAAGTTATTGCTATTGAAATAAAAAAGTTGTAAGTATTTGTAAAAAGTGCAATGATAAGCTTGAAAATATTAAAACTGGTAAATCAACAGAAAAGTATAGCAAGAAGAATGTAGTAATAAGAATATTTTTTGTATATAATATATCTAACATAAGCTTAAAGGTTTTAAGATTAAGTTCTGTAGTAAATATAAAAGAATTAAAGAACAAATATTATATGGTAAAGAAAAAAATTAAAGGATGGAAAATAATCAATGGAAAGTTAGAAAGAGATTTTGTGTTTAAAGATTTCGTTCAAGCATTGAAATTTGTCAACAAAGTTGGAAAAATAGCAGAAAAACTTAACCATCATCCGGATATTATAATTCATTCTTGGAATAAAGTTAAATTAATTAACTATACTCATAGCGTTAAAAATTTGACAGAAAAAGATTTCATATTGGCAGAAAAAATAAATGAACTTTGGAGGAAAAATCAAAAGTTAAAGAGTATTTAACAAGAAATTTTTTTTATATATTTTTACAAACAAATAACCAAAAACAAATCCGCTTATATGGACGAAAATACAATTCCACTCCCTCTAGGATCAAGAAAATAATTAATCTTTATTTAAAAATCTGAATCTAAATCAAAAGGTCTGTACAAAAAGATTTATATATTTTATCTATCCTAAAATATTTTTTATGGTTGCAGCAACTGATTTAATACATGCAATAATATCGAAAGAATTAATAGAAAAGTATAATTTACTACAATACCTTGTTTTATGGTAAGAAGATGAAAGAATTTTTGGAAATAGTAGATTTGCATGTAAGCGTTGATGGAAAGAAAATATTGAAAGGTGTAAATTTAAAAGTTGAACGAGGAGAAGTTCATGCCATAATGGGCCCGAATGGATCGGGGAAAAGCACGCTAGCATTTACTTTAATGAATCATCCTAATTACAAAGTTGAAAAAGGTGATATAAAACTCAATTCTGAAAGTATTCTTAATTTAAAAACTGATGAAAGAGCTAGAAAAGGAATATTTTTAGCTTTTCAATATCCAATTGCTATCGCTGGCCTAAATTTGTTTAATTTTTTATGGAATGCTTATAAAGCAGTAAAACCTGAAAATGAGAGAATTTCTTTTATGGAATTTTCAGACTATGTTAAAGAAAAATTCTCATTGGTTAAATTTGATGAAAGTTTTATTGACAGGTATTTAAATGATGGTTTTTCTGGTGGTGAAAAGAAGAGATGTGAAATTGCACAGTTGGCTGTTTTACAACCAAAATTTGCAATTTTAGATGAAACCGATTCGGGTTTAGATATAGATGCACTAAAGATTGTTGCCAATGCAATAAACAAACTTAGAGTAGAAAATATTGGAATAATTTTGATAACTCATTATCAAAGAATTTTACAATATGTAAAGCCCAATTTTGTTCATGTTATGGTGGATGGTAAAATTGTTTTATCTGGTGGACCAGAGTTAGCGGAGCAATTGGAGCAAAGAGGTTATAGTTGGATAAAGGAGAATAACAATGGAGATTAGTTTTGACTATAGTAAATATGACTTTAAAGTTGAGGCAAAATATTCGGAGCTTTTGAAAGGAAAATTAACAAAAGAAATCGTAGAAAAAATTTCTGAAATTAAAAATGAGCCCGAATGGATGAAAAAGATTAGGCTTAAAGCTTTTAAACATTTTCTTCAAAGACCTATGCCTACATGGGGTGCGGACTTGAGTGGAATTCCTTGGAATGATATTATTTGGTTTGCTAAGCCTGAAAGCCGAAAAACTACAAGATGGGAAGATTTACCTGAAAACATAAGAAATACCTTTGAAAAATTAGGAATACCGGAAGCGGAAAGAAAGTTTTTAGCTGGCGTTGGTGCACAATTCGAATCCGAGGTAATTTATCACAACATACAAAAAGAATTAGAGAAAAAAGGAGTGATTTTTTTAGATACAGATACTGCAGTACAGGAATATCCAGAAATTGTGAGAAAATATTTTGGTACCATAGTTCCTTATAATGATAATAAACTCGCTGCTTTGAATACTGCTGTTTGGTCTGGCGGTTCATTTATTTATGTTCCTGAGGGGGTTGAAGTTGATTTACCTTTGCAAGCTTACTTTCGAATAAATGCCAAAAATATGGGCCAATTCGAAAGAACTTTAATCATTGCAGAACCTTATAGCAAAGTTCATTATATCGAGGGTTGTTCCGCTCCTATATATACTAGCAATTCTTTACATGCAGCCGTGGTTGAAATTGTTGCATTAAAAGGAGCAGAAGTGAGATATACGACTATACAAAACTGGAGCAGTGATGTTTACAACCTTGTTACAAAAAGGGCTTATGCCTATGAAGATGCTATTGTTGAATGGTTGGATGGAAACATTGGTAGCAAAGTAACAATGAAATACCCATCAGTTTTTCTTATGGGAAGAAATGCTAAGGCTGATATTTTATCTGTTGCTTTTGCTGGAAAGAATCAACATCAAGATTCTGGAGGAAAAGTTTTACATTTTGCACCTAACACACAATCTCGAATTACTGCCAAGTCTGTATGTAAGGATGGTGGTAGAACCACTTATCGCGGCTTAGTTTATGTAGCTAAAAATGCAACTGGTGTAAAATCTACTGTCAGATGTGATGCTTTGATATTGGATGATATATCTAGGACTGATACTTATCCTTATAATGAAATAAATGAAAGTGATGCAACAATTACTCATGAGGCTACGGTAGGAAAAATTGGAGAAGATCAAATATTTTATTTAATGTCTCGAGGCTTATCAGAGGTAGATGCATTAAGCATGATAGTTACTGGCTTCATAGAAATTTTCACAAAGGAATTGCCAATGGAATATGCTGTTGAGCTAAACAGATTAATTAGGTTAGAGATGGAAGGAAGTGTTGGTTAATCTAATGATAGAATTTAATAAAATTTCAGAGGAAAAAATCATAGAATTTTCTAAAGAAAGGAATGAGCCTCAATGGCTAACAGAATTTAGAGTAAAATCTTTTAGGAAATTTTTAGAATTGCCTCCAGAAACCTCGCCATTATATGCCAAATATTCAAGAATTACAGATTTTAACATAAATGAAATTAACCCAAAAATAAATTCTGAAGAAAGTTTGAAGGTAAAATACAGAGAGAGTTCTGTAGAGATAGACGATATTTTTTACTCTTTAAATAGCTATTCAGAATTAAAAAAATACTTTAATAATTTACCAAATGATAAATTCCTTTGTTTGAATAATGCACTATTTAATTCTGGAATTTTTGTGAGGGTGCCAAAAAATACAGAAACAAACTTTCCTCTCGAATTGTTTTATGAAATTGATAAAAATTCAGTTTTTTCTAAGAACATTTTTATTTTAGAAGAAAATAGCAGTCTTAATGTTTTTGAATATAAAAGTTCAAAATCAAAAGAAATAAATAATATGTGTTCTGTGAGCTCTGAATTTTTCTTAAAAAATTCATCCCAATTAACTTATTGTAGCATAGAAAATTTTGATAAAAATTTAATTAATCTTTCTCATAAAAAAAGTTTTTGTGAGGAAAATAGCAAAATGATTTTTACCCACGGAATTTTTGGCGGTGCCATAACAAAATCTAAAGTTGATTGTTTTTTAGTTGGTATAGGAGCAAGTGTTGAAAATTTCCAAATAATCTCAGCCAAAGAAAATCAAAGATTTGATTCAGATTTAAATTCTTATCATTTATCAAAGTTAACTTCTAGTCTTTCCGTTTCAAGAAGTGTATTGCAAGACAAAAGTCAAGCAATAGTTAAAGGAAAAATAAAAATTGAGAATATAGCAAAAAACTCCCAAGCATATCTTTCTGAGCACGGCTTACTTTTAAGTAAAGATGCAAATGCAGATATAATCCCTAGCCTTGAAATAGAAACTAATGAGGTAAAAGCTACTCATTCTGCTTCAGTTTCGCATTTAGATGAAGAGCAGATATTTTATTTACAAAGTAGAGGTATAAAAGAAGATTTGGCGAAAAACCTTTTGGTTCTAAGTTTTTTTGACCCCATAATAAGCAGAATTCCAAATGAAGATATAATAAAGATTGTTCTAGAAAATATTGAACAAAATATTTTCGGAAAGAAAGATATAATTCCATTAGAAATGAAAAATAAAATCATTTCAGATAGCTTAGAAAAACATTATAAGTATCGGTGAAAAATGTTGAATGTAGAAAAAATTCGTGAAGATTTCCCCATATTAAAAAGAAAAATTAATGGCAAGCTATTAGTTTATTTTGATAATGCTGCAACTTCCCAAAAGCCTAAGCAAGTTATTGAGGCATTAAAAGAATTCTATGAAAAACATAATGCAAATGTTTTTCGTGGAGTACATACCTTATCTGAAGAAGCTACAGAAAAATATGAGGAAGCCAGGAGAAAAATTGCAGAGTTTATCAATGCAGAGAATGAAAAAGAAATAATTTTTACTCGTAGCACTACAGAAGCAATAAATTTAGTTTTATATGGCTATGCTATTCATAATTTAAAGGCTGGAGATGAAATTATTTCTACAATTATGGAGCACCATTCCAATATCGTGCCATGGCAATTTTTGCAAGAAAGGGGGGTAAAATTAAAATTTGTTGATATAGATGATAAAGGAAATTTAAAGCTTCATCAATACAATGAACTAATTACTAAGAACACTAAACTTATAACTGTAACCCATGTATCGAATGTTTTGGGTACTATAAATCCAATTGATAAAATCGAAAAAATTGCCCATGATAATGGAGCTTTATATCTTGTAGATGGGGCACAGTCAGTTCCTCATTTGCCCATAGATGTTCAGAAAATAAATTGCGATTTTTTGGTTTTTTCTGGGCACAAAATGTTAGGACCAACAGGCATAGGCGTGCTATATGCGAAAAAAGAAATTTTGGAGAAAATGAAACCATTTAATTATGGTAGCGAAATGATAAAAGAAGTTTATCTTGATCATACAATTTTTGCAGATTTGCCCCTTAAATTTGAAGCCGGAACACCTAATATAGCGGGTGCCATTGCCTTAGGAGTAGCTGTTGATTATTTGAAAAAAATTGGAATGAAAAACATTGCTAAACATGAAGAAAAACTTACTCAATATACATTAAAAAAGATGAAGGAAATAGAAGAAATAAAAATTTTTGGAGAAGCGAAGGAAAGGGCGGGAGTAATTTCTTTTAACTTAGCAGATATACACCCCCATGATTTAGCAACAATTTTAGATGAGGATGCCATCGCAGTTAGAAGTGGACATCATTGCGCCATGCCTTTAATGAATAGGTTGGGTGTGGTAGCTACAACAAGGGCTAGCTTTTATCTTTATAATACAAAGGAAGAAGTTGATCGTTTTGTAAATTCTTTAGAAAAGGCTAGAAAAGTGTTTAAATTATGAGCAAATCAGAAATTTATCAAACAATTATATTAGAACATTATAGAAATCCTAAAAACTATGGTACTATTGAAAATCCAACAGTAAAATATAGAGACTCTAACCCTTTGTGTGGCGATACAATTGAAATATATTTAAAAATTAATGATGGAAAAATTTATGATATAAAGTTTAGTGGAAAGGGTTGCGCAATTAGTCAGGCTGGTGCTTCCATGCTTACAGAAAAAATGAAAAATAAAAGTTTGGAAGAGGCAAAAAAATTTTCAAAGGAAGATATGATAAAACTTTTTGGTAACATAAATTTTGGTCCAATTAGAATTAAGTGTGCTTTATTAGCTTACAAAGTTTTCAAAATGGCCCTTTACTCTTATTTAGGATTAAAAGAAGAGGAGCCTTGAAAAAATGGCGAAAAAAATAAAAATAGGTAAAGTTTCTGATTTTGAAGAAAACGTGGGAAAATTAGTGAAAGTTGGAAAAAAAGAAATAGCAGTTTTCAAGATAAATGGAAATTTTTATGCTATAGATGATCTTTGCACTCATGCAGGAGCGCCTTTGCATGAAGGTGATGTTGAAGGCACAACTATAGTTTGCCCATGGCATGGGGCACAATTTGATTTAAAAACAGGAAAAGTATTAAGACCTCCAGCCAGCGAAGATGTTAATACTTATAAAGTTATTATAAAAGATGAAGAGGTTTATATAGAGTTATGATTCCTTTAATTTCAATTCTGAGTAGCTTTCTGGTTTTAATTAGTGGACTTCTACTTTTGTGGAACAAAAAATTAGCATGTGTTATTGGTGCTTTAGCTGCATATTTTTACCTTTCAAGTGTTAAAAATTTGTTAGAAAGCTTAATTAGTTTGGAAATATGGTTGAAATAAAAAAAATATTAAAGGCATTAGATAAAGTTGTAGATCCTGAGATTGGTATACCTATAACAGAAATGAAATTGATCGATAATGTTAAAGTAAAAAATGGTAATGTAGAAATTACTTTTCATCTCACAACTCCTTTTTGTCCTCCAATGTTAGCTTTTAAGATGGCAAATGATATAAAGCAAGCTGTTCTTTCTGTTGATGGAGTAAAAAAAGTTAAACTAAAACTTAAAGGTCCTGTTGTAATACCTGAACTAAAAAAACAAATTGAAAAGCTTTAATTTACCCTTAACATAACTTTTTCTCATTTTCGAAAGTTTTATTAAATAATCTAAACTCAAAGTTTTAGATCCGAGAGACAAAATTAAAATAATTTGTATTGCAATCATCAAAAAGTTTAACATAGCTGTAGAAATACTAAGCCAACCTGCGGCGAAATAAAAGTTTATATTCATAAATACTGCATAAGCTAAAAAGAAATTGATGAGCAAGCCAAATACTAAAGCCAATCCTGTAATAAGTTCGCCGTAAGAAATTAAATAGGCTAACCAAGAGGAATTGGGAAGAACAAAATTTTGCAAAAAAGGTATGTACCATTTATTTGGATTTTTACTCATAAAACTTTCAATAGTTTGGGGGAAGCTGAGAACATAATCTGGATTCATAACTTTTCCCAGCCCACTTAAAATCCAAAAAATACCAAAAACTATTCTAATTATGCTAAGCCAAAAATCTGAGTTATTTGCATTGTACATTTTTTTAATTATCTGTGAAAACTTCATATTTAACCTTTAAAACTAGATAAATATCTTATTACTGACATCAAAGCTTTTGCTCCTTCACCACAAGCCACGATTACTTGTTTTTCTGGTATGTCAGTTACATCTCCAGCTGCAAAGACTCCTTTAACATTTGTCATGTTATTTTTATCAATTATTATCTCATTTCTTTGGTTTAATTTAACTTTTAGATTTTTAAGAAAATTTGTATGCGGAACATAACCAATTTCTACAAAAACTCCTTCTACAGACAAATCTTTTATTTTTCCCTTATGTTTAAATTTAATTCCTTTTACTGTAGAGTCACCATAAATTTCTATGGTTTCGGCTGAAGTGAAAATTTCAACTTTTGAACTATTTTTTACTGTTTCAACAATATCACTACCTATATCCATCGCTCCTATTTCTGGTCTAATTTCAAGAATATAAATTTTCTTAGCAATGTTTAATAAAAATAAGGTAGATAATAAGCCGGATTTACCTCCTCCAATAACAGCGACAATTTTATTTTTAAACAATGGTCCATCGCAAGCAGCACAATAAGACAAACCTTTATTTTCAAATTCTTTTTCTCCAGGAACATTTAATTTCTTGAATCCTCTTCCAGAAGCTACAATAATAGCTTTCGCATAGTAAATTGATTTGTTAGTATAAATTTTAAAAACATTTTTTTCCTTTCTAACATCAGTAACTTCTTCTTCCAATTTCATGGGTATATTGTAATCCTTCATATGTTCTTTAAATTTTTCTATAAGGTCATAGCCGCTCATATAATGATAACCAATGTAAGTTTCTATATCAGGAATAAAATTTGCAAGTCCGCCAAAATCTTTTGAAATAAGCAAAAAATTTAATTTTTGTCTAGCAGCAAAAATAGAAGCAGAAATTCCGGCAGGACCGGCACCAATAATTATTAAATCATAAATATTTTCTATTTTGCTTTTTGATGTTTTAGCTAATGTTGGCATTTATTCTTTAGCTTTTTTATGGATCCAATAGTATTCAATTTTTTCTGTATCCAACCAAAAAATTTCATTGCCCGCATCTATTTTTATCATTTTTGTTTTGTCATCAAAAGTTACATTGTGCTTATGTATTTCAAATTTGCTGCCAGAATCAGTTACCAACATTAATTCTCCATTTTCTTCCAATGCTTTTTTCAGAGCATTGTATTCTACCATAATATTTAATTATTAATTTTTAATAAATAAATTTTTGAAAAAATATAGAAGGTGTTTTGATATACTAAAATCTGAGAAGTTGAAAATAACTTAGGTTTATAGCTTTCTAAACAGTACCACAACGGAATTATATTTCATCTTAGCATGTCATCGGTAGGAGCAATTAAAGAAAAACTTATTAATGAGATCGAAATTTATTATTTATTTTAATTAAAATAAAAACTATTTTATATGGCTTGTTGCTGTGGACGAAGAAAGGGCAAAAGAGGTAAGGAATAATTAATGAAAATAATGCTTTAAATCTTTTAAACAACTTTATTCAACAAAAATTTGATAGAGCTAAATCTGAAGATTTTTATGGCGATACAATTCGCATAGGTTTGCCTACCAAAACTTACTTTGATGAGGTTTTTTGCTGGGAGATGCGGGGAGCCAAGTAAAACCTTACAGCGCTGGCGGCTTTACATATGCTGCTATAGCTACAGAAATTGCTGTAGAAGCGACAAAAAAAGCTTTCAACCAAAATGATTTTTCCAAAGAATTCTTTAAAGAAAATTATGAAAAATTATTTCCATTAGTTATTATGCTTCTCTTCAGAAGTGAAAAATATATAAATACTTGAAAAAGTAAAGAATTTGCTGCCGAAAGAAGTAATAAGATGTAGAATAGAATTAGGAGAATCCTAGATAATTATTTATACTAAAGGTGGGGATTTATTTAAAAATCATGAAGAAATTGTGAGAAGTGTTGTAAATTAGACCAAAAAAATTTTTTATGCATTGATAATGAAGCAACAATAAATAAAATTCAAGAATTGGTGCCGAAAGGGATGAAAATAAAAGATATTTATTTTGAGTCTGAGAGGATTATTGTAATAATTGCTGCTGAAAAACCAGGCTTAGATATAAGGTAAGATGAATGAAACTTTTTGTGTGCTGAGAATAGAAAGAGTTCCTGGAATAATATCTGATATTATTGAAGGTATAAGGAAGTAAATTTTAGAAAAGAATTTTTGAATAAAATTGGCATCAATATTTTTAGCGAAAGAAAAACAGGGAGGGATTGAATTAGAATAACCGGGTTAGGTGGATATGAGAAGTGGGAAGAAGTTGTATTTTAGTGGAAAATCTAAAATCAAAAACTTTGTACAAAAAGATTTATATATTTTATCTATCCTAAATATTTTTTATGGAGAAGGAGAAATATATAGTTTCAGGTTCTTTCTTTCTTTTATTATTAATAATTTTCAACTCGGTTCAAGCTCATGAATATTCTAGTTTAACCTTAATTACAGGAAATCAGATTGTGATTGGGGGTAAAACTATAACAGCTGGAATAACTCCTGATAATTTTCTCTATCCTTTAGATGTAGCCTTGGATAAATTAAGTTTATTGTTAACTTTTGATCCGACTGCAAAGGCGCGGAAAGGCTTAGAAATTGCTAGAGAAAGGTTGTTAGAAGTAAGGGAAATGATAATTCAAAATAAGTTCCAAGATGCAGAAAAGGTGAGAGCAGAACATAGAAGCATGTTAAATGAAATTGAGAATTCTATAAAAGCTTTGAAAATAGATAACTCAACAGAAGAACTTAAAAGAACTTTAGAAATTGAAAAAGAAATTGAAGAGCATGAAGATGAAGTAAATTCAGTTTTAGGCGAAGCTGTTCTAAAAATTAAAGTTAAAGGTGGACTAACACAAGAGCAACTACAAGCTTTAGAAAACTTTGTTTCTACATTGAAAAACAGAACAGATGAAGTTAAAGTGAAAATTGAAATTAAAAAGGGTGAAGTAAAAACTAAAATGAAAAATCAATTTAATTTAACTGAAATAGAAGTAGAGGAAAATGTTAAAAAATTGGAAAATATTACTGGTTTGACTAGAATAATTCAAGAAAAGGCCTTAGATGGAATAGAAGAAGCAAATGAAACAATACAAGAATTAAAGAGTGTTATAGAAGAGATGCAAGCTAAAAATGTTAGTGTTTCTACTAATATTCTTACTCTTTATAATGAATCAGTAAAACACTTTAATGCTGCGATAGAATCTTATAATGGAGAAAAATACGGGGAATCTTTTGGACGAGCTAAGGCTGCGGAAGCTACAGCGAAAAGTGCATTAGAATTTTTAGAAAGAGTAAAAGAAGCTAAGAGAGAATTTGAGGTAGAAATAGAAGAAGGCTTAGCGAAAATTAAAATAAAGGTAAATCGTACAGAAGCAAAGCTTGTTATACCCGCAACTAGCAAGGAAGAAATAATTTCAAAAATATCAGAAATTACAGGTTTGCCGCCAGAGGAAATTAGTAAAGAAATAGAAATAAAAACCGAGGAGCAAAAAGTAGCACCGCAAAAGATAACACCAGTTTCTCCTGTTGTAATAATGCCCTTATCTCCTAAACCTACCACAACACCTACACAACCATCAAAAGTTCCTAAACTTGTTACAATTGAGGCAGATGATTATGGATTTTATATAAATAATCAAAAGATAAACAATTTGCTTGTAAAACCTGGCGAGGAAGTTATAATTATATTCAAAGTTAGAGAAACTGGTGTTTATTATGGCGGTTTAGATTTCAGAAGTGATTATTTCAAGACAGAAAGTGTCAAGCCTGGCGATGAAACGAAAGTAAGTTTTAATTCAACTAACTCTTTCACTATAACTTCTTACTGGCCTGCTAGTAATGTAATGAAGGCTAATTTAAATGTGATTGTTTCTGAATCCACAGCTCCAACAACTAGCGAATGGTATGTCGTATCATAAAGGAAAATTAACAATAAACAAACTTTATTTAGCTGTAATTGTTATTTTAATAGCAATAGCTATATCAATTTCTCTCACACTTTCAGGAATTTTAAAACTCGAGCAACCAAATAAAACTCAGGAATCACCTTCAGAACCCACAATAAAAACCTTTACTGTAACAATTTATCACACTTCTTATGTACCTTCTACTTTTACAGTGAATAAAGGAGATACTGTGAGAATTTTAGCAGTTGCTGCTCCTGGAACTGCATCACATAATCATGGTATAACCATAGATGAATATGGAATCAATCAAGTAGTTACTACAGAAGATCCGAATAATCCAACAGTTATTGAATTTGTCGCCAATAAATCGGGAACTTTTAGAATTTACTGCAAACCTTGTTGGGATGGGCCTTTTGGAAGGAATCATCCAAATATTCAAGCAACTTTAATTGTAAGTTAATTGATTAATTAATTATGTTCATTTCGGATATGTTAAATTTTATTAGAAAAATCAATATTTACGACCTTATAATTTTTTCTCTATTGCTTCTTAGCCTTTTTGGAACCCATACTTTTGGTTTTGAAAAGACCATACCACAAATTTTGATAGCTATTTTAGCCACATCCCTTTTAGACTTAATTATCAAATTTTTACTATTTAAAAAATTTTTGATACCAAAAAGTGGAATAATTACTGGTCTTTTTATTGGAACGATATTAGAGGCTGGTATACCTTATTTTATTCTCTTAGTCGCAGCAATAATCGCTATTTTATCTAAACATTTTATAAAGTATAAAAGATTTGGCAATAATATTTTCAATCCAGCTATGCTTTCTTTGCTATTTACTTCTTATTTTTTTAATGTTTCCCTGGGATGGTGGCTTGTTGTAGAGCCAATATCTCTTTTTATTTTAGGTTCTTTAGTAATTTTTAATTTTAAGAGATATGATTTATTCTTCTCATTCATAGCTACCTATTTTCTTTTATTTTCAATCTTTACATTAGGTAATATTAATTTTATTTTTAACGAGTTGAAAAACTGGGTAATTTATTTTTTTGCATTTTTTATGCTAACTGAACCAAAAACATCTCCAACAACAACTAATGGAAGAATTCTTTATGGCACCCTAGTGGCAATTTTAATCCTTTTGATACGTTTTTTCTCCCCTCTACCACAATTTGCTCTTCCCTTAGGGCTTATTATTGGAAATTTGCTTGTTCCAATTATCAATTTAAAAATTAGTTGACTTAGCATTGTTAACTTTATAAATTTAAACGATTAAATATAAAAATTCTTTGCGAAGTTGTAGCAACATATTGATTTGAAAAATTTCTGACAAAATATTAAAGGAAAAAGTTTTTGATGAAGGAATTTTGTCAGAACATTGCTTTATGGTGATAAGATGAAAGAATTTTGCAAAATTTAGTTATTCAAGAACTAAAAAATTGTTATAGCCAAAGTTGATTATATGAAAACCGATTCTACTTTACCAATAGATGAAATAAAAATCGAAGCAACACCAAATTACTGAGAATATCCTTTCATCCTAATTACGAAGTTACTACACAAACTACATTTCTGCAATATCTTCTAAAAAAATAAGGGACTTATATCATGAATATCGAAGAAGCAGGATATACAAATATATGTTGAAAGAAGTGGGAGCAAAAAGGTTTAAAGATTTAGCCAATAATTTTACTACATAAATAAATAAAAAATATAAAATATTTTATGTTATCAAATGGAATGAAAAAACAATTATTGGTAGAGTTTTATAATAGATTGGAGATGAAAAAATATGTTTTATTAAAATCTATTCTAACAAGTTTTAGATAAGCTATGGCGAAAAAATATAAAATCATTTATGAATGGGATGTTTGCATTGGTGCTGCAAGTTGTGAAGCTGTTGCCCCAGAATTTTGGCATGTGGATAAGAATCGAAAAGCTGTTCTAAATGGTTCAAAAGAAATTGAGAAAAAAGTTTTTGAACTAATTATAAAAGAAAAGGATTTAGAAAAGAATTTAATGGCAGCTGAGGTTTGCCCAGTAAATTGCATTCATATATATGATTTAGAAACTGGAAAAAAACTGATTTAATTCAAAATTTCAGCAATCTTTTCTGGTAGATGTTAAAGCTAAAAGTTATTGCTATTGAAATAAAAAAGTTGTAAGTATTTGTAAAAAGTGCAATGATAAGCTTGAAAATATTAAAACTGGTAAATCAACAGAAAAGTATAGCAAAATGAGAATATACATTGATATTATATGCAAGCCAACTATCGAACAATAAAAAAATAAATTAGTAATCTATTTTTCATATTTCTTTCCCAACTTTTAAAAGCTCTCTATATCCACAATTTTTAAGCCAGCCAAGGAAGAAATTTTAGCAGGCTTTTTACATTTTTTACGTTTTGAAGATATGATATCTTTATACTCCAGAGTTATATTGTATTGAAAATTTCATGAAGTTTTTTAATTGTTCAAAACTTACCTGAAAAGAAATTTGTTGATTTAAAATGGGCAATAAATTTTTATATTCAGTAAACTGAGTCAAAGAAAAAGTCGAGAACAATAAAATACAAAGGGTTTCTAATAAAATCCATATAAGTATTTAAATAAGTTAGACTAATAAATATATTTATGAAGAAATACGAATTACCACCTTTACCATACTCTTATGATGCTTTGGAACCAATTATTTCTAGGGAAATAATGACTCTACATCATGATAAACATCATGCAGCTTATGTAAATGGAGCTAATGCAGCTTTAGAAAGATTGGAAAAGTTCAGAAAGGGAGAAGCAGAAATTGACATTAAGGCAACTTTAAGAGACTTAACATTTAATTTAAATGGTCACATATTGCATTCAATTTTTTGGCCTAATATGCGAAGTCCACAGGAAAATAACAGACCAGGAGGAATGATTGCAGATTTAATTAACAAGGATTTTCAATCTTTTGATTCTTTTAAAAGAGAATTCAGCAATACAGCAAAAACTGTAGAAGGATCTGGTTGGGCAATTTTGGGTTTAGAACCAATTACAAATCAATTAATCGTGATGCAAGTAGAAAAACATAATCTTTCCCATATAGCTAACCTAAAAATTTTACTGGCTTTAGATGTTTGGGAACATGCCTATTATTTGGATTATAAAAATGATAGAGCAAAATATGTTGATAATTGGTGGCAAGTGGTTAATTGGGATGATGTAGAAAAGAGATTAAGTAAAGTTTTATAATTCAAATTTTCAAAAATTTTTTGGTACCAAATTAATACTTTCAAAAAACAGAAGAGAAATCTATTGAATAATTGTAAAAAGCTTAGTCACAAATTTTATGTGTGACTATTATAGTTATCCTATCATCATAAAGAAGTAAATGGAATAGAAATTTAGATTTTGTTTAAAGTCTATGGGACAAAAAATCCAACAAACTGCATAGATATTCCTTCTAATTCGGCTAACCAAAATTTAACCCATTTTTTCTCTTCCCAAAAATCTTCTAACTAATTTAAAAATTTCTGTTACATCCTTTGCTTCCTATAGTTTTTTATCATATGAGGTTTGTAAAAACTCATCTTTTTATTTACCCTATATAACCTGGTTTAGGTCTTTCTTCTTTTCATTATTTTTCTTTGTCTTTTTACAAACTTCTCATAATAGTTAGTCATTTCTTTTGCTTTTCAATATTTGTAAAATAAGCAAAAATTATTGTTCCTAAAGAAGTCATAGTATCAATAAAAATTTTAAAAATTCGTTTAAAATTATATTATATTATGAAAATCGGATTTTTTGAAGCAGAAGGTTGGGAAGAAGAAATTTTAGAAAAAGAATTTGTTGAACATAATTTGATTTTTACTAAAGATTGGCTTACAAAAGAAAATGTTGAAAATTATAAAGATATTGATATTTTAAGTATTTTTATTAGCTCAAAAATTGATAAAGAAATTATTGATTCTTTGCCAAATTTGAAATTTATCGCTACTCGTTCTACTGGTTTTGATCATATAGATATTGATTATTGCAAAAAGAATGGAATAATAGTTTCTAATGTTCCAGAATACGGAACAAAAACTGTTGCTGAATGGACAATTGGATTAATGCTTAATTTAATGAGAAAAATTTATTATGCTATTGATCAAATTAAAGAAGCTGAAAGTTTTGATTTAAGCAATTTAAGAGGTGAAGAACTTTATGGAAAAACTTTAGGAGTTATTGGAACAGGGAGGATAGGCAAAGAAGTAATAAAATTAGCCAAGGCTTTTGGAATGAATATTTTAGCTTATGGTACTTATCAAGATGAAAATTTTGCTAAAGAGTATAATTTTAAATATGTTTCTTTAGAAGAACTTTTGAAAAACTCTGATGTTATTACAATCCATACCAAATTGTCTTCTTCAACTTATCATTTAATTAATAAAAATAATATCCATCTCATCAAAAAAGGTGCTTATTTAATAAATACTGCTCGAGGAGGAATTATTGAAACCGAAGCTTTGATTTATGCTTTAAAAGAAGGAATTTTAAAAGGAGCTGCTCTAGATGTTTTAGAAGAAGAAACAGAAATTAAAGAAGAATTAGAAATTTTAGCTAAGCAAGATTTAAAAACTGAAGAAATAAAAACCCTTTGGCAAAATCATATTTTAATGAAAATGCCAAATGTTCTAATAACTCCTCATACTGCTTTTAATTCGAAAGAAGCTATTGAAAGAATTTTAAAGATAACAATAGAAAACATAAAAGGATTTTTGAGTGGAAATTATTTAAATATTGTTAATCGGTAACTTTTTTTAATATATAATAAGAACACTTAACCACAAAAGAATATTTAAAACCTTAAGAGACTTAGCAATTAGAAAAAGCGGTTCTAAACCACCAGGAAGATCAAGCCAAGCACCAATTCTTCCAATGACATTAAAAAATGGTGCTTGAACAATTAAAATACTAAAAAGGAAAATTAAATTTAGTTTTTCAATTTTTGTGAAAATTTTTTCTCCCCCACATTAGTCTGACTCTAACCGATTTAAATCAAAACATTACAAGCATTGAAATAGTTTTTCAATCCTACATTAGTCTGATTTTAACTATTGTTTTATATATATATATTTTATATATACCTTTCAATCCTACATTAGTCTGATTTTAACTTGGCATTTTCCATATGGCTCTCAAAAAGGTAAGTTTTCCTTTCAATCCTACATTAGTCTGATTTTAACAATACCTTGCCTTGCCATTCCGCTTTTAGCATAATAAACCATACTTTCAATCCTACATTAGTCTGATTTTAACTTTACAAATCACAGAAGCTATTATGTTGTTGTTAGCGAACTTTCAATCCTACATTAGTCTGATTTTAACTCTTTTTTGTTGTATATATAGAATATATATAGAAAAGTCTTTCAATCCTACATTAGTCTGATTTTAACACAAATTTTTTCAGCCAATTCTTCAATATTCAAATCCTTTCAATCCTACATTAGTCTGATTTTAACAGGAAGAACTAACACCAGAAGAAAAAAGATTTATATTCTTTCAATCCTACATTAGTCTGATTTTAACTTATAATATTCCTCCATATAGTATATTAACAATTATTCTTTCAATCCTACATTAGTCTGATTTTAACTCCCACTAATATATATATTCCGGCGTGGGTGACAGATACTTTCAATCCTACATTAGTCTGATTTTAACTTTTAAAAGCTTCATCAAAAATAATGACATCTCTCTTAAACTTTCAATCCTACATTAGTCT
>JAWBMD010000016.1:11705-20933 GCA_039000985.1 Candidatus Aenigmatarchaeota archaeon | reverse complement strand
AGTGTGGGAAACAAAATTATCTTTAATAAAAAGGCTTGTTGGAGAAGATTTTGATATAATTAATACTTTATTTGATTTTGGTTATGAAGCTGAAATAGATGGAGAAAACCTAAAAATAGATATAAGTCCGGAAAGAATTGATTTATTAAGTACAAGAATCCTTGCTAAAAACATTAAATGCTGGATGGGAAAAAGTGAAAGCTTTAATATAGAAAGCAAAGACTCAAATTATGAAATTTTTGTAGATGATAGTGTTAAAAAAATCAGACCATTTATAATTGCTTCAGCTATTAAAAACTGTGAAATAAATGATTTGGAAACTTTGATGAATTTACAAGAAAAATTAGCTGGTAGATATGGTAGAAATAGGAAAAAGGCAAGCATTGGATTATATAATTTAGATTTAATAAAATTTCCAGTTCATTATAAAGCTTTAGAACCAGAAAAAATAAAATTTGTTCCATTATACTTTAATGAGGAATTAAATGGAAGGGAAATTTTGGAAAAGCACCCAAAAGGAATTGAATATGGTCATTTAATAAAAAGCTTTTCTAAATACCCTGCATTAATAGATTCAAATGGAAAATTCTTGAGCATGCCCCCCATAATAAATAGTAATGATATTGGAAAAATAGATGAAAAAACAAAAAATGTTCTTGTTGAAGTAACTGGTTTTGATTTGAAAATAATGGATCAAATTTTAAAAATTATTAGTTTAGAGCTTGGTGGTGAAATATATAAAGTTAAAATTCATTATAAAAACAAAACAGAAGAATTTCCCATATTTAGCAAAAAAATATTTTATTTAACAAAAAAATATGTGAATAAAAATCTTGGATTAAATTTAAGTGAAAATGATATTTGGAATAATTTAAAGAAAACAGGATTTGAATGCGAAATTGAAAATGAAAAAATTAAAGTTGTTGTTCCAGCAATTAGATTTGATGTAATTCATGAATTCGATTTGCTAGATGAAATAGCAAGAGCTTACAATTTTAATAAGTTTGAATTAAAACAAACAAAAGTAAGCCAAACAAATGGAAGCTTAACAAAAAAAACTATTATAAAAGAAAAAATTTCAGAAATATTTGTTGGTTTAGGTTTTTTTGAAGTATCCCCTTTTGCAATAACAAACGAAAAAGATCAATTTGATAAAATGAATTTAGAAAGAGGAAAATATGTGAAAATAAAAAATCCAAATAGCGAAAATTTTACAATGATAAGAGTTTGGATTTTGCCAGAATTGCTAAAAGTTTTAAAAAGTAATATTCGGCTAAAACAACCAATAAAAATTTTTGAAGTTGGAGATGTTCTTGAAATAAATGAGAAAAAATGGAACAAAACTCATTTATGCTTTTTAATATGTGGAGAAAAAATAACTTACACAAATGGAAGACAATGTTTAGAAGCTTTATTGGATTATTTAAAAATAAAATATGAATTTAAAGAAATTGAACATAAAAGCTTTATAAAAGGGAGAGTGGCCGGAGTTTTTGTAAATAATGAGCAAATAGGGTTTGTTGGTGAGCTTTCACCAGATGTCCTTTATAATTTTGAAATATATTATCCTGTAACTGCTTGTGAAATAAATATTTATAAGTTATTCTAATTTATTATGGAAATTGGTAGAATTTGTAGAAAAATAGCAGGAAGGGAAGCTGGAAAATATTGTGTTGTTTTGAAAAAAATAGATGAAAACTTTGTCTTAGTAACAGGACCAAAACAAATAACTGGAGTAAAAAGAAGGAAGTGTAATATAACACATTTGCAGCCAACTGAATATAAAATAGAAATTAAAGAAGAAGCAAGTGATGAAGAAGTAGCTAAAGTTATGGATGAACAAGGAATTTTAACAAAGTTAAATTTAAAAATGGCTCCGGCTCATTCGTTTAAAAGTGCCAATACCAAAGGAGCTTCTTGAAATTTTAGCTTGCCCAAAATGCAAAGGAGATTTGTATGAAAAAAATATGTTTTTAGTTTGTGGAAACTGTAAAACTTGTTATCCAATATTAAATGAAAAAGTTCCAGATTTTTTAGAAGAAGATAGCTTTACATATGAAAAAGCTGAAAAAAATAATTTTAAACACGATCTAAAACTATAGTACCAACATTTTCTCCTTTTATTGCTTTTATTATATTTTTTGGATCACTACCAACAAAAATCGCTGGAACCTTAATTTTCCTTAAAAGCTTAGCTGCCTTTAAATCAAACAATCTATATTCTCCTGGCTTTTGCTTAAGCTTTTTAACTATTTTAATTAGCATATCAAAATCAATTTTTTCAAACTTTTTTGCATTTTTATATTTTTTTGGATCTTTATCAAAAATTCCATCAAAACTGCTAACGTTTATTAAAATATCAGCATTTATAGTTTTTGCAGCAACTACAGCATCATAATCAGTTGAATGACCAATATCATAACCGCCTAAAACAAAAATTTTATACTTGTTAAAATTTCTTTTTAATTCTTCCATAGCTTCTTTTTCACTTTTTAAACTTATGTAAAAGCAATTTTTAAAAAATGTTGAAAATGTTTTTGCATTTAAATGTGTTGCTATTATTCCTATATAGTCTAAATCATCTCTTTTACCATTAGCTATTTTTTGATAAACCCTACAAATAGAACCACCCCCAATAACAACAACAACTTTATTTTCATTAGCTATAGATTTAATAACTTTTGCAAACTTTTTAAAATGATTTTTAGTTAAATTTTTAGTCAAAACACTACCACCTAATGAAATAACTATATTCACAAGCTATTCTTTATATGTACAACCCTTTCTAAATTCCCCAACCCAATTATATGTATTAGACTTACTAATTTTATCAATAAGTCCACTTTCAGTACACTTCTGTGAAAAGGAAATATCTTCTTGAAGCTTTGCATCTGGCTCTGGAACACCTCCCTCTATATAATGTTGACAAAGAACTTTTTTACATCTTTCTATAAGTTCTTTTCCACGCCCAAACTTTTCACAATCATAAAGCAAAAAGCAATACACCCTATCTTCACAAGTAAGCCAACCGTATGATCCTATACTTATAATTTCATAAAGCATTTTATTTTCATTCCAATCAGAACCTCCTCTATAAAATCTGCAAAACTCTACACTACCAGATTCGCAATATGCCTTACATTTTTCTTCAAATTCTCTTTTTTTCATAGTTTCTTCTGGTGGTGTAATAAAACCTGGTCTGAAATAGGATAATACTAAAGTTATTATAACTCCTGCTAGAACTATAAGAACAACAAGCATTATTATCATTTCTAAGCTTATTTGACCTTTTAACATAATTGTATTATAGCGTAAATAAATTTATTATTTAGTCTACTAGTAAAAATACAAGCATTGATATTATCGGTATCAAATATTTAAATATTCTTGATACTAATAGTATCAACATGAATGTTTCCATAATTTTGGAAATAAACCTATGGAGAGTAGTACTAACCTGAAACACATATGAGCCAGAAAAGTAATCTTACCATTACCTCTTTACATTATTTGGTTTCTTAAAGACGAAAAAAATAATAAGAATATAGATTTTAAGCTTTAAAACTAGGGATGTCAAACCCAATATTCATCAAACACTAAATCGATAACAGTTCATATAGTTTGAAGTCTTTTTTTATTATTGCCCCCGGTGGGATTTGAACCCACAACCACCTGGTCCGAAGCCAGGCGCTCTTCCAATTTGAGCTACGGGAGCCAAAGCTTTTCTTCCAATCCTTTTCTTTTAGTATATATCCTTCCTAAAACAAAAAGAAAATCAGAAAGCCTATTTAAATATGTTAAAATGTTTTTATCTATTTCCATAACTTTTGATAAAGAAATAAACCTTCTTTCAGCCCTTCTACATAATGCTCTACAATACTGAAGTTTTCCAATGGGAAAAACAAAATTTTTTATTTCGCTTAATTCTTTTTCAAAATTTTCTGTAGATCTTTCTAAATAACTTACATTTTCTTTATTAAATTTCTTTCCTAAATGTAAACAAGCACCTATTTCAAATATTTGTCTCTGAATCTCTCCTAAAATTTTATCCAAATCATTAAATTCTAAAGATTCCCTAACAACACCAATAAAACTATTTAATTCATCTAATTCACCAATACATTCCACTAATAAATCATCTTTACTCTTTAACATACCAGCTAAACAAGTTTTACTACTATTTTTTCTATGAACTTTCTTCATATACCTGCTTTTTTCTCAGCTTCTAAAAATTCTTTTTCTATACCTATTTTTCTAGCTATTTCATATGCTCTTCCTCTTAAAGTAACTTCAGTTATTCCACAAACATTTGCTATTTCTCTTTGGCTTCTTCTTTCACCTAATAATAAAGATGCTATGTATATAGCTGCTCCAGCAATACCACCAGGTCCTTTACCTCTTGTTAATTCAAAGTCCTTTGCTTTTTTCAAAATATCCATTGCTTTAACAGTTACCTTATCACTCAAATTAAGTTCAGAGCAATATCTTGGAATATAACTTACTGGATCTGTTGGTAATATTCTTAAACCAAGAGCTCTACAAACTTGTCTATATGCTTTGCTTAAATCTTTCCTTTCAACACCACTTGCTTCAACTATTTCCTCTAATGACCTTGGATTGCCCATTTGTTTAGCAACAGCAAAAACTAAAGCTGCTATAATTGCTTCTACACTTCTTCCTCTAACTAAATCTTCAGAAATAATTTTTTCATAATAAGATGCAACAGCTTCATGCACAGTTTTAGGTAGCTGTAAAAATGAAATTAATCTTTGTAATTCATTCATAGCGAAACTTAAATTTCTTTCTTTACTTCTTAATAACTTTTTATGCCATTTTGTTATTCTATAATATTGAGCTCTTTTTTTAGATGGAACTTTATAAAGTTCGGCTAAACCCTTACCTATTTCAGCAGATACCCCTTTATCATGTTTAACAACTGTTATAGGAGAACCACCTCTTGCCCTTCTATCTACTTGCTCAGCATCAAAAGCTCTCCATTCTTGTCCTAAATCTATTAAATTTTCCTCTAAAACTAAACCACATCTTGCACAAACTATTTCACCCATTTTAGGATCTTCTATAAAAACAGTACCACCACACTCTGCACAAACCTTTTTTCCAGTTATTTTTTCTACCATATAGTAATATAGGTATATAAAAATTTAAATAACTTTACATTAAAATAGTGGTCTTGACTCAGATAAGAAATAGGTATGAGTTTTTTGTTTGTATTTTTAAACCATTTACTTCATTTCTTGCTTTTTATATGAGAAGAATTGAATTAGAAGGTGAAAGCCCTTAAGAAGCTAAGTATCGTTTGTTTTCACCTATCTTTCTAAAGCCAACATTAATACAACCTTCAATTTGTGAAAATCTATTCGGTTTACTAACTTGCAAGTTAAAACCAATGCAAATGCAAGTTTATAATTTTCTGTTAATCTCAGCTGATTTTAACAACATATCTCTTTACTTTTTCATTAGCTTCAAGATAAGCTTCTGTATCTAATTTCATTTCAATCTTATCTTCCTTTAAATTTTTACTTTTTAAATACTCTATGAATTCTCTAGGTGTTTTATTTGGAGCATTTTTATTAAATATTACAATTTCAGCTTTCCACTCTTTTGCTCTTTCAATCAAATCATTATAAACAATTTCAAATATTTCTTCTTTTCTAAATCTTCTATGTCCTTCTATAGAATCAACTAATAACTTTTTATCTTCCGAATAGCAAATAGCACTTCCTAATGTTTCATTTCCAATATCATACCTAATTAATTTAATTCTATCATCTATACAATATTCTAAAATACCATTTCCATTAGGAAGATAAACACAAGCCATTTGTATTCTATTATCATAATCTAAAGGATTCTTGCTTTCAACAGCTTTAACAATATTACTATTTATATTAACATCTCTATAATTAACAGAATTAATAACATCAAGAATAGCTTCATTATTTGTTTGTTTTAATATATTAATTGCTTTTTCATAGTTTCCTTGATTAAAAGCATTTGCTATTTCTTTAATCAAATATTTATAATTATTATAAAATTCATTTCTTGCTTTGTTTATAACTTTTTCACCAACAATTGCAGAAATAATATTTCTTGATTCTTTTTCAAGCTCTTTATTTCTCGAACCAATTATAGATATAATTGCATATTTTTCAAGATCATTTCTATTATAATTTAAAAAATCATTTTTACTTTTTATAAAAAGAGAATAGTATTTAGGATTTATTTCTTTTGATTTATTTATAAAACCAATAACTTCTTTTCTTTTATATTCATCAATAGTGAAAAACATAAGCATTTGATCAAGGTTTATATCTTTTATTAGACCATATTTACTTTTTACATAATCTAGTGCTAAACTTAAATAATTATCTATGTTGTTTTCTGTTGGCAATGGAAGCTCTTTTTTAGATTTTATATAAATAGCAATAGCATCAAAACTTTTTCTATCTTTAATTAAATTATCTAATCCAAGATTAATTATTTCATGTATCTCATTCTCAAAAAGAATATCAGACATACTCTTACCAACTTTCTCAAGCATTTTTATTAATCTAATCATTTTCGAGCTATCTTTTAAGTTACATGCAGCCCAACCTAATTGATAAGCAATTTCTTTAGCAGCTTCACCTTCATATTTTCTAATAGTTTTAATCATTTCAATTATAACACCACTATCTTTTAACCCATAAGCAGCCCAACCTAACCACTTAGCAATTCCTTTAGCTGCTTCATCCTCGTATTTTTTAACAGTATTAACAACTTCATCCATTGCAAGTATTTTACTTATCTCAATAATGGTATTTTTATCCTTTAACCTATAAGCAATATCACTTATCCAATAAGCAATTTCTCTAGCAACCCAACCCTCATATTTTCTAATAGTTTTAATCATTTCAATTATAACACCCCTATCTTTTAATTCATAAGCAGTCTTACCTATCCCATGAGCAATTCCTTCAGCAGCTCCACTTTCATATTTTTTAACAGTATTAACAACTTCATCCGATGAAAATATTTCACTTATTTCAATAACAGCATTTTTATCTTTTAACTTTTCAGCAGCAACACTTAACCAAATGGCAACCTTACAAGCAACACCACCGTCATATTTTCTAATAGTTCTACTCATTTCAATTATAACATCCCTATCTTTTAATTCATAAGCAGCCTGACCTATCTCATAAGCAATTATTTCAGCAACTTCACCTTCATATTTTTTAACAGTATTGACAACTTCATCCATTGCAAGTATTTTACTTATCTCAATAACGGTATTTTTATCCTTTGACTTATAAGCAGCCCAATCTAACAACTGAGCAATTTCTTTAGCAACTTCACCTTCATATTTTTTAACAGTATTAATAATTTCTTTATTTGCTAATATCTCTAGCACATTTCTATATTCAATAAGATAAACTATAAAAACCAAGAAGATTATTCCAAAAGTTCCTTACTTCAAAAAGATCTTTACTAATTTCTTCTACTTCTTTTGGATGAAGCTTTCTGGAATCTTTCTCTACCATATAATATTAATATGGATAGAAAAGTATTTAAATATTTACTTGTCAATAGTAACATTTTAGTTAAAAAATTTTTCATAGCAATAAAAGCGAAATATTAAATACAAAGATTTTAGCTCCTATATAAAAAAATTCATGATCTTTGACAAAAAGAAAAAATGGAATAATTTATAAGGGAACTAGGCTTTTTTAAGTAGATGCCTTTAACTTATTTTTCATAAAAAACTTAACTTAAGTCGCCCTTTAAATTATGTTAGATTTGTTGAAACTTCTTTTAATGGTCAAGTAGCTTAAAGATATTTGAAATTTTAGCCAATATTTGCTTTCTTGATTTTAAACACTAATAAATTTACTAAACTTTAATAAAGTAAATTATGAGGAAGTTAGTTTATATAGCATTTTTGCTTGTTTTTATACCATTTTTTTATTCACAATTAATTAGTAAAGGAGAAAATCAATTTAATATTACAACAAGCTATGTTTTTTTAAGTCCATTTAATAATTTTAAAAAAAATATTACGCTTGGAAATTTGGTAGATTTCGATATAACTATCTTTATTCAAAATAATAGTTTGAATAATTCACTTAATCAACAAATAAACTTTTTTATATTTAATGGAACCTCTTTAGCTACAAATATTTTCATATTTAATAACTCGCTGGCCAATGCTACTTTTTTAATTGATTATAATGAAGGATTAAAACCAGGTAGATATATTGGAAATGTTAGCTTTTTTAATGAAACAAATATCTCTATAAACATAACAGAATTTTTGTTGGTTATTGATGTTCCAGTTAATTTAAGCAGCAATGAAATAGAGCTTTCTTATAATTTCAATAGGTTAAAACCTTTGTATGATTTTACTTCAAACTCATTTGATCTTTGGGAGAAATTCATTTTAAATAGTTCTCAAGAAAACGTTTCCTTAATAACTTTAATATTTAATGACACATTTTATTTTATTCATTCAAATGATTCCCGCATTCTCATGTTTAACTTTTTCAATAATACTTTTCAAGTGAACAATAAAACTATTGTATATTTAGTGCAAGATTTTAATAATTTAGATTATTTAAATTTTTTCAGTAAGGAAAACAAACCACTAAAAGTAAAAATAATTAAATCTACTTTGAACTTTTCATTTTTTGATGCAAGCAATAATTGCAACTTCTCCCCATTTTATTATAAATTTTTGGTATGCTTTCTTGATTCAAACTCAACTTTACCAATTTATTTAAATATTTCAAATAATTTTGATACAGAATATAAAGATGTTTATTTAATTTCTAACAAGGCAAGTATGGAAGTTCTATCAAAAAATAATATTTTATATAGTTCTCTTAATAACTCATATAAGTTTTATTTACCAGATTTTGTAGATGAAGTTTTACTACTTCTTTCTTGGAAAGACTCTTCTTCAGATTTTAATGTAAGTATAGATAATTTTGCTCCATATAGGGTAGTTAAAGATAGTGATTTCAACTATATTGAGAAAGCCTATAATAACTTAGAAAAAAATAGAGTATATAATATTACTATAACTTCAAACAATACAGATTACTATGATATAAGTGTTTATTTTTTTGTTAATTTCAGCTTGTTTTCAATTAATTATACAATTACGAACTTCACAAATTATGAAATTAAAACCTATTCCTTAAATTTTTCTTTACCTAGCAATATTTT
>JAWBMD010000016.1:0-11695 GCA_039000985.1 Candidatus Aenigmatarchaeota archaeon | reverse complement strand
TATTTTCGGCTCATCAGCTTATTTACAGCATATTTTGTTTTCGGATGAAAATTCCAGCACAACAATATTACCAATAGCTATTATTAATAATCAGCCAAATTTTGAAATAAATAATTCTTATAGATATTTAAACATAAATTTAAAGGAAAATATAGGCTTTAACAAAACCATTAAGATACCTTTAGTTATAGTAAATAGAAATTATACTGATATAGACAATAATTTAACAATAATAAGCATAGAAAATTCAACATCACTAAAATCAAGTTCTTTGTATGTTAATTATTCTCATGATTTAAATGTTAGCGAAGATATAAATATTTCTTCATCAAATTCTTACTTATTTAATATAACTTTATATTTAGATGCAAGCAAGCAAATTGGTTTATATACCGATAATTTAAAAATAGTTTCATTAAATGGTTTACCAGAAAAAAATTTCACAATTTTAATTACCCTTAACTTATCCAATCAGCTTATTGTAAATGTTATAAATGTTTTGAATCAAACAATATTACCAAATTCAGATTTCAATATTACATTACAAGCATTTTATCAAAATAATACTTTTGTTGATGGTTTAAACATAAGTAATTTTACAGTGAAATTAGAAAGATATGTTTATTCAACAAAATATTCTGTAGATGCTAATGTCAACAATGTTTTTTCTAATAGTACTGTTTATTTATTGAACAATAGTGTTGGAAATATATTAGGAGGTAATTTTACATTAATAGTTAATGTTTCAGATGGTAGAGGAAATTTTGGAGTTGGTGAATTTAAAAATGTTTTGGTTAATGAAAGTTTGTTAACTTTATATGCATCACCATCTCTTTCTTCATTTTCCTCAGCTACAAACATTCCTATATCATTAACTGTAACTAATCATGGTTTAAAGGGAGAGTCAAATATTGTAATAAATGCATATTCTTCTGGTTGCAACATTTATCCATCTTCTTTAACAATAAGTTTCATTAATTATTCAAGCTCTTATTCGAATTCTTCTGCTTTTACTGTAGCTACTAGAAACAATTCTAATTGTTATGTAACTATAAATTCTTCAAATCCAAAATTCTTATCCAATTTCAAAGAAACATCGTTTTCAATCTTATATGAAGCACCATCTGGAGGACAGCAAGGAGGACAAGGACAGCAAAATCAAACAATAACATATTCTTTAGAAATAGTTGAATTTGAAAAAAATGTTTTTGTAGAAAGAAATAATACAAATACAACAATTGTTAAAGTTAAAAATCCATCTGATAGAGAACAAGTCGTTTATCTAAATATTCCAGATTTAGATAATAAGTATTTTGAAGTATTGCCATCCCAACAAACTATAGCTTCCCAACAAGTTAAAAACTTTACAGTTAAGTTTAATGCTACAAATCTTAACACAGGAACTTATGCTTTAAAATTCATAGCTTATTCTTCATATGCAAACAAAACAGTAAACTTCAATTTAATTGTTTTACCATCTAAAGAAGAGATAAAATATATTAATGATACTTTAAATAATTTCAGTTCTATAATTTTAGAAATAGAGAAAAACATAACAGAATTAGAGAAAAAAGGTTATAATTTAACTTCTTTAAAAGCAGAGCTCAATACGATAAAGGAAAGCTTGAATAATTTAGTAAATGCTTTTAATTCTGGAAATTATCAAACAGTTAATGAGAATCTTAGTGATTTATCAAACAAAATAGCACAATTTTCAAAATCTTTAAGCAGTTTAGGGGAAAGTATTAAAGCTAAAGAAACAAAAAAAGGTAAAGGATTGTTTGGTTTGGGCATTTTTGATATAATTATAATTTCTATTATAATAGCAGCTATAGCTTTTCTAATATATCTTCTTCTTCCAGTAAAAACTCCAGTTTAAAAATTTTATGGTAGTTTTATATAGGTTTGCAATAGTAGTTTTGTTTGCTTCAATTGTTGCTTTTTTTAACGCATATACAAAAAATTTAAAAGTTAAAGAAGATTTTTATTATTGTTCATCAAATATGGATTGCGTTCCTAAGGATTGTTGTCATTCAAGCGAATGCGTTAATATTAAATATAAACCCAATTGTAAAGGCATTTTTTGTACAATGGAATGTAGAACTATTTTAGATTGTGGGATGGGGTATTGTTCTTGCATTAATAATAAATGTACTGCTGTTCCTTTAAAATAATTATGTTCGATTTTGAAAAATACGAGGTACCACCAATAAAAAAGAAGAAATATAAAGCTGTATATAAAAAAAGGGCTGGAAAGAAAGTTAGTTAAAAACCACTTTTATATTATTTTCTTTTACTATAAAAAATTGTGAGAGAGAAACTTTTCTTTTTTAGTGTTGATTACACTTTTGAAGGAGAAAAAGGCATTATAATAATCTCTGGTCGCAATGAAAAAAATGAAAAAGTATTTATTAGAAAAAATTTTTCGCACTATTTTTTTGTATTACCAAAGTTAAATAAAGAACAAGCTTTAAAGGAAAAAATTGATAGCTTGAAAAATTTTCCAACAAAAGTAAAAACCGAAATAGTTAAAAAGAGATGGATGAATTTTGAGAGAGATGTTATAAAGGTAATTGTTGAAAATCCAAGAAAGTTGAAAGATGTTAGGGATGTTATAAAAAATTTTGAAGAAGTCGAAGATACTTTCGAATACAATATTTCATTTTATAAGAGATTCCTAATAGATTTTTCTTTAAAACCTTGTAGTTGGATAGAAGTAGAAATTGAAAAAGTTGGTTCTTTTCTCCAAGCTAATGAAATAAAAGAGGTTGATGAAATAATTGAGCCAGAGTTAAGTATTTTAGCTTTTGATACAGAATGGGTGGAAATGGATGGAAAAGAAAAATTAATAATGATAAGCATTTATTCAAAAAATTTTAAGAAGGTTTTAACTGTTGGAAGCTGGGAAGAAAAGCAAGAGTTTGTTGAAAGTTTTAGTAATGAAAAAACAATGATAAAAAGATTTTTAGAAATAATAGAAAATGAAAATCCAGATTTTATTGTTAGTTATAATGGAGATGCTTTTGATTTTTTAAAACTTAAAGAAAGGTTGAAAGAAATTGATGTTAAATTTAATTTGGAATTTGTTAGAAGGGGTGGAGCAAGTGCAGCAAAGCTTCCAAATGTAGTTCATTTAGATTTATTCTCTTTTATAAGCAATATACTTTCCCCAACTTTAAAAACAGAAATTCTTACATTGGATGAAGTTGCAAATGAATTAATTGGTGAAAGAAAAATAGAGCTCGAATATAAAGAAATTATTGAATTATGGAAAAATAGAAAAGATTTGGGAAGAATTGCAGAATATAGCATGAGAGATGCTTATTTAACTTACTCGATTTCACAAATTATTTTACCACAAATATTTTCAATATCTAGATTAACAGGAGAGCTTCCTTTTGATGTTTGTAGATATAGTTATTCTCAGCTTGTTGAAGCTTACTTAATAAGAAAAGCTTTTGAAGATAATGTTTTAATACCAAATTCCCCAAAGCATGAGGAAAAGGAAATGAGAATGAGAACTTTACCATATAAAGGAGCTATTGTTGTAGAACCAAAAAAAGGAATTCACGAAAATATTGCTGTTGTTGATTTTAGATCCCTTTATCCAAGCATTATAACAACAAAAAATATTTCTGTAGAAACTTTCAATTGTGAGCACAAAGAATGCAAAGAAAAAAATTCTGTTCCAGAGACAAATTATCATTTTTGTATAAAAATTGAAGGTTTTATACCAAAGCATTTAAAATTTTTAATAGAGGAAAGAAGAAGAATAAAAGAGAGAATGAAAAAACTAAATAAAGAATCGAAAGAATACAAAATTTTAGATAATGAGCAATATGCAACAAAAATAATTGCAAATGCTGTTTATGGTTATTATGCTTTTGTTGGTGCTAGATGGTATAAAAAAGAGTGTGCTGAAGCTACTGCAGCATTTGGTAGGTATTACATAAAAAAAGTTTTGGAAATGGCTAAACAGTATGGATTTGAAATTTTATATGGAGATACTGATAGTGTATTTTTATTTATGAATATAGATTTAGATAATTTGATGAAAAAAGCTATTGATTTTGTTAATAGTGTAAATGAAAATTTGCCAGGAATAATAGAGTTAGAATTTAGAGGTGTTTATAAAAGGGGGATATTTGTATCTAGAGAAAAAGGAGAAGTAGGAGCAAAGAAAAGATATGCTTTATTAGATTTAAATGATAATTTAGAGGTTAGAGGGTTTGAAGCTGTTAGAAGGGATTGGTGTAAGTTGGCTAAAATTGTTCAAAGAAAAGTTCTTGAATTTGTTTTAAAAGATAAAGATCCTCAAAAAGCAATTTCTTATGTTAGAGAAGTAATAAAAAATTTAAAAGAAAGGAATGTGAAGATGGAAGATTTAATAATATATGAGCAAATAACAAAACCTTTGAGCGAGTATGAACAAATTGGCCCGCATGTAAAAGCAGCTATGAGAGCTAAAGAAATGGGAATTGAAATAGCTGAAGGAAGTGTAATAGGATTTATTATAAAGAAAGGAAGTGGAAGCATTTCAGATAGAGCTTATCCAGTTGAATTAATTGGAGAAGGGGAATATGATCCAGAGTATTATATTAATCATCAAGTACTTCCAGCTTCATTAAGAGTTTTAAAAGCTTTGGATTATACAGAAAAGGATATTTTGATGAGGGAAACAGGACTAAAAAAGTTTTTTAAATGGTAAGAACTATTTTTTATTCTGGTTGTTTAAATTGCAATGGAGAAATAACAGATGAAGAATTAATTGCTACTGGTAAATGTAGCAAATGTTTGAATAAAGAAACATATTTTGAAAAAATTAAAAAAGAGTTTAATGAATTGGAAAACTTCTTTTCTAAAATTCTTGGATATAAACCAACTAAAATACAAAAAAGCTGGCTTTCTAAATTTTCAAAGGGAAAAAGCTTTGCTTTAATTGCACCAACTGGCTGTGGTAAAACAACTTTTGGGATACTTGTTTCAATTTTTTATGCTTTAAACAATAAAAAATCATACATAATATTACCAACATCTGTTTTGGTTAATCATGTTTATGAGAAAACTATTGATATTTTAAAAAGAAATAATATTGATGTAAAAGTTGCTTGCTATTCTTCCCAACTAAGTGAAAAAGCTAAAAAAGAAAATTTGGAAAAAATTAAAGCAAATGATTTCTCAATTTTAATAACTTCTGATAGATTTTTAAAGAGACTGGAAAATATTTATTTCGATTTGATTTTCATAGATGATTTAGACAATTTTTTAAAAAATTCAAAAAATGTGGAAAAAGTTTGGAACATTAGAAAAGAAAATGGTATAATAATTGTTTCTGGTGCTACATTAAAAGGATTGAAGAGAAGTAGAGGATATAGAATGTTAAAGGAAAGAATGGGGTTTGAATTTAGTTTTAGGCCAGAATTTATTAGAAATATAGATGATTACATTACATATGATGCAAATATTGTCGATCTAATTAAAAAAATTGGTTCTGGTGGTTTGATTTTTGTTCCGATGAGTAAAGGTTCTGATTTTGGTAAAGAAGTAGAAAATAAGCTTAAAGAAAATGGTATTAATGCTTTGTTTTTGGATTCAAAGAAAAAAAATATTTTGAAGAAATTTGAAAATGGTGAAATAGATGTTTTAATTGGTATTGGTTCTTATAGAAGTCCTTTAGCTAGGGGAATAGATTTACCTTTGAGAATAAGATATGCTATATTTTATGGAGTTCCAAGAATAGAAATTAGATTAAATTATGAAAATTCTCCACCAAAAATGATTTTGCTTTTAAGAAATATTTTACCATTTTTAGAGGATAATTATCAAAAAGCTAAAGTTCAATACTTTATAGATAAGCTAAGCAGTATTTATACAAAATTTTTATATGAAGGTTATATAGATGAGAAATTAATGAATGAAGTTAACAATTTTTTAAGCTCAATAATAAATAAAGAATTTATTGAAAAAATTGAAAAAACAGAATTTGCTTCAATAATTAGAAAAAATGAAGATTTTTATTTGTTTGTTTCAGATCCATTAGCATATATCCAAGGTTCTGGGAGAACATCTAGATTATTTGTTGGAGGAATTTCTAAGGGTTTATCCATTTTAATAATTGATGATAAAAAAGCTTTTAATGATTTGAAAAAAAAGATTAGCATTTTTATAGATGATTTGGAATTTAAAGAAATTGATGAAAAAAGTTTAATTGAAACAATAAAAAAAGTTGATGAAGATAGAGAAAAAATTAAAAGAAAAGAAGAAATAGTAGTTGAATATTTTGATTCAGCTTTAATAATAGTTGAAAGTCCAACAAAAGCTAGAACGATTTCTAGATTTTTTGGAATTCCAGCTAAAAGAATTATTAATGGGATAAATGTTTTTGAAAGCATAATTGGAAAATATTTGGTTTCAATTGTTGCTACTCAAGGTCATTTATTCGAATTAAAAAATGAAGGTGGTTTATATGGTGTAAGAATTTTTGAAAATAAATTCATACCAGCTTTTGATTATATAAAAAAATGTAATAAATGTAATGAAACATTTGTAGATGGTTTAACTTGTCCTTATTGTAATAGTAATGATGTTTTTAACAAAAAAGTAATAATGGATGTTTTAAAAGATTTGGCTTTAGAGCATGATAAAATATTCATAGCTACAGATTTTGATGCTGAAGGAGAAAAAATATGTTTTGATATTTATACAAACTTAAAAACAATAAATGAAAACATAAAAAGACTAGCTATAAAGGAAATTACAAGAAAAGCTTTGTTGCAAGCTATTGAATCACCTTTAGAATTAAATGAAAAGCTTGTTGAAAGTCAGCTAGTAAGGAGAATAGAGGATAGGTTTGTTGGTTATTCTTTAAGTGAAGTTTTGCAAAAAGAATTTAATAGAAAAACTTTATCAGCTGGAAGAGTTCAAAGCCCTCTTTTAAAATGGGTTGTTGAAAATGCAAAAGAATATTCAAAAAAGAAAAAAATTTTAACAATAAAAGCAGAAAATGGTTTGGAAGTATCTTTTGAAATAAAGGAGAAAAGGTTCGATATAGGAAATAAATTTGTTGAAATTGATGAAAATGAAATTGATGAAACAATTAAACCATTACCACCATATACAACAGATTCTTTTTTAAAAGATGCAAGCTCTATTTTAAAACTTAGTTCAAATGAAGCAATGAGAATTGCTCAAGATTTGTTTGAGTCTGGTTTAATAACTTATATAAGAACAGATTCAACAACAGTTTCTGATGTTGGTATTAGAATAGCTGAGGAATATTTAAAAAAGAAAAATTTAAGTTCGATTTTTGAACCAAAGAAATTTTTTAAGGAAGGAGCACATGAATGTATAAGACCAACAAGAAGTATAGATGGTTTTGAACTGGAGCAACTTATAAATTTAAAATTAATGAGATTACCAATAAAATTAACAAGACAGCATTTTTCTGTATATGATTTAATATTCAAAAGGTTTATAGCTAGTCAATGTAAAAGTGGAATGATTGTTAAACAAATAATAAAAGCAAGCTTAAATGGTTATTCTCAAATCTTAGAGAGAATAGTTGATGTTAAAGATGAAGGATTTTTGAAGTTTTCTTATATTAAAAAGCAAGAAAGAATTGAAAAAGGAAAGTATAAAATAGTTGAGGCAAGCATTAAAAAAATCCCAAGTGCTTGGTTATATAGAGAGGGAGATTTAATAGAAAGAATGAAAAACGAAGGAATTGGTAGACCAAGCACATATTCAGCAATAATAGCTAAGCTTTTTGAAAGAGGTTATGTTATTAAAATAAAGGAAAGAATAATTCCAACTAAATTGGGGAAGCAAGTTATAAAGTTTTTAGAAGAAAAGTATCCTTCTTTAATTTCTGTTGAAACGACAAGAAAATTAGAAGAGAATATGGATGAAATTGAAAAAGGTAATTTATATTATCAAGATGTTATAGCTGGAATTTTTAATGAGTTAAAAGGTTTAAAATTAATTTATCCATAGCTTCTCCATGTATATTTGCATTTAACACATCTATAAAATAAAGTAGGTGGTTCATCAATTGCTCTTGTTTGTTGCATCCACCAATATGCTTCATCATTACCACAGTTTGGACATATTATTTTAGTTTTTGGTAAATCTTTTTCAATATCAGCTTTCCCCAGAACTTTTATTTCACCAATTTTCTTACCTTTTTCTTCCATTATTATTTTTTCACTACTTTCTATTTTGTAATACTTGTCACAAACTTTACAATAAAGCATAACCTTTTTATTTTTCATTACAGGTTTTAATGCAGAGTTGCACTTTTCACAAAACTTCATTTTAGCATGCTATTTGAACACCCTTTATACCAAATAATTTAGTAATCATTAATTTTAAATACCCCAGCTTTGGAATTATTAAAATAACCTTACCGATTATTTCTTCATTTTTTATAGATTTTTCATAAGGTAATTGCCCACTATTATTATCTCCTTTTGTTTGATATGTATTATCGCTATTAATTTTCACAATTCTATGAATAACTGGTGCTGTCATACCCTCTTTCATAAAAACAATTATATCCCCAACATTATATTTATTTTCTTTTTTAACTATAGCAATATCCCCAGGTAAAAATCCATTGCTATAAGGAAATTTTGATACAAATTCTTTACTATAATTAAAATTTTTTCCCAACCAGCTATAATGATTAATTTCTATTCTTTCTTTATTTGTATGTGCCATCGAGCAACTAACTATTGCTACTATTGGTGGATTTGATTTTAAAAATAATGAAATAAAAAAATAAAGAAATATTGCTATAAGGTTTATTGCAATAAAATATTCATGCATGGAATTTCTTGAGAAAAAATAAGATAGTGTTAAAATACCTATTGCAATCCAGTAATTTGTAATATCTTTAACTTTTAGCAAATAAAAAATTAGAATTGTTAATACTAAATAAACTATAATGCTATAATCCTTTTTATTGAATTCTTTAATTTTATTAAGCACGTCCATAGCTTTCTCCTCTAGTTATTCCAGCAGCTATTATGTGAGCAATTCTTAATGGTTCTGGTATATCACTTCTTGTTGTTGATATTTCTATTATGTTTTTGCATTCCTCATCATTTAAACCAATTTTTTGATAAAATATTTTTTTAAATTTTTTTATTTCTCCAACTCTTTTAACAATTTCCATTCTTCTTTCAAAATCTTCAAATTTTTTAAGAGCCATTTCTACTTTTTCTAAATCTGGCATTTTTCTGTTTATAACTATAATTGGTATTTTTGTTTTTTCAAACAATTCTTTTATATCAACCAAATTAAATCCACCCAAAGTTATTCCATCAAGCATTATAACTTTCATTTGTTTTTTATGTCGAGAATTATTTATTAATTCTATTAATTTTTTTGTAGAATCTAAACCATCAACTTCAACATAAGTTGAAAGCAAACCATCTAAAAATAAACCACCCCTAAAAATAGTTGCAACAACTAAAACATTTTTTTGCCCCCTTTCAAAATATCCATCATCCATTCCCACTATTCTAATTTCTTTTTTTATCATTAAAAGTTATTTAATAAAATATTAAATTATATTGTGCTGGGATGGCCGAGCCAGGTCTAAGGCGCGCGCCTGCAGAGCGCGTTAATCGTGGGTTCAAATCCCACTCCCAGCTATTGATATAATAAACATAAAAACAAAATTTAATTGTGGGTAGAGAGTTTTACTTTCCAAATGACTTTCTATTTGGAGCTGCCTTATCTGATTATCAACATTATGGAAATTCTAATTGTGATTTACTACCAATTCGTACTGCTAATCACTATGAATTTTATCAACAAGATTTAAAGATAGCAAAAGATCTTAACTTTAATGCTTTGAGAGTATCAATTGAATGGTCAAGAATAGAACCTAGAAAAGGTTTTATAGATGAAAATGCTATAAATTGGTATAAAAAGTATTTAAAAAAACTTAAGAGTTACAATATAAAAATTGTAGCAACTTTACATCACTTTACAAACCCAATTTGGTTTTCTAAGGAAGGGGGATGGCTAAATAAGGATTGTATGAAAAGATTTCTTAATTATATTGATCTAGTTAGTAAAGAGTTTAAAGATTATATAGACTATTATGTTGTTATAAATGAGCCGATAATTTATGCTTCATTAGCTTATTTGTATAAGGTTATTTATCCATATGAAACAAATATAATGAAGTTCTTAAAGTGCTGTAAAAATATGGCTGAAATTATAAAAGAGTCTTATAGTATAATTAAGGAGAACGATAAGAATTCAAAAGTTGGGATTGCTCATGCATTTGTGATTGCTGTTCCATACAATAAAAATAATATTTTGGAATCAATTTCTGCTAAAATTCATAATTGGTTTCATTTCAATTATTTAAATGGGTTAAGAAATTATTTAGATTTTATTGGAATGAATTATTATGGTGTATTTGTTTCTAATGTAAAAAAGAAAGAAACTACTGGCTGTAAAGTAAGTCCAGAAATGTTGTTCGAACTTTGCAAATATGTTTATAAAAAATATAGAAAGCGTATTTTGATTACAGAAAATGGCTTAGCTAATTCAAATGACTTTCTAAAAGCAAATTATTTAGTAAGACATTTAGAAGAAATTTCAAAACTTTTGAAAGAAGGAGTAAAAATAGATGGTTATATTTGGTGGTCTTTTCTCCATGGTTGGGAGTGGAATAATTTTGGAGATAGATCTATAGGTTATAAGCCAAATTTCTCGTTAGTTGATGTAGATATGAGAACTTTAAAAAGGAGAATTAGTGAAGCTGCTAAAGTTTTTTCTATTATTACTTCTACTAAAAAAATTTCTTCCGATATACATGAAAAATATGGAAATAGAATTGAATGTTATTTTGAGAGTTGGCCAATATTAACTTCATTTGATTGGATAGAGAAATTTAATATTTTACGCTTTATATTTAAGAACAACAAATAAATGAGCTATTTCATAAGGATCTAACTCTCTTTTATCTATTATTTCAAATTCTTGGGATAATTCCTTTAAACATTTTTCATAAACAACTTTTGGTTTTTCAACAGAATTTATGCATTGTGATTTTATTGCAATCATTGCAAATGAATCTTTCTTTAAAAACTCTTTAGCATTTATTTTCAAAATTCTTATCATATCAGGATCAGCTATATCTTCATATATCAAATCAACTTTATCAAAAATTAAATGTTTATATTCATCAATTTTTCTCGCATCAGCTAATATTGGAATCATGTTTTTTCTTTCTTCACATGCATTTAATGATTCTTTTAAAACATCTGCACTAATTTCTATTCCATAAATTATACCATTACCACCAATTATATCGCTAAAATATGTTGCAGTTTTTCCAGAAGCAAATCCTAAATATAAAATTTTCATCCCCCTTTTTACTGGAAAAACTTTTAATCCATTTTTTATAGCAGCAGCTGGTTTAGATGTGTATGGATCCCAAATTCTATATTCTATTCTATTTTTTACTACAATTTTTTCATTAGCAGTTTTCTTGCCAGGTACTAAATTTATTGTAGCTATTTGACTATTTATTTTGTAAACTCCCTCAAATATTTCTTGCATGCAAAATTTCTATTTGATCACAAGCTTTTTTTACATGACAATGAGGACAAACAATATTTCTAAAATTTGGTATTCTACTCATAGGTGGAATACTCCTTTTAGAAAATGTTGA
>JAWBMD010000015.1:0-23763 GCA_039000985.1 Candidatus Aenigmatarchaeota archaeon | reverse complement strand
AAGGCTAAAAGCTCTTCATAATTTTTTGGTTTAAATTCATGCAAATTTAAAAGCTTTTCATATACTTTTAAATCAAATGTATGTTGAACAGGCATTTTCAAATATTTTATTAATCCAAATGGGGAAGCAAACATATATCTAAGTTTTGATGGATTATCTTTTACTATATCCACACAAGCTTTTCTTGATTCTTCGCTTTCTTTTGCTACCATATTTAAAACATTTTTTTCTTTAAAACCAACTATTGCTAAATGTGGCTCATTAACAAAGCTTTTAACATTTTCATCTATCCAATGATATCTTCTTGCCAATTTATTTTTTTCATTCATTCCTTGTTGCACAACAGCCCATCTACAATTTTCAGTAACAAAAAATGCATGATGATAAAGTTTATAATTGTCTTGTATTGCACAATTATCAACTTTAGCAACCATTTTGCTTGCATATTTTAACTTCTCAATTTCTTTATCAGAAAAGTTATATAGCTCTGCAAGCATATCAATCTCTATTGGAACTTTTTTTGATGTAACTCCTTTTCCACCAAGAACTTTTATACCTATTTCAATTTCATAAAAAGCTTTTTTAAGAGCGGATGTTAATGTTGTAGAGCTTCCGCTTGAACGCCAATCGAATCCAACAACACAAGCAAAGCTTTGAAAGAAAAAAGGATTTGAAATTCTTTTTAAAAACTCTTCTTTTCCAAATTCATTTACTATAATTTTAGAAATTTCTCCAGACAATTTAACCATTTTTTCAAATAACCATTTTGGACATTCTCCATAGTGTAAAGGTAGTTCGGCAATTCCGCTCTTCATTTTTATTCTCTAAATTTATTTTATGGATAATAGCATAATTATACTTGAGAGCTTGGCAAAAATAAGAGATCCAGCTTTAGTTTGGTTTTTCACAGCAATATATTATTTCGAATATTTATTTTTAGCAGTTTTGTTTGTTTTATATTATTTAAGAGTAAAGAATAGTAAATTTGTTTTAACAAAGCTAATTTTTTTAATAATTGGTTTTATTTTTATATATTTTTTAAAATACATAATTGCAATTCCAAGACCATATTTGTCAGCAATAGAAAAACGCGATTTTTCATTTCCCTCCACACACATGTTCATTTCTGGTTTTTCTATTTCAATAATGCCAGCATATGATTTATTCAAATATTTATCTTATTTATACTTTTTCTTTTTGGTACCAACATCGATATTATATTTAGGTCTTCATTATGTTTCTGATATGATAGCCGGTTTTTTTATTGGTATGGCTTTTTCTTTTTCAACTCAATTTATCGAAAAGTTTTCTAATAGAAAAGCTTATAGAAAAAAACATTAATGCTATTCCAGCTTTATTAATTATTGGAAATAAAGAAATGATAACAGCCATTAATATTATATAAAGCAAATATTTTTTGAATAAATTCTCTTTTATTCTTAGCAACGTATATATAATGCAAGAAAATAGAACAACCCAATCAATATATATTGGAGAGAATTCAAAGTTTTCGTTCATTATTTTAGCTAAAGATAAAAAGAAAACGAAAATTAACATTTCCTTATAAATATTAAAACTTTTTTTAATTAAAGGAATTAATAGTATTGCAATTATTAAACCTATAAAAAAGTAAATGGAGTTATTAATATAAAATTCCTGCATTAAATATTTCACATCATAATTCAAAGGTTTGCTTTTACCACATATGCTTAATATATTTGCTTTTTTCTCAACATCTTTTTTATCAAAACCATTTATTAAAAAGGGTATTGTTAATGCTCCTTTTTGCATTACTTTACTTATTTCAACATTCCCAAAAGTTTCATTATCAACAACATAAAGGAAATTTCCTCTAGCAATATTGTTTATATCTTTTTCAAAATTTTCTAATATTAAGGAAAGTCTTTCGTTCAAATTTGGTATGTTTTCACTTATTGCACCAATTATTAAATATTCATTACTTAGTTTATCAAATGTAGCTGTTTTTGATGTTAATATTATCGAGCTTATTTCACTTGAATTCAAAAGCAAAAATTTAGCTTTTCCATTTTCTATGAAATAATTTGTATAGTTTTTTACAGAAAAATTAGATTCTGTAATTTCTCTTTCCAAGAATATTTCTATATTACATTTTCTAAAAATTTCATCTTGTGGCTTCTCTTGACTTTTTATTACTAATTTATTTTCTTCTCTATAAATTTCTGAAAAGAAATTTTTGTTTTTTAATCTATTTTCTATTGTTAATGCATCTGTTTCATTAATTTCATAATAAAATTTTTTGCCAATAATATCCAAAGATATAAACGGTAGCTTAATTATTATTGTTACTAAAAACAGTACATATATTCCCAATATAATTTTATTAATTTTCATAAATAATTCTTTTATGGAAAGTTTATTTAAAGCAAAGCTTGAAACATTTTTAGCAATATGTATTGCTTTATTTTCAATAATTTTTATAGCTGTTTGGGTTAGATTAGAGACTTTAAATTCTAGAATGGTATTGGATTACGATCCATGGTGGTTTTTTAGGCATGCTAAAAATATTTTAGAAAATAATTTTCGTTTACCAAAATGGGATTACCTAAGTTATTATCCACCAGGAAGGCCAATTAATATTTATGCCGGCTGGAGCTATACTATAGCTTTGTTATCAAAATATTTCAATTTAGATTTAGTTTATGCAGCAAAGATTTCCCCACTTATAATGATTGCTTTAACAGGAATAGTTTCTTACTTATTAGCTTATAAAATAACTAAAGATTGGATAGCTTCATTTTTCACCCCAATCTTTATTTTACTTTCTCCAGCTTTTTTAGGTGTTTCAGTAGCTGGTTACAATGATACAGACGCTCCAGTAGTTTTTTATTTTTTTCTTTCACTTCTTTGCACAATAATAGCTATTGAAAAAAGGCGCATTCATTTTTATGTTTTAGCTGTTTTAGCAAATTTATTATTTGTATTTAATTGGGGAGGAGGTTGGATAACTTTAATACTTTTCTTTTTGTCAATACCATCTTTTGTGATTTTTAAACTTTTTGAAGAATACATAAAAAAAGGAAAAATAAATTTAGAGGAAATAAGTAAAACACATTTATCAAACATTGTTTTACCATTTTTCATAATATTTATTTCAACAAATGTTATTGGCTATTTATTAAATTTTGGAAATATGTTTACATCTTTCTTTGGTGGATTAGCTTTCACAGCTCTTTTCAGTTACTTAATTTTTATAATAATTGCTGTTTTCACATTTCTTGTAACCTTTTTTTCTATTTATTCTTTTTCTGGTTATAAGATTTCATTTATTGGTGCTACTATTTCATCCATATTCATAATTTTTCTTTTGTTGTTTTCAAATGTAGCTACAAAACCTTTAATAGTAAATATATCAGTAGCAGAGCTTCAACCTTTAAATATTTCGGAAATATTAAATATCGCTAATAGAGTTGGTGGAATATCATTTTTTCTTACTTTAGCATTAATACCATTTGCTATTGTAAAATTACTAAAAAAGAAAGAATTAAACTATATTGAAATTTTTTTAATACTATGGATTTTTTTCATGGAATTATTAATAACTAGAGGTGTAAGATTTTTGCTTTTGTTCGCTATTGCTAGTTCGGTAGCATCTGCTTATGTTATATCAGAAATATTAAATTACTCAAGGAGAAATTTATTCATTTTTATTATAACTTTATCTATATTTTCATTTTTTGCATTTCAAATTATTAGCTATTCAATAGCTTTTAGATATGCATCTAGAGAAATGGAAATTAGTAATAATTGGTATGAGATGTTAGATTGGTTAAAAAATAATGCCGATAAAGATGCATTAGTTGCAACATGGTGGGATCCCGGCCATATAATAGCTGGTTATACAGGTTTGAAAGTACATGCAGATGGAGCACATTGTGGTGAATGTTATCCTTATAATCATGATATAAGAATTCAAGATATGGGTAAAATATTCTCAACAAGTAATGAAAATGAAAGCTTTGAAATTATTAAAAAGTATGTAAATCTAACAAATGAGCAATGTGAAATTGCAAAGAAGAAATTTCCGCAAATGCCAGATGATGCTTGTAAGCCAGTAAGTGAAGTTTATTTAATAGCTAGCAGCGACCTTATAGGAAAATACTATTGGATGAGTTGTTTCGCTACATTTGATTGGAAAATTTGGAATGAAAGTAATGGAAAAAGATGGAAATGCGATGGTAGAAATTTTTTCACACTTCCTTTAACAAATATTATTACTAAAGATGGAGAATCAATTTCTAGAGATAGATTAATTAGAATTGGTTTCGATGGTAATAGTTTATCCGCATTAGTTATTTTAGATAATTTAATTAGGTATGTAGAAATTAAGGAATTAAAATACACAGATTTTGTTAGTTTAACATTAAAGAATAATGTTACACAAGTTTTTATATTACAGCAAGATGAAAGAGGAAGAATTAAAAAGCATTTGGTTGAGAATGTTGTTGTTGGAACAGCAAGCTACTGGTTTTCTGAGAGTGAGGAAAGAATTGCTAGATGGACAGCATTTCTCGATACTTCATTTTCATATGTTATTTTAGCTGATGAAAAAATTAGAGATTCAATTTTTACTAAATTGTTCTTTTTTGATGGACAAGGTTTAGAAAAATTCAAGCTTGTTTTTAGGAATTCGGAAATAAGATTATATAAAGTTTTGCTCTGAAATGAAATTATGAGAGAATTAGAGAAAAAGCTTTATGAAGAGTGTATAAAAGGTATTGCGGAGAAAAAAATTGGTTTAGAACATTCAACTATACAAAAATATTTATCTAAATTTTTGATAGAATTATATGGTTTTAATAATATAAAAGAAGTTTTATGTGAAAAAGAGGTTAAAACTATAGATGAAAAAGATAATAAAATAAAATGGTATGTTGATATTTATTTAAAAAGAAAAGATGGTGTCAAATTGTTTGTTGAAGTTAAAACAAGATTAGATTTTAGCGATGAACAATTTATAAAAAGAAAAATAAAGAAGATTGTGAATTCAAGTGAATTTAGCAATGATTATAATAGTGTAATTGTTTTTTGTCTGCCAGGTAATTATAGTAAAGATATTTATAACTCAGTTAAAGATATTATAGAAAAAGAATTAAAAAGCAATAAGATAAGGTCAAAATATTGGCTTGTTTTATATAATAAGCAAGCATTGGGAAATGGGCTTGTTTGGTCCTTTTACATACAAGAGTAAAAAGAATAAGAAGAAATATTATTTGCATATGAAAGTTGGTAGGGGTGGAAATATTATTTATTATTTTTCTGAAGATCCAGCTGATGCTCTTTGGGATTTACCCATGGGTTATGAAGTTGTTGAAAATGAGAAAACGGGTTTACCAATGTTGAGAAAGAAAAAAACTATTTTTTAAATTCCAAACAATCTTTTAACTCTTTCTATTTTACCAGGTCTTGGTTCAATTATATCACCACTTTCTTTCATTTTTCTTAATATATTTTCAACATCAACAATACCATTTTCATTAGCAACTTTTATTAATTCATCTATTGGTATTGATTTACCATATTTTGCTTCCAATTCACTCATTATACTTTCGATAATTTTTATTTTACTTCTGTGCTCATGAGTTATTTTTTGACCTTCTGCTTTATCTATATCTATTATTCCAGTTCCAATATCTTGTCCGAATTGTTTTAATGAGGATAGTAAAAGATTGATTGCTCTATTAACATCATCTTCATTAATCCATTCCCTTAATTGAATTTTAGCAGAAGCTTGAGCTAGTCTAACTAAGCTTTCGTATTGTCTTGTTGTTATTGAAACTACTCCACCCACCGACATTTTTCTTAAAGATAAATAGAATTCCTTTAGTTTTCTTCCCGCTTCTTCCGTTAGTTTTGGTTTACATCTTGATTTGGCATAAGCTATATATTTTCTTAATAAGTCTAAATCGATTTTTGGTTTCGAATATTCTTCAACTTGAAAGTATCTTGCCCTTTCAATATGTTCTATTATTTTTCTATCTCTTTCTTCGTCAGGTACATCTCTCAAAGCAAATTTTAAATCAAACCTTGTTAAAATCGTTTCTGGTATTGTTAATTGTTCAGAAATTGGTTTAACTTCATCAAATCTTCCATATTTTGGATTAGCTGCAGCTAATATGCTTGTTCTAGCAGGTAAAGTAGCTACTATGCTTGCTTTTGCTATACTTACAGTTTGCTGCTCCATAACTTCATGAAGAGCGGTCATATCATCTTTCTCTATTTTTTCAAACTCATCAACACAACAAATTGAATTATTGCATAAAACAACAGCTCCAGCTTCTAAAACCCATCCACCTAAAAATTCTTCATCCCTTGTAACAGTAGCTATTAATCCGGCTTTTGTAGCAGCTTTTCCACTGACATATTTTGAGCGTAGCATTATTTGACTAACTGTTTTTAAAAATTGAGATTTTGCAGTAGCAGGTTCTCCAATTAATAATATATGAATATCACTTCTTATCCTAACTTTGTCTGGGGTAATTATTTCAACACCACCAAACATTTGTAATATTAATGCGAGCTTAATTTCTTCATACCCAAAAATAGATGGAGCCAAAGATTCGATTAAATAATTGTAAATATTTGGATCATTTGCTAGCTCTATAATTTTTCTTTCATCTTCCTCACTAATTTCTATATCTTCCCATTGTGCTTCAACACTTTCAAAATTATTAGCTTCTAAATAAATTTCCATTTCTCTTTGGCTTTTACCTTTAATTCTTCTTGGTATTTCTTTTAATACACCAAAAATTTTTATTCTATTTCCAGGTTCTGTTTTTATTCTGTTTTTTTCACTTACCAACTCATCTGTTAAGTAAACAAATAATTCGCTTGTGCTCTCCCCACCCCTTAATTCAAAAGGATCTTCTATAACAATCCATCTACAATCTCTTAGTTTTTTGTCAATAATTTCCATGCCCTTTCTTTTACATACAGGACAAATAGATGGCTTTTTCAGAAATCTTTCATTTTGCTCTTCCCATATTTCATATCCACATTCAGGATTTTGGCATTTGAATAAAGCTTCGAATATTTCTGGTCTTATTTCACTAGCTCTTTTTATTATTCCATCAACACATATAAATTTTCTCAAATGCTTTTCCCTTAAATCTCTTATTCTCACATTTATGTTTTCAGATAGATTAAAAAATCTTATTCTAATTTTATCTTTTCTATCTTCTGTTATTAAAATATCCATACTTTTTAAAGCCTCCTCAAATTCTTTTATTGTTTTTTCCGGCTCTTCTAAAACTTTTTTTGCAAGTTGTATGTTATAGGTTTCTAAAAGTTTAAAATCTATATACAAAGAATTGCTTTCACTAATTGGCATTAGATTTATTTGGCTTTCATAATTTTCTTTTAAAAATTCTATTATTTCTTCCACAAAAAACTTATTGTTTAACTATATTAAATTTTTTAACTCTAAATCCCTCCCCCCTGCTATGCTTTTTACCACATTCTTTACATTTGAATCGTAAATCAACTTTTTTAGTTGGCTTTTCTCTTCCTTTTGGATTTTCCTTAGGGAAGCTACCATATCCTTTCATTTTTCTTAAAAATCTTCTTTGTCCTTCTGCTAAAGTTCTCCTTGGTCTTTTTTTAGATATTTCAACTATATGTATTGTATGCTTTTTACAATATACACAATATGTTCTAATTGTTTGTGGAAACTTCATAATAAAAGCTTTAAGTTGGAAATTTAAATATATGAAAATAGGATTTTTTACGGATTTGTTTTATCCTTATGTAGGTGGTAATGAAGCATATTTAGTCAATTTAGAAACAAGATTAGTAAAGAAAGGAATAGAAGTTGTTCATTTAACTACAAAATTGCCAAATACAAAATCTTTTGAAATTTATAATGGAATTAAAATTTATAGACTACCAATTTTTACAAAAGATTTCATGAAAGGCAGATTCATTTTCCCATTTTTATCTTTCTTAAAAAATAAAGTTTTTAAAGATGTTGATTTAATACAAGCAACAACATATCCAGCAAGCATTACAGCTTGGCTAATAGGAAAATTATTAAAAAAACCAACAATACTTTTTTGTCATGAATTTTTTAGAGATTATTGGAATTACATGAGAGTTAATATTTTCTCAAAAAAAATTTATCCAAAAATAGAAAATTATATAGCAAAATGCCCATATGATTGGTTTATTTGCCCATCTTTATTTTCTAAAAAAGCATTAATTGATGCAGGTTCCTTTGAAGAAAAAATTAGTGTTATATATCATGGAATAGACCAAATTTTCAAACCAAATATAAAAAGTGAATTAAGAAAAGAATTAAATTTAGAAGATAAACATGTTTTTGGTTATTGTGGAAGATTATATGATTATGGTCAAAAAGGAATGTTATATTTATTAAAAGCAACAAAATATGTTGTTAATGAAATTGAAAACTCAATTCTTTTATTAATGGGAACTGGATTTGAAAAAATAGAACCATTTATAAAAAAACTTAATTTAGAAAAAAATATAATTTATATTGGTTATAAACCATATAAAGAAATTCCAAAATTTTATGCTGCTTGCGATATTGTTGTTGGTGCTTCTTTAACAGAAGGATTTGGATTCATGTATGCAGAAGCATCAAGATGTGGAAAAGCTGTGGTTGCAACAAATGTTGGAAGCATTCCTGAAATAATAATAAATGGAAAAACAGGAATTTTAGTTCCTCCTATGGATTCAAAAGCTTTAGCAGAAGCTATAATAGAATTATTAATAAATAAGAAAAAAGCTAAAAAAATGGGAAAAGAAGGATCAAAATATACAAAAAAATTCACATGGGAAAAATCTGTTAAAGAGCATATAAGGGTTTATTGCAATGTTTTAGAAGCTATATAAAAATTTTAGTTTTGGAAATTTTACAATGCCAGCATCTTTTTCTATAACATAAACTTCCAAATTGTAAAAATCAGATTCTTTTAGTAAAGGGCTTAGTAATTCATCCTTTTCTACTATATTTATTTCAGTACCACTAGAAATTGGGGAAAAAGCTGGCAAGCATATTATTTTTGTTTTTTTGTTATAATTACCAAATAGCAAGCAAGGAAATTTTACTTTTGTGAATTTTTCTTTTAATGATAGACATGGCTCCTCATGCCCTATTATTAAATATTTTTCTTTCTCAACTTTAATTTTTAAGTGACCATGTGTAAATAAAAAATACTTTTCTTTAAAATATGGCTGGTAAAATTTTACTGGTAATTTTGAAATTATGTTTAAAAGATAGTTATCATGATTACCTCTAACAACTATTATTTCTTCAAAAAGTTTTTTTGAAAAATTTATAAAATCTATTACTTCTCTCCATTCTTGCTCAGATGCTTCACCAAATTCATGCTTCAAATCACCATTTATTATAAGTTTTTTTGCTTTTGAATAGCTTGCTATTTTTTTAATTGTTTCTTCCATTTCTTTTAATTGAAATTGTGGTATAGCAATTCCTCTTTCTTTTAATAAATAAAGTTCTTCTCCAATTTGTAAGTCAGAAATTACAATAGCATTTAAAGTTTTTATAAAAATTGATTTATAAACTATTTCTATTTCTTCATTTAATTTGTAAGCAAGATTTTTCATCAAATTTTATATTCGTATAAGTTTTTCAAAGCATCTATTAAAGCATATGCCAAATTTATTCTCATTGCTGTATTTCCAAAAGTTTTTACCCAAACATCTTTTAAACCAGCTAATTTTAAAACTTTTTTGCTTTCATCGTCACAAACCAGGCCAACTCCTCTAGGTGCTGGGTATAAAATTACTTTAACTGATCCAGAACTTCCATATGTTTTATATGGAATTGAATGCGGTTCATTACAGCTACATTCCCAGCTTCCACATCCTCTCCAAACTTTAATTATATTCATTTTAGCTCTTCTCAAAGCCATCTGATATGCTTTTCTAGTTTCTTTTGATTTCCCCCTACCAACACCAACTATACCATTTTCATTTCCAACTACCACCATTATACTATACCTTATTCTTTTTCCAGAAGCAGTTACTTTTGCTGTAGATCTAACAGGAATTCTTTGAGTACCACCCCCCTTACCACCCCTTTTTCCAATATTAATTATTTCTACCTTTAGGTCTTTAACCAAAAAATCTACAATTTCCGGCTCTTTTATAGCTATCTTATTTTCCAAAATATAATCTATGCTTTTTATTTCACCATTTAAAACAGCTTTTCCAATTGAGGTTTTTGGTATCCATTCTATTTGCTGTTGAGTTATTTCTTCAGCCATATTTTAAATTTATACTTTCCTTTATTTTTTCTATAATTCTACTATCAAACTTCTTTATATGCTTTCCAAGCAATCTCTCTTCACCCGGTAAAATTTTTGGATCGTGTGGAATTTTTAATCCAGCATCTATTGCCCCTTTTAATACTGCATATATTCTACAACCCTTTGTAAGTCTATAAACTCCAGCATCTAAAATAGCTTCTTTTATATTTTTTGAAAGGGCAATTTTTCCAATTAAATAACCTGTTAAATAGCTTATTGGAATGTTTTTCATAGAAAAAGAATTTAATCCAAATTCCTTAAGCTTTTTGCTAGTTACATAAGCTATTGTATTATCTTTATGATTTTCATAGTCATAGGTAACAATATGAGCAATTATATATCTATTAGTTTTTCTAACAACAAGTCTTGGTTTTCTCGATAAAAGAAGTTTTAATCTTTTCCTATAGTTTGTTATATATAATTTTCTTCTCTTCAACATTATTTTTTAATTATACCTCTTTGCTCTAAAAATATTTTCATATGCGCTCTACTTCTAAACATACCACCTTTTATCCATCTATAAACTTTTTTGTAATCGTTTTTTTCTATTTTTCCACTTTCTTTTAATTCCTTTAAATATGTTCTAAGAGCTCTAACAGTTCTAACCCATTTTGTTTTTTCTTTCATGCTACTACCCTTTTTTACTCTTTTAACTTCTTTTTTATAAGGAAAGCTTACTTTTTCTGGTAACTTTTTTATATAACCTTTTTTTATTAAGTTTTTAATATCCTTCCTCGTTACAGCTTTTTTAACATCTTCAATTTTAGAGCTATCAATAAATACTTTGTCTATTCCAACTTTCAATATCTTTGCTGCAAGCCTTTTTTGAAAGCTTACCATTATTTAATTTTTTGTTTAAATTAATTTATGGTAGAACCACAAATTTTTCACTTTGCTACTTTTGAAAATATTATTAATGCTTTCTTTAAGTTTAAATATCCAGAGTTATTAGTTTTTGATTTAGATAAAAATTTGGTAGGTTTTTTAAAAGCAAGAGATGTAATTAAAAAGTTTTTTAAATATAAAGATATATTTGGATTTTCAGCAAGCTTCTTTTTAAGTAAGGAAACAGAGTTTTTTTTTAATATTGATGAAAATTATTTAACATTTTTTGATGTTATGGATAACTATAAAAAATATAATGTATCCATAAAAAAATTTCTTGTAAAAGATGTTATCGAATTTAATTTAGATGATCAAATAAAAAAAGTTTTAAGAAAAACGATGAAAGTTAATGCACCAATAGTGTTTTTAGAAAATAAAAAACCATTTGTCTCGCTTTTGCCAGAAGAACTTTTTGTTTTGGCTATAATTAACATAAAGAAATTGTTTGAAAAAAAGGAAGTTGGTAGAGAGGAAAGAGAAATTAAAATAAGAGAAATAGTAAAAAAAGAAAAAATAGATTCCGTTAAAGAATTAATAAAATTTAACAATGTTATTAGTAAAAATTATACATTATCGAAATGTATTTCATTAATGCTTAGAAAAAAACTTTTAACTTGTGTAACAGAAGAAGGATATGTATTAGATATAAAAAATGTTTATAAAAATTTAGAAGGTGAAAGTTGAAGATATTTGTTCAAAGGAAATTTTGTATGTAAGTACAGATTCTAATTTAATAGATGTTTTGCGTTTAATGGAGAAAAAAAGAGTTTCTAGACTTTTGGTTAAAAATAGTTCTGGAGAATTTGTTGGTATATTAACAATTAGAGACGTTTGTCAAAGGTTATGTGATTATTTCGAAAGAAAGTTATCTAGTAGTAGAATAAGGGTTTCAAGTTGTTATGTAAAAAATATTGTTAAAATAAATAAAGATGAAGATATAAAAAAAGCATCAGAAATTATGCTTGAAAATGATATAAGTAGTTTGGTAGTTGTTGATAATTATAATAATGTAATTGGTTTAGTTACTAAAACTGATTTAGTTAAAACTCTATTAAATGATAAAAGAAAAATAAAAGATTTTGTGAATAAAAAAGTGATTACAGTAAATCTAAATAATAGCTTATTGCATGCAAAAGAGCTAATGCTAAAAAATAATATAAAAAGATTAATTGTGGTTGATGGTGAAAGAGTTGTTGGAATAATAACTGAAGGAGATGTATCGATAGCGATGAATAATTTTAGGAAAATGGTAGAAAGCAAGAAAATGGATAAGAGAATGAAATTTTTGAAAGTTAAAGATTTTATGAGTAGGGATTTAATAATAGCTAATGTTGAAGATACTATCGGTAATGTTGTTGAAAAAATGTTAAAAAATAATATAAGTGGTATGCCAGTTTTTGATAATGGAAAATTATTTGGCATTATAACTAAAACTGATTTAGTTAAAGCTTTATTATGGCAGTAACAACTCCATTACAAATCGGTACAGATTTCATCATTTTTTATTCTGTTTTTTCTTTAGCTGTTTTTATAAGCTATTTTGGTAGAAAGCAGGAAGAAGATAAAATAACAGCAGATTGGTTTTCAGTATTTGCTGGTGTTTTACTACTTTCTTTTCTACAATTAGCTGTAATAGCGAAAAACCTAATGATTATAGATGAAAGTATTTATTTTATTTTAAGGATTTCTTTTGTTTTACTCTCTTCTTTATTAATAACATATGGTTTAGTTTCTATTATTGTTAGAAAGGTATTGGAGCAGCAGACATATTTAAAAAAATACAATGAAATAAAGGAGGCAATTTTAGCAATAAAGGAAAAATTTTTAAAAGGAAAAATTTCTAGTGATGAATTTAAAGAAATATTGAAAGATTTTATAAAAGAGGAAGCTTTATTAGAAGTTAAATTAAAAAAGAAAAAGAAATAATTTTATGGAAGAAAAGAAAGCAGAAAAAATTGGAGTTGCAATTATAAGATCTACTAGAAATTCTACTTTTGTTCACATAACAGATATTACTGGTAGTGAAACAATTGCCAGATATACTAGTGGAATGATGACTGATAAAGATAGGGAAGGTGGATCTCCTTATCCAGCAATGCTTGCAGCCAAAAAAGCTGCTGAAGATGCATTGGATAAAGGTATAACTGCATTGAATGTTAAGTTAATAGGGGAAGGTGGTATTAAAAAAATACCTCCATCACAAGCTGCTATTGTTGCTTTGCAAACATTGGTAAAAAGTGGTTTAAAAATATTAAGTATTGAGGATGCAACTCCAATTCCACATGGTTATATAAGACCAAAAGGAGGAAGGAGGGGAAGAAGGGTTTAATTTTGTGAAGATTGGTTTAGAGATACATTTTCAGTTAGATGTTGATAAAAAATTGTTTTGTAATTGTAGAACTTCTCTCAAAGAAAAAAATCCTATAAAAATTGTAACAAGAAAGTTGCATCCAGTTGAAAGTGAATTAATGGAGGTAGATATAGCTACAAAATATGAGTTTTTAAGAGATAGAATTTTTGTTTATGAAGTTTTTGATGAAGAAAGCTGCGAGGTAGAGACGGATGAAGAACCACCACATCCAATAAATAAAGAAGCTTTAGAAATAGCTTTGCAAATAGCCACGCTTTTCAATTGTTTTATACCTAGAGAACTACATGTTATGAGAAAAATAGTTACAGATGGTAGTAATGTATCTGGCTTTCAAAGAACTTTAGTTGTTGGTTTGAATGGATATTTTTATTTTAAAGATAAAAAAATAGAAATAAAACAAGTTACATTGGAGGAGGATGCAGCTTCTTTAAAAGAAATAACAAGCGATAAAGTTGTTTATAAATTAAATAGATTGGGTATACCATTAGTTGAAATATCCACTTCTATAATTGAAAATTTTTCTCCAGATGAAATAGTTGAAATAGCTTCTATTATAGGAAATATTTGTTTTTCTACAAAAAAGGTTAAAAATGTTTTAGGCTCTATAAGGCAAGATGTTAATATTTCTACAGAATATTTTAAAAGAATTGAAATAAAAGGTATTCAGGAGTTGAGTTTAATAAAAAAAGTTATAGAGAATGAAATAAATAGACAAAACATTTTAAATTCTATATTACCAAATGAAACAATAGAAAAAAATATTTATTTGCACGAAAATTACTTTGCAGTTAGATTAAATAACTTTTCTAATTTGTTTAAAAATGATGTATTTAAAAACGAGTTATTAACTTCAATAGAAAGTTTTGGTTATAAGAGCTCTGACTTAAAAATAGAATTTGATAAAAATGATTGCATTTTATTAGGAAAAGATAAAAAACTTCTTGAATTTTTAATTGATAGAATAAACATGCTAATTAAAAGAGAAAGCGAAGTAAGAGCTTCTGATGAAAATGGTAATACAAGATTTTTAAGACCATTACCAACAGCTGCAAGAATGTATCCAGAAACAGATATTCCAGTTATTTACATAAGCGATGAGATAAAGAATGAAATACTAAAAAGTTTACCAGAAACTTTTTTAGAGAAAGAAAAAAAGTTTTTATCTTTTGGTATGAGTAAAGATATTGTCGAGCAAATAATTAAATCTAAATATTTAGATTTGTTTGAAGAGATTATAGAAAAGTTTAAAAATTTGAATAAAAATGTTGTTGCAAATTTTTTTGTTTCTGTTCTAAAGGATTTGAAAAGAAGAGGGAATTTAAATATTGATGTTTTAAGTAGAGAATATTTTATAGAGCTTTTTGATAGTTTAGATAAGGGATTAATTGTAAAAGAAGCTTTGCCAGAAATAGTTAAGTATAGCATTACTAAAAAAAAGAGTGTTATAGAAGCTATAAATGAATTAAATTTAAGAAAAATGAGTTTTGATGAAGTTAAGTCTTTTGTTGAGGAAATAATTAGAAAGACAAAAATTTCTGATAAAAGAAAAATATTTTCTGTAGTGATGAAAGAAGCTAGATTAAAATGTGATGCGGAAGATGTTAAAAAAGCTTTAAATTTCTAAATGTTTTTTTCTAACAGCTTTACCTGGTTGCTTTATTCCATGGAATCTTGCACAAGAAGGACAAAGCCTAACTTTTCTAAATGCGAAAATATCTAAAAATTTTTTTTCTTGTAATGAAGATGAGATAAAGGGATCATTAATACTAATACCTCTATTCATCACAAAAGTTTTATATTTTGGAACCAATCTACCACAAACTCCACAGTTTATAGTATATTCCCTACCTCTTGCTTTTGTATGTTCATATGTTCTTTTGTATGGGGCAGTACTAATTGGCATAATAATATTGTTTTTATTTTATAATTAATATGGAAATTATAATAAAAGATGGGAAAATATTTATTGAGAGCAATTTTTCAGAACTAAAGGAAAGATTTTTTGGTACTGTAAAGAATAATAAATTGTTTTTAAGTGTTGAGGAATGTTTATACTTAATGGAAATGAGAAAATTTAAGGCATTTGAAAATGGAAAAGAGTTATCTATTTTAGATGTGATAAAAAAATTTAAAAACAAAAAGATTTTTACTATATACAATACTTACAGAGATTGGAGAGATAGGGGTTTATTTTTGCAAAAATTTAAATATGAAAACTTTGGGGTTACAAGTAAAGTTTCTTATCCAAGCAAATCATTGAAGTTTCCAAAATTTAAAAATTTAAAAATTTATTTTCTACCAACAGATTTAATATCTTTAGTAGATGAGCCAGAGAAATTTTTTGAAATTTTTGAAAATTATTGGATAGGTCAATATGGAATTTATAAGCAATATACTAGAGGAAAAACTTTTAAGCTAGATATTTTTGAAACAATTTTTTGTAAAAGGATTCTTTCAGCTCAAGTTATTAATATTGAAGATGAAAGTGAAATGAGCGAGGAAGAAATTCTTAATTATACAAAAAGTAAAGATGTATTTGAAGCAATTTATGAAGTTTTCGAAGATTGGAGATTAAGAGGGTTTATTGTTAAAACAGGATATAAGTTTGGTTCACATTTTAGAATTTATTTTCCAGGAATATCTCCAACAAAGTCATCAAAAGAATGGATACATTCTAAGCATGTTTTACATGTTTTCCCAAAATTTGAAAGAATGTTAATTTCAGAATGGTCAAGAGCTATTAGAGTTGCACATAGTGTTAGGAAAACATTTATAATTGGGGTACCGGGAATGAAAGAAAGTGATTATGTTGATATAGATTTAGATTTTTTAGCTTTTCATAGGGATGAGAAAAATAGAGTCTTAACTCCAAATAATAAACCAAGTTATGTTGTTTGGTGTTTGGGTGAAGATGAATATATTGGAGGAGCAGAACTGGGAAGTGCATTAGCTATTGCAGAATCCTGTGGTTTGGATTTGCTTTTAGCTATAAATGGTAGAGAAAGTGATGTTACTTATTATTTAGCAAAGCAAATAGACTTGCCGGAAAGCAAATATAAATACTATGAGATAAGGTGGTTTCAACCTTAAAGCCCCCGGTGGGATTTGAACCCACAACCCTCTGCTTACAAGGCAGATGCTCTACCTATTGAGCTACGGGGGCTTGAATTAAAATTTAAAGAGAGGATTTATAAACCAGTGTTTTATAATAGAAGAAGAATGTAAAGGTTTTTTAGAAGAAAGAAGAAAATTATAATTTGAAGAGAGTAAAAATGAAAAACATGTCTTGCATAACTTATTATTTCCAACTATAACCTCTATTGGCTTTCTCTTACATCTTTCACATCTATTATTTTTATCAATTATTAAGTATTTTTCCCAATTTTCCATTCTTAATTAAATATTATTTAAATAATTTTTATTTCTTTTTTCTTCAAAATTATTTTCATTAAATCTTTAGCTACTATGCAATTTTTAAACTCATTTTTAGCTTCTTTTTCAAGCTCTTCTAAATTTCTATATCTTCTGCTAACATGTGTAAATACAAGCATTTTTACATTTGCTTTTTTTGCTATTTCTATTGCTTGTTTAAAATCTGTGTGATATAAACCATTTGCATCTTCTTCTTCAAAAAATGTACCATCATGTATTAAAATATCAGCATTTTCAGCTATTTTAACTATTTGCTCGCAAGGTCTTGTATCTCCACTATAAACTATTTTTTTCCCTATTTTCAAATTTGCTATATCTTCAATTTTTATTTCTTTTTCATTAATGTAATATTTTCCATGCTTTTTAATTTCCTCAAGCCATTTCCCTCTTTTTAATCCAAGTTTTTTAAGCTTATTAACATCTATGTTGTATTTATCTTTTTCTTTAAAACAATATGCTACAGCTGGTATTGAATGTACAACTGGTATTGAGAATATTTCTACATCTTCATTTTCAATTATTTTTGTTAATTCTTGTTTTTTATAATTAACATTTATGAATTCTATTTTAAATTTTGGTTTGTAATAAGAAAGTATATTAATTGCATTGGCAAGTCTTTCCACATCAGGAGAAAAAATTTTTAATGGTTCTTCTCTTTTTTCTAAGTTCATTGTTTGTATTAAGGGTATTAATCCAGCAAAATGATCAGCATGCAAATGAGTTATAAATATGCAATCTATTTTCATAAAGCTTATTTCGCTTTTCATGAATTGTACTTGAGTATTTTCTCCACAATCAAATAAATAGCAATAATGATTTTTACCAAAGTACTCTATGCAAATAGCTGGTTGATTTCTGTTTGTTGACGGTATACCAGAAACAGTTCCTAGAAATGTTATTCTAATCATTTCAAATCTTTTTCAAAATATTCAAAAAACATTCTGTTTAGTTTTTTCACATATTTTTCTATTTTTAAATCCTCTATAATTTCAAATTTTTTTGAAATCGATTCAGCAATATAGCTAGGTATACCTTTTGCAATCAATATTTCTTTTTTTTCTTTTAGCGAATCTATTAATTTTTCTTTTACATTTTCGAAATCTCTTTTAACAATAGCTACCCATCTATTATTTTCTATATAAACTTTAAAAGCATTTTTATATTTTTCTAAAAAGTTTTTATAGTTCTTTATATCATAAACTGGTGGTCCAATCCTTTTTTGTATTGATGGTAATTCATGTATAGAAATCTCTAAAAAAACATAGCAATTTCTTCCATCTGTAGAAACACTCGTTCCAATTACTTGGAATTCGTATTTCTTTTCTTCTAAAATGCTTTTTATTCTATCTGCAAAGCTTTTTAGCTGAGAATAAATAATTTCTTCACTAATATTTGGCTTTTTAAATTTTATTAAAAGCATTTTTGTTTTTCTTTTCTTTATAAGATTTCTTATTTTTTCTTTAAATATTTTGCCTCCAAAGAAAAATTTCTCAGAAGGTTTGTTTAAAAATTCTTTTGCTAATTTTTTAAAATAGAAGAAATTCTCTACAGATAATGCAGCAGCACAGTTTCTTTCTTTATCTATAGGATCTATAACTATTAAAGCACTACTTTTAAATTTTTTTCTTACTTCATTTTCATTTTCATAATAGTTTTCTAAATCTATTACAGTGCCATATTCCCACTTCGAAGCATTTTTCAAAAGCTCTATAAAGCTTCCATATTTTATAATCAAAAGTTCACAAAGGAAGCCAGAGAATCCACTAGTTTTAACATCAGAACCATATAGGAAATTATTTATTAAAAACTTTTTAAGAAGCCTTACTTCATTTGAGTTTTTTTCATTTATTTTTTTTGATAAATACTCTACATGGAAAGGAGTTCTATCAACAGAGGATTTTAATTCTTTTGGAGAATCTACTTTAAAACACGGAACTATATCAATGCTTAAGTTATTTTTAACGCATTTTACATATGGATGTTCCGCATATTCCAAAGAAGCTTTTCCATTAAATTTTTCACAAAACCTTTTTCCTATTTCTATACCAACACTTTCCAATACATTTTTTTCCAAGTTTTTGTCAAAGAGAAGAAATATATCGAACTCCCATTTATCTCTAAGCCATGTATTACGAGTAACACTTCCAACAAGCATTGGTTCTATTTTATATTCATACTCTTTACAAATCTCTTGTATATATTTTAAGCAGTTTTCTGTTAGCGATTTCATTTTTTTTGTTTCTTTTTTTGTAGGCAATATTTTTTTTAGAACTTTTTCTATTATCTTTTCCATAAAATATTGTTTATATTTTTGTTAATTATCTTAAAATTTATTTACCATTTGGTAGTTTCATTTAAATTATTAACTACTGTATAGTAATTATGGTAGATGAGGAAATAAGAAGAAAAATGTTGATGGAAGAACTTGAAAATGAGAAGAAAAGATTATTTTCAGCAAGAACTGTTAAGGAGGTTAAAAGAATAGAGAAAAGAATAAGATTTCTAGAAAGACTTTTACTAACTTAATTTCTTTTTTTAATTTCTATTTATGAAAAAAGAAGAAAAGCTTTTAATACTTTTGGTATTAATTTCTGTTTTGATTGGTTTAATTTTGGAAGTTTTCAATATGCTAATTTTCTTTTCAATACCACTAATAAGTTTTTTGATTCATATTTCTGCATTTTCTATAATTTTCCTCCCCCCTTTCCTCTTTTTTTATTTAAGAAGAGCTAAGCTTGTTGAAATGGAATATGTTTTTATTGATCTTTTAAAAGATTTGGTAGAAAGTGTTAGAGGCGGTATGAATATTTATCAATCGTTACAGCATTTAAAGTCAAATGATTATAAATCTTTAAATCCATATTTTAGAAAGCTAGTGAAAAGAACAGAGATGGGAATGCCTTTTGAAAAAGCAATGATTTTATTTTCAGAAGAAGTTGGTTCTAAGCTTATATCAAGAATAGTTCTTTCTTTAATAGAAAGCCATAATTTTGGTGGAAATATAATAGATACAATGGAGGCTTTATCACAAGTTGTGCTTGAAATAGAAAGAATGAAAGAAGAAAGAAAGACTTATGTATCTAGCCAGCAAATAACTGGTTATCTAATATTTTTTATATTCTTGGGTATAATAATAGGAATGGATAAACTCCTTTTTCCACAATTAACAAAAATAAGTTTAAATACAACTTCAAGTATAGCTGGAGCACAAGTTCAAGCAATTTCTCCAGAAGATATAAAAGCTTTCGATGTTCTCTTTAGGGATTTGGTTTTAATTCAAGGAGTTCTTTCGGGATTAATAATAGGGAAAATGGCAGAGGGAAGCTTTGTTTCTGGAGTAAAGCACTCTATAGTTTTCACAGTAATAGGTATTATAGCTTATTTTGTTTCCAAAATTTTATGAAGGGGATAGATCCATTTGTTGCCGAGATACTTTTAATAGCAACAGTTTTTGCTGTTTTTACAATAATATTTATTTCTTTAACAGGCTTTTTAGAAAGCAAAAGTGAAGAGGATATTAAAAAAGCAGAAAGGGCAAAATGTTTTTCTTCAGCAAAAATAGCAATAACTTCAGTAACCAAGGATACTATAGTTATTTTAAATAAAGGAAATGTTGAACTTTTTAATATAAGTGTTTTTGTTGATAGTATAAAAGTAGGGAGTTTTGAAAAATTAAACATATTGGAAGCAAAGTCAATAAATTTTGATAGATTGAATAATAAAAGTGTTTTCGTCTCAGCTTTTTGTAGTGATATTTCTTTTTCTACTTCATGTAAAGAATTTGATTTTTGCTGGATAGAATAAATTTATATACTACTAATTTTAATGGTGGTAGATATAGCATCTTTAAAAAGTGGAGATAGAAATGTTACTGTAAAAGGAAAAATTACAGAGAAATTGGAGGAAAGAATTGTTTTTACAAAATTTGGTAGAAGAAAAGTTTGTGAGTTTGTTATAGAGGATGAAACAAGCTCAGCAAATTTAGTTCTTTGGGAGGAAAGAATAAATGATGTGAGTGTTGGTGATGAAGTTGAAATAGATAATTGCTATATTACTCAATTCAAGAACAAGATTCAGATTAATTTATCAAGGAATTCAACCATAAAAAAGATTTGATGAATATAGTAGTTGCTCATTCAGATTCAGATGGAGTAGTTTCCACATCGTTATACTTCAAAAAATTCTCATTTTTAAATACGTTATGTTATTTTTCTTCTGCTAGTATGTTAAAATCTACTCTTTGTAAAATAATTGCTACACAAGATGAGTTAGATAAATTATTTATTTTTGATATAGCACCAACTGATTTAAATGTTAGACTTTCTTCTATTTTTAGGGAGGTAATATGGATAGATCATCATGAAAATAAATTAAATATAGAAATACCAAGTAACGTAACAATATTTGGAAATATTAATTACAAAAGTGCATCTAGAGCTGTTGCAGATTATTTTGAAATAAAATCAGAAATACTTGATTTTATAGATGAAATAGATACAAATGATATTAAAAGCGAAGAAGCAAAATTTTTAAGAGATTTGGTAAGTTCTATAAAAATTAAATATTCTACAAACTCTTCAAAAAGATTGCATTTTCTTTCAAAACTTTTGGCATTTTATACCATTAAAGATTTAATGGAAAGAGAGGAATATGTTAAGCTAGTAGAAAATTATAGAAAGTTTATAGATAGTAATATAGAAAAAGTTTTAGGTACAAAGAAAATTTTTAATATTAAAGGTAGAAATGTTCTTTTTGTTGAGACAACTTTTCAAATGCCAATTTACGAAATTTATAATAGAGTTAAGAACGAAGCTGATTTATTTATTGGAATTATTAGAAGAGTAAATATACGTAAAGGTATTGTTTCAACAAAAATAGAAATGAGAAGCGAATCCATTAATGTTTTTTCTTTGGCCAAAAATTTTGGTGGTGGGGGGCATTCAAGAGCAGCAGGTGTTACTGTTAATAAATTTGTTTCCTTAGAAGAATTAATTAGGGAAATAGAGAAAATTTTATGATAGATATATTGGAAAAAATAGGCTCGGTAAAGGAATTTCAAGATAAGCCAGTAGAGGATGAAAAAATATATTTGATTTTACATTTTGCAAATTTTGCTCCGTCAATAGGAAATATTCAACCATGGAATTTTATTCTTGTTTATGATAATAATTTAAAGGAAAAGTTGGCTGAAGCATGCTTACATCAAAACTTTATTAAATATGCACCTCTTGTTATAGTTGTTGTTATAGATTTATCAAGGTTGTATTACAAGTATGGCCAAATAGGAGAATCTCTTTATTCTTTACAAGAAGCTTCTCATGTTGCAATGATGATAAAAATAGGCTGTACCTATTTGGGTTTGGGTTGTTATTTCGTTAGGGTTTTTGATGAAGAAAAAGTAAAGGAATATTTAGGAATACCTAAAAATTTTAGAGTTTTTTATGTTATTCCAATTGGTTATCCTAGGGAAAATATAGTTTTAGAAGAAAGAATACCATTTCATCATTTAACTTATATAAATGGTTTTGAAAAAAGGTTGGAAATAGATCCATTTGTTTTAAAAAGGTTGAATGAATTAGTTAGTATTTATAAAAAGGAAAGTAAAACTAGTTTAGAGGAAAAGTTTTAACATGTATTGTCCATATTGTGGTAGAAACAATCCGGAAGATGCTAAGGTATGTAGAAATTGCAAAAAATCATTAATACCATATAGAAAAAAACCAAATTATTTTTTAAGGTTTTTGTTATTTTTGGTTATAATTTTTATAGTTCTTTATTTAATTTTTGGAAATGAATTGTTTGAAATTTTATCAAAAATTATATCCTATTTTTTCAAAAATTTTCTTCATTTTTAAAGAATCTTTTTCCAATATAGGAGATTCGGATATTATTGTTATTTCTATTTCTCTTTTTAAAATTTCTTTTGCTAATGGCTCAAAAGGAGGATGTTTATTTATTGGTAAGTGAACATCTACAAATTTTTTTGTTTTTAAATTATATTTAACTCCTGAAAAATGAGAGTGTAATTTTTCTATTTTATTTTTTTCAATTTTATCTAAAATTTCTTTATAATCAATTTTTCCATTATTTCTTACAAATATATGTGCAAAATCAAAACAAGCTGTTAAATTTTCAGATTTCAATTCTTTTATTAATTTTAACATTTCATCTAAATCTCCAAATTGAGATTCTTTTCCCATTGTTTCATAAGCAATTTTAGTATTTTTTATTCCAATTTCTTTCATTTTATCAATAAGTTCAAAACTTATTTCTTTCATTTTTTCAAATGCAACATTTTTTTCTAATTTTCCATAATAAGCTGCATGTATAACAACAAATTCTGCATTTATCAATTCTCCAATTTCAAGACATTCAATTATCAGCTCTTTAGATCTTTTCACAGTTTTTTCATTTTCTGATAAAAGATTTATGAAATATGGTGCATGTATGGATAGTTTAACATCTAATTCATTAGCTATATTTTTTATTTCTTCTGTAGCTTCTTTTTTGATATAAATGTTTCTAACAAATTCAATTTCCATAGCATTTAATCCCAATTCTTTAACTGTTTTTATTCCCTCTATTGTGTTTTTTGTTTTTGTTGATAAAGGAATACCAGCTGGTCCAAGCCTAATTTTTTTCATATTTAAATAATTATTTTTTACAATTAATTTATGAAAGCAGTAAGTCCTTTAATAGCTGCTGTTCTTTTAATAGCATTTACAGTTGCAGTAGCAGCAATAA
>JAWBMD010000014.1:0-24702 GCA_039000985.1 Candidatus Aenigmatarchaeota archaeon | reverse complement strand
AGCTAAATGCTGGGGTTATAACTATTATGGTCAATTGGGTGATGGAACAACAATTGATAAAACTACTCCAGTTAATGTATCTGGATTAACTAATGCAGTAGCTATAGCAGCAGGAGATTTTCATACATGTGCATTATTATCAGATGGTACAGCTAAATGCTGGGGTAGAAATGATTATGGTCAATTGGGTGATGGAACAACCACAAATAGAAATACTCCAGTTGATGTAGTTAACTATACTCTTGGAGGAAAATATGAAAAAACAGGTGGAATACCGGCAACAACTCAAAAACCCCCTTATTTTGTTGATATCTATTTTGTTCGTAAATACACTTTCCCGGAGCCAACAATTTCCATAGGAAATGAAGAAACTTAAATAAGAATTTCTAAAAGATTAAACAGCCGAAAAAATCTATTAACCTGTTTTATATTTATTTAACCAAGCACTAAAAACTCAAAAAAATCCAATAAAATTCCTCAATTTTTCCAATTTCAACGGCAATCTACGTTGCTTAAACTGCCGGCAATTTTTATTGCTTAAGCATCAAATTTTGCCGGCAATATTTAAACCTAAAATTAAACAATTATTTACCTTGATATAAAAGTTGAGCTTACAATTTTATCATAGACTGAACTAGAAGTTTAATTTTCTCATGTTTTCGTGTGTATTCTCAATAACTTACCATGTATAAGCTTCTTTATCTTTTAAATAATTGATTTATTTTGTCTTTAATGTCTTCAAGTTTTGATACAATGGTATTTTTATTAGACAAAAATATCTTCCCTCTTCTATAGGGAATGTATAAGGTATTGTTATGAGTAGTTCATCATTTGAAAAATTTATTTTTACAATAATTGGTTTTTTAAAGAAATAATCTTTTATTGTTTCTTCAATTCTTTCATTAAGCCATTTGGTATTTACAGGAATAATAAAATTTTTGTTATCTGTTGAAATACAATAATTATATAAAACAGATGCTTTATTTTCGTTTAAAAACTTTTTTGGAATCTTTATATAATCTATAGTACCACCTCCAACTACTTCATCTTTTTGTTTCAAAATATTGTTTATTAATAACGGAATAATAATTTCTTCAACTTCTTTTTCCAAAACATACTTACTGCTACCTTTCAAATAATTTTTTAAAACATAATTCCAAAAACCACTTTTATATGATAGAAAAGAAAGCTCTCCTTTAGCATTTACCTTAGGTACTTTATAGGTTTGTAATTTATCATAAAGATGGTATGGCATATTTACTAATGGCTCTTCAGTTGAACTTCTTTCTACTTCAAATTCACCCATATACATTTGTGATGTTATAGGTTCTAAACTCATAAATATAATTTTTCAAAAAGTAATTTAATAGTTTATTCAATTATTAAATTTTAGTTTATTATTATTTGTATAAAATATAAAATTGTTAATTATGTACGAATTCTTTATCGAACTTCAAAAATGTTTGAGTAATTTGATAGAGTTCAAGCCTTTATCTAAAATAGAGAAAATAGTTGCAATAGATGTAGCATATAAAGGAAATTTTGGTTTTTCTGTAGCTGTTGTTTTTGATATAGATAAAAATAAATTATTAGAGGAAAAATTTGTTAAATGTAAGGTAGCTTTTCCATATGTACCAACTTTATTATTTTTGAGAGAAGCTCCTTTAGTTTTACAAGTTTTAATGAAAATAGAAAGTGATTATGATTTAATTGTAATAGATGGTCATGGACTTGCTCATCCTAGGAAAGCTGGAATAGCTACTATTGTTGGCATAATAACTAAAAAGCCAACTATAGGTATAGCAAAGAAATTTTTATATGGTGAAATTAAAGATAATGTAATATATATGGATGGGCAAGAAGTTGGTTTTGTTTTTGAAAAATATTTTGCAAGCATAGGTTCAAACATAGATTTTCATAGCTTAAAAAACTTTTTAGAAAAATTAAATTTTAAATATCCAGAAGCTTTAAAAATTGCTGATAAATTATCTAAAGCTTTAGCAAAAAATTCAAGTTAATAGCATAGAAAGAAGAGCTAAAGTTAGAGGTAATGGTAAACCAGGCAATGGTCTTTTATATTTTTCTAAAAGATAAAGCGTTAATAAAAAACCAGCATATAAAAATATGAATGAAATTATTGATGAAAAAATTCCTTTTAGCTGGTATATGAAAAGCAATATTAGCGAGTAAAATATAAAATCTCCAGTACCTATACCAATCCCCAAAACATTAGAGAACAAAAATCCAAATGCAAACAAGCTTTCTTTTCTAACTATTTTTCTTTTTACTTTCATTTCTTTTATTAAAACTTTTAGCGGACCTTTGAATACAGCAACTATATCATAAATAACAAATACTATTATTAAAAATAGTAAAACATCTATTGAGAGCACAATTGTGAAGTATGTTGATATTGATGAAGAAATAAAAATTAAAGAAATTGTAAATAAAAATTTATTTCTTTTAATGTAAGAGAGATAAGCAACTATTATTAAAACAAAGCTAAAAATTATTCCAATAATGCTATTATCAAAAATTATTTGAAAAAATAATTGTAAAATAAAGAATACTGAAAAAAGAGGTAAGTAAATTATTAGCAATTCTATAAAAAATTTTTTATTAATTTTTATGAATGTTATTAAAAAAATGGAAGCTAACAATGTTATTAATAGTAAAATAAAAGAATTTCCGATTGCTTGTTGAGTAGTTCCACTACCCAATGGTTCAAATGGCTCTATAAATTCCTTTAATGATTTTGTGTTTTCAAAGAAAAAAATAGAAAGAATAAACAAAGAAAATAAAAAAGCTAGAGATTTAAATAAGAACGAATACTTTACCATTTTCAACTATAGTTTTATATGTTTTTAATTTTTCTTTTGCTACTCCAACAACAACTTCACCATTTTCCAAATTAAAAACTGAAAAATGTAAAGGGCATCTAATTGTTTTTGTTTTTTCATTAATTATTCCTTCGCTTAAATCTGCAAATCTATGTGTACAATATCTTTCAACACAATAAATTTTTTCATTGATTTTAATTAAAAGCAAATTTTCATAAACTTTAACTTTATCTCTTTCTAATTCTTTAATAGAGCAAATTTCAATTTTCATAAAAGTAATTTTATTAAATTAATTATATGATTATAGAAAGAACAAGAAGAGCTTATATAAAAAACTATTTTTTATCTTTCTTAATGCTTTTACTATTCTTTTTCATTTTGAGAGAAAAGCTAGATATAACTTTTGTTTTAGGTATTTTAGTATTTGCTTATGTTTTTTATTCAGTAATTTATATAGCTGAAATAGAACGTAAGTTAAAAACTTACAAAATTGAAGAAGATAAAATACTAATAAAAGAAGGATTTTTTAATAAAAAAGCTATTGAAATAAAAATGAATGAAATAGGTTCTTTTAATATAAGAAAAAATCTTTTTGGTAAAATTTTGAACTTTGGTGATTTATTTTTATATACAAACACAAAAATAATAGTTTTGGATAAGGTTTATAAGCCAGAGGATTTGTTAAATGTGATAAAGCACAAAACTTCTACTTAGCAATACTGTTTATTTTTTCATTCAAATTTTTTATCAATCTAAATATTTCTTCTCCCCTTTTCGTTATTGTTACTACTTTTATTCTACCACTTTTTGTAAATTCTATTAATCCATGTTCTTTCAATTCTTCCAAAACTTTTATTGTGTGAGAATAAGTGCAATCTATTTCTTTTGAAATTACTGAAATGTATTTCGGTCCATCATTTAAAGAAAGTATTACTCTTAAAGGTTTTGACCTAAAAAGTAATTTAGTTAATCTGCTTTCTTTTTTCATGATTATATTTTATCTTATATATTTAAATACTTTTTTATGGAAAAAATTAGATCACCAATAGTTACCACAGTAGGTCATATAGATCATGGTAAATGTATTTTTCCAAATGAAAAAGTAGAGGGAAAAAAGATAAAAAAATTTTTTAATGAAAAATCTAAAATTTTTAAAAAGGGTAACTATTTTTTTATAAACAAAAAAATTGAAGTCACATCTTTTAACGGAGAAAAATTTGTAAAAACACTTGCCACACAAATATGGAAAGTTTTTTTTAATGGATTTTTATATGAAGTTTCTTTAGAAAGCAAAAGAAAAGTAAGAGTAACAGGAGAACATCCTTTTTTAACTAAATTTGGTTGGAAAAGAATTGATAAAATTAATATAGGGGAAGAAATATTGAGTTTTTGTGATGGGAAACCATTTTTTGAAGAAATTACATCAATCAAAAAATTTTTTTATAAAGGTTTTGTTTATGATTTAACAGTTCCGCAATACAACAATTATGTTGCCAACGATATATTAGTTCACAATACAACTCTTTTAGATTCCATAAGAGGAACTGCTGTAGCTAAATCAGAACCAGGAGAAATTACTCAGCATATAGGAGCTACATATATTCCAAAAAGAATTATAGAAGATGTTTGTGGCAATTTACTACAAAAAATGAACATTAAAATAGAAGTTCCTGGAATTCTTTTTATAGATACTCCAGGGCATGCTGCATTCCTTGGAATGAGAAAAAGAGCTGGCCCAATTTCAGATTTAGCTATATTGGTTGTTGATATAAATGAAGGTTTTAAAGAGCAAACAATAGAAAGCTTAAAAATTCTTAAAATGTACAAGGTTCCTTTTGTTGTTGCTGCTACTAAAATAGATAAAATCATAAATTGGAGAAGTTATTCATCTTGCTTTTTAGATAGTTTTATGAAACAAAATGAAATAGCTAAGGAAGAATTAGATAAAAAGATTTATAATATTGTTTCAGAGCTTTCTAATTATGGTTTTGATTCTGAAAGATTTGATAGAGTTTCTGATTTTACAAAGCAAATTTGTATTGTTCCTGTTAGTGCAATAAATAGAGAAGGTATACAAGAGCTCCTTTTAGTTTTAGCTGGTTTAGCTCAGAAGTTTTTGAAAGATAAGTTGTATTTATCGGAAGAAGCAAAAGGTTCTGTTTTGGAAATAAAGGAAATTAGAGGAATAGGTAAAGTTATTGATGTAATATTATATGATGGTATTTTAAAAAAGGGAAATTACATAGTATTTAGCGGTAAAGAAGCTAATGTAACTAAAATTAGATCTATTTTATTACCAGAAACAGTTCAGGATATAAGAGTGGAAAAAAGATTTAGATATGTCGATGAAGTTGGAGCAGCTTGTGGAGCAAGATTAATTTGTGTTGATACAGAAGGTATTTATCCAGGAAGTTCTTTTGTTTCATTTAAAAGTGAAGATAAAATAGAAGAAGCTAAGGAATTAATGAAAAAGGAATTTGAAGAAATAACATTTTCAAAAGATATTGATGGTATAGTAGCTAGGGCCGATAGCTTAGGTAGTTTAGAAGCACTTATTAAAATGTTGGAAAGCGAAGGAATTAGTATTAAGAAAGCAGATATAGGCTTACCAAAAAAAGAAGATTTTATAGAGCTACAAAATGTTGGTAAAGATAAAAAAGTAATACTTTTGTTTAATTTAGAAACTAATGAAGAAATAGAAAGATTAGCAAAAGATTTTGATGTAGGAATATTTAAAAACAATGTTATTTATAGATTAATTGAGGATTATAAAAGTTTTGTTGAAGAAGTAAAAGCTCAAGAAATAAATCAAATTTTATCTAGCATAAATAGAGCTGCAAAAATAAAAGTTTTAAAGGGATGTGTTTTTAGAAGATCAGATCCGTGTATTGTTGGTGTCGAGGTTTTGAAAGGATGTTTAAAGAAAAATAATTTGCTGAAAAGGAAAGATGGAAAAATAATTGGTAGAATTTTAGATATTCAAATTGAAGGAAAATCAATTGAGATAGCAAAAACAAATGAGAAGGTTGCAATTAGTATTAGTGATGCAGTTTTTGAAAAGAGCTTTAAGGAAGAAGAAATTTTATATACAGTTATTACAAATGAAGATTTAGAGAATATGAAAAAAGTTTGGAGCTATATAAGTAATGAAGAAAAAGAAGTTATCGAGGAGATTTTGAATAGTAGCTGAGGAGTTCATCTAAAAGTTCTTTTAAATTACAGCTAGCCACATTTAAGTATTTGTCAGCTCCACCATAATAAACTAAAAGTTTACCTTTTATTACAACAGCTCCACAAGAAAATATAGTTCCACTTCTTAAACCTTCATTTTCATACCAAACTTCCGGTTCTAAAATAGGATAAGGTAATCTCGCTATTAATTTTCCTGGATTATCCAAATCAAGAAGCATAGCTCCAAGTCTGTATTTTTTATCTAGTGAAGACATTGCATGAAAAATTAATAACCATCCTTCTTTCGTTTCAATAGGAGGAGCAGCAATTCCTATTTTTTCACTATCCCACTCATTATCTCTTGTTCTAAAATAATAAGTTCCCCAAATGTATTCATTTTCTTGGAATTTCAAACTATCTTTTACATCTATCCAAATAAATGGTTGTATTCTATGGAAAAAATAAAATTTATCTTTAACTTTTATTACGCAAGCATTTTTGTCAAATATAGATGGAGCTGAAATTATTTTTGGATAACTCCAATTTCCAAATTTTTTTTCTAAGAAATCTTTTTTAGAAATAGATGTTAATGCTACTCTAGCAACACTACCATTATATGCTGTATAAGTCATATAAATTTCATCATCTATTATTGTCAATCTAGGATCTTCGCAACCAACAGATTCTTCTTTTATTCTTGGAAAATAGATAGGATTACTTAATCTTTCGGTTATTTCAAAACCATCTTTGCTAGAAGCATAACCAAAAACAGATTTATTTTCGTGAGATAAAGCTCTGTAAATAAGATGAACTTTATTATCTAAATAAATAGCTCCGGCATTAAAAACAGCTTTACTTTCCCATACATTTTCCTCTCTTGGAAATAAAATTGGATTTTTTTCATATCTTTTTAATTTTATCATAATTCTTGAAGAAGTTCATTAATGTTGCATGTAGCTAAGCAGCAATATCTATCAGAAGCACCATAATAAACATATAGTTTATCATCCTTTATTAATGTACCAGATGGGAAAGCAATTTTTTTAGGTTCAAAATCTCTTTCCATTTCATATCCAATTTCGGGTACCAACAAAGGTTCTTTTAATTGAGATAATATTTTAGTTGGATCTTCTAAATCTAATAGAGCAGCCGTTATTCTGAATTCTTTAAAAATACCACCTTCAAAAATTATTTCTGGCATTATTAAAAGCCATCCTTCTTTTGTTTCAATTGCTGGTGCACCAACTTCAACAAATGGGGAAACTCTTTTCAAGTTCAAGAAATAGTTTTCTATTTGATAATTTTTCCAAAAATTTTCATCCTTTAATTCTTTTATCTCATTAAAATAAACAACAGCAATTTGAGAAGGAGCTATATCTGGATTATATGTGAACATTAGGCATAGTTTATTATTAAATCTTTTTGGAAATATAAAGCCAGCTTTTGAATTATATGGAGTTATTAAGCCAATCTTTTCTACATTTTTAAAATCTTTAGTTATAGCAAGAGAAAGTCTAACCGTTTCTGGTTTCGGTGGAATAGAACCAAGAGCCGTGTATGTTATGAAATAATTCTTTTCAACTTTTGTTACTCTCGGATCTTCGCAACCATAAGCTTCATAGCTATATTGAGGGCCAAACAAAATTTCTTCTTTTTTAAACTCCAAACCATCTTTACTTTCACATATTCCAATGAAAGAAACATTTAATTTTCTTGAATTCTTTATTGGCAAAACTTTTCTGAAAAGCATTATGTATTTATTTTTAAATTCTATAACGCAAGGATTAAATTTTTCTTCTTCTATTTCCCAAATTCCACACTTAGATGGTTTTAATATAGGGTTTTTTTCATATCTTTTTAGTTTTACCATATATATATTTGTAAAGTTTTAAAAGTAATTTATAGCATGGCTGGGAAATTTTTAGAGTTAAATAGATTTTCTGGTAATCCGATACTAAAGCCAATTCCACAAAATTCTTGGGAGTGTTTAGAAACTTTTAATGCAGGTGCAATTGTTTTAGATAATAAGGTACATCTTTTTTATAGAGCTGTTGGCAATGATTGGATTTCGAGAATTGGCTATGCTACTTCACAAAATGGATTTTCAATAGATTTTAGGCACGATAAACCAGTTTTACAATATGCTTATAAAAAAGATAAGGAAGAAGTTATAGAGGTTGAAAGTAGTCCTGGTTTAAATTATTTAGGTATTGAGGATTGTAGAGTAACTAAAGTGGAGAATGAGGAAAATGTTTACTTTACATCAACTATTTTAACTCCAACATGTTTGAGAATAGGTCTTACAAAAATAAAAGAGAAAGATATATTAAAAAAGAAATGGAATTTTTCTAGAGTTAAGCTTATTTCGCCTCCAAATTTTAATAATAAGAATTGGGTAATATTTCCAGAGAAACTAAATGGTAAATATGTAATTCTTTATAAAATTTGTCCAACTATAGCTTTAGAATATTTGGATTCACTAGATTTTGCAAAAGGCGAATATATAAAATCTAATGGTATAATAAATGGTATAAGTTTTGTTCCGTGGTCAGAAAGAATTAAAGGAGCAGGACCACCACCAATAAAAACAAAGGATGGCTGGTTATTATTATTCCATGCTTTGAATAAACATGGCTATTATTCAATAGGGGCATGTTTGTTAGAATATAAAGATCCAAGTATAATCAATTTCATTTGTCCTAATCCTATACTTGAACCAAAGGAAAGTTATGAAAAAGAAGGTGTAAAACCAAATGTTGTTTATTCTTGTGGTGCTGTTGTTAAAAATGATTTGTTATTAGTTTATTATGGTGCTGCCGATACGGTTTTATGTGTTGCTTATTATTATTTGGATGAGTTCTTATCTAAACTTACTTTTTAAGAAATTTAAAAACTCTTCCCCATCATCAATATTTAGTTTTTCTTTTGGTTTAAATATTTTTATTTTATTATAACCAAAATCTACTACAACATAAAATGGAAATCCCTCTATATTATCTTTCATATAACCTTTATAGTATAGTGTTTTTGTTTTTGTTGATTTTATTTGTAGAAAAATACATTTTTTATTTTTGAAGCAAATTAAATCTGCATTACCATAGCTACCTGCTGATCTTATCACAAGCCATTTATTTTCTTCTAAAATTTTTCTAACTTTCCTTTCACTTCTATATCCTTTTCTCATATAGCTCCGGGCGGATTCGAACCGCCGTCTCCTGGTCCAGAGCCAGGTATCCTTGTCCTCTAGACGACGGAGCTAAAATTAGTTTAAGTTATCGTAATAAATTTTTGTTTTACATAAATAGTAACAAGAGTTAACTATGTTGTCTAAGATAATAGAATACTTTCCAATAAAATTCGAAGCAGTAAAGAAAGTAAATAAAAATCTTTTTCTGTTTGAAGAGATTGAAAATTTTTTTATTATACACAATAAAAGCTGTTTAAAGATGGCATGTTATCCAAGTATTGTTGGGAAGAGTCTTTCTTTTCATGCAAAAATAGCAGCTAAGGAATTTTTACTTTCTTTAAAAGAACTTAAATTAAGTAATGAAAATTTTGTGTTGTTAAATATATTGAGAGGTTGCTTAGGTTATGAATTGAATACTGTTTTTAAAAATTCTAAAAAAATTTATATATTACCAAAGTATGAAAAAATTTCTTTTAGAAATCATGTTGGAAAAACTATTAAAATAAAGTTTAAAAATTTTAAAGAGATGGAAAATAGTAAGGAAAAATTTTCTTTAATAGTTGCTGATACAATAGCTACTGGTAAGACTATGATAAAATGCTTGAGAGCTATTTCAAGTTTCTTTGAAAGATTAGAGAAAGTAATATTTTATGGATTTATGTCATTGAGAGGGGCAAGTATTGTGAAAAATTTTTGTGATAAATTTGATTTAAAGAGTTATTTTTTTACTATATCCAATTATTCATCTTTAGCTTTTAATAATTATGATATGATTTTATATGGAATAGATGAAAGCTATTTTAATGCAAAAAAGGTCAAAAGATATTTATTCGGTGTTTGTGATATCGAAGTATTCAAAGACATGGTTAAGTATTATATTCCAGGTTTAGATCAACCGGGAGACTTTTCTTCCAGACAAGAAATTTTGTTTGATGGTAGAAAATTTATTGATAACAGAAAATTTATTTTGAAGCACTGTGAGAACAACATAAGGTTAATAAAAACCCTGTATTTACTATCATGCAAAGAGGAATGGTTTTCAAAAGTTCATGAAAGCAGAATGAAAGGAGAAATAATAAATTTGGAGAAAACAAAAATGCATTATGAAAGTTTTAAAAGGAAAAAATAAGTTTTATGTTAAATTAAATGGAAACGAAGCTCACTTACTTTTCCGAGTTGAAGGAAATAAAATGAATATTTATGAAGTATTTGTTCCAGAAAAATATAGGGGGAGAGGCATAGCTAAAAAGTTAACTATAGAGGCTTTAAATTATGCTAAAAGTAATAAAATGAAAGTGGTACCAAAATGTTCCTACGTTAAAGAATTTATCAACAAAAACAGAGAATGGACAAAGTTAATTTAGTTTTAAATGAGATCGAAAAAATTAGCAAAGAACAAAGTCTTCCTTCTATTGGAAGAGAAAAATCGAAAATTTTAAGGAATCTAATAAAAGAATTTAAACCAAAAAAGATTCTAGAAATAGGAACTTTATATGGTTATTCAGCTATAGTAATGGCTTCAAGTTATGAAAAAGCTACTGTAACAACTATAGAAATAAGTAAAAAAACTGCCGAGATAGCCAAAAGATATATAAAGAAAGCAGGTTTATTTAAAAAAATTAAAGTTATTGTTGGTGATGCTTTGAAGGCAATTCCTAAATTAAATGAAAAATTTGATATGCTTTTCATAGATGCTATAAAGGAAGAGTATTTAGATTATTTGAAAGTATCTGAAAGTAAATTAAAAAAAGGGGCAATAGTTGTTGCAGATAACACTGGTGTATTTAAAAGATATTTAAAAAATTATTTGGATTATGTGAGAAATAGTGGCAAATATAAAAGTTATTCGGTAAGTGTTAAAATGGAATTTACAGATGTAGATGATGCAATGGAGGTTAGTGAAAAATTGTTTTAGGCAATTTAATTTTTAAATATCTATATTATATTATGCACAAAGTGATACTAGTAGTTTCCAACGGGTGTCCTTACTGCCCAAAAGCTAAAATAATTTGGGAAAAACTCAAGGAAAAGTATGATAATATGGATTTAGAAGTTGTTGATGTTGTTAGTGAAAAGGGGAGAGAAATAGTTTTAAAATATAACATAATGGCTGTTCCAACAACGTTAATAGATGATAAAATAGTTTTTATAGGTATACCTGATGCAAATAAAGCTATTGAATTTATTTCTAAGTAATTAGCTAAGTCTTCTTCTTAAGTCCATAAGTTTTTTCAGTATTTCAGATTTAGTTTTTTTCCACTCTTTCCATTTAGATTCTACCTTTAATTGAATTATAATGTTTTCTTTGTCAGATTGTTCGTTAAAATATGGTCCCTCAATAACTTTATATTCCTTTATAGCACTTTTTATCATTTTTTCTAATTTGTCTAAAGATTTTACTTTTTTTAGTTTTATCGGAAATTCTATTCGAATACTTACCACTCTATAATCACTTTCTTCAGTACCTATGTTCATAACAATAGAATTCATGAGAACTAAATTTGGTACTTTAAGTAGTTTACCATCTTCTGTAACGAGTTGAGAGAAGAAAAACCCTATTTCTTTTACCATACATACATAACCTATATCGATATTATCAACAGAAAAAAATTTGTAGGCAGGTAGCATAGAAACTTGATATGGTATTTGACTAGTTAATATTCTTATCTTACTCCCAACTTCTATGTATCTAGTAACTAATATTAATATACCAGCAAACAAATTACCTATGATTGGTTGTAGAGCTAATCCAATTATAAGTCCTCCAAATGTTCCACCTATCAATAATCCACTAAGAGAAACACCAAATATAGATAAAGCTATTAGTGAAGAAATTATGATACCAGTTAGTAAAACTAATGTAGAAATGTTTTCTGCTTTTTCAATTTTTGATTTTCTTATATATCTACTAATTTCATAGAATATGATTGTTGAAATAAGAAATATTATAATAGATTTTACTATTTTCCAGACATTTTCACTGGCTTTTACTTCGTAAATATTTATTAGGAGCAAAAATACAGAAACTAATACTATTAAACTGATTAAATATTTCATAATAATCTTTTTTTACAAAGCTTTATATATGGAAGTTTTTTTCAAGGAATTGGAAGTTAATACTAAGGAAAAGTATGAAATAATTGATTTAACAATGGAAATTGAAGATATAGTTTTTAAATCAAGAATTAGAAATGGTATTTGCTTTATTTTTGTTCCACATGCTACATGTTGTTTAGTTTCGAATGAAAATGAAAATTATTTAAAACAAGATTTAATTAAAAAAATAAAAGAAGAGTTTGAGAACAAATGGAAACATGATTTGATTGATGATAATGCTTCAGCACATTTAGCTTCTTCTTTTATAAAGCAGTTTCTCATTTTTCCAATTAAAGATGGAAAATTAGTTAGAGGTACATGGCAAAACATTTTATTGATTGAGCTAGATAGAGCAAGGAGAAGAAAAATTATTGTAGAAGCTATAGGAAGTTTGAAATAGTTTTAGCTAATGATATTTTACTAAATTTATTTTCTATAGAGTTTGTGCAAACTATTTCTCTTACAAACTTAAATTTTTTGATTTTTTTCCAGCAATCATTTAAAAATAGGCCATGAACGCAAGAAACATAAACATGTTTTACTTTCATGTTTTTTAATATTTTTAATGCATTTATGATAGTGCCACCAGTGCTAATCATATCATCAATCAATAAAATTTTTTTATTTTTTAGGTTAAGTTCTTCATTTACATATGTTTTGATCTCTCCAGTATATCTATCCCTTTCTTTAATGAAATAAGAAAAATCAAAATTATAAATTTTTGAGAATTTTTTTATTTTTTCTACTCTTTCTTTTTCATCATCTGGCAATAAAACAATATCAAATTTATTCTCAAAGTATTTTATTATTTCTTCAAAGCCACCAACATTTATAAATTCAATTTCTTTGTAATATTCAGAAATTTCATTACTATGTGCTTCAACAGTTATCAATTTTTTGACATCAAAATTTTGAATTATTTTTGATAAAGCTTTCGCGCTTATGCATTCATTTTCTAGAAATTTTTTGTGTTGTCTTGAATAAGCTAGATAAGGTATTACTAAATTAATTTCTTTATTGTTTAACTCATCTAATATTAAAAGTAGTTTTATTATGGAATCATTAGGAGGAAATAAAGTTTGAGCTAATATTATTTCTTTATCATCTATTTTTTCTTTTAATCTAACATAAATTTCCCCATCTGGGAATTTTTTTGAATAAAAAGTTGATAACTTCAAATTCTTTATGTTACTTATTTCGTTCGCAAGCTTATTCTTTTCTTCGCTTAATATTATCACAATTTTATTAAGGTATTTGTGATTTAAAAGAATATGCTTTGAGTAATTTTTAAATGTTGAATTAATCATTATTTTATGGATAAGTTTATAGAGGCAATAAAGGAAGAATTAAAAAAATTTAAAGAATTAGAACCACCAAGCTTTATAGTGTTTGTAAAAAGTGGTGCTCACAGAGAAAGACCCCCAGAGCAAAAAGATTTTTGGTATATAAGAGCTGCTTCGATTTTGAGAAAATTATCTAAAGGAAAGCCAATTTCCGTTAAGGATTTTAGGGTTATTTATGGAGGTAGGAAAAAAAGAGGTACTAGACCGGAAAAATTTTACAAAGCCGGGGGTAAGCACATTAGATTAATTTTACAAAAATTAGAATCTATTGGCTTTGTTAAAAAAACTAATAAAGGGAGAGTTATAACTAATCAAGGTATAAAATTTTTAAATGAAATATGGAAGAAGCTGAAGTTAGAAAAAGAGAAGAAATAGAAAAGGTTAAAAAAGAATTATTAAGAAAATTCTTAACAAAGGAAGCAATAGAGAGGCTTGGTAGAGTAAGGCTTGTTAAACCAGAGCTTGCAGAAAGAGTAGAAGCTTATCTTATAGAATCATATTATTCTGGTAAATTAAAAGGCATTATAGATGATAACAAATTAAAGGAAATATTACAAATTGCTAGTGAAAATTTAAAGAAAAAATATAAAATTATTTGGTAAAGTGGGAGCAAGATATCCTGCAAAAGTAAGGAAAAAGATTCAAGAAATAAGAAGTTTGAGTAGAAAAAAATATAGGTGTCCAAAATGTGATAGATATTCTGTAAAAAGAGTCCAAGCTGGTATTTGGAAATGTGAAAAATGCAATTATAAATTTGCTGGCCCAGCATATTATTTATGAGTATTTATAAATGCATAATGTGTAAAAAAGAGATGGAATGGAAGCAGTTTGATGAAAGTTTAAGATGTCCTTATTGTGGTTTTAGAGTTGTTCAAAAAGTTAGACCAAAAAATATTAAAAGAGTAAAAGCAATATAATTTATTATGGTTAAAGAATTCAGGTATTATGGTTATACTTTAGATGAACTTAAAAAAATGAGTATTGAGGAGTTTGCAAAAATTTCTAATAGTAGGATTAAAAGAAGTCTTTTAAGAGGTTTAGATAACCAAAAGAGAAAATTTTTGGAAAATATATTAAAATATCCAGACAAATTTCATAAAACTCATTTGAGAGATATGATTATTTTACCACAAATGGTTGGTGCTAAAATAGGTGTTTATAGAGGAGGTAGCTCAGAAAAATGGGTATCTTTAAACATTACTCCAGAAATGATAGGTAGAAGGTTGGGAGAGTTTGCTCATACTACAAAATATGTTAAACATAGTGCACCTGGAATAGGAGCTAGTAAGGGTACTCTACATGTTGCTTCTAAAAAGTAATGGATAGAACTGCTATTGCTAGGGCTTATAATTTAGATATTTCTTTGAAAAAATCCATAGAAATATGTAAAATTATAAAAAATAAAAAGGTTGAAAAAGCTCAGAAATTGTTAGAAAATATTAATTCAAAAGCAAGCAAAAAAATATTAGAAGTTTTAAAAAGTGCTAAGGAAAATGCAAGGCAACTTAATTTAAACTTAGAAAGAATTTATGTTATGAAAGCAATTGCCAATAAAGGTGAAAAATTCGTTAGACCAAAAACTAGAGCAAGATTTAGAGGAAGAAGAATGAAATCAACACATATTGAAATAGTTTTGGCAGAAAAATAATGCCAGAGGAAAAATTAAAAAATTTAATTAAGATTAAGATTATTAAAAATGAAATGGAAAAAATTTTAAGAGAAAAATTTGATAGTTTTGGTTATGGTGGTTGTGATATATTGATGATGCCTTATACAACTAGAATTTATGTTTATGTTGTTAATTTAGCTAGAGCATTAGAATTTGGTAATAAAAAAAGAATTATGCTAGAAAACGAGTTCAAAGAAAGGTTTAAGTTAATCGATCCAAAAATAGAATTTAAAGAAATAGAAAAGCCATTCTTAAATGCTTATGTTGTTGCTAGAAAAATAGGAAGAGCTATAGAGAGGGGAATAGATTATAAAAAAGCTACTAACTATTATTTAGGTAAGGTAATGGAAAGCGGAGCTGTTGGCTGTTTAATAGAGGTATCTGGAAAACTTATAGGAAAGGAAAGGTCTTCAGCACAAAAATTTAGAGATGGTTATATCTTGCATTCTGGAAATTATAGGGAAGAGCTTGTTGATGAAGCACATTATAGAGCTATTATACCTCATGGAATAATAGGTGTTACTGTAAAAATCTTGAAGGAAGCTCCAACCGAGTTTGTTTTTGAAAAGGAAATGGAAAGTGGCACTTCTCAAAACTAAACAATTAAGAAATTTAGATGTTAATGAATTAAAAAATAAATTAAAAGAATTAAAATTAGAATTGTTTAAAGAAAGAAGCGCTATTGCAATGAGAAGAATGGGGAAAAATACTAAAAGAATAAGGGATTTAAGAAAAAATATAGCTAGAATATTAACAGTTTTGAGGGAAAAAGGGATTAATGCCTAATTGTCCACGTTGTGGTTTACCTTTAGATATTTGTACATGTAAATCTTTAGAGAAGATAGAAGTTAGAGTAGAGCCAAGAAGTTATGGAAAGGTTGTTACTGTTATAAATGGGATTGACAATGGAGAAGAGATTATAGGAACTTTAAAAAGAAAATTAGCTTGTGGGGGAACTATAAAAAATAAAAGAATAGAATTGCAAGGAAATCATAAGGATAGAATAAAGAAAATTTTAATTGAGTTAGGATATTCTGAAGAAAATATTGATGTAAAATGAAAAGCGTTTTATCTGTTAATGATATTAGCAAAAAAGATTTTTTAAGTATTATTAAAACTGCGAAGAAGCTAAAAAAATCTAAAAAATATCCGCAAACATTAAAAGGAAAAAACATAGCTCTAATATTTCAAAAACCAAGCACTAGAACAAGAGTTTCTTTTGAAGTAGCTGTTGAAAAACTTTGCGGAAATGCAATAGTTTTAAATACAAATGATTTGCAATTGGCTAGAGGTGAAACAATAGAAGATACAATTAGAACTTTAGAAAGATATGTTGATTTAGTTGCTGCAAGAGTTTTTTACCATAGCGATTTAATAAAAATGGCAAATATTTCCAAAATTCCAATTATTAATTTGCTTAGTGATTATGAACATCCGTTACAAGCTTTGGCAGATATTTTAACAATGGATGAAAAAATTGGTTTAAAAAATATTGAAAAAATTGTTTATGTGGGAGATGGAAGAAATAATGTTTGTCACAGTTTAATTTTATCTTGTGTAAAGCTTGGATTAAAAATTTATGTAGCTAGTCCAAAAGCTTATTTGCCAGAGAAAGAGTTTTTAATAAATGATTTAGTTTTTGCTACAGAAAATGTTGAAGAAGCTGTTAAAAATGCTGATGTTATATATACAGATGTTTGGGTTAGCATGGGTATGGAAAAAGAAAGAGAAGAAAGGTTAAAGATTTTTAGGAACTATCAAGTTAATGAAAAACTTGTTTCATTAGCTAAAAGAAATTATATATTCATGCATTGCTTACCAGCTCATAGAGGTGAAGAAGTTGTAAATAATGTAATAGATTCTAAGAATTCTGTTGTTTTTGATCAAGCTGAAAATAGATTATGGACAAGCATGGCTTTATTAATTCATATTTTTAAATGATAATCTTTTATTTGTTTTCATTTATTGATATTTTAGCTGGATTGGTTATTATTTTAACTTCCAATATAGCTTTTGGATTTTATGGAAAACTTTTAGGTATTTTGATTTTGTTAAAAGGAATTTACAGTATTCTTAGCTTGTTTATTAAATAAAAAACTTTTAGCTTTTACTCCATTTCACTAAAATAATCCCTCTATTTATAACACCATCTTCTTCGCTAACTAATGGATAATTAAATCTATCAACAACTTTAACTTTTCCAACTTCATTCAATTTTTCTAAAATTCTTTTGCTATTTACATGAACACTATATACAACATTGCTAATTTCAATTGCTTTCTTAAAAAATTCTAAACTATAATCTAAAGGGGGAAATTGAATTACAGTATCACATTTTTCTTTAATTTCTAATGCATTTGCTAACTCAAATTTACAAATATTTGTTATAAAAATTCCGACTTTGCTTTCTATAATTTTAGCACTTTCTTTTGCTAATTCTAAAACATACTTATCAATATCAAATCCCTTAGCTAATTTTGCTCCTATTAGTGCAGCTCCTATTGTAAATCTTCCAGTACCACATCCCAAATCAAAAACAATTTTTCCCACAACATCTTTTCTAGCTTCAGAAAGTATTTTTGATGCTATTCCTGGTGGAATCATGTATTGTTGTAAAAAATAATTCGGAGAAGGATGTTCTTTTACTAATCCTAAAAGTAATGCTAACCTAGCTTCATTTATCATAAAGTTTTTGAATATGTTATTTTTATTCCATCATCTGTTATTGAAAATGGAAATATATCTACAGCATGTTTTGTTCTTCTCATTTTTCTTATTAACAAGCTTCTAACAGATGTTCCAGTTCCAAATTCTAAATAGTTAAGTATTATAACAGCATCAGCTATAAATTCCTCAAAACCAAATCTGCTAATAGCTCTTGTTCTTTCTTCTGGAACTTCAACTAATATTAAGCTCGTTATTTTTTTGCTTTTTAACATTCTTAATAGATTAAATACCTCTACTCTAATTTTTCCAAGTTCTAAAGAAGATTCAACCCATCCCATCATAGCTACAGATAAATTATCTAGGACAAATCTTTTTATGTTACTTTTTTCTAAGCTACTTTTAATGAAGTTTATTAATTCTTTTATGTTTGAGCTCATTAAATATTCCAGTTTTATTGTTTTGTTTTCAACAAAGTTTTTGAATTCTTTACCCCAACTAAATCTTTGCATATCTTCAATTATATCTTCTGGAGATTCTTCCAACGTTATATATAAACCATTTTCCCCCTTTCTAGCACCTTCTAATAGAAATTGACATGAAAATATTGTTTTTCCTGTACCGCTTTGTCCAGCTAAAAGTACATTAGAACCTTCTACAAATCCACCTTCAGTTATTTCATCTAAACCAGGAATACCACTGCTAACTCTTTTCATAATTTTATTTTCTTTTTTTAAATATAAAGCTAATCGTAATTAAAGCTAATCCAAATATAAGAATTGGCATAAAAATGCTTTTTGTATACATTAGGATTTCAGAAATATCTATTGGTAACTTAAAATCTATTATATCCATTTCAAGTAAGTAAATTGGTATTAGAATTGTTAAAGAATTTACTAATAGGGCTATTCCAATCTTTCTCGTAATTTCTTTTACATCTCTAGACAAAACTATGAAAGAAATTAAAGAAACTAATGAAATAATAGTTGCATAAATTTTTAATTTATTCCATTGTATTTGAAACAAAAATGTGAATTCTTTTTTCTTTATGCATTCCATTAATCCTTCACATTTGGGTTTAATTGATTTAACTTGTGAAATCGATTTATTAACAAGCAAGCTTATAAATTCTTCAAAATTTTTGAATTCCTCACATTTTATGGTAACGTTTGCAAAAGAAGTGTTAATTTCTATTTTGTTTAAATAAGAACATACAATATTTTTAAATTCTTCTTTGCTAATATTTTGTTCTTTTAAATTTTTTTCAAATTCTGAATAAACTAGATTGAATAAGGTTTTTGATAAAAATTCATCACTCAAAGCTTTTTCAACAATAGCTATGGAAAATATGAAGAAAAATGAAAGAATAAAAATCGAAAGTAAAAATCCTTTCAACATTTTCTAGCTATTGTATAAAAACCAGTATGGAGTATTCCTGTAGTTTTTGGTCTTAAATATTTTTCATATTGCCATTCTCTTACTATGTTTTCGATAGTTGTTATATTTTTAAAGTTATATTTTTGTATTTCTTTTCTAATTCTTATCACTTGCTCTATTATTGGGGAAAAAATTGCTAAATAGCCGCCCACTTTTAAACTTTTGTATGCATGCTTAATAACCTTTTCACTATTTTCCATGTCTAAATGAACTAAATCAAGATTTTTTTCATCAATTTTTTTTGTAATATCTTTCTTTTTTATTTTTATGTACTTTTGCAAATTGCAAATTTTTATGTTTTCCTTTGCCACTTTTATAAATTTATTTTCAATTTCATAGCTATATATCTTGCATGGTTTTAAATAATATGCAAAAAATATAGAAGAAAAGCCAGAGCCAGTACCGGCATCTACAATTTTACAACCTTGTTTTAATGTAGTATAAGATAGTAAAATTGATAAATCTTTTAATGTTATTATTTGAGGCATTCTATTCAATACTTTTTCCATCAAATCTTTTAAAGTAGCTTCAACGACAAAAAATTCATAACCTAAATGAGTTTTAACTTTTCTACCAATTTTTATTTTATTTTTTGGTATGTAACCCAAGTGGGAATTAAAGTTTTCATTAGCTTTTATTACAAAGTATCCATCTTTTCCAATTAAACAAATATAATTCATAATTAATTTTATTTATGGAGATTGATAAAATATTACCACAAATTCCAATTTTAATAACAACTAGAGATCCTTTGGGTGGTGTAGATATTTATCCAACAAACAATTTTTTATTGCTTACCAAAGAACCATTCATAATTATAGTTTCTATTAAAGCTAATTCAAGATGCTATTACAATATAACAAAAACAAAAGAGTTTGTTTTGAATATGATGGGAGAAAACTATAAAAGCATAATGGAAAAGTGCCAAAAAGAATATGTTAGGGGTATAAATGAGATTAAAGAAATAGGTTTAACCGAGGAAAAAAGCTCAAAAGTAAAAGTACCAAGAATAAAGGAAGCTATTTTATGTTTAGAATGTGTTTGGATAGGTAGTATTGAGGTCGATAGTGTAAACATTTTAGAGAATTATCCAGTATTTGGAAAAGTCTTGAATGGAGCAGAAGTTTTTAACAAGTAAAAATGTTATAATTTGTGATTATAGAGAGGAGGAAATTTCTTATATTCTTGAAAAAAGTGGTTTTAAAATAATAAAAGAAAATTTGGATGTTGGCGATTTCATTTTATCAAAAGACATTTGCATAGAAAGAAAGAGTTATTCTGATTTTGTAAGCTCATTAATAGACAAAAGAATTTTTACTCAATGTGAAAATTTATCAAAAAATTTTAGAAAGCCTATAATAATAGTTGAGTTGTTTGGTAAATTGGAAAGAGATGTTAATGAAAATTTCATATATTCTTCTTTAGCTAAATTAATTTCTACTTTCAACATTTCAATAATATTTTCTAGAAATATGTATGAAACATCAAAAATAATAAAATGGTTAAAAGTAATTGAGGATGAGGAAAACAAAAATTTATCTTTGTTATATGTTGGTAAAAAACCAAAGGATATTTTGGAAATAAAAAAATTCATACTTTCAAGCTTTCCAGGAATTTCTGAAAAAAATGCTGAAAAACTTATAAAAAATTTTAAAAGCTTGTATAGAATTTTTACTTCAAATTATTTGGAACTCTCTAAAGTAATTGGTAAAAAAAGATCTAAGAAATTTTTCGAAATATTAAAAGATGAAAAAGTTATTAATAGTGGGGATTGATTTGGGTAAAAATACAGGAATATCGATTTTGGATTTTAAAGGAAACTTAATACATTTATCAACTTTAAAATATGTGAATTTTAACGATTTAGTAAAGTATATTTATGATTTTGGAAAGCCTTTACTAATTTCTTCAGATATTGTTTATTCAAGAAAAATTAAGAAAATAGCAGCTTCTTTTGGCGCAAAAGTATTTTTTCCAGATAAACCATTAACTAAAAAAGAGAAATCAAAATTAACAAAAGATTTTTACTATGAAGATATTCATCAAAAGGATGCATTAGCAGCATCCCTAAGAGCTTTTAAAAGTTATAGAAAGATTATTGATAAGTTAATGAATGAATTTGGTAAAGATTATGAAAAAGCTTTGGAGCTATTTTTCAAAACTAATAAGAATATAAAAGAAATCAAGTTTTTAATTAATTATGGAGAAAAGGAAAATTAAAACTTTGAAAAAAATAATAGCATTTTTAATAGTTTTCAACTTAATGTCCATTTTAATGTATGTTGTTTTATATTTTGAGATTGAAATAAACTTTTTAAAAATTCCAATTTCATATTTAGCATATCAATTTTTTAGGTTAATGTGGAATAATGTAGAGTGGCTAAAAGAGGAAGCTTCAGTTGAATTTAAAGATAAAAATTTGGTTGCTGAAATATCGACAGACTCTACGGGCTGGAAAAGTCTTTATGCTTTATTTTCTCTTATTTTATCTGCAAATTTTGTAAGAAATAAATTTAGTTTTAAATTTAAAAGAAAGGAATTGAAATTTTTGTTTTTGGTTTTAGTTGCAATTTTTTTAATAAATTTTTTTAGAATAATAACAACAATACAAGCTACTTTACTTTTTGGTTTAGAAGTTTTTAATATTTTTCATACATTATTATGGAGGGAAATGATGATATTTTTTGTTGTTTTCTTTTTTTATATTTACATTAGAAAGTTTGGTTTCTAAAGCTTTTTAAATTCTTTACCTCTAACTATAAAATTTCGTTCAACTTTTTTTGCTTCAAATTTTTTTACTAAATATTCTTCTGCTTTCTCAACTTCGAATTCTTTACAGGAAAAAATGTCAACAGATGCAAAACTATATTCTTTAAAAGTATGTATGCTTATATGACTTTCAGCAATTAAAATAAATGAAGATATACCTCCTTTATCAAAAGAGCCTTTTTTCCCAGAATAAACTTTTATATATGGTTTTGAAATTTTATGCATTCCTATAATATCTGGCAACTCGTTTAATACATTGTATATGAATTTTTTATTACATATTTTCCTTTCATTGCAGCCATAAAGGTCTATTGTTAAGTGTGGTCCAAACATTTCTTATAAATTATAAATTATGTATTGACAGTATTTATATTTTTTAAAGCTAGATAAATTAATAGGCCGAGTCAAGAATAAAAAGTGAAGCTTCTTACTATACATACTTGGACTTTAAAATAATTTTGAAAGAGAAATCAAAAAGCCATAGATGAAGTTTTTCTTTAACAATCTTAGGTTAGAGTAGCTATGAAGGTTTTAGTTTATAGATATCGTAAAGTGATTGTTTTAATCGTGGAATTATTACTATTGTGTAAGGGTCAAGTCAAAATTTAAATATTTAATAATAATTGAAGATGAAATTAAATACAGAACAGAAGCCTATCTTGAATCTGAGAAAAGAGTAAATGAATATGTTATAAAACTATAATATTTCTTATTTTAAAATCAAATGCTTTTTTATAGGGTTTCAATAACGAAGCACTTAAATGCTCCATCTAAATAAATTTTAATGTATGAATGAATTTAACGAAGAAAATTTAAAAGTTGAAGTCGAGAATTTATTTGAAATAAAGGAATTTTTGGAAGATTTATTAGGTAAATATTATAGTATATGCGGTGAGCCTATTATAAAAGACAAAAATACACTTGAAATATTAGCTGATAAAGAAGTAATAGAGACTATTAAAAAATATAAAGATATTGATGCCGCGAAGATTGCTTATTATTTAGGTAGTACTGCTCTTCTATTAAAAAATAAATATGCTATTATTGAGATGAGCAGAACTATCGGAAAGCACAACGGTGATGTTGCTAAAGAGATTGCAAATCATCTATATATACTTGCTTATTATTTGGAAGATAAGGATGTTTTTATTGAATTAAGTAAAACCATTAGAAAATATGATAATTTTGCTGCTGAGAGAATTGCTTGTTGGTTAAAGGAGATTGCTGAGTCAAAAAATAAAGCTCTTGTTATTGAGATGAGTGAAATGCTTGCATTAGATGAAATTGTCAATACCGTTAAAAAATATGATAGTTATGCTGCTAAAGCAATTGCTCTTTCCTTGGCCGAGACTATATATAGCTTAAAAGATGATAGAAATGCTATTATCAAGATAAGTGAAATACTCGCACTCGATGAAGTTGTCAATACCGTTAAAAAATATAATGAAGATATTTACATAAGTTGGGATATTGCCTATTTCTTAGGTCAGATAGCTTATCATTTAAGAGAGGAAAATGCTGTTATCGAGGTTATTAGAACTATTGGAAAATACAATGGTCAAGTAGCCAATAATATTACTTGTTGCTTATATAGGATTACTTATGAATTAAAAGATAGGAATGCTGTTGTTGAAACGAGCAGAACTATTAGAAAATATGACGGTGCTGTTGCTTGTGAGGTTGCCATTTGGTTAAGTGTTGCTGCTGAAAAGTTAAAAGATAAAAATGCTGTTATTGAAATAAGTGAAATATTTTCATCGGATGAAGTTGTTAATACTATTAAAAAATACAGAGGTGATACCGCTCAATGGATTGTATATTGGTTAGCTTATACTGTTTTTGAGTTTAAAAATAAAGATGCTATTATTGAGATTAGCAGAACTATTAGAAAATATGATGATAGTGGAGTAGCTGAACTTATTTTCAGCTTATATAATGTTGCTCGTTATTCGGAGGATAAGGATATTATTACTAAAGCATGTGAAACCATTAGAAAATATGATAGTCCTATTGCTGAAATAATTGCTTCTTGGTTGGCTTGTAATGATCCCTTTTTTAAATATTATAAAGATAATGTTATTAGAGTAAGTAAAATATTTTCATCAGATGAAGTTATTAATATTGTTAAAAAATATGATAAAAATGTTGTTAGAGGAATTACCGATAGCTTATGTAGGATAGCTTATTATTTAAGAAATGAAGATACTATTATCGAAGTAATCAAAACTGTTGGAAAGTATGGCGGTGATATTGCTAAAGAAATTGCTCGTTACTTAGGTGAAACTGCTGATAGATTGAAATATGAGGAAAGTGGAGATGCTATTATTGAAATGATTAAAACTATTAGAAAATATGAAGGTGAAGCTGCTAAAGAAATTGCTTATCAATTAGGCAGGGCTGCTCAGGACTTAAAAGATAGCTCGAAAGTGATTAGATTAATAAAAATGCTTGAGAAAGTTGGTAAGAGTATGTCTGATATTCTTTTTGAGAATGAGATACATGAAATAATTAATCTTGGATTAGATA
>JAWBMD010000013.1:0-27624 GCA_039000985.1 Candidatus Aenigmatarchaeota archaeon | reverse complement strand
ATATAATTGTTTTTTTTTTAATTTAAATATGCTCAAGAAACAAACCCAAATAAACTATAAGTTTACAAAACTCTTAAACTTTTTAACTGTTTCCTCTATTTCCTCATTAAATGGGTATAATTCAGCTAATTCTAATCCAGCTATTTGCCTATATCTTGGAACTAAAATAGCTTTTACATAGCTCTTTCTGCTTTCTAAAAAATTCATTCCATATAATATTTTGAAATCATTTTTGTTCTGCATTATTACTTCAAACATTTTATCAAGAAAAGCTGTTCTATCATTAAAAATCCAATCAAAATTAAAATTTTCAAATTGCTTTTTACTAAAAATTGTTATTTGCAAATGAAAATGCTCTATGCTTCTTCCTGAATTTTGTCCGACATTTGCATAAACAACATAAATTGGTTTTCCTTTTTTATAGAATAAATTGTTAATCTTTAATAACCATTCCTTTGCAATTTTCAACATTTTATAAGTATTTTCATAACCAATTTCAGAAATGCTTCTTTTATGCTCATTTGGAATAATCATAACATTCCCAAAAGAATATGGAAATACATTTAAAATAACAAAAAAATCATCAAAATAATCTAAAACATAGGAATAAATATCATCTGGATAATTATATCTACTAGGTTTTCCCAATTTAGCTAAATAACAAAATAAACAACCATCACTTGGAACTTTATATGTGCTAGGTTTTCTAAATGGTACAAAATATCTTTTTTCTTTGTATGGATTATTAGTTATAATTAGATTGTAGGATTCTTCTTTTTCTTTAAAATAACCATCCTTAATCTTATTTGCAGAATATACAAGTGCTTTAGAAAGCTCATTTATTTCTAAATCATTTAACTCATAAAATTCTTTCTTATTTTTGTTTTCCAAAATAACAGTTCCGGGAATTTTTATTTTTTTACTACTAATATCCACATACCAATAATCCAACTCAAATAAACTTTTTTCTAAGCTCATAAAAGAATAGCATTAACTACACCATCTCTTCCTGGTCTTGAAATAACTTTAGCTAATCCTATTTCTGTTTTAATTACAGCACCTTTCGTAATTATTTTAGCTCTTTCGAAATTTGGGTTAGCTTTATTTTCTACAACATCTAATATTTTAACTTTTTTTGCAGTTTTTGAATTTAAATCAAAAACATTTGCATAAGAAGCTTCTAATAATGCTATTCTATTCTTATAAAAAACTCTTTTTTCATTTTTAGAAAGTTTTGTTAAAATTGGATCTGAACCAACTTCTCTTCTCTTCTTTTTTCTATATTTTGGTATTTTCTTTCCAGTAGTTGTTAATCCTAAAAAATTTCTATACTGTGCCATAATATTAGTTTTTTAAAAAACTTTAAATATTTTAACCCTTTCTACCTTGCGATAAAAAAAGACTTTCTAATCTTGATAATGTATCGCATTCCTCAACACTCTTATCTTCTCTTATTCTAATAAATCTTGGAAATCTTAAAGCATAACCAGATTCATAATTAGGACTCTTTTGAATTTCTTGATAACCAACTTCTATAACTATTTGTGGCTTAACAATAACTTCTCTACCGCTTTGTTTAATTATTAGCTTTTTTAAAATATCAGTAAACATTTGATATTCTTCCTCTGTTAAACCTGTGCTCATCATTCCACATGGCAACAATTTTCCAGTATCTTCATCTCTACAAGCCAATAAATAACTTGTTAACCATTTTGCTCTTGCTCCTTCTCCCCATGTAGCTCCAATTATAACCAAATCTAAGCTTTCCATCGTTTCCTTTATTTTATACCAACCACCAACGTGTCTACCAAAAATATAAGGAGCATCTAAATTTTTTATCATTATTCCTTCTTGTTTTAATTCTTTAGCTTTTTTATAAAACTCTTTTATTTCTTCAACATTTTTTGGAATAATACTATCAGCTATTTTTATTTTTCTTTCCTCCTCTTTTACTATTTTAACCAATATACTTCTTCTTTCATTTAAAGAAATGTTAAATAAAGTTTTACCATCTAAATAAACTATATCAAATAAGTTTAATTGAACAGGAATTTCTTTAACCATTTTTTCAATATCATATTTTCTATGAATTCTTTGAGAAAGCTTTTGAAATGGTAATGGATTACCATCCTTATCTATTGCCCATGCTTCTCCTTCAACAATACATTGAACAGCTTTTATGTTTTCTTTACAAAATTCTACCAAATCTGGGAATTGAGCTGTGACATCTTCTTGCCTCCTAGAAAAAATCCAAATTTTGTCAAAATCCTTATGAATTTGCGCTCTAAACCCATCATATTTAAACTCACAAATAACATTTGGATATTCTTTAACAACATCCTCTATGCTTTCTGCTGCTAAACCAAGCATTACTTGAATTGGCCTACCCAAAACTGGTTTAACATTTAATAAACCATCTTTTCCACTTTCTTTTGCAATAGCTGCAACTTCGGAAAAATCTGTTAAAATATTCCATGCAAACTCAACAAAATTTCTATTTTCTTTTCCACCTAAAAAAGCTTCTGAAATTGCATCTATTAAAATACCTTCAGCCACCCCAATCCTTAACTCTTCTAAAATTGTTCTTACTATATATTTTGCCTCTATTGGTTGAGAATTGTTTAGTAAGTAAGAAATTAAAAGCAATTTTTTTTCTTGAGAGCCTTCTCCACTAGCTAAACCAATTTTTTGCATGTTTTCAAAAACATCTTTTAAGCTTAAACTCTTTTTCATAAAAATTTTTTGCTTCATATGTGCAATGCAATACTCAGCTACAGTACCCAAATCTCCCATTTCTCTAAATAAATCCTCTATTTGAGATGGAGAAAAACCAGTTGATTTTGAGATTGCTTTTATCATTAATTGTGTTGCTACTCCGAGCTCTATTTGCTTATACTTTGGAAAAACCCTTCCTTCTATAAGACTAACAGTTATTTTTAACTCATCTATATTTTCTATATTTTTCAAAAATTTTGAAATTATTGATGCTTTTTCTAGTTTTGAAGTAGTTTTTTCTAGAGAAGAATATACATTAATCAAATCTATATATTTCATGCTCATAAATTTTTATTTGAAGCAATCTTTTTATGGGCCGATAGTCTAATGGTAGGACGCCACTCTGACGCGGTGGAGATTCCGGTTCGATTCCGGATCGGCCCAATTATTTTTTGAAAAAAGAAGCTAAACCAACTTGCCTTCCTTTTTTTAAAGAATTTTCCAAAATTTCTATATATTTTTCAACTCTTTCTAATGAAAAATTTCTTTCATCAACCATAAACTTTATTACTTTTTCTCTATCAATCTCTTTCTGCTTTAGCTCTATATTTTCTATTACTGGCGGGTTTTTAAAAAATTCTAAAATTGAAAATGGATCTATATCAAATTCCCACTTAACTACTTTTAATATTCTATCTAAAGTTTTGTATTCCTTAACTAATTTTAAAGCTGTTTTTATTCCAATTCCTTTAATTCCATCAACATTATAATCTGTACCTATTAAAATTCCAATTATTATTAACTGCTCTTGTGTTATATCATTATTTTTTAAAGTTTCTTCCAAGCTAATTATTTCTGGTTTTACTTCAATATAAATTTCTTTACCAGGAAGTTTTCTTTTCCCAGTTAAAGATAAATTCCTAGCCAAAAATGGAGAACCAAAAAGTAAAGAATCAAAATCTTGACTACAGGAATAATCAACAAAACTTTTTTTGCACATGAAAGCACATTGTGCTTCTCCTTCACTTAAAGCATCTAAATAATTAACTCCCATATAATCCAAAAGTTCCTTACATTCTTTAACCATATCATCACTTAATCTGCTCGCAGCTTGAGCATATTTTTTTGCTTCTTCCCCAGCTTCTAAAGCTTCTAACCATTTTTTCTCAGCCTCTTCTTTTCTTTTTTCTCTAATTTCTAATGTAAATTTTTTGAACTCTGGTGGTTTACCATCAAAAACAAGAATTGGTTTTATTCCATTTTCTATTAAATTAATTGTTCTGTAAAATAATCCAGAAATGTGGGAAGTTATTCTACCCTTTTCATCTTTTAGTGGTTCACCAGTTTCTCTATCTCTAATTGTTGTTAAAAATTGATAAATATAATTATGTGCATCTATAGCAATTTTCTTACCAGAAAAAAAAGAAATATCTACTTCTTTTTTAGCTACTATATCTCCTATTTTAACTCCCACAAATTAATGTTTGTGATATTATTCTTATTATTCAATATTTCATTTTCTGTGAAAATAGAGAAAAGTGTATTGGAAGATTTAGAGGAAAATGAATTTGTTAATATAATAGTAATTTCAGAGAGAGAGATTGAGAATGGAGAAACATTAATGAAAGCAGAAAACTTCTACATAAAATTAAAGGTTAAAAAACAGGATTTTAACAAACTAATTAAAAACAAAAACATAAAAGAAATCTACAAAGATAAAATAGTTAGATATTTTAGAGAAACATCCATTCCAATAATGAAAATAGATTTCGGAAAGCAATATTTTAGCTTAAATGGAAGCGGTGTAAATATTTCAATAATAGATACTGGTATTTATCCTCATGATGAGCTAAAAAATAGAATAGTTATACAAAAATGCTTTATATCAATCCCAGGTAAAAAATGTCCACCAGATAATAGCTATGAAAGCAATAATGCAACAGATGATAATGGTCATGGAACTCATGTAGCAGGAATAGCTGCTGGTATATTGGGAGTTGCTTCTAATTCTTCCATATTTGCTATAAAAGTTTTGAATTCTTCTGGTTATGGCTCAGAAAGCGATTTAATTAAAGGTATAAATTATTCAATTGCAAATGGGGCACAAATAATTTCTTTGAGTTTGGGTTCAGATGATTCTTGCTATAGCTCAGTAATAGATAGCTTGGTTGACGAGTTAACAAGAATTAATAAAACATTGTTTATAGCAGCAGCTGGTAATAGTGGTCCGGGAAGTAATACAATTTCATCTCCAGCTTGTGCTAAATCTGTAATAGCTGTTGGTGCAGTAAACAAAAATAACTTAGAAATAGCAAGCTTTAGCTCAAGAGGACCAACTATGGATAATAGAATAAAACCAGATATAGTAGCTATTGGTACTAATGTAAATTCAACTTATTTATATAATGAATACATTAGCTTAACAGGTACAAGCATGGCTACTCCATTTGTTAGTGGAATAGCTGCTCTTATATATGAAAAATTTAAAAAAAGCTTTAATTTTTACCCAGATCCATTATTGGTTAAAGCCATATTGTTAACAAGTACAAATTACTCAAAAATAGAACAAAGAAACAATGTATATGGTTCTGGTTTAATAAATACATATGAAGCATTAAGATTGGCAAATAATAGTTTTTTCAATCATGATAACAAAAGCAAAATATTTTATGTAGAAATTTCTGAAAATAACTCAAATGCGATTATTACTTTAACTTGGCTTGGAGATGAAGATATAAATTTAAAATTTGAAAATATTCCCCTTAATTATTCACCATCTGACAATGTTGAACAAATAATTGTTAGAAATTTAACTATTGGTATTTACAAAATAAAAATCAATGTCTCCTCTCAACAAGATTATTTCATTGTTTCAAGTGTACCTTTTACTAAACCTATAATAGTTTATTCCCCCTTAAATAAAAGCTATAATAATAGTATAATTCATTTCAATGTGACATTAAGAGTTTTAGATGAAAATATAAATATTTTTTTAAACAACGAATCCTTATTACTTTTAAATGATAGCATAAGCCATTATTATAATATATCAAACTTAACAGATGGTAATTATGAAGCTGTTTTTTCAACGACATACTTTAATGAAACAATATTTTTTATTGTAGATACTATTAAACCAATTTTGTACTTAGTTAGTCCAATAAATTCTTCAATAATTAATCAAAGTCTTGTTAATGTAAACTTCACAATTGTAGAAGAAAATTTAGACAAATGCTGGTATGAAATAAATAGCAATGAGTATATAATAGAAAATTGCTCAAATTTTACTATAAATTTAGATGAGGGCAATTATTCGCTCTCTATTTTCTCTAACGATACTGCTGGAAATATTAACCGAACGACATCATTTTTTAAAATTTCTTTACCGCCAAGGTATTTAGAAGTTGGAAAAAATGCATCCGTATTGAAAAGAAACGAGAGTGTTTTTATATATAGCAAATGGATTGATTTAGATGGCTTGTCATTTGCAATAATTTCAACAAATGAAAGTGGAGAGTGGATTAATTATTCTTTAATTCAATTAAACAATACAGAAAGTTGGGTAAACTTTACATGGAGCAATAATTCGATAAATAATGGAATAATTGGCATAAGAATTTATGTGAATGATAGCTTAGGAAATAGTAATTTTACTGAAACTTACGTAATAAAGGAGGATTTAGCACCATATTATACCAATATAAAAATTGGAAATGCAAGCTATGAAGATGATATTTATTTAAACATTAGTGTTTTTGATGACGTTTATGTAGATACAGTATTAATAGAAATAAATGGAATTAATTACACCACAAATAAAAGTAACAATGTTTACTTTTTTGTAATTCCAAAAAATAGTTATGCGGCAAATACTACAATTTTTTTCAGATGGTTTATGAATGATAGTGCCAATTTTTATAATTATACTGATATATTCAACATTACAATAACCAAATTTAATACAAAAGTAGATTTGTTTTTAAATAGAAAGAATGCTAATGTAACAATTAAAAAGGGGGAAATAATTAATATAACATCTTTACTAAATACTTTTAAAAGACTAAAAATAGAGCTAAACCAATCATTAATACAAGAAGGCATTGGTAATGTAAGCATTTTATTGAATACATCTAATCTAACGGAAAGCTTAAAGTATAATGTTACTAGCTATTATGCAGATGAAACTGAAAACTATACATTTTCATTTTCAACGCTATTTTTTGGCTTATGTCCCATATGTCCAAATGAATATGTAACTGGTTGTATTAACAACATAATAGAAAAAATATTTTATGTTTGTAATGAACTTACAAATTACAAATGCGGAAAAAAAATTGAAAAATATAGCTGCATATCGAATGAAGCAACATATTATCATAAAAAAACTAATGAATCTTCAATTAATATAACAAATGTAACTAAACAAATTATAAATTACTTTGGAAATAATACTATATTTATTGTGAGCTATCCGGAAAATAAAGAAATTCTTATAAATTTTAGCTTTATAAACATTACTATAATTTTTTCTGGAAAAATTGAAAACCTGTTTTTAAACTTTTCCGAATTAAATGATACAAAATATGGAAACCTTACTATATATAAATCTTTTAAAATAGAAAACAACCTAACAAAAATAAAAAATATAACAATAAAATTTTCAGTCCCAATTAACTGGATTTTAAAAAATGAAATTAATAAATCAACAATAAGCCTATATAGGATTTCCGATATTATTGAAAAAATTGAGACATTGGTTTTGTATGAAGATAATGAAAATATTTACTTTATTAGCTATTTAAATGAAATGAGTAATTTTATAATAGCCGGTAACAAAATAAAAATTTGTAATTGCCCCACTATTAAAATAAATATCGACAAATGCAAATACAGAACTTATTTTTGCAATGAAAGCACTGATTTTAAATGCATAGAAAAAATAGAAATTTTTAAAAACTGTGAAAATAGAAACTTTATTTTATTTCTATTAATACTTCTATCTATTGCTATTTTTATTTTTCTCCTACTCAAATATAAAAGTTTCAACTTTATCTTTTAATGCATTAACAAAATTTTTTGCATCTTCTTTTGTTCCAACTATTGAATTATAATGCATTGGTATTGCTATTTTTGGTTTTATTGCTAAAGCCGCTTCGACAGCTTCTTTCCAATCCATTACATAAACTCCACTTACTGGCAATAAAGCTATATCTATGTTTTTTAATTCTTTAAATTCATCTATAAAATCGCTGTCTCCAGCATGAAATACTCTTACATTGTCTATTTCCAAAACATAACTAACTCTACCATCTTTTTTTGGATGAAAATGCTTGTCTTTATTGTAAGATGGATACGTTTCTATTTTTACATTTTCTATTTCTATTTTATTAAATGGTTCTACAAAAATTTTTTCATTTTTTATAACTTTTAAACTTTTTTCACATATTTGGGGAGCTACTATTTTTGATTTTTCATCAATTACTTTATTTATATCTTCTAAGCTTAAATGGTCGAAATGCTCATGTGTTATTAAAACTATATCCGCTTTTTCTTTTTGCTCCTCTATTTTAAAAACATCTATATAAACTATTTTACTACCCACTATTTTAAAGCCATCGTGGCCAAGCCAATATAATGAAATATTCTTGTATTTTAATACCATAATTAATTAAAACCAAAAGAAAATTTATTTGTGTGGAAAATTCTTGAAAGAGCCAAAAACGAAGGAAGAAATGTTTTAACAATTGAAGAATGCTTTAAAATTTTTAAAAAATATGAAATTAGAGCTGCTAAAACTATTTTTGTAAAAAATAGGAAGGAAGCTTTATCAGCAGCTAAAAAAATAGGATATCCTGTTGTACTCAAAATCTCTTCAAGGCAAATATTACACAAAACTGATATTGGAGCTGTAATAACCAATATTAATTCAAAATCAGAACTAGTTGAAGGATATGCTCAAATAATGAGAAAAGTTGATAAAGAAAAAATTGATAAAATTGTTGTGCAAAAAATGATTAAGAATGGGATGGAAATTATCATTGGAGGAAAAGAAGATTATCAGTTCGGAAAAATTTTGATGTTTGGTTTAGGAGGAATATTTAGCGAAATACTTAATGATGTTGTTTTTAGAACAGTACCATTGAGCAAGTATGAAGCTGAAAAAATGATAAAAGAAATAAAAAACTATAAAGTTTTAGAAAACTATAGAGGGAAGAGTTATGATATTAATAGTTTAATAGATATTTTAATTAAGGTCTCTAAACTTTTAGAAGAAAATGAATGGATAAAAGAGCTCGATATGAACCCTGTTATAGTTTTGAGCAAGAATGCTTTCGTTGTAGATGGTAGAATCATTTTTTAACCCAAAATCGGTCGCTTTAATAGGAGCTAGTCATGAACCAAAAAAGATTGGTTATGTTATATTGGAAAACTTGGTCAAAGATTTTAAAGGAAAAATTTATCCAATAAATCCAAAAGCTAATGATATATTAAACCTAAAAGTATTTCCATCTATTAAAAATGTTGAAGATAAAATAGATGTTGCTATAATCGCTACTCCAGCAAATACTGTACCTAGTTTACTAAAAGAGTGTGGAGAAAAAGGAGTAAAAAACATAATAATAATAAGTGGTGGATTTTCTGAAGCAAGTGAAGAAGGAAAGAAAATTGAGGAAGAGTGTAAGAAAATAATAAAAGAGAAAAAAATTAGAGTAATAGGTCCAAATTGTTTAGGTATTTTAGATAATTTCTCTAAATTAAATACTTTGTTTTTACCAAGTAATATTCTTGAAAGACCAAAAGAAGGAAACGTTTCTTTCATTTCTCAATCTGGATCGATAGCTTCTACAATTATCGATTGCTTTTCTGAAGAAGGTATTGGTTTAGCAAGATTCGTATCTTATGGAAATGCTATTGATGTAAATGAATGTGATTTACTAGATTTTTTCTTTAATGATGAAAAGACAAAAGTAATACTATTCTTTTTAGAGGGAGTTAGAAATGGAAAAAGATTTATAAAAATAGCTAGAAAAGTTAGTAAGAAAAAGCCAATAATTGCGTTGAAAGGAGGTAAAACATATTCTGGAATAAAAGCTGCTTTATCCCATACAGCAAGTTTATCTGGCGAATATAAGATATATTCCTCAATTTTCAAACAAGTTGGAATAATTGAAGCAGAAAACTTGGAAGAAATGTTAGATTTTGCGAAAGCTTTTTCTAAACAACCATTACCAAGGGGTAAAAACGTAGTAATAATAAGCGCAGGCGGTGGTCTAGGAGTTATAACTTCTGATGAATGTGAAAAGTATGAACTATATTTACCTGAAGTTGACGAAAATATTAAAAGCAAACTCAAAGAAATTTTGCCATCATATGCAATTATTAAAAACCCGATAGATTTAACTGGGAATGTAACATCGGAAACTTATTTAATTACTTTAGAAGAGTGCTTGAAAAGCAACCTATTTGATGGCGCTATATTAATATTATTATTTCAATCACCATTAACGGACAACCAACAACTATTAGAAGAATTGCCAATTATAATAGAAAAGTATAAAAAACCTGTATTATGCTGTTCACCTGGAGGGAAGAGTTCTAAACATTTTAGAAAAATACTTGAAGAGAAGAACATCCCAACTTATGATACACCAGAAAGAGCAGTTAGATCATTTGCTGCTATGGTTAGGTATGTAAACTTAAATAAACTAAAACCCCAAAAAGACAAATCTCATCACCCAGTTTAGTTACAGTTATTTGGGGAACTCTGTTTATTGTATAGTTTTTAACTTTCTCTTTTATCGGCTTTATTATTAATTCTTTGTTGTTTAAAGCTATAGAACCACCTATTGATATAAATTCTGGATCAAAACAATTAATAACATTAGCAATACCAATAGCATTTAATTCTCCAATTTTTTCAACAATTTCTGATGCCTTTTTATCTTTATTTTTTGCCAAATTGAAAAGTTGCTCAGCTGAATAGTTTAAATTTAAACCCAAATAATTTTTTATAAAGTTTGGAATATTTTTACCAGAACAATATGCCTCCCAATGACCGTAAGAGCCGCAGCCACATTTTAACCTTTCTTCAAAATCAATAACAATATGACCAATTTCGACAGCATTTCCATCCTTACCAAGCAATAAATTTCCATCCACAATAGCTCCTCCTCCTATACCAGTGCTAAAAGTAACATATACTAAATTTTGAAATTTTTTACCAGAACCAAAATATTTTTCTGCTAGAACTGCAGCATTGCAATCATTTATCAAATACGTATCTATATTAAACTTTTTTTCAAAAATTTCAACAATTTTAAAATTCCCTATGGGCAAATTAGCTGGATTTAAAATAATACCCTTTTTATAATCTAAAGGACCTACAGAAGCTATACCAATTTTTTCTATTTTATCAAATTTTTTAATAAAGCTTTCAACAAATTTAACAATTTCAATTTCATTACCTGGATTTTTTATAACATATTTACTTTTAATTTTGTTTTTGCTAGCAATAGCAATTCTTAAATTAGTTGCACCTATATCCAAAAGCAAATACATTTAAAAAATTAAGAAGTTGAAGGTAATACAGTTATACTACTATGCAAATCTAGAAAGTAACTATAGCTTATTGTTATCTTAAAAGATTTTGTAGAGAATAATTGCCCTGGTTGTAACCTATCTAATAAGCTACAAGTAACTAATGCTTTACCACCTGGAGGTATTATATAACTACCACTACAATCACCACTTATCTCAACTTTTCCTAAATTTTCTGTAATATCACCAACATAGCTTCTACCACCACCAATATCCTTTAAATATAAATGAATTCTTATATCACTGTCACCACCAATGACAGTTGTTGGCATAACTAGCTCTGCCTGAATTGGACCTGAAGTTTGAGTAAATTGTTGTATACCACCAACCTCTTTAGTTTGTCTATAATATTCAGGACTTACTGCCTTAATTAAACCCTCAACTACTGTTGAATAATCATAAGTTAACCTTAGTAGAACTGGGTATGAAATAGAGCTTCTTTTTTCTCCACCATTGTAAGTTATTGTAGCAGTTCCGTAAGCAACTTCCCCTTCTTTTATTCCTAATGCAGGATTAGCTGGTGCTAATGTATTTGGTTTAATATTTATATCACCACCTCCTTGAAAGTCTTCACCCAAATTCAATGTAGCACTAATATTTTTTGCTTGTACACCACCATTATTTTGTATCTCTAAGGTAACATACATTTTCTGACCATTTCTAGCTTCTATTGTACTCGGATCTATTCTAAAACTTTTTACAACCAAACCAACACCAATAGCTTTTTGTCCACCTAGACTAATACATCCAGATAAAAACATAGCAAGCATTAAAATGCTAAATATGATCGCTGCTCTCATAAATTGTATTTGGTTTAAAAATTTAAATACAAATGAACCTTTTTATCTACTTTAAAAACAATCTACCAAACTTAAATATATTTATGGTAGTTGTATCAGAGAAAATAATCCTAGAAAAAATTAGGAATAGTGAAAAACTAAAAAAATGCTTTGAAATTTTGGAAAATGCTGTTGAAATACAAGCAATGTTAAAAGCTTCCAACATAAATGCTGTTGAAAGACTTTTCTATAATGATCATGGAGTAGTGCATAGTAGAATAGTAGCTGGAGCATCCTTGCAAATTCTTGATAATTTAATTCTTAGCAATGCAATTAACGAAAATTCGAATCTTGATGATATGAAAATAATTGTCCTATTTGGTGCTTATTTACATGATATAGGAAATAGTATTCATAGAGATATGCATAATTTATTTGGAGCTATATTGATTAAAGATTTTCTCGATAAATCACTTGCATTTTTATATGAAGATAGATATAAAATGTATTTGATTAGACAAGAAATAATGAACTGTGTTTTCTCTCATGATGAAAATATTAAATCAATTTCTATAGAGTCTGGAATAATAAAAGTTGCAGACGGATTGGATATGGCAGAAGGAAGAGCAAGAATACCATATAAGCTTGGTAAGGGGGATATACATTCATTTTCTGCTTTGTCAATAAAAAAAGTTGAATTAGAACATGGTGAAAACTTTCCAATAATTGTTAAAGTCCATATGACAAATGAAAGCGGGATATTTCAAATAGAAGAGGTATTGAATAAAAAAATAAATTCCAGTACAATAAAAGAATTTGTTAAAGTTATTGCATTAAAAAATGGGAAAGAAATAAAAAGCTATACTTATAAATAAAAAACATCAAAAACTATTGATATAACAAAGTGATGATTAGAAACTCATGAACTAAAAATATTTGAAGTAAAATAAATTTATGAAAGGTTATGTTGAAGAAATCTTTTATTTTTTGATTGTATTTTTTTCTATATTACTTCTTTTCATATTTTTCAATTATCAATTATCTACAAAAGGAGTTGAAACAAGAAAAACAGTTGAGGAAAGAAATTTAATTGAAAGTATTACTACTTTATTTTTTGAATTATTTAATAATAAATTGCCCTATGCTGAGAAAGTTTACATGCAATTAATGATAGATGCCATATTACAAAAATTAAGAGGATTACCAGAAGAATATAAAGTTTTTTATGGAAGTGGTATAGGTACTTTAAACTTAACTGAAATAATACCTCCTTTCTTAGATAAATATGCTAAAAATAGATATCAATTATATCTAATAATTCCGGCAGAAAAGGAGATAAGAAAATTTTCCTATGGAAGGGAGATTAGAAATGAAGATATACTATATGTTTATGAAACTGTGGTCCCAGTTCCTGATTTAAAAATAGGAAAAGTAATACTATATATAAGTAAACCGTGAGAGCTCAATTAATGCCTTTATTTTTTGTAATTTTTGTAATTTTTTCAGTTATATTTATTTATATCTTTTTCAATATCTTCTATGGTACAAAATATGAAACACAAGTATTTGAAATATCTATAGTTGATAGAGTTAGAAATGTAATCGAGAATTTAAAAAACTTTCTTCATCTTTCATTAACTTATTCTGCACATAAAGCACTAAAAGAACAAGCAGAAGAGGGTGGTCTCAGACCAGCTGGTAGCTGGATATGTAATGCACCAAGCCAGCCATCCATAGACGAAGCTAAACAATGCTTAGAAAAATGGACTCAATATTATTTGAATGTTTATTTAAACAACTTTACCATTTCACTACCTCTAGATATTATTAAAAAAAATTTTACATCCTGTATTTATGATATTGATGAAAACGGTATCCTAAGTGGTGTTTTTGATGAAGGATATTTCTGGGTTAACTGTAGTTATTCTCCCTTAATCGTGAAAGGAATTAATGTAAACATAAGCGCTTTCGAAAATATAACAACAAACGATTTTATAACAAAAAACAGATTTTGGTATATGTTTAGAATATTTTATGAGTGGGCTAATGATAATGTATACGGAAGATGTATGTGTGCAGCATGTTTAGCCTGTGGAGGTTGTGATGCTGCACAACGATGTGCACAAGAAGCTTATAATGATTTAATAAGAAGATTCGATAATGATGTAAAATGTAAAGAACCTAGTAGAGATTGTTGTGACCATGAATCTGGACCTGTTTCTTGCGAAAAGAAATCTGAATGTTTAACATGGACAGATACACAATGTACATGTATAGGACATTTTTGCACGAATCCTCCATGGCTTATTACAGGTTACGCAATGGCACAAGAAGAAGAAAAACGATGTCCGGGATGGGCTGAAAATAGATTAGCTGCAACTTATACTTATAAGTGTGAAGATCATAAATATTATGTACCTTCTATAAATGGTCCTGTACCATTAAAGTTTAATGTTAAGATTTCGGCCATGTATAGATGTCCTGATAGATGCTATGTGGGGGATGTTTGTCCATGTTAAAAAAATGAAGAGCCAAGCTAGCTTTTTCATTAAAACAATTTTTACTGTTGTATTACTTTTTCTCTTTTCTTTTACACTTACGCAAATTTCCAATTTTCAAAAAACTGTTATTGGGGAAAAAGAAAAATCAGATTTTAGAAATAATGTATTAAACATAGCTCAAAAATTATTGACAGATAAAAATTGCTTAGCATATGAATATGAAGAAACTTCAAGAAAAATAATTATAGACAAAAATAAGCTAGATTTATTTTCAAATAGCTTTATTGATGAAGAACCACCATGTGCAAAAGCATTAACTTTTGATTATAACATTAGTGTTTGGAGTCTAGAAAAAAATTTTACGATATATCCAGGACTTAAAAGAGTTAGCGGTGGAACTCAAACTGCTGAAGATTTCGCTCAACATGAATGTGAAATAGGTGGTGGGAAGGTCTTATTTGTTAGATGTAATTGGAATCCAAGAGAATTGAAAGAAAAAGGAGAAGATCCCTGTTTAGGGTACTCAGAAATAGATCCACCATATATTGTTCCATTTTGTCCAGATTCCTGCTATCCAGATCCATTAGAGAAATGTCCTTATCCTAACCACAAAGCCTGCTGCTTTGCTTTTCATTGCCCTAAAGATAAATGTGAATGCAAAAGGAGTAGCAGAGGACATCCGTGGGTAGTTTCGTGTAGTAAAGAGGAAACAAAAGATTTTACAGAATGTGAAAAAGCAGGCGCTACACATAGCTATTGTGGAGAAGTAGAAACAGAAATAGAAATACCTGTTGGATCAGAAATACCAGTAGATATAAGGAGAAAAATAGCTAACTTTGGTTTAACAGCAAGCGCTGGTTTTTCTACATTTTCCCCAGAAAAAGCAAAAAAAGAAGAATTATCAATAAATATACCAGTAACAATAAGATATAATGAAACATTTTCAATTGAAGGATACTTCCTTATATATGCTGTTAGAGGCGAACTAGAAGAGTTCTTTAGTTTATTAGAATATATATGTGAAAAAGCTATCAATAACGAGTATATAAAATTTAGTAAGCAGTTCCACTTTAGCTATGATGTTAAAAAGATAGGTGATAAAATATGTATGCTAAACTCTTGCAAAAGATTTAAATGTTCCCTTTCTCTAGAAATGAATGATTTAAAAGCAGGAACACATATATTAAGCTTTGAAGCCAATAAAAACCTGAATAAAATAATTGTAAAATGAAATAATGAAAAGGAAATACATTTTCCTTTTAGCAATAGCTTTTATTTTTAGTATTTTAATTTTTCAAAAATCAATTTTTACCAAAAAAATTGCATTAAATGAAAGTTTTTGTAACAATATTTTTGATGAAGATTATAATGAAATATGTCATGCTCTTTTTACAAAAGATTTTGGTAAGTGCAAAAATATCACAAGCTTAAGCCGTAATGATTGCTACTATATGGTTTCATACTTATATAAGGATTTATCCGAATCTTTCTGTAGTTATTTAGATAATTTTTTTTGCTTTGTAGCTTTAGCTGAGAAAACAAACAATGTGAGCTTTTGTAAAGGTTATGATATTTGTTATCTGAATATAGCAATTAATACAAAAAACAAAAACAATTGTGAATATTTAAAGTTTGATAAATACTTCTACAATATATGTATTGCTTATGCTATGAAAAGTAAAGATGAATGTAAAAAGCTTGTAGAAGAAAAATATTGCAAAAAATTTTTTCCAGAAAATTTGAATGATTGTGAAAAAGATTATTATTGCATAAGCCTAATAGCTAAAAATAAAAAAGATATAAAAATTTGTGAAATATTGAAGCATGAATTTCAAAGAATAGATTGTGAAATGGATATAAGTATTGATAAAGAAATTTGTAATAAATATGAAGGTTTAGCACAAGATTATTGCTTTCTAAAGTATGTGTTCAAAAGTCTTTTGAAAAGATCATAAGCTGCTTAAATAAATAAATTCTAAAAAGCATAAATCTCTCCAATCTCCAACAAATGTATTACAAACATTAATTTCATTTTCTATAGTTAAATAGCATCTCATTTTAATTCCAGTAGTCTCTATTTTTGAGCAAATATTTTTATCTTTAGTTTCTTTAGCAACTTTATACATACATGTATCAACGCTTGTACTATTCTTACATATTTCCAAATCTTTTAATACAATTGCTTTACAATCTGGTATTTCAAAGCGTTCCAATTTTATTTCATCGCAAATAGAAGCATTATTATAAAGTTTAGCTAAGCATGTGTATCTTAAGCTTTCTTCATTTATATTATTGCAAAAATATTCAGTTAAAGAAAACTTATTAAGAAAGGAGGCTAAAAAATAAAAGCATTCTGGTCCAACCATTTCACAAAAATTTGGATTTTTTGTTTTAATAGATAAATGAAGAAAACATGAAGTTTTCTTATATCCATCAAAACTATTACAAAAACTTTCATTAAGATTCAATCTAGAAAATATTAAATCGGGACAAGAATAATATGGAAGCAAAAACACATCACAATACTTTAAATCACCCAAAAACATTGAGTAGCAAAGCAATTTAATTTCATCATTTTTCATGCTTTCACAAATGCTTATAGTTTGGTTGTATTTTGGAAAATATAATAACCTGGAAAAAAGAATAACCAATACAAAGAAAATCAATAAAACAAAAAATATTACATCATTCTTTTCTAACATACACAGCATTCTCACTTCTATTTAAAATTAATCTATAATCAAAAATTTGAGCTCTGCCCAAAACTTTATTTATTAGTGCAGATAAAGATAATTCCATTGGTTTAGATCCGATGAAAGTAAAATTAACAAAACATAAAAGCTCTTCACATCTTACTCTTCTATCTCTTATTTGTAAACAAAGATAATTACCATGAGAATATTCATCGCTTGTTATATATTTTATCAAATCATTTTTACTATATTCTATGCTTTTTTTAGTGGAAGCATATATACCATCTACATTTTCACATAACTTAACAAAATACTCTTTAGAATTGCCAATATGCTTCCAGCAAAGATCATTTATTTCATTTACAATTTTTTCAAATTGCTCGATTGATTTTTTCTCACAAATCATACTTTCATATAAACTGTAAAAGTATAAGGAAGTGATAAAGATAGTTATACCAGCTAAAGTGCTTGCAACTACCCAAAACCAATTTCCAATACTTTTCATTTGCCCAAACTTTTAACAGCAATAACATTACCAACATCCATGAATTGAATAAGCACAACTTTTTTTGAAGGATCAAACATACTTACATCAACTTTAGCTGGTGGTTCCAAAGCTTTTGATAAAGCTGTTTTATCTACTAAGCTAAAATCGCCATCTAATATAAAACAATTACAATCACCTTTATACTTTTCACCAGTTCTATCCCAACAAGCTGTTATTAGAGCTATCATTTGAGTTGTAGATATTTGACCAACATTCATATCTTCAGTTTCACACTTTTCTTGTTTGAAAAAAGATGAAACAAATCTCTTTATATCATCGAAAAATGTAATTATCGTTAATATTACTACAATAGCTAAAACATTCAAAATTACCATTTTTATTATAGTTTCCAAAGCAAGACCCTTCATGCTATAACTTCAATGGCTTTATTTTTTCCACTATATCTAACTATTATTACTTGTTGAGTATTTATAATTCCTCCACCAACTTTCCATAATATTTGATTCCTTTCCCCACAATTAAAATCGGAATTTTCTATAGATTTGCATCTATCTTCCCTTTTTAATATATAAGTTATATTTTCCTCACTAACATCATCCACCTTACATTTCAATTTTATTTCATAACAAGCACTATCTTCACTCATATTTCTTATTTCTACCATTTTCCAGCAAGCTATTATGTAAGATAATAATATTCTTGAAAATTTTATTTTGTCACTTTCACAAACCTCAACAGTTTTTAAGCTTGCAGGAATATCCATTTTTTTACATGTTTCAGGAACAGCAACTTGCCTACTAAACAATCCAAGAAAACCCATATAAAAATTACAAAAGAATGATTTGAAAGCTGGATTATAAAAGCCAACCAAAGCTATAAACAACATAGCACTAGCTGTAGCAATTATTATTAAGAAAATTGTTTCTATGGCAAGAGCTTTCATCATTCTACCAAAAGTTTTTCTACTACCTTTATATAAATTATATTGTTATCGAATGAAATATGAACAACAGAAACACTTCCTAAGTCTTCAATAACAAAATTATTCTTACTTATTATATCCTCATTAACCTTATTAATAATATCCTTTTCACTTATTGGAGATGTAGAATTTATTTTAATGATTTTACACAATACTCTATAAACTTTTCCGTAATTTTCTCTATAGCATTTATATGAATATTGCAATAGCTTGTATATAACATAATCCTTATCACCAGCTATAATTTCTTCTTCCCCCCTTTCTACATAATTCCAAAATATAGTTATAAGAATTAGAGCAGCAATTATTGCGGCTATAGTAAAAAATAAAATGTTTAAATTCATTTTTAACTATACATTCTTCCAATTATTGTTTCGAAAACAGGCTTAAAGAATAGTAACATGACAAAAAATACTACAGTAAATATTATCAAAGCTAAACTTAAGAATGTATATATTGTTTTATCTCTAAAGATAGTATCAAAACCTCTTGATATTCCAGTTAAAAAATAAGAAACTATTACAGTAATTTCTATCATATAAATTCCTGCAACTATTTCTAAAAAGCTTGGTGGAAAAACTTTTTTAAAATCTAAAAGTTTCAAGTTTGTTTCTATTGCAACACCTATACCTGTTCCTAAATTAGCATATAATTCTATAAGAGATAAAATTTTAGACAATAATATTAACATTTGAATTATTATTACAGCAGATGATGCAATTATTGAAGACATTATTGGGGTTATTAATTTACCTGTCATTTCCAGCTGAGATGTTATATCTGTAGTTATTTTCTTTATCAAATCCTCTACTTCAGCTATTCTCGATAAATAATAAACAATATCTCTAGATATCTTAGAAGCTAAAACTGGACTTCTTTTCAAAGCAGAACTAACTATACCCATTATATTTTTTATTAAAGATGATGGTAATTTCCATAAAATGCCTTCTTTTCCAAATAAAGCTTCACCTATTGATAATCCTTTTACTAATATAATATCTCTAACTTCTTTAAAAAATATAGCCATTGGAGAATTGCTTTTTCCTATTCTTTCATAATGTTCCAAAACCTTAACTAGAGCCATTTCAATAGGCATGTTTCTATTTAAAGCTTCATGTAATTCAAATAAACCATCTTGGAAATCTTTTTCCAAATCTTTTATAAAAATATATAACTTAAATGGCCTTCTAACTCTAAAAAATGTATAAAAAATTATTCCAATACCTATAGCCCAAATTAAAAACATAGCTTGAAAAGCATGATATAATGTAACATTAGGATCTTCATAAATACGTTTCAAAAACTGAGCCCATGCTTCTTGTAATTTTAAAGGATGAGGATTTTCATTCTTTAATGTCATATATACTCCTCCAATATACAATAGATAAAAAATTGCTGGTATAGCTATGGTAAATGTTAATAATATAGCTAATGGTAAAAGTGGCATGTGAAGCTTTCCTATTTTTAAATATTTATCTGGTTGTACTTCTTCTATTTTTTCGGAATGTGAATATGTAGAAGGTCTTTTAGAAATTATTCTATAAAGAAAATACCAAAGAAAAAATGGTAAAATTACATCATATCCTATAGCTATATAAGTGCTATTTATAGTTCTAATAGAAGAAAGAAAAATACTAATAAGAGGAAAGGCGACTAATGCAAGCAATGGTAATAATATACCACCAAAAAGTATCAAAAGCATTGGTTGTTTTAATGAAATTGCATAATTCTCCATTCTAGAAATCATGGATTTCATTATTTTTTCAACAGCAACTTTCATTATTTCTTCTCTTTTCTCAGGATTTGGTTGTAACTCTACTAGCTGAAGCAATATAAGTGTTTCAACAAATTCTTCACTCCATAAACTCCATTTCCTGCTAAATCTACCTAAAGCTTCTTTTACATTTTTACACTCACCACTTAAAACATACCACATTACTTTTTTGAAATCTTTTCCTAATGGACCATGACATCTATATGCTGCAAAACTAACTGCTTTTTCATAAACTGGAGAAAGAGAAAGATATGAAACCATATACAAAATTATACTAACCATCTCATTGCCAGCTCTTATCCTTATAACATCAGCATAAAACTTTGGAAATGTATAAACATTGTAAGCAATAAATGGAATAAAAATTAGAAATATCAAAGAGCTTGGTATATCCATCATAGATATTGGTTGAAATATTAAAGTTGAAATGATTAAAGAAAATACAAACAAAGAAAATATCTCATTTTCATTAGCTTTTAAACCTGACAAAAAAATATAATCAGACCAAGCTTTTTTCATGCTTGGTGGACAGTTTAATCTTAAAATTCTGTAAGAAATCTTAGAAAGTCTTTCAAATAAATTTAGGCTTTTCTTTTCTTCCTCAACAAACTTTTGGAAATAACTTGCTTCAGGTAAAAGATATTCCACAACTAAAATTAAGCAAGTAGAATTTTATTGGGAAAGAATTCTTATTAAATCCTTCTTTAACAAATAAATTTTATTTAAATCCTTTTCAGAATATATTTCTTTTATTAAACTCAATGCTTTAGACTTTCTATCTTCGTTAATAGAAGAAGCTAATAAAATTGATTCAACACTTTTTATTATATTCTTTTCTTTTTCCAAATTTCCGCTTTCTATACTCAACATCTTTATACACATATCTATTGCTTCTTTTTCATTTCCTACAATCATTTTAGGTTTGGGTTTCTTCAATAAGAATAATGAAATCAATAAAGCGACAAATAGAAGAGAAGTAACTATGAAGACTAATGTGGTTATTTTTCCTAAGTTTCGTGAAATATTTTCAACCACAAAAGTAAAAATGTTTGTTGGTTTTTCCTCTTCCTCCATACTTTTATTTTCACCTTCTGGTAAAGTTTCACCAACTTTATTTGGTTTTTCCTCTTCCTCCATACTTTTATTTTCACCTTCTGGTAAAGTTTCACCAACTTTATTTGGTTTTTCTAAATCCATCAAATTTATAAAAGTACTTTTAATTTCCTCATTATCTGCCAAATCTTTAGCATAAACCTTTACTTCATATACTTTATTGCCCAGAGGCACAGTTGATTTATGATTACAATCTAATGCTTTTTCAAAAACTTTCGTGCAATGTAATTTCAACTCAGTATCATTCGAAAAAGCTTTAGGATATGATGGGTCTAAATTCTCATCCATTGCAATAAATGAAACCTCTAAATTATTATCTTTATAGTTGACTTTAAATTGCTGGATAGATGGTGGAGTATTATCTATATAATATTTCATTCCAGATTCCGAAAGAATATCAGACTCACTAAGAACACTAAAAAATATCCAATAAGAACCGTCTATAAGATTTTTTGTATTGAAAAAATAGTAACAATATAAATCTGTGCAATTCATAATATACTCTTGGTTAGCAACCCTCATTTTAGCTTGCTTTATATACCTAATATTTCCTACTATTATCTCAAATTTAACATTCCCACTTAAGTACTCTCTTGTTGTATTTATTAATATTGCTGCTCTTGTGTTATCTATTGTGAATTTCTCAAGAACAGAATCGGAATTATTTGCCTTGTCATAAACAATAAACAAAATATCATAAGTTTTATCAACAAAGCTTCTGCTATCAAAATAAGTAGAGCAAAATTCTTCTGAACAAGAAAGAGGAAAAAAAGTATTTGATATATAAAACCCCGCTTTCTCTATTTTTGAGAAATAATCAGTTGCTTTAACATAAAATGTTTGAACTCCAAATATAGTTACATTATCTCTTGGATAGACTTCTATAATAGTTGGAAGTTCATTATCTACAAAAAAAGTACCAATATTTTCCTCTAAACAATTTCTAACAACATCACAAATATGTGCATAAACATTTAAAGTCTGGTTATTAATAAAGCTAGATGTATTTATATTTACTAAAAAAGTATTACCCTCTATAAAAGTAAAGCTTGCATCAGTATAATTCATGCTATTAATTTCATAAATAAAATAACTCTTGCTCGGATCTACATATGATATTCTGTCCTCTGCTTTCAGTTTAAGAAAAGTATTACTACTAATATAAGTTTCATTTATTGGATATTCCAAAATTCTTGGGGCAGTTCTATCCACAATAACTCTTAGAGGATTATACATATCTCCATAGTTGCTACTTCCATCGTTATCAATAGCTTCGAAAAAATATAGAAGTCTTTGCATTTCTGAAACCAATGCTTGCAAACCAGGAATAGTAGTATTACATATGTAGAAACTTGTAAAATTATAGCAATTCAATGGAATTCTTTCCCAAACTGAAGTAGGATCATCAACTCTTATACTCACATATGCTGATTGTAGTGTTGGAGATTCTACATTTATTTGAAACAAATCGCCTATATCCCCTCTAATAAAAGTATTGTTTGAGGGAATAGGATTGGTAATAAAGGGAAGACTAAAAGCATATTCGAAAAGAATTAAAAATATGCCTATTATTACTATTCTCATAATTAATATTTAAGATTTCAAAAATTGATTATGAAGAAAATAACTTTATTAATGCTTTTAGTAGTTTTTTTATCTGGATGTGTTACCTATGACAAAGGTAAAGTAAGCCTTTTATATTGCTTAAATCCAGAAGGAATAACATTAGAAAATTATAGAGTTTCCACTTTACAAGTTTCTACAGGAGGAAAAACACAAATTCTTTTCACATTAACAAATAAGTGTAGAAATCCTTTAACAATAAAGAACATCAAAGTTATTGATTTATCAGCTTTTAAAGATTATGAAGTCACTTGTGGTAATAATAAAGGTAAAAGCTTATCAATAACAATAGATCCATTCCAATCAAAAATATGTTCTGTAGAGCTATATGCACCGGAGCATGTGGAAACAAGCATACCTTCTACTATTATATTCTCCTATTCTTTTGATTTTGAAAACAAAAAAACACTTTTAGTTCCAATCATAGATGGTATAACTGTAAAAAGACCAAGTTCAAGTTATAGAGAAGATGATGAAAACTTTGGTTATGTGCATATAGAAGTTTCTCCACCTATTGGAAATATAAAAGTGGAAAATGATGAAGTAATAAAAGAATATTGGGGTACAGTTAATCAACCATTTAAAATAGAATTTTATTTATTGCCAAGAATGTATAAAGAAAAAGTAGATTTTAATATAAAAGAAGTTAATGTGATGTCTGCTGAAAAAAGTATGATTCAAAATTGTGAAGATTTTTCTAAATCAATTGAAAGAGCTAACAGAATGCAGCTAAAAGAAAAAGTTCCATTTAGATGTGAATTTAAATATACAGCTAATGTTGCGGAAGTTTATAGCAGAATAGAAATAATAACCACATATACTGTTACCATTTACAAATATCAAGCATTTGCTATTTCACCATAAAATTATTTATTTTGCTATTTTTATAAAAAAATTAGAAAGCCCCGTCGTCTAGTGGCCAAGGATGTCGGGCTTTGGTCATCAAAGCTTTGAAAAATGAAAGAAACCCGGAGACGGCGGTTCGAATCCGCCCGGGGCTATTTCTTTTACTTTAACTCCATTAAGCAAGTAAACATCAAGCTTTTTAACTTTTAAAAAGGATGGCAACTTTATTTCACTAATATCGAAATAACCAGAAAATGGATTAAAAGAAGGTAATATGACAAATTTTTTTGATATTAAAAAACATTTTTCAACTTTTTCATCAATTTTTATAGCTGGTTGAAAATGACCTAGAAAAATTTTACTACATTTTTTAACTTCTTCTAATGGTTTAGCATGACCATGAAAAAATCCAAATCTATCTAACTTAAAACCCCTCGAACCTTTTATTTCAACATTTTCAAAATTAATGTTTTTCTCTATTAAAGCATCATGATTACCCTTACAAATAAAAATTTTTTCAAATTCGTTCTTTATTCCTTCAAAAAAATATAAAAGGTATTTCTCTATTTCTACTATTTCATGTTTAACATCACCCAATATTACCAAATTTTTAGCTTTTGTACTTTTAGCAATTTTTAAAATATTTTCTACAAGTTTATTAATGCTTGCATTAATATTTATACCAATTTCTCTCTCTATTCCAATATGTAAATCCGCTATTACTATTGAAGAAATTTTTTGTATGAATATGGCTGGATAATTCAAAACTAGTTTGAACATTAAAATATTGGTCTTTTTGAAAGAAGTATTGGTAAATTTATTTCTAAAGATGGATAATCTTTCTCCAAATTTTTTATTTCATTTATTAATTCATCTAATTTCATTCTTACAATTCCTTCTCCTCTTTTTCTAACACTTAATATTTTATCAGTTTTTTCTCTTTCACCAAAAACTATTATATAATTTATTAATGAAACTTCTGCATCCCTTACTTTTTTCTCAACCTTTTCACTTCTATCATCAACATCAACTCTAACTCCATTTTCTTTTAAAGCTTCAGCAAGCAATAAAGCATCTTCCAAATATTTTTCTGAAAGTGGTATAATTCTAACTTGTATAGGAGCTAACCATATTGGTAGCTTAGGTATATTTTCTCTAACTAAATTATCAAAAATTGTGTAAATAAACCTTTCTAAAGAACCAATTATAGCTGAATGCAATATAATGGGTCTTTTTGGTTTACCTTCACTATCGATATATTTTATATCAAATCTTTCAGCATTACCAATATCTATTTGAATTGTACCTATTTCCCTAGCCCTTTTAAGCTCATCTATTATATGATACTCTATATTCAAAACCCAATAATAGTTTGATTCACCTTCATAAACACAAACTAATACATCACTACTTTCTCTTTCCAATAATTTTTTGAAAAAATCTAGATTGTTTTCTAAAAATTTTTTGGATGTTAAATTATAAAGAGATACATATTTTCTACCAAGCTTTTCAATCTCGGAATGAATTAAATTATGTAAATATAAAAACACTTCTTTAGCTTCTTCCATATCTTTGCAAAAAACATGTAAATCTGGCATTGTAAGCTTTCTCGTTCTAAAACTTAATAATAGCTCTCCTGATTGCTCAAATCTATAACTATCTGCAATTTCAAACATTCCAAAAGGTAAGTTTTTATAACTAATATTCCAATCTTTAACCATTGAAAATTGCTGAAAGCAAGCAGCATATCTTAAAATTAACTGCTTATCATCCAAATTAACTTGATACATCCTACTCCCAAACAATGAAGCATGCTCGGCTATTGCTTTTCTTTTCAAATCAAACATATTTGTTCCTTTAACAAAATAAACTGGTATTGGTAGGCTTTTAACTATATTTTCAACATATTTGCTTGCTGAATCCAAAATAAAACAACCAAAAGGATTATATCTCATATGTCCAATATCGGAAAATGATTCCCACTCAATACCGAATTTTTTCAAAAAATTTATATAGCTTGGCTCTCTATTTTCGACTTCTTTAATTCCTAATGCTTCTTGCTCAACCAATATTTTAAAATTTTCATTTTTGAATTCATAATTATCAATATTTTTTATTTCACAATTTTTTGTTAAAATAAAATATTTTTTTGTTACTTTTTTCTGCTCTTCTTTTTCTTTAATTTCTTTATATTGCTCAGCTAATGGATGCCCTTTCACACTTATTGAAAATCTTTTATTCCAACCAAAAGGTGCTCTATAAACTTCTATTTTACTTTCTTTTGCTAAAGCTTCTACTTTTTTAATTAGTTTTAATGCTTCACTCGGATTTTCTAAATTTTTTGATAAATGGGAATATGGATATATTAAAAGCTTGCTAACATTTAAATTTTCCATAACTTTTTTAACTTGATTAATAAATTCTTCAACAGTTTTTTCATTATCTCCCTTTTCAATTGCAACAAAAGAAACAAGCAAATTATCAAATCTATAAATTTTTTTCTCAAATTCTTCAGCCAGTTCTATTTCCTTTTTTATTGGTTCAAATTCAATAAAATTTGAATGCAAAAGCAAAACTTTCATATATATTTTTCTTTTGCGATGTAATAAATTTTGATATGGGATATTATCTAATCTACATAACATGTAAAAACTATAAAGAAGCTGAAAAAATTGGAAAAACATTATTAGAAGAAAGATTAGTAGCTTGCATAAACATAATAAAAGAAATTGGCTCTCAGTATTGGTGGGGAGGTAAAATTGAGAAAAGTAAAGAGTCTTTATTGCTTTTAAAATGTCCTAAAAATAATTTGAAAAAAGTTGTTGAGAGAGTTAAAGAATTGCATAGCTATAGCTTGCCGGATATTTCAGCAATAAAAATAGGAAAAGGTCTTAAGGAATTTTTAGATTGGGTTAACAAATTTTAGCTTAACTCTTCTTTTATATTTTTTACTATTTCTATACCAATTCCTCTAACTTTTATTAAATCTTCTATTTTTGCCTTTTTCAAATCATCTAAAGTTTTAAAGCCAGCATTATAAAGATTTCTCGCTCTTACTCTTCCTATTCCTTTTAAACTAACAAGCTCTATTAGCTCTTCTTTTACACCCTTAGTCATTCTAATTTCTAAAATTTTTGAATAATTAAAAATTTTTCGATTTCGTATATCAAAAAGCACATAAACATTGGGACGATTTACTTCTCCAGCCAATCCCCAATCAATAGGAATTTTTTTATAGTTAACAATTCTATATACCTCCAATGGTTTTAAAAAATCTGTTGGCAAATTAGCGGAAGAATTACCGCTAATATTCAGTAAATATCTAATTTTAAAACTTTCCAGCAAAATACCATTTTTCAGATGGTCCAAATATATTTTTTTAATAGCATAATTAATACAGGAATATAGCGCCAACTCGCTATATCTCGTATAATTCGGGTCATTTAACAATACAACTAATCTTCCTTTTAAATTATTTACTAGAGTTCCCAT
>JAWBMD010000012.1:0-29409 GCA_039000985.1 Candidatus Aenigmatarchaeota archaeon | reverse complement strand
AATGTGGGCAAACAACATTTCTAAAGTTTGGTACTCTACTCGTAGATGGAATATTTCTTTTAGAAAATGTTGAGAGAATTTTCTTATTCAAAAGCAAGAAATTTTTTATTTCTCTTTTTGTTATTTCAACCTTTACTATTTTATTTGCTTTATAATATACTAAATAAGCATAAGCTGGTTTTTTTCTGAAAAATGAGCTACAAATAATACTTTCTCCAGTTAACTGTATTAAATGCTCCTTTCTTATTTCAGTGCTTATACTTCCATATTTTATTTCAATAATAGAAGCAACATTATCTTTATCAATTATTGCTATATCTGGAATTCCAAAAATTTTGTATTGCAAAGATAATATTTCTCTTTCCGGGCAAAAATATTTAAAATTATCACTTTTCACTAATTCTAAAATTTTTGATATGAAATTTAACATTTCTTCTTTTTTTAGCTTAACAATTTTTCCTTCATATTGTTTTAATGCAATTTCAATTGCTTCTTCAACATTTTTTCCCAACAAAGCTTCTTTTATAGCTAGATGCAGTGCTTCTCCATCCCAATTCACTCCTTTCCCCTTTTTATATTCTCTCGATAAAACAACTTTTTCGAGCCACACTCTTCTTGGGCAAATATAAAATTTTGCAATATCCCACGGAGTTATAAAAATTTTCTTTTCTTTCATCGTTTTTTTAATTATAAAGCTTTTTATTTTTTCTAAATCTGTATCTGCAAATTCTTTAAATGTAACTATATTTTTTTGAGATTCCAAAAGATCTCTTTTTTTAAGCTCACCCAAAAATATGAAAAATATGTCAGAAGTTATAAAATTGTTTTTAAACATTTCGATTAAAGTTTCCTCTACATTTACTGTTTTCCCCTTTAAACTTTTTATAAAACTAAATGTTTGATCTACAAGCTTTTCTAAATTATTTATTCCAAATCTCATTTTCTAGTCCATTTTAATTTTTTAGGATTTTTACCCATTAAAAAATATTTTTCACATTTACTCGAGCAAAAATAATAAATTGTTCCATCTTTTTTTACAAACATTTTTCCACTTCCAAATTTTAGTTCCGACTTACAAAAACTACAATTCATGTTTGTTGAATTTTACCGACTGTTTCCATTTCAGTTTCTCTTAGCATTAAAATATCTCCAACTCTTACTGGTCCGGATACATTTCTTATTAAAATTTTATCTTTATTTGGCCCTTCTAAAACTTTACATTTTACTTGAATTATTCCTTTTACTCCACTTCTTCCTAATATTTCTATAACTTCTGCAGCCCAGCTGTCCTTTTCAACCATTTTATGCTTTCGCTATCTTGTTTATTTCTTCTATTAATGATTTTAGTTCTTCCTTTGCATCACCCTCATCTATAATGGCTATGCTTGATGCTGCTACGTTTAATCCAGCTGATGCTCCAAGTGAATTTTTGTTTTTCACATATCCAAATGGAACTCCCTTTTCTTTGCAAAGTATTGGTAAATGCATTACTATCTCTTCTGGTTCAACATCTTCTGCGATAGCTACAAATTTAGCTTCCCCTCTTTCTACAGATCTTGTAGTTTCATTTACACCTTTCCTTATTTTACCTTTTACTCTAGCTATTTCTATTACTCTTAAGATTTTTTCTTTTATTTCATCAGGTAGTTCAAATTTTACATATGCCTTTGCCATAATAAGTTATATTATTTGGGATAATTTAAATAGAGTTTAGCTTAATCATTTATTATGAAGATTCCAGCTAAAGAGAAGGATTACTTGATTGCATTCATAGAAATTCCAAAGGGTTCTAGAAATAAATATGAGCTTGATAAAGAGCTAGGAGTTTTAAAGTTGGATAGAATTTTGCATACAAGCATGCAATATCCAGCAAACTATGGCTTTATACCATCTACATTATGTGAAGATGGGGATCCTTTGGATTGTTTAGTTATTTCATCAGAAAGCATAGCACCAAATACCATAGTAAAAGTAAGACCAATAGGTTTGCTAATAATGGAGGATGAAGAAGGTAAGGATGAAAAGCTAATCACAGTTCCTATTGAAAAAATAGATCCTAAAATGAGCAATATTAAAGATGTTAGAGATTTACCAGAAGCATTAAAAAATGAAATAAAGCATTTTTTTGAGCATTATAAAGAGTTAGAACCAGGTAAATGGGTAAAAGTTATGGATTGGGTAGGAAGAGAAGAAGCAATTAAATATGTTGAAAAAGCAGTAGAAAGATTTAATAGTAAATCATAATTGTTTTTCACGAACTTGCTTTTTAGTTTTTTTATGGATAAACTTTTCTTAATAATCTTGGAAATCCAATAGCTTCTCTTATATGCTTTAACTTACAAATCCACATTAAAAATCTTTCTAAACCCAGACCAAATCCACCATGTGGGACAGAGCCAAATCTTCTTAAATCAAAATACCATTCAAAATTTTTTGTATCTAAGTTTTCTTTTTTTAATCTCTCTTTCATTTTTTCTACATTTTCTTCTCTAATACTACCACCAGTTATTTCCCCATATCCTTCAGGAGCTAATAAATCTACCGATAAACCCAATCCAGGATTATTTTCATCTTCTTTTACATAAAAAGCTTTTATTTCAATTGGGTAAAGATAAACAAAAACAGGAAGCTTTAAATCTTGAGTAAAAATTCTTTCTTCATCAGCACCCAAATCATCACCAAATTTTATATTAACTCCTTTTTTCTTTAGAATTTCTATTACATCGGAATATTTTATTCTTTCAAATGGTGGCTTCACTTTTTTAATTTCTTCAACATCTCTTCCAAGTTGTTGTAGCTCGAATGAATTTTCTTCACAAATTCTTTGACAAACATATGAAATCAAATTTTCTTCAATCTTCATTAAATCTTCTAATGTTATCCATGGTTCTTCTGCTTCTATATGCCAATATTCTGCTAAATGTCTTCTTGTTTTAGATTTCTCAGCTCTAAAGCTCGGAGCTATAGTAAATATTTTACCTAAGCTTGCTATTGCTGCTTCAGCATAAAGTTGCCAGGATTGTGTTAGATAAGCTTCTTCACCAAAATAATTTACTGGAAACAATGTTGCTCCTCCTTCACAAGCAGATTTTGTAATTATTGGTGATTGAAACTCTTTATAACCATTATTTAAAAACCATTCTCTAAAAAATTTTAGAGCACTCGACCTTATTGTTAATATATAAAACATTTTTTTGCTCCTTAACCAAAGATGTCTATTTTTCATTATAAAACTTACAGTAAATTTGTGTTTTCTCATAAATGGGAAGTTTTCTTCAGCTTTATGATATATTTCTATTTTTTTTGCTTCTATTTCATAATTACCAGGTGCTCTTTCATCTTTTTTCACAATGCCCTTAATTTTTACAGAGCTTTCTAAAGTTATTTTTTCCAATTCTTCAAAATTTGTTAAATTACTTTTTCTTGCAGTTACCTGTAGAAAGCCACTACCATCTCTAATTATAAAGAAAATTATACTACCGCTACTTCTTTTATTATGTATCCATCCATTTATTTCTACTTCTTCGTTTTCTAATCCACCTTTTAAAATTTCCCTTATACTTTTTAACATAAATAATGTTAAACTGAATTTTTATTAATGGTAAAAAAATCAAAGGGCTTTAGAAGTAGGACAAGAAGAGCATTTAAACTTAAAGAAAGAAAAGGAATAACTGTTTATTTGCAAGAATTTAAAATTGGAGAAAAAGTGTGTATAGTACCATATTCTCAATCACAAAAAGGAATGCCACATAAGCTATATAAAGGTAAAGTTGGTGAGGTTATTGGTAAGAGAGGGAATGCATATTTGGTTAAAATTGGAGAAAAAATAATAATTTCTAATCCGGAACATTTAAGGAGAGCTTAACTTTTAAATTGGAAATATAAATTAATAATATATGCAGGAATTTGTTGTATGGGCCGAAAAATATAGACCAATAAAATTTGATGAAATAATTAATCAAAAGCATGTTGTTGAAAGAGTAGAGGCTTTTGTTAAATCAAAGAATATTCCGCATATGATATTTTCTGGTCCTCCTGGTTGTGGAAAAACTACATTGTCTTTAGTTATAGCTAAAGAGTTATATGGAGAATCTTGGAGGCAAAATGTATTGCAGTTAAATGCTTCAGATGAAAGACGTATAGAAGATGTTAGAACTCAAGTAAAAGAGTTTGCAAGAACAAAACCTATTGGTGATGTTCCTTTTAAAATAATAATAATGGATGAGGCAGATGCTATGACAAGCGATGCTCAGCAAGCTTTGAGAAGAATAATGGAAGATTTTAGTTCTATAACTAGATTTATTTTTACAGCAAATTATTCAAATAAAATAATAGAACCATTACAAAGTAGGGCAGCTGTTTTCAGGTTTAAAGCTTTAGAAGATAAATATGTTTTAGAATTTATAGAAAGAATTGAAAAAAATGAAAAATTAAAAATAACAAAAAATGGAAAGGAAGCTATAATTAGAATTTGTGAGGGTGATTTGAGAAAAGTTGCAAATATATTGCAAGTTGCTGCAAGCATTAAAAAAGAAATAGATGAAGATGATATATATGAAGCTGCTTCATTAGCCAAACCTAAAGAAGTTAAAGAAATGTTAGATTTAGCAGTTGATGGAAAATTTTTAGAAGCTAAAAAGATTTTAGAAGAACTAATAATAAAAAGAGGTTTAAGTGGAAGTGATTTAATATCAGAAATTCATAGACAAATTATAAGTTTAAATTTGAGCGATGATGCAAAAGTTGTTCTTTTAGAAAAATGTGGAGAAATAGATTATAGAATTTCTGAAGGTGCTAATGAATTAATTCAATTAACAAGTTTATTAGCTAGTGTAGCAAGCTTTAGCTCAAAGAAAAAGTAATGTGGATAGTAAAATATAGACCAAAAACTTTAAAAGATTTTGTTAATCAAAAAGAAGCTTTAGAAGCTTTTAATAATTGGTTTAAAAATTGGAAACCTGGTGAAAAAGCAGCATTGCTTTTTGGCCCTCCAGGTATAGGAAAGACTTGTTTTGTTGAGGCTTTTGCAAATGAAAATAATTTGGAAATTGTTCAAATGAATGCTAGTGATGTTAGGTCAAAAAGCAAAATAGAGCAAGTATTTGGAAATGCAATGAAAGTAAAAAGTCTTTTCAAAAAGTCTAAAATTTTTTTGATAGATGAAGCCGATGGCTTAGATGATATAGGTGGTATAAATGCTGTTATTGGAATAATAAAATCTAGCAAATATCCGATTGTTTTAACAGCCAATGATATTTATGAACAAAAAATGAAACCTTTGCTCGAATATTGTATTCAAATAAAATTTAAACCATTATCTGCTTGGGATATTAAAAAAAGATTAAAGGAAATTTGTGCTAATGAAAAAATAGCAGTTGAACAAGAAGTAATAAATGCAATAACAGAAAGAAATAAAGGTGATTTGAGAGCTTGTATAAATGATTTGGAAATGGTTTGTAGAGAAAAAACAAAAGTTACTAAAGAGGATTTAGAAGTTTTGAGTTATAGAGATAGGGAAATTGAAATATTTGAATCACTTAAAATTCTTTTTAAAACAACTTCTTTAACAGCAGCTAGAATGAGCTTTTTAAATGTTGATATAGATATGGATACAATCATGCTTTGGATTTATGAAAACATTCAAAATGAATATGAAAAAATAGATGAAATTAAAAAAGCTTTTGAAGCATTAGCTAAAGCAGATTTGTTTAGGGTAAGAATTATACATAGAAATTATTGGAAGCTTGCTAAATATGCTAACGATTTAATGACAATTGGAGTATCAATTGCTAAAAAAGAAGTTTATAAAAAATTTACAAAATATTCATATCCGTTTGTTTTAAAATATCAATCATTAACTAAGTTAGAAAGAAGAGCAGAAAAAGAAAAATTATTAGAGCTATCAAAAAAATTAAACTGCTCCACTAAAAAGTTAAAAAGCGAGTATTTGCCTTATTTAAAGTTTTTGACTAAAGAACGAATAGCTAACTTTTAAAGCTTCTATTCCCGGCATTGGTTTTCCTGATAAAAATGTTAATAAAGCACCACCACCAACACTTATATAACCAAATTTTCCTTTTATTTTCAATTCTTTTATTGCAACACTAGTATCTCCACCACCAATTAAACTAAATGCATCTAAATTCGCTATATGTTTCAAAATTTCTTTTGTTCCTTTTTCAAATCCTTTCCTTTCAAACATTCCAATAGGACCTTTTACTATAACGCTTCTTGCTCCATTTAAAATATCTTTATACGTTTTTATTGTTTTTCTTCCAATATCTAAAATCAAAGCATCTTTTGGAATATTTCCGATTTTAACTTCTTTTCTTTTTCCATTTTCTTCAATAGCAACATCAATTGGCAAAATAATTTCTTTTTTATATTTATTTAAAAGATTTTTTGCCCTTTCAAATAATTCTTGTTGGAATTTACTTTTTAATATTTCCAAACTTTTTGAACCTATTTCATATCCATTAACAAATAAAAACAAATTTGCTAATAAACCACCTGTTAATACTCTATCAATACTTTCTGGTTTATTTTCAAAAACACTTTCTAAAACATTTATAATATCATCTATTTTTGCACCACCAACTACCCAAACATTTAATCCAAGTGATTTTAAAGCATTTTTAACACTTTCTATTTCGCTTTCCATAACTCTACCAGCTATCATTGGTTTAACTTTAGCAAATCCAACAACACTGCTATGTGCTCTATGTGCAACAGAAAATGCGTCAAGGATATAAAAATCTATATACTGCTTTAAAAATTTTACTAAAGAAGAATTAGTATGCTCATCAATACTTTTATTTTTATCCTCATCATCAAGCTTTCTAACATTATCTAAAAGAATAGCTTCTCCATTTTTCAAATTTTCTATTGCTTTTTTTGCTTCTTCACCAATTAAATCATTTACAAACTTTATTTCATAACCAACTTCTTCTGAAAGTATTTTTGCATGCTGTTCTAATGGGAAAAAATCTGGATCACCTTTTCTTCCTTGATGGGCAATAATTATTATTTTAGCATTATTTTCTATAAGTTCTTTAATTGTTTTAGCATGTCTTTCAAATCTTTCATTTTTAATAGCTCTGCTTTCTATAAAATCTGTATTTAAATCAACTCTTATTGCAACTGTTTTATTTTTTAAGTCAAAATCATTCATCAAGAAAAATTCTTTAATCATAAATTATATTTATTAATTATAATTAATTTTTATTTATGAAAGAGAAGCCTTCCGTTCTTGTTAATGGTTTCGGAACAATAGGAAAAAGAGTTGCTTATGCGATAAAACTCCAGGATGATATAAAGCTAGTTGGTATATCAACAAGATCACCAAGTCCTGCTGTAAAAGTAGCTTTAAGTGAGAATAGTATATTACATGGTACCGATTTATATGCAATAAATCAGGAATCTTTGGAAGCAATGAAAAAAGAGGGTTTAGAAGTTAAAGGAACTTTAGAAGAAGTTTTAAAAAGTGGTAAGGTAGATATTGTAATAGATTGTTCTCCAGAAGGGGTTGGTGCTCAAAATAAGAAAAACATTTATGAAAAATATGGAGTAAGAGCTGTTTTTCAAGGAGGAGAGAAGAGTGATGTTGCAGAAGTTAGCTTTAACTCATTTTATAATTATGAGGAAGCTTTTAACAAAAAATATGTTAGAGTTCCAAGTTGCAATACAACAGGATTAATAAGAACATTAAGTGCAGTAGAAAGAAAAATACCAATAGAATATGCTTTTGTTGCTTTGGCTAGAAGAGCAGCAGATCCTCATGAATATACAAAAGGACCAATAAATGCAATAGAATTTGATAAGCATGTTCCCTCACATCATGCAATAGATGTAAAAACTGTAATGAAGAATTTGAACATTTTTTCAATGGCGGTAAAAGTTCCAACAACTTTAGCTCATGTACATGTTGTTGATATTCTAGCTAAAAAAGAAACTTCGGTTGAAGAAGTTATAAATGCATTTAAAGAACATTCAAGAATAATTTTGCTAGATTCGAAAGACTATTTAGCTACTTCAACAATAATAGAAAGGTTTAGAGATTGTTTAAGACCAAGATACGATATGTATGAAGTTGCTATAATAAATGGTTTAATAAATGTAGATAAAAATAGAATAAGGTATTTGCAAGTTGTTCATCAAGAAGCAACAGTTATTCCAGAAAATGTTGATGTTATAAGAGCAATGAGTGGAATAGAGAAAGATAAATGGAAAAGCATAGAGAAAACAAATAAAAGCTTAGGAATAGGAGCTTAACTAACTTTTATTGCTATTTTTTGTAATTCTTCTATTCTTTTTTGATTTATTTTTGTCTTAATGGAAATTTCATTTGGGTTGCTATTGATTAAATCTTTTAATGTTAAAATTCCAGCATCACATAATTTATAGGTTTCTTCTATTTCAATACTTTTTAAAATTGTTATTGGGTAAAGTTTATATTTTTCAATTAATATTTCCAAGCTATTTTCTTTTGGATATTTCCAAGCTATAAATTTAATTCCTTTACAAGTCCCATATCTCATTGCATGTTGAGAAACTTTTGTATTACAAACTATTAAAACATTTGTGAAATTGAAGTTATGTTTTTTTAATTCGAAACCTTCTTTTATGTCTTGAAAAACAGAATTAACTTTTAAAAAAATATCTAATGGAACTGGTTCGTGAGGATTCACATGATGTTTTACCTCAACCATTAAAAATTCTTTTTCACTTTTTGCTATTATATCGATTTCATGTTCAATACATTTTCCTTCTATAATCAAATTTGTTTTCGTTTCATAGCCAAGATTTTTTAATATTTTTTCAATAAATTTTTCAAAATCTGGTTTAGATCTTAATAGTGAAATGCTTTCTTTTAAACCCATTATAAATTTTAAATCTGGTTTATATTCAGAAGCTAGCTTAAAAACCATGCCCAAAATTTTTCTTGTATGTATTCCATCATATATTTTCCTCTCAATTTCATCAGAAACTTTTTTTGCTTGTTGTACTGTTAATCCTAATCTAATACATGTGTAAAAAATTTTTTCTTTGTCAAATAATTGCTTGCTTCCATCTGCTTTTATAACATATAACATACTTTAATTTTATTTTAATAAGTTATAATTATGAAGTTTGTTAGGTGGTTAAGAGAAATTTCGAAAAATGATATTTTGTTAGTTGGTGGAAAAGCAGCTAATTTGGGTGAAATGTTAAATGCTGGCTTACCTGTACCAAATGCTTTTGTTGTTACTATAGAAGCTTACAAGCATTTTATAGCAAAAAATAAGCTTATGGCTAAAATTAAAAAAATTCTTAAAAAAACAAATTTCAATGATCCAAAAAATTTAGAGGAATCTACAAGAAAAATTAGAGAACTTATTGAAAGTTCTCCCACGCCAAAAGAAATAGAAGATGAAATAAAAGAAGCTTATAAAAAATTATGTGAAGAATTTGGAGAAACTGAAATATCTGTAGCTATAAGAAGCTCAGCCAATTCTGAAGACGCTCCAAACGCTAGTTTTGCTGGACTCCAACTAACCTTACTTAATGTAAAAGGAGTGGAAAATGTTTTAGATGGGGTAAAAAAATGTTGGGCATCTCTTTTTACACCTAGATCAACTTTCTATAGGGAGCAAAAAGGATTTAAACATGAAAAAGTTTATATAGCTGTAATAGTTCAAAAGCAACTTGGTATGCTATCGAGAAAAGAATATGAGGAAGGTAAATACAAAGCTGGAGTTGGTTTTACAATTCATCCTTCAACTGGAGAAAAAGATAAAATTGTAATAGAATCTTCTTATGGCCAAGGAGAAAGTGTAGTTAGTGGCTTAGTTAATCCAGATACAATAATAATTGATAAAAATACTGGAAATGTTTTTGAATTTCATGTTGGAAGAAAGGAAAAAATGAGAATAACAAGCGAAAAAGGAGAATTAGAAGAAATTGAAACCTCTTTTTACTTAAAAGAAAAACTTTCTTTAAATGAAAATGAAATAAAACAACTCTGGGAATTAGCATTAAAGCTTGAAAAACATTATAATTTTCCACAAGATTTTGAATGGGTTTCCGAAAATGAAAAAGTTTATTTGGTTCAATCCAGACCAGTAACTGTTTTTTATGAAAAGAAAGAAAGCAAAATAGTTATTGAAAAAACTCCTTTGTTTAAAGGTTTAGCTGCTTCTCCTGGAGTAGCTATAGGAAAAGTTAAGATTGCATTAAGTGTTGAGGAAGCAAGTAAAAAAATAGAAAAAGGAGATATATTGGTGACCAAAATGACTTCTCCAGATTGGACGCCATTTATGAAAATCGCTTCAACAATCATAACAACAGAAGGTGGATTAACTTCTCATGCAAGCATTGTTTCTAGAGAACTTGGAATACCTTGCATAGTTGGTGCAACCGAAGCTTTAAATAAATTAAAAGATGAAATGATAATAACTGTTGATGCAAGAAATGGTTTTGTTTATGAAGGAGAAGTTAAAGAACTAATAGAAAGAGAGAAAGCAGAAGAAATTTCTTTAAAGGATGTCGCTGGTTTAAAAACAAAAACAAAAATATTAATGAATTTAGGTGTGCCAATAGAAATAGAAAAATACAAAGATTTACCATTTGAAGGAATTGGATTAATGAGAATTGAATTTATAATTGCAGAATGGGTTAAAGAGCATCCTAGCTATTTAATTGAAAAAGGAGAAGAGCAAAAGTATATTGATAAATTAGCTGAAGGAATAGCTATGGTTGCTAAAGCTATTTATCCAAGGTTTGTTGTTGTTAGGTTCAGCGACTTCAAAACTAATGAATATAGAAAATTGCTTGGTGGAGAAAAGTTTGAGCCAAATGAAGCTAATCCAATGCTCGGATGGAGAGGTGTTTCTAGATACATAAGCAAAAATTTTGAGAAAGCTTTTAGATTGGAATGTAAAGCTATTAAAAAAGTTAGGGAAGAATATAAGCTTGATAATGTTTGGGTTATGTTACCTTTTGTTAGAAATGTTTGGGAAGTTGAAAAAGTTATAAAAATTATGGAAGAAGAAGGTTTAAAAAGAAGTGAAAGCTTTAAAGTTTGGATTATGGCTGAAGTTCCTAGTGTTATTTTATTAGCTAAAGAATTTGCAAATTATTGTGATGGGTTTTCTATTGGAAGTAATGACTTAACTCAATTAATTTTGGGTGTAGATAGGGATTCTGCAATTTTAACAAATATGGGTTATTTTGATGAAAGAGATGAAGCTGTTTTGAGAGCAATAAAAACTTTGATAAAAGAGGCACATAAAGCAAAAGTTACAGTTTCTATATGTGGGCAAGCTCCAAGCTTTTATCCAGAATTTACTGAGTTTTTAGTTAAATGTGGTATAGATTCAATTTCTGTTAATCCTGATGTTGTCTTAAAAACTAAAAAAATTGTTTATGATGTTGAAAGCAAAATCTATTCTATTGGTTCTTCAAGTTAGGAGTTAAAAGGTGACTCATCCTACTGTAAAAAATTTCTAATTTCCTAAAATGTTAAAAAAGCTAGCTGGGGAAAGGTAATATTAAAGATGACAGAATATTATTTTAAAAAATAGAGCAAGTTTTGTTTTTGGTTAATTATGTGGTAGAAAACTTGTTTTTAAAGCTAGAAAAATAGTATTTAAATACTAAAAATAAATAAACTTTATGAAGATAAAAGGTCAAGCTGCTATGGAATTCTTGATGACATATGGGATAGCAATACTAATAATAGTTTCAGTAATAGTTGCATTGTATGCAATGGGTGTTTTTAGAATTGGTAGAGGAGGACCATCATGTAGTCCATGCTTCCCAGCAGGTACAGAGTTTCAGTATAAAGATCATAGTAGGGATGCACTAGTTTTAGCAAATGGACCATATGAACTAGAAATAAGAAATGTTTATAAAGGTGGCTCTAATATCACTGCTAATTGTAGCGCCTTCACCAATCCTTATCCTCCCAATAGTGATATAACTTTGAGGTGTAGAGGACAGTTCGCCGGAGATGTTACTATAACAATTGAATATAATAGAACAATAGATGTTTTTAAGAGTGTAACAGCAACACTTCACGGAGCTTAATTTTTTTTGATATAAATACTACCAGCATAAAAAGTTTTGTTCAATGCATTCACATAAAATTTTAGCTCTTCCTCAAATTTTTTGCTTATAGAATTTTCTTTAATACCAATTGGTAAGCTTGCCGATATTTCATAAATTTCATTAGAAATCCAAACAGTATATATTGTATAATTTTTTGGATAAAAATTTGTTTCTGGCAAAAAATAAATATTGTTCGTTTCATTAGCTACTAAATTTATCCCCCTTATAAAAACTGTAAAAAGATTTGATGGTTTTGAAATAAAATTTGTATCATTATCAAATTTTAGCAATAGATTAGTCTCATTTAATTGAAAAATTTCAACATTATATGGTTCTTCTTTATTCAAGCAATCCATTCCACTTCCTTCTACTATGCTCGCTTGTTCCTCGTTTGTAATACATATATCAACTATTTTAGTATAAATAACTTTTTCTCTATTTTTTTCACTAATAGCTCTAGCTATTTCTTCTTCACTACTTTCACTACTGCTTTTATTTTCACCAGAAATATTTTTTTCTTGTATAGTTTTTGTTTTTCTTGTTTCCTCAAATGCTTCTCTTTCAACAATACTTTTAAAAATATCTAATTTAAAAACAAAGCTTAATATAAAAAGAATTAAAATAATCATGAAAATAGCAAAAATGATAAAACCTATTATTTCTTTCATTCTATTGTAGCATTATATATCTCCAAATGAGTTTTATTGAATATTGTTGTTTCATTATCCAATCTAAAATTATTTGGCATTCCAACTATTTTATACGAAGTTGTGTTATAGTTAGAGAAATATAAGTAGTCAATGTTTGTTTGGTTTTCATTTATTGGTATTCCACTTGTTAATAATTTATCTTTATTCACAAAGCTTTCTAAACCTACGTAATTGTTTGAAATTTTATATTTTTCTTGAACAAAATATTTCCCCTCTAACCTATCAAAAAAACTAGCCCCATTTAGGCTTATGTGATAATAAGAATTGTTTAAATCTTCTATTAGTTGAGTAGTATTATGAGTAAGCAAGTGCGGACTTTGTTTAAAATAATTTGGAACTCTACCATAAGTATTTAAAGGATATAATGGGTCTTCAAGATTTAATATAGAGCTATAAACAACTTTTTCAAAACTTTTTGTTATGTTTGAGCTTGTTTTTTCATCTTTCACAACTATTTTTATTTTATATTTAACAGATACTGTAAAGCTATCGTTCATGAAAACAAAAATATATGGGAAATCTATGCTTGCAAAAAATCCTTTGGTAGAGGCAATATATATCATTTTGCTACTCCAATCTTTTAATGTAGAGTTTTCCATTAAAGGTTGAGATGTTCCATTTATGCTTCCATTAACTATTAATTCAACAATTGTTTCATTAGCATTATTTAAACCAATCCCATTTGTTATAACATAGTTTATCGCGGCATTCATAGCTCTTTTTGATATTATAGAAATAGCTTTTTCAGAATCTTTTGCAATAGCTTTAATTAAAGTTATCATCGAATTTATTCTATTTTTTATGCTAATAATTTCACTACTTTCAAATATTGTTGTTTGATGAATAAATAAAATAAGGAAAAGTGAAAACATTAGAAATAAAATAACTAAACTAAAAAATATTCCTTTCATTTTTGCCATAAAACAAGTTTAAAGAATGCAGGCCCCCACATCCATTTTATATCTCCAATAGATTGGGAATCTGTAGATATGCCAGATGCAGAAATACCCTCTTCTCCAATTTGTGTTGTTAATCTATAAATGGCATCATTTATTGCATCGTTTAAATTTTCAAAAACATTTCCATAACCAACTAAAGCTTTTACTAAATAAGTATATTCAAAAGATGAATATGGTAATATGTAATTTCTTGGGGAAGTAGAACCATCTGGCTGGAAATCTCTAATTGTAATGCTATTGTTTCCAATTCCAATATAGCTTGGGAATACAAAAACATTTTCTGGTACAACTCTTCCAGAGGGTGAAGTAAATACTTTTAAAATAGTTCCATTTGGATTTTTTTGAGTAACATTTACCATATAACTAAAGCCTTGAGCTATATGAACAAAGCTTTCCGTTATTTTGCTTCTGCTAGAATTTATAAAGTAGTAAAAAGTTTTTGGGTTAGAGGGATTTCCACCAAATAAAATTTCTTTTGTTATATCTATTTCTCCATACTCAAATCTTTTTTTTCTTAAGCTATAATTTACTTCAACATAAGAAGAATTATCAGGATCATCTAAAGGAGAGGAATATATTTGTGATGATAAACTTCCCCATTCATAATCATATAAGTTATTCCTGTAATCACAACAATTTATGTAAATTGAAACTACATTAGTTCCGTTAACTAAATATGGAGTTAAATTAAAATATTGCCTAAAATTAAAAGTGCTCGCTATATTTCTTCTACAAAAATATCTTGATTTGTAAATACATCTATCTGAACCAGTTCCACTACTATCCATGTATATTGGGGTATTTGAATTAGCATATATTATTATATCCGTAGTATTATAACTACCAACATATGTATCTTCAATATCTTTAGCATTCAAATGCAATATAGCAGAGATATTTTCCGCATCTTCAGGTATGAAAAAAGAAAGCATAGACCAACTACCCTTTCTACCAATTATATTATCAAAATAATATCTTTTGGAAAAATATTGTTGGCCAGAAGAAACATCTTGTGAAAGATTATAAGTAACAACTAATCTAAATCCTGGATGAATATGGGAATGATAATTTGGTGTATTAATAGATAATTCTATTACATTATCCCCAGCATTTAAATTATTTGTAACATCTAGATAGCCATATGCTGCTGTAGTTATTTCACTTCCAGTACCTTCCTGTTCTAAATATAACCAAACTACATCTTGCTTTCTAGGAATACCATTAACTTTTAATGTTTGAAATCCAGCCCCACCCTCCACATTACTTTTTGTTGTACCAAAATGAACAGAAATGAAAAGAGTTGCATTAATTATTGTTATGTTATTTGGTAGCTTAAATTTTTTTGTTAATTCAAATGTTTGTCCCGTCCAGCCAGAGCCACTTGGGTAAAATGGTATTATTAATGTTGTGTTTTTAATAACTTTTGTTGCCCAAGCTCTAGCAATATAACCTTTTATTGGCTTACCAATTTGATAACCAGAAGATATTTGAAATGAAACAACTTTGTTTTCTCCATCTTTTTCACAACTTTTATAAATTGTTTCATTTTCTGTATCCAAAGAAAAGCAATTTTTCGTTAATTTTGAAATAACTTCTTTTGTTATGTTAGAAGCTAAGCTTTTGTTTCCAGAAAACCATAAACTTCCTATTAGTTCTAAGATTGGATTTTCCAAATCATCTTCTTTTATTTCTGAAATATTTAAAAATTCTTTTGCTTTAACTTCAGAAAGTATTTTCATTATATCATTAGCTTCATTTGAAAGCAAAAATATGTTGCTATGTTCTAAACTACTTTTTAGTTTTATTGGTGCTAGCAAAAATATTAAAATTGCAAAAGATATTCCAACAATTAAATCTAATGTAAATGATATTGCTTTCACTTTTCTAAAACATAAACAATTCCTTTAGCATATGTATTATTTAAAATTATTTTTCTCTCTATTTTTAAAATTAATTTTCCCTCTATTGAAAGCAATTTTGGATATTCATAAACAAGCTGATCAGTTTTGTTATATATTTCTATTTTAACGTAATAAATTCCACCACCCAAGCTACTCAAAAATTTTTTATAATCAACATTTTCAAGCTTTTTTAATTTTTCTAAATCAACTTGCTCATTTTTTGCTAATCCTATTCTTATAAAATTTGTTTCATTCCAATCATTTGGAATTCCTTCTTCAAAAAATATTTGAGATGTTGAAGATAATAGGTTAAAAGCTAATGATAATTTTCTTTCTTCCATGCTAATTTTTAAATTATTATAAAAGTTGTATATTGCAACAAGAATTATGAATGTTAAAGCTATTGCTGCAACAAAAAAATCATAAGAAAATACTTGTCCTTTATTGAATGAAAATATTTCCTTCAACATTTTTTATTAAATTATTTTTATTTAACTTAATTGTTCCGCCAACATTTTTAACATATATTGGTCTATTTACTTCAAAATTTTCATAAAATATTCTAACTAGGTAATCATTAATTTCAACAGAAAAATTATAACCTTTGCTATTCATGAAAAAAATTCTTACATAACCATCTCCAGCAGAAGCAGCAATGTTTATTTCATTTGCAATAAATTCAGCAATATTTTCTAAATCATTATAAACTTTTTGCTTATAAGATGAAATATAAAGATTTCCGCTATAAGAAATTAAACTCATAACTATTAGCAAGGAAAGTGTAACAAATACAAAGAATTCTATGCTAGCTGACATAAACTTTCACATTATTTTCAAAGGCTTCTATAATAACTTTCAATTCTCCTCTTTTTGTTATGTTTAGTGTTACATTAAATTTTGTGTCATATGAAATATCAGAAATGCCAGCACTAGTTTTTACTTTCCATATTATCATGTTTTGAGTGTAATTCATTGAAATAACACTTTCTGGAATTGTAATAATTAATGAAACTTTAGCTGGTTCTCCTTGAAAGCCAATCCAATCAATCATTTGTCCTATTTTTTGTAAAGCATTCATCGCTAATGCTAAATCTTTATCTTCTTTATAGCTTGCTGAAAGTTTTGTTAAGTAAATTATATATGGGGTAAGTATTAGTATGAAAAAGCTTACAACAATAAAATAATCTAGTGCAACTTGGGATTTCATAAATTAATTTCATAAGATTGAATTAATTATGAGCAGGGGTCGCCTAGCCTGGTCAATGGCGGCAGGCTTAGGACCTGCTGGGTTAGTCCCTTCGTGGGTTCAAATCCCACCCCCTGCATTTAAAAATTAAATTATTTGTTTGAATTCCTCTTAGCTTGGAGCTCTAAATCTTTATCAAAAGTTAGTAGTGGTTTTTTTAATCTTTTCGAGATATTTAAAATAATTTTATCATTTAATCTAAGAGTTGATAGCTTTTCTTTTCTTATCATTTCTATCGCTTTTATTACATCTTCGCTTTCTATTCCAATTAAAATTGTTTTTGGGTTTTTAATTAGCTCCTCTATTTTGGCTAATAATTCTTCTCTTTTTATTCCACTTTTATTTAAAAAAGCTATGAATTCTATTAAAACAATAGTAGGTAAATACCACTCATGTAAAGAGTCTAATAATTCTTTTGCTTCTTCATGCTTTTCTGAGTCTATGAAAGTATCGAAGATAAGAACATTTGTATCTATAATCATCCTGCAATCTCTTCTAGCCCCTTTTCTATAATTTTCTCAGCTTTTTTTAAGGTTATTTTCTTTCCAAATTTGAATCTAATTCTTTTTATTGGTTTTGTTTCTAGGGTTTCAATCATTTTTAATTTTTGATTTATAAGATAAGAAAGCTTTCTTGTAGAACCATATTTTTCCAAAGCTTCTCTTATAAGCTTCTTGTAAAGATCATCTTCCAAAGTAATTGTTGTTTTCATAAAATTTATTTATATCTTGATATTTAAATATTTTATTCTTTTATGAGCTTTAGTAAGCAATAAATATCTAGAACTTATGAAATTTTTATTATAGCAAGCATTATATAAAGAACAAAACTATTCTGCTTATGAAATACAATATGAATAAAGCTTTGCTTTTTCGGGAAAATTAGCAGTATTGATCTACAATTTTGAGAAAAATATTTTTAATTTACCCAATCTCCATCATTAAAATCTAAATAAATACTATTCGTGGAATAAAGCTTTGTAATTAATTTGAAAAATTTAAAAATTCGATATGAAGTTTTATTACATTTTGCATTCAAGACCTGTTGTAGTAATAGGAGCGGAAGTGTAGAAAAAAAATGAAGTAAATTTTTTTGCTTGTAGCTGGATTACTCCAGTAGATGAGGAAGAAAAAATTGTTGGATTATCTTCTTGGAAAGGAAATTATTCATATACATTAATCAAAAAATATGAGCAGTTCTCCGTTAATGTAATTGACAATATAGATTTAATTTGGAAGGTCGGAAGTAGTAGTGGAAGAGAAATAAATAAAGCTAAAGAGTTCAGAATTGAATTTTCAGCTGGTAAAAAGCTAGATGTTCCAATAATTAAAAACTCTTTAGCATTCATGGAATGCAAAGTAGTAAAGGAAATAGTTTTTGGTGAAACATGCTTTTTCTTTGGTAAAGTTTTGAATTATGGTGGAATTTTAGATAATTATGGCATAAAGGAATTCCGGAAGTATCCACTACACAAAGCTGGAAAAGTTTTTGCCCTTCCTTCAAAGGAAACCGAGTTCATATAACTTGTGTAAAGAAAGTAGCAAAAATTAGCAATTTTTAATTTATTCCTAAAGTAAATATATGAATCAAAAAAGCGAAAGTAAAAAAATAGTTAATGTTTTTGCTTTAGCTTCTTTTCTTAATGATTTCGGTTCGGATATGATTTATCCTATATGGCCTTTGTTTGTTACAAAAATATTAAATGCTAACATGGCTATTTTAGGTTTTATTGATGGTTTAGGCGATGCCATAGTTTCTTTTTCACAAGCATTTTCTGGCTATCTTTCAGATAAGTTAAGAAAAAGAAAAATTTTTATTTGGACAGGATATCTTTTTGGTTCTTTATCAAGATTAGGATATGGTTTATCTTTAACATGGCATCATTTAATTCCATTTAAAATTTTAGATAGATTTGGAAAAATAAGAAGCGCTCCTCGAGATGCTATTGTTGCAGACATTTCAACAAGAAAAAATAGAGGAAGAAATTTTGGTTTATTAAGAACTATGGATAATCTTGGAGCAGTTTGTGGTATTTTTTCTTGTATTATATTATTTAGTTTATTAGGCTATAGAAATTTATTTATTCTTGCTTCAATACCATCAATAGTTAGTACATTGCTCATTTTATTTTATATAAAAGAAAGAAAAACAAGAAAAATTCATAAAGGATTTTCTTTAAAAGGATTAAGTAAAAACTTTAATTTTTTCTTGTTATCAAATTCGATATTTTCTCTTGGTTTTTTCAGCTATTCTTTTTTGTTAATTTATGCAGAAGAATTTGGTTTTCAAACTAGTTTTATTCCAGTTTTATATCTAATTTTTACTGTAGTAGCTTCATTAATGTCGCTAGTATTTGGGAAACTTTCAGATAAATTAAAAAGAAAAACTGTTTTAAGTTTATCTTATATACTTTTTGCATTAATGTGTCTCGGTTTTATTTATGTTAAATCTTATTTTGAAATCATAATATTATTTGTTTTATATGGACTTCATTTAGCAGCTAGAATACCAGTACAAACTGCTTTTGTTTCAGAGTTATCATCACCAAAATATAGAGCAAGTTCATTAGGTATATTTCAAATGATTACAGGTTTATGTGCATTACCAGCTTCTTCAATAGCAGGATTTTTTTGGGTTTTATTTGGTAAAGTTGCACCATTTTATTTTTCTTTATTTTTAACAAGTTTGGCTCTATTTTTATTAATGTTTGTGAAAGAGAGAACTAATAACTTCTAATAAATTCGCAAGTCGGAGATACTTCAACAAAATGCTTTGCTTTACCTTCTCTAAAAGCCGAGCATTGATTTTCTGGTAAATTATCAATATTTTCTCTAGGATGATGTGCTACATCGCAAACCCAATCTGGTAATTCTTCTATTGGATTAAGAAGACAAGGACCATTAGCTAAATTTTGACCAGAAGATAAAGCATCTTGGCATTTTTTAATACAAATTTCTTTTGCTTTTTCTGATTCAGAGCTTAAAGGTTTTGAAGTTAGAAAATATAGTATTACAATCAAAAATGCTACAATTATTAAAACAAGCTTTTTCATCATATAAATTAAGCTATAATATAAAAAATTTATTTTGAAAAATGAAGAAAGTACTTTTCCCAATTGGGAGGAATCTTAATTATGGTTTTCCAAATCATCCTTTAACTTCTCTTAGATTAAAAAAGACAATAGAAATAGCAAAACAAATGAAATTATTTGAAAGAGAAAATTTAATTGTTAAAGAAGTTGAAAATTTTGGTGAAGATATTCTTTACTTATTTCATACAAAAGAACATGTCGAATTTGTAAAGCAATCATCTAAAATTGGAAAAGGATTTCTTGATTATGGAGATACGCCATCATATAAAGGTGTTTTTGAAAATTCTTTAGCAGCTGTAGAGGCATCTTTAATGATAGCAAAAGAAATATTGAATGGTAATGTTAATAAAGGTTTTAATATTGCTGGCGGTCTACATCATGCTTATCCAGATAGAAGTGCTGGATTTTGTGTTTTTAATGATATTGGAGTTTCTATAAATTACATTTTTAAAGAATTCAAAATAAAAAGAATTCTTTATGTTGATATAGATGCTCATCATGGTGATGGAGTTTTTTATAGCTTTTATAATAATCCAAAAGTTTGGATTGCCGATATTCATCAATTACCATTATATCCAGGAACTGGTTTTGAATTTGAAAGAGGAGAAGGAGAAGCTGAAGGTACTAAATTAAATATTCCAATTCCACCAAATTCCAGCGATAAAGAATTGTTAAATGCAATTGAAAAAATAATAAATTTTGGAAAGGAAGCAAAACCAGAAATTATAATTTTACAAGCTGGAGCTGATGGTATTAATGGAGATCCTTTAACTCAATTAAAATATAGCTTACATGCTCATTTAAAAGCTGTTAAAGCTATTAGTTCATTAGCTGATGAAATTTGTAATGGTAAGCTAATTGTAGTTGGAGGCGGAGGTTATAATATAGAAAATGTTTCTAAGGCTTGGGCAAATATTTTAGATTTTTTAACCAGTAGTTAAGTTATTTATTCTTTTATTATATTATAACTTTATGGTGGTAAATAATTATAAAATTGAGAATCTTGAAAAAGAATTATACACAGTTGAAAATTACAATAAGAGCATAGAAAATCTCATAAAAAGTTGGAAAAAAGACCTAGCAACATTTGCTTCACTTTCTGCTGCTTTTCTTGGAATGTCTTTATTACCACAACCAGCAATGGATTTCAACATATTACAAACAATTGGCTATTATTTAAAATTTTCTTGGTATATTTCTCTTCCTTATTTAAGTTTTTATTTTGCTAACAAGTTCATAGGAGTTAAGAAGAATGGAAAAAAGCTTTTAATTAGTAAGGAAGAAATTATACAAAACGATTACTCACAAAACAAAATAATATTTCACATAGTAACTAAAGGTACAAATTATGAAGTAGCTACAAAAAATGCATTAAAAACAAAGGAAATGAACGATTATGTAAAAGAAAAATATGGGCTTAATTATGATTATGAAGTACGGATTGTAACAGAAGAAGAATATAAAGAAAATTTTAAAGATATAAATGATGAAAAAATAAGTCTTGTTGTAGTTCCAAAAGATTTTAAAACAGAAAGAGGAAGTAAGTATAAAGGAAGAGCATTAGAATATTCGAGAAGAATAATGTTGGAAAATAATTTATTGAATGAAAATAATTTTATCTATTATCAAGATGAAGAAAGCTTTATTGGAGAAGATACTATATTTGGTATATTAGATTTCATTAAAAGCAAAGAAACTTATGTTGGTCGAGGTATAATTCTTTATCCAAGAAATTTTAAAAAGAGGGGACTTGATTATTGGGAGTTTTATAGGAGTGGTGGTGATTTAGACAAGCTAATAATATCAAATAGATTAAACTTTCATGGGTCGCATTTTGTGGTAAATTCTAAAGTTCTGGAAGAAATAAATTTTGATAATGAAGAAAGTTTAGTAGAGGATTTTGTGTTTTATAATAATGTAGTAAAAAATTATGGCGAAAATAATGTTAAACTAATAAAAGGATTTTGTTATGAATCTCCACCACTTTCAGTGAAAGATTTTCTTAAACAAAGGGGAAGATGGTTTACTGGAATATTAAAAGAAGTAGTACATAATCATAACATACCAAGAAAAAGGAAAATACTTACATCATATTATTTAACTGCCTGGCTTTCAGCACTTCCTTCTCTAGTAGCTGTTTCCCTTTCTACTATTGCTCCCACTTCTTCTTTGTTTCATTATACATTATCAAGTATTTTGTCAGCATACATAATATTTAACATTTTTGACATCTACAAAACTGGATATCAACTAAATAGAAATTACATACAAAACTCTCTTTTAACACATTTAAGAGTAATTAAAGGTTTATTAATAGAATCTTTAGCTCCATGGGTCGCTTTATATAGATATTTAAAAGGAAAAGTCAAAGATTTTGATGTTATTAGGAAAATTTAGTATTTTCCTAATTTTTCTTTTATTTTTCTAATTTCTATAGAAATTTTGCTTACTTCTTTTTCTAAAAGATCCTTAGATATTTCTCTTCTTAAGAAAGCATTTTCCAATTTAGCTTTTTCTCTTTCTAAAGCTTTAAGTTTATTTTCTAGAATTTTCTTTTGAATTTTATCAAAAGTAAAATAAAATAAAGATATTAGTATTAAGATTAAAATTAAAAATAGTATTTTAAAAAATTCTATATTCATTACGCCAACTTTTTCTATCTCAAAAAGATTTTCACTCAAGTCACTACCGTCTAGATTTTTTAAACTTACTACTAAATAAAACCTTTTACCCTTTATATCAACAAAGTCTGTTTCACCAACTAGTTTATTGTTAAGAAGAACTTTTATTCTATTATTCGAATATTTCAAAACTATGTTATTCATTTTTTCAATCTTACCTATTTCAGTTTCTATAAAAAATTTTGATAGTAGTGGTGATTGAATATAATATTTTAAAGCAGTATTATTAACAAACCTTATAACAATACCAAACTCATCCTTATCCCAATTTTCTATATCATCAGATACAAATATGGCAAATTCATTTTTTGGATTATTAGATACTTTTTTTATATCAGCATGAAAGATAGCTTCTAAAATTAGTTCGTCTCTTGCTTTTACTGATGTAAGTGAAATGATTCCTTGATAAGAGTTTGATGTATTTGTGCATTCCATAATTATTCTACCATTTTTAACATATGGTAAACTACCATTAGTATTATAAATTTTGAATCTTTTTACTAATGAAGAAATTTCGTTTGCATTCAGCTCTATTTTTTCAACATCCTTTAAATAAAAAAATAATATTATGAAATACAGTGCTATAATTGCAATTAATCCAATTATTTTTTCCTTATTCATATAATTCTGAATATAAAATAGGTTGACAATAGTTGCGTGTACATATTTTTATTCTGCCATTAATTATACCATTTATATAAATCTCGCCAATTTTCCCAGGTGGTAAAATACCATTCGCATAAGCAGGCGAATCTCCTTCTTCAAAATTTGTAAAAATACCTATTTCATCTATAATACCATCAAAAATTCTTGTTTGCCAACCTCCAATATAAAAACGATTTATTGGAGAAGAAGTAAAGCCCGGAAAATCATTTCTGGAAGCTACCAAATTACCATTAATATATAATTTAACATTATTTCCCTCAACTATACCAGCTACGAAAATCCATTTATCTTTTTCTATTGGAATATAACCCAAATCATATCCAGTATAGCTACTAAAAACTTTAAAAACTATTTCATTTCCCCATGTACCAAACTCAACAATAGGCATTTCATATTCATCCTTTATGTGTATGAAATAGTTCCAATCATTTTGTGTTTGATCTTTATTTGTATAAACTCTAGCTGAAAATACAAGCTTTTGATAATTAGAGAAGTTTAAATTAAAATTGGTTAATTCAACATAACTGTTACCAGAAAACTCTAAACCATAACCAAAATTAGTTTTTACCCATTTTGGGTTATTTATTAAATTAGCTGTTTTATCTTTAATTACATCTTTAGTTATAGTACCATTTCCTTCATTAAATCCAAAATAAGAAAGCTTTTCATAAAATGGTGTTAGTGTTGCTATCTTCTTTTCTCCATCCATATAAACATTTATTTCATTTATATTGTTTTGACCAATATTTCTAACAACTATTTTTTTATTAGCTTCTATATATAAAAACTCAAAAACTTCACTAACTTTACCTGTTAAAGTATTACTTACAAAAACATAAGATAATGAAGCTATTGAAACTAAAATTCCAACTAATATTACTAATGATATAATCTCATTCACCTTCTACAATTTCTATAATATTAGCATCTTTAAGTATTTTAGTAAATTCTTTTGGTATCTCATCTAAATTAACTTTATCACCAGCTTTAAAAGGACCATATTTTTTACCATCAAACCCAACAAATTGATGATAATCAGTTTTAAAAACTATATAACTAGTTTTTCCTTTTATAGCCTTTTTAAAATTTTCTCTGTTTTCAGACAAAACCTTAACAATTGCTTCAAAAACATTTTTTTCATTGCTTGTTAAGTTTTTAATATCTGCTTTACTTCTGACATGAATTAAAGCTAAATTAACAATTTTTCTTTCTCTTATGCTAAATATTTCTTCCAAAATTCTTTCTAAGTTTTTAACCTCAATAAGTGATTTATCATCACTTTTACTTTTTGCTATTTGTTTTTTTATGTTTAAATATTCAATAGATTTTTTAAAGAAATCATCTTGTATAAATGAAAGTTTATTGTCATGTTTTCTTTCCTCATCGTAAACTTTTTTTATAGCTTCAAAAGTAATTACTTCCTCCACAAATTTTATTTATGCTTCCAAATATATACCCAAATTATTTTCAATAGCTTTTTTGTATATATAGCTAGCTACAGCAATATCTTGAATAGCTAAGCCTGTTGAATCAAATATCGTTATTTCATCATCACTTTCTCTACCTTTTTTTAAACCAGCTATGATTTCTCCTAATTCGCCATAAATATTTTCTTTTTTTATAACTCCTTTTGAAAATGGAACATTGACTTCACCACTATGTAAAGCTTGCTCATAATCATCAACAACAATTTTACTTCTCAACAAAATTTTTTCATCTATTTCTTGCTTACCAGGAGCATCAGCACCTATACAATTAAGATGCATTCCATTTTTAATCCATCCGTTTTTTATAATTGGTTCATAGCTTGGAGTAGTTGTTACTAAAATATCACAATCATCAACAGCCTTTTCAATATTTTGCTCTATGTTAATGTTAAATCCATATTTTTCCATTTCTTTTTTGAAATTTAAAGCTGTTTCTAAAGTTCTCGACCAAACATTAATTTTTTCAATATTTTTTAAAACTTCAGAAATAGCTAATAATTGAGTTTTAGCTTGATTACCAGCTCCAATTAAAGAAATTATTTTTGAATTTTTTCTAGCCAAATATTTAACAGCTATCCCACCTGCTGCTCCTGTTCTATAATCTGTTATAATTGTTCCATCCATTATGCAAAATATATAGCCATTTAATGGATTCATCAAAAGAATTTTTGCCATTACAGATGGTAAATTAAATTTTTCTCTGTTTTTAGGGTGAACATTAACAATTTTTATTCCGGCAACATTCAAACTTTTTATATAACATGGCATTGACCTAAAATCCCCTTCTTCAAAATTAACATAAATTTTACTTGGCATTTCTACTTTTTTCAAAGCTTTGTCTCTAAAAACATTTTCAACACTTTCTATTGTTTCTTTCATTGTAATTAGCTTTTTTACATCCTCACCACTCAAATACAAAAATTTCATGTGGGCCGATCCGGAATCGAACCGGAATCTCCACCATGTGAAAGTGGCGTCCTACCATTAGACCATCGGCCCATAAAATAATTAAACAATTATTTTTGATATTTAATTTCAAGCATTCTTAAAAAATTTTTAGCTATAGATTTCCAATTTTTAAAACCAACTAATGATTTAACAAAACTAGAAGAAACGTTTACCAATTCTAATGGAGGAATTAAAAATAATTGCTTTCACTTCTAATACCCCCAACTAAATATTTAGCACCAACTTTTTTGGCAAAGTTTGCTAAAATATCATTTCCCAAAATTTTCACATAACAAATATTTTTTATTTGGATTTGTGCCAACTACAACTTTTGTTAATGAATAGAAGTTACCAGCATAAATAGCTATTTTCATTTTAAAAATTTCTTACATCACTAACAATGCTAAATTCGTTTGCATAATTTGTATGCATCATTTCTTCAATTTTTTTCATGTTTTTTGTTTGGGCCAATACCCAACTCAGTTTTACAAAAGCTACTTCAGGTAACCAATCTAAACCATCTCCTATAACTCCAGTTTCCAGCAAAATTCTTCCTGGTGCGTAAACTTTTAGATTTAACCTACCATAAAAAGTTTGTGGAGCAATAACAACTGGTATATTTGAATCTATTAAATTTTTTATTTCATTAATAATGCTTTTAGTAAATGGATTGTTGTTATAGTTAGTTGGAACATGACCTAAGCCAGTAACTGCTAAAACAACTCCATCAAAAAGTTTAGATAAAGATGAAATAAATTCTGGCTTTATATTTGGAAAAACATGAATCAAACAAACATTTGGATTAAAGTCATTAGCAAGTTTCACTTCTCTATTTTTATCAACTTTTTTGTAATCATTCAAAAAATATTTTATCCCTTTGTTAAAGTAATTAACTTGTGCTAACGGTAATGAATTAATGCTTTTGAAAGCATCTCTTCTACTAGTGTGCATTTTTCTAACTCTTGTTCCTCTGTGTAAAAAGCATGAATCATCGTTTGTAGAGGAATGCATACAAACAAGAACCTCTGAAGCATTTGAATTTGCTATAAAATATGCTGCTGAAAGCAAATTTAAGTAATTATCACTACTTGGCCTATCGGAACTTCTTTGAGAACCAACAAGAATTACTGGAATGGATAAGTCTTGCAAAGCAAATGATAAGGCAGCTGAAGTAAAATGCATAGTATCAGTACCATGAGTTAAAATTACTCCATCATATCCTTCTTTTATTTCTTTATATACTTCTTCGCTAATAATTTTCCAGTGATATGGTGTCATATCTTCGGACATTAAATCAAAAATTTTTCTTCCATTTATGTTAGCAATATTTCCCAATTCTGGAAAGTGTGATATTAAATCAGCTGGTGAAAAAGTAGCTATAACAGCTCCTGTTTTATATTCAACTCTAGAAGCTATTGTACCTCCACAACCCAAAATAGAAATATTTGGTTTTCCTTCTATTTTTTCAAATTTTACTTCTCTTGGTAAATATTTAATCTCATACTTTTCACCTAACGTAATTATTTCCTCTATTTCTTTAACATCAAAACCAACGTTATAACCATTTGGTAATTTTAGTACCAAAATATTTTCTTTGCTTTGTTTCGTTTTTGGCATTACAATACCTTCATAATAATTTCCATTTACTTTTATTCTAACTTTCTCCCCTTCTTTAATTTCCACAAATCTCATTTATAATTTTTCAGAAATATAAAAAGTTTTCTCCCCAACTTTTATCTCTTTCTTTTCTCTTTTTTCTAAAAATGGTAATGTTAGAAAAGAATTTTCAACAGAAAGTATATCATTATCATCATATTCAATAGTTACTAACCACGCACCCCTTTGATAAGGCAATCCTCTTGTAGTAGAGAATTCATCTGGGTATTTGAGAGAGGGAACTAAGTAAAGTGGGAAATACATTCCATCATAAATAAACATTGCTTTATGATAATTACCCAAAATACCTATAGTTTTTTTAATCTTTCCTTTAATAAACTTAATATATCTATAAAATCTTCTAGCATTAGTTCCCAAAGCTTGTGCTGAACCACCTGACGGATGTATTAATTTAAGCTCCAATCCCTTAAACTCCACACTACCTCTATTAGAACCAACATAATTTATTAAAGGATTGTTATATAATTCAGCTATCATTTCCATCACATCTAAACCTATTTGCTTTCTTAATTTTTCATCATGATTACCGGTTATAAAAAAGAATGGTATATCATTTTCCTTCACCATATCAAAAATTTTGAATAAAAAATCTTTAATTTCCTTCGCATTTCTTGTATTTATTTCAAATCTTTGTCCTTCAAAAATTTCTGCACCAGGGATAGCTTCTATTATGTCTCCAGCATGCAGTATTGCATCAACATTATTTTCTCTAGCTTTTTTTATAATATATTCAAAATCCTTTATATCAACATCTACGCTATTTAAATGTGTATCTGAAAGAAGCAAAAACTTGCTTTTTTCTCCTTCGCATACAGACGGTAGTTTAAAATCATATTCAAATGGTAATTGAATATAATAAGAACCTAGTTTTTCATAGATTCTTATATTATATTTACTGTTTATTGCTTCAATAGTTTTAATTATTTCGTCTGTGGATAAATTAACAAGCCTACTCATTTCACCCAAACTACAACTACCTTTCTCAAACAAATATGAAACTATTTTTTTCTCAATTGGGTTTTGAATTTCTGGAATTTTATAAAAATCCTTAAATTTTGCGTATTTTTTCAAGTTATAGAACTTAACTTTAATATCTCTGACAGATTTTTTTTCTTTATCTAGTAAAATTTCTAAAATACAACACCCTATTGTTGGGTATGTTTTTCTTCTTACTTTCATATATGGAGTTTGAAAAATTAAAGATGGTAAAGATATTACTAAATCGGCTCCACTATAGTTCGATAATATAAAAGGTACATGATAACCACCTATAACAACTATATTTACATAATTTTTATCAAAATTTATTTTTTCAACTCTTTCTTGGGCGTCATAAGTATATGTTGAGGAAACTCCATCATCATCGTGGGCAGAAATTAAGTATATTCTAACATTTGTACCATAAACATCTTGATATTCTCTATCTTCTCTTTTTATATCATTCCTCAATCCACTTAAAGCATCTATTTGATCTCTACTTATTAATTTTCCCCCCTCGTTTTTAAATAATGCAATATCTCTTTTGCTTGGATAAACATGAGTTTTTCTATATGGTATTTGTGGAAATATTTTAGAAATGTATTCAATTCTCTTATCAAAATCTTCCATTTCTTCGATATACTCCTCTAACTTACTTGGACTTCTTTTATAAGCTATTGTATCGTTAAAGAATCCACCAACACAATTTATCCAAATAACTCCTTCCGTTTCAAATATTTTATAAGCTGCATAAAGAGCTGATATAGAAGAATAGTTACTTAATAATCTAGAATTAGATATAAATCCTATTTTTATTGTTCTTACAATGTTATAAATATTTTCAAATCCTTCTTTTTTGGAGAAAGAAACAAGCCTATTTTCTTTATTGAAATAAATATTCACTCCATATTTAACAGAAATTTCATCTAAAAAATTTAGTATTTGTGTTGTTGTGTATTTACCAAATATTTTTTTAAT
>JAWBMD010000011.1:0-29663 GCA_039000985.1 Candidatus Aenigmatarchaeota archaeon | reverse complement strand
TATAATGAAGAGAAAAATATTGAAGAATGTATTAAAAGTGTTTTGGATACAAAATATCCAAAATTAGAAATTATAGTTATAGATGATGGAAGCCAAGATAAAACTTTTGAAATTGCAAAAAAATATACAAAAAAAGTTTTTAAAATAAAAAATTCAGGAAAAGCAAATGCTTTAAATTTGGGGATAAGTAAAGCTAAAGGAGAATTTATTTTTGTTTTAGATGCAGATACAATAGTTGAAAAAGATATTTTTGAAAAGCTTTTGCCATATTTTAAAAATAAAAATGTGGCTGCTGTAACTCCCATGATTAGAATAAAAAAGCAAAAAAAATTTAACATTCTTGAAAATTTTCAAATAATCGAATATTCTTATCAAAATGTTGTTGGTTTTGGTTTAAGCACTTTAAAAAGAGGTACTCTTAACCTTTATGGTGCAGCAACTATTTATAGAGCTAGCGTATTGAAAAAAATTAAGTTTGATGGAAAAAATTTGGTTGAGGATTTTGATATGGCAGCCAATATTCAATCAAAAGGTTATAAAATTGTTGTTGGTAAAACATTTGCTTATACAAAAGTACCAATTAAATTGAAAAATTTTATTTCACAAAGAATTAGATGGGCAGTTGGTGGTTTAAAGACTGTTATTAAATTTAGAAAAAGTTTTTTTAACTTAAAAAAAGGATCTTTTGGTTTATATTCTTTACCAATATTTTCTTTTTGGTATGTTTTTGTTCCCGTATCATTTTTTTGCATAATATATCAAATTCTTTATTGGATTCCACAAAACTCTTTTGAAATTCCATTTTATTTTTTCAAATGGTTTAGTATATTTGGACCAATAAATTCTTTAATAATGCTTCCTGTTTGGGGAACAAAGTATTATATAATAGTTGGGAGCCTTTCAGGATTACTAACATTTTCAATTGCTTTATTTTCACTTAAAGTTAATAATGAGTTAAATTTTAAAAATGTTATATTTTCATTTTTTCTATTTCCATATTATTTTTTCATTGGTAATACTGTTATATTACTTTCCATAATTTTTGTTTTTTGGAAAATAAAATTAAAATGGTATAAATAAATTATGCTAGAATTGATACATCAAACATCTTTGTTGCTTTACAATATTTTCATATATCCAACAATATTTTTTTCTTTAATAACCTATTTCATATTATTGAACACAATTTTAAAAAATAATAAAAAATTAGCAACAAATAATAAAAAGGGTAAAAATTTTTTTGTTTCAATAATAATTCCAACTTATAATGATCCTGTTGTTGAAAGATGTGTAAAAAGCTGTTTAAAGCAAGATTATAAAAATTTTGAGATTTTAATAGCAGATGATGGCACAGATGAAAAAACAAGAAAAATAATAGATGGTTTAAAATGTGATAGAGTAAAAGTTATTAGAAGAAACAATAGGAAAGGTTTTAAAGCCGGAGCTTTAAATAATGCTTTGAAATATGCTAAAGGGGAAATAATTTTGATATTTGATGCCGATTGGATAATTGGTAAAGATTTTATTAAAAGAATAGTTAAAGAGTTTAATGATGAAAAAGTTGCAATAGTACAAGCAAAGCAAGATTTTATTGGTTATAATAAAACATCCATAAGTAAATTTGCTTATTTGTTAATGTCAGTTTATTACAATGTTTTTATTCCTCTTTTCAGTTTTTTTGGAGTAACTTTTTCTGGAGGAACAGCAACTGCAATAAGGAAAAGTGTTTTAATGGAGGTTGGTGGTTATAATGAAAATAGTTTAGCTGAAGATACAGAGGTTTCTGTAAGAATAATTTGTAAAGGATACAAAACTGTTTATTTAAAAAATTTGAAAGCAAAAGGAGAGTTACCATATAAATTAACTCATTTTTTAAAACAGCAAGGTAGATGGGTTTATGGCACAACAAGAGCTTTTTTGGACAATATAGGAACTATATTTAAAAGCAATATTTCTTTAACAAAAAAAGCAATAATAACATTTTCAACATTTTCACATGTTTTTCAACCTTTAATTTTATTTTTCTTTGTTTTTGGCCAATTAGCTTTACTTACAGGAACTCCTAAACCTTTAACAATAGATGATATAAAAAACACTATTATAACTTTTGCTTTAACAGCCGGTTTTTTATCTTTAGCTATATATAACTCTATAATAAACAAGCGTATAAAAATTTATGAAGCATTTTTGTTATCGATATTTTTTGGAAGCTTATTTCTTTTTTTCAATACTTTTAATTTTTTCAAAGCAATTTTTGTAAAAAGCGATAAATGGTTTAAAACACCGAAGCATGGAAACACAAAATCTATTTGGAAGTTTTTTAGATTAAAAATTAGTGAACCATTCTAATGAAGAAAATAAAAAAATTGCTTTTGCTTGCTGCATCAATATCTTTTTTAGTTTATTTTTTTGGTATATATACTGGAATTATAATAGGGGAAAAAATAATTAAAAGGCAAGATTATTCATATTTGGAAAATGAAATGAAAAATTTACAATTGCAAATGGAGGAAATTAGAGGAGTTTTGATATTAACAAAATCTAAAGGATTTGAAAATTGCAAGCTATTAGAAAAAATTCTTAATAAATATTTAGATTTGATTTGGAAATATAATCAATTGCTTCCTTATAGAATCGAGGAATACGAGCTAAATAAAACATTTGGTTATGAAATGCAAAAATTAAAAGAAAGTAGCATGAGGCTTTCACTAAATGCTTGGTTAATTTCTTTAGAATATTCTAGTTGTAATAACAAAACTATTCCAGTTTTATATGTTTATAAGAAAAATTGTTATGAATGCATTTTACAAGGTATTGAAATGGATAAGTTTAGAGATTATTTGTACAATTTAAGTTATATGCCAATAATTTTTACAATTGATTTAGATTTAGATTACAGCTTGTTTAATACAATTAAAGAAATTTATGAGATAAAAGATGCCCCCTCAATAATTTTACATTCTCAGCTTTTTGGTTTTTCTAATTCTACTTTTCTTATTAATTTTTTTGAAGGTAACAAAGCTAAGGAAAAAGGATAAAGAGAAAATTATTAAATAAGTAAATAAAGAAAAAATGTTTAGTTCAAGTATTGTTGCTATTGTTCTATTTAATATTGAAAGAGGGCTTATTATTTTTATTATTAATGTTTTTAAAAAATAGTTAATACCTTCTTTAAAATAAATTGTATCGTTTATTGAATAAAAAAGATTAAACAATAAATAAAATTTTAAAATGCCAAACAATGATATTTTGATTTTCATAATTTTACTTAATTCAACTTTCAATTAAATTTTATTTATGGAAAAAATAGTGATAGTTTTACTTGCATTAGGTTATTTTTGGATAAGTTATTTTATTTCAGCTAAAACAAAAACTTTTTTTGGTTTTAGGTTAAAAAAGAAAGATAAAAATAGAATTAGTACTTTATTGCTTTTCTTAACTTTTTTTCTCGTTTACTTTGTTTATTTTTCTGCTAGAGCCCCTATAATAATTGCAACAACCACACTTCCACCAACAACTTCAATAATTTTTAAGAGTATATCCTTTTATGGCAATTATTCAGAACTTAATATTTATACCGATATCGCTTTTTATTCTCCATCAATGGGAGAATTCAAATATTTTAATGCATCTCTTTTATGCTATTTTAAGAATAATCCGACATTAAAATGTTTTACGCCATATCTTGGAACTATTTGCACAATTAGAAATCCAGCATATAATTCAACTTTAGATTGTTCTTTCAATAAGTGTAGTAGCGGATTAAACTTCGTAGTATGCAATGTTTCGGATAATTTAAATCCAAGCATAAAGAATTCGACAATTACTACATTTAGAGCATTTGATGTTTCTTTAGCTGGAAAAAATGTTTATAGTGGTATAGGGAAATTTACATTAGAAGGAAGGATTGAAAATAAAGGTGCTTTGGATGATGCTTATAAAATAACATGGCAATTAATTGCTGGTAGTGGTGTAGAGGTAAATTTATTTAACAATCAAACTAGTTTATTAACTCCAAGCTCTTCTGAAAGAATTAGTGGTGAAATTTTTGTTTATTATTCATCCAAGAAAAATTTAGCTATTTATGCTAATTCAACTTCAAGTTCAAATATTTATGCAAGATTGGATATAGAAATTAAGGATTTAAAAGTATCATTGGCTGATTTTGATTTTAACGGTATATTTCAAATAATTCTTTTTTCTTTAATAATTTTACTGCTAATTTTAATTTGTGGTAGAAGAAAAGAAAAAGTTAGAAGATAGGTATTTTTATGGTGAATTGAGAAAGGAGCAAAGGGATTTGGTAATGAAGGAATTATTAAAGGAGAAAACCGAAGTTGAAAGAAGAGTTTTAGAAGAAGAAAAAAAGAAGGAAGAAGCGAAAGAAGAATTAATTACTACTATTGCAAAGAAAAGGCTTAGGAGATGGTTAGTTATTTTATTAATAATAATTTTGTTAATACTGCTAGTAAGTTATTTAAAGTTTAAGGAGATAATATAAATATGCCAACAAGAAGCATAGCAATACTTTCTGGTAAAGGTGGAGTTGGTAAAACAACATTAACTTCAAACTTATCTTATATTTTAGCCAATTCATTAAATCAAAAAACCTTAGCTATAGATGCAAATTTTTCAATGCCAGATTTATCTGTTCAAACAGGAATATATCTTTACAAATATAGCATTATAGATATACTAAAAAATTCTGTTAGTGTAGAGAAGGCAATTGTTCAAACTCCTTTAAATTTTGATTTAATACCAGGTTCATTAACTTTATCAACCTTATCAAACTTTAGTAGAATTAGAAATATTTTAACAGAATTAATAGGTAGCTATGATTTTATATTATTAGATTCTCCAGCTGGTTTGGGAAGAGAAGTAAAAAGTATTTTGGATTGTGTAGATGAAGCAATAATAGTAACAAATCCAGATTTACCAAGTATAGCAAATGCAATGAAATCATTAAGGGTTTGTAAGGATTTTGGAGTTAAAGTTGATTGTGTTGTTGTTAATAAAATAAGAGCCACTAAATATGAGCTATCAAATGAAAAAATTTTTGATTTAATCGATTTTAACAAAGTATTTTTTGTACCTTATGATAAAAATGTACCAAAAAGCATAAGCTTGAAAGTACCGCTCGCCAAAATAGATCCTTATTCGCCATCTGCAATAGAATTGGCAAGAATTTCTTATGATTTAGTAGGTTTAGATTTCATAGTAAAATCAAATATATTGACAAAACTTTTAAGTTTTTTTAAGTTTTAGTATATTATTTCTTCCTCTTCTTTCAACTTCAATTATTCCTCTTTTTTCCATATCTTTTACTATTCTACTAACTTTGGCTTTAGATAAATCTAGATGTTGAACTAAATCTTTTTGCACAATTTTCTTTTTCTCTCTAAGAATTTCTACTACTTTTCTTTCATTTTCATTAAGAACGCTTTCAATTGTTTCTTTTTTTATAAATTTCAAATAATAGAAAATTATAATAACTATTACTATTGGAAAAACAAAATAAGAAATTATTTGAATTAAGCCCGTTTTCCTTTCTTCCAAAGGAACTTCAACTATTATTTTTGTTAGGAAATCTATTTTTCCATTATTATCAAATTTCCAACCAACAACTATTCTTCTGCCAATAGGATCTGTTGCTAAAAAATAGTTTGAAGGAAATATGGAGTTTTCTATGTTAGCTATTATAGCTTTTTCTGGTAAAACAGCTGCTATTGAAATTTCTTCAGCAATTAACGGAATGTTAAAGCTATAGGAAAAACTATAAATTTTATCATTTAATTTTTCTTTTTTCGTTTTTCCATAAAATAAAAGATCAATGCATGTTTTTTCTCTTGTTAATTCAAAGTTACATTCTACAAAATTTTCATTTTTCCAGCAATTTATATATTTTCCAAATGTTGAGAAGTTTAATTTTTCATATTTTTCATAAACTGGAATTTTAAAATAGTTTTCACTAATATTTTTAAAGCAAATTGTGAATATGGATTTTGTTTTTTCTATATCAAAATCAATTTTAACATAGAATTTTGATAGCTCAGAAAAGCTTATGGAAAAAAGTAATAGAAATAAAGTTATAGCTGTAAATAATCTCATTTTTGAGTAACTAGTTTTATTTTAAATCCACAATATGGACAACGATTTAATTTAACCAAGTTTTCAACAGTTTTAAATGGAATTCTTTTTATCACAATTTCTTGGCAGTTATAGCAATATGTATTCAAATATTTGCTTTCTGGTATATTGCTCAAATAAACATATCTTAAACCAGCTTTAGTAGCTTCATCCAATAATGTTTCTAATGTAGAAACTGGAGTCATTTCTATATCTGGAAAGTTTTCATCTGGATAAAATTGTATTAAATGTAAAGGTATATCTGGGTTTAAATCAACTAAAAATTCAGCTAATTCTCTACATCTTTCAGGATTATCTCCTATTTTTGGAATTATTAAGTTACAAACTTCTAAATGAATAGCTCTTTTATTTATTGTAGCTATATTTTCCTTTATATCCTCAACTATATTTTTTGTTAATGGATTGTATTTATTATAAAAATCTTTGTCAAGAGATGCTTTAACAAAAATAATGAACGCATCTAAATATTTTGAGTAATTTCTTAGCAAATCATAGCTCATAAAACCATTTGAAATAAGAACTGTTTTTATTAAATAACGAGAAGCTAATCTAGCTATTGGATAAGCATAGTCAATTGATAAAGAAGATTCTATATAATCAAAAACTATTGATTTGCAATTATTTTTAAAAGCATCTTTAACAATTTTTTCATATTGGATTTTTTTAATGCTAGCAACTTCTGGCAAATATCTTTGGCCAATTACCCATTCTTTATTTAGTATTGGTATTAAATCTTTTGTTGCAGTTGTTAGTGAAACAGCTTTTGTTGATGGAAGAAAATGAAACAAAGGAACTTCTTCAATGTTTTTTATGTTTAAACCAGTTACATTTCCATATAGCAAAGTATAAATTTTATCTTTTTTGTTAATTCTAGTTTTGCAATAACCAAGCTTATTTTTTTCTATAGTACAATTTTTTATGCAAGCATTACAAACTACTTTTTTCCTTTTTTTCTCCCACAATAGTGCAACATTCATAAATATTAAATTTGTTGAAAAAAATTTTATAAGTATGCCCCTGTAGCTTAATGGTAAAGCGGCTGCCTCGTAAGCAGTAGATGGGAGTTCAAATCTCCCCAGGGGCTTTATGCTCCCGTCGTCTAGACCGGTCAAGGATACAGCCCTCTCGAGGCTGGGACACGGGTTCAAATCCCGTCGGGAGCAATATTAAAAAATTAAATTTATAATATAGAATTAAGCCCCTGTCGTCTAGTGGCCTAGGACGGAGGCCTGTCACGCCTCAAACACGGGTTCAAATCCCGTCGGGGGCGAAGTTTTATTATTTTAGGAAATAAAATCTATAACAACTAGTTTTAAATGATTTTTATCAAATGGTTCCATTTTTTCTTCAGATTTTACTATTATAACATCTTCCAGAAACTTTTTTAGGTCTTTCATAAGTTTTCTCCAATCTTTAATCTTTTTATAATTTTCCCATATTTTTCTCAATTCTCTTGTTCTTCTTTTGGTTAATGAAACATTTATTAATTTTTCTCTTATTTCTTCAAGTTCTTTCTCAGTTTCTTTATCTTCTGGATGCTCAGATAAGTATTGATTTAATAATATATTAATTTCCCTTACCATTTTAACAACGAATTTAGTAGACCTATCTCTCGCAAGTTTTCCTATCTGCTGGTCTAACTTTTGTTTTTGTTGAATTTCCATATAAGTTTTTTCTATATCCTCTATTACTTTTTTGTTTATTTCATAAACTTTATCAAAAAAATCTGGTATTACTCTTTTTTCCTCTGGAGAACATGATATATATTTTATTATTTCTGTTTTGTTTTTGATGAATTTCCCTTTATCTAAATCATATAAATACCAGAAGTGATAGTCTTCTTTATACTTATAATAAAAGAAAATCCCTCTAATAGTTCCTTTTTTCAATCCGCTATATATACCTAAAGGTATTTTCTCAAGAACTTCTACACCTTTTTTGTTAATAAATTCTCTCAAAGGTTGATAAAATATCTCTCCACCACCAAATGTTGTGTTTTCCAGCTCAGTGAATACTTCAACATCTTTTTTTACTATTTTCTTTATTATTCCAAATACTTTTGGATGGATTTTTTCTCCTAATATTTTTTGATCTAAACCTATAGTTTCATCAATTCGTCTAATTTTCTCTTGTAATGTTTCAACTAATCTTAAAAGCTCTTCCAATTCTTTATCAGGAAATACATTATATATAAAAATCTCTTCATATGGAGATCCTATTCTATCTATTCTTCCAGCTCTTTGTATCATTCTAACAGGATTCCAATGTAAATCATAATTCACAACTATTCTAGCTGATTGAAGATTCATACCTTCAGAGAGAACGTCTGTACTAATTAGTATATCTATTTTTTTGTTTAAGAGATCATTAACAATTCTTTCTCTTTCAGTGGTAGAAGTGCCTCCAGATATTTTTTCTATTTTTAATTTTTTGAACTCTTTAGAGTTATTTATTTGATCGAATATATAATTTAATGTGTCATCATAATAGGTAAATACTATTATTTGACCTTTTTCATGTAACTTTAATAAATATTGCTTAACTACATTGAGTTTTTCATCTTTATCTGGAGTAATTTTATCAACTACTTCGAGAATTCTTTTTAGTACAGCAATATCTTTTTCTATATCATTAAATAGATTTTCTTTTTCAAAATCTTCTAAGTTTATATCTTTTAGTATTTTTGTTATTTCTTCTTCTTTAAATTCTGGTAATTCTTCATCCATACTCATAATATATCTACCAAATACTTTGTTAAAATCTTGTTTAGATATGTATTTACCCATTCTAAGATAATTAATTAATTTGATTAGAAACTCCATGTGATTTTTTATACTTATTTTAAAAGCATAAACACTACTTTCAAATCTCTTTAAAAATATAGTTCTTAAAATTCCTGACAAAGCAACCATTCTATTTAATTCCCATTCTTCATCTTTTGTTAATTTTTCTTTCTTTTTATATTTTAGAATTTGATAACAAGCCATTGTTAGTTCATTTGTTATAATGTTAGAGATTTCTTTGAACATACCAGTATAAGTTTTATCAAGACTATAACCAATGTTTTCTAGAATTCTTTTAGGAAATTTTATTGGTTTTCCATTTATTGTTGCATTCGGGTAGTTTTTAACAATATAATCTCTTGTTCTTCTAATAGATATTTCATTCAACAAATCACCTAATAGTGAATAATCTCCTACTTTTTCAATATATTTGAAGAATTGAAATAAGTCTCCAATATTTTCTTTTATAAAGGCATCATTTCTTTTACCGACAAGCAGAATTATTTGCCAATAAAGATCCCAAATAGTATTATTGATTGGAGTTGCTGTGAGAAATATAACATATGGAGAACCACCCTCCTTTACAATATTTTCGTATAGTTTGAAAAAGTTTTCCCATCTATTTGTATAAGGATTTCTAAGATTGTGGCTTTCATCAACAACTATTAATTTTATATCACCAATTTTATTCTTTCCAATAGCTTTTTTTACTTTTTCAAAAAAGTTAGAAGATGCTAATTCTTCTTGAGATATAATGTTTTCTGCAAGAATTAATCCTTTTAGCTCTTTTATCCATAAGCTTTCTCTAAGTTGAGCAGGACATATTACCAAATAGGGTTTTCTTTGATAAAATCCAAAATCCTCTATTACTCTTTTAGCAATCCAGGTTTTACCTAAACCAACAGAATCTGCTAGTAAGATACCACCATATTTTTTTAATCTGGATTTTATTCTTGGTATAACATCTTCCTGAAATTCTGTTAATTCTACTTTAGATGGTATTTCATGTTTTACTTTCTCTTCTTCCGATTTTATATCTTCTTTTTGGAATTCGTATATTGCCTTTATAAAGACCTCATATGGGCTATATTCTTTACTTCCAAATCTAGATTTTTCTAATTCTTCAATCAATTTATTTTTAAAGTCTTCAGCTCTTAGCCAAAATTTTTCAAACCATTCTTTTCTTGTATATTCGGCATATGATTTAGGTGAAACTGAATTTAGTTCTCCTTCTCTAGTAAGGCCAGCTTCTGTAAAATTAGATGAACCAACAATAATTAAATCATCAAATATATAAGCTTTTCCATGTAGAAATTTTCCGAATAATCTTATTTCAACATTGTCCTTCTTCAAAAAATTTATAAAACTTTTTACACATTCTGTATTTTCTTTTGATAAATCAAAACTTTCTATCTCTTCTCTAATTGTTTTAAGTAATTCCTCGCCAAGTGTTTTTTCGGTTATTGAAATCTCTGGCGGCTTGCCTAGAAGTAATCTAAATCTTCTAACATCTCTTATAAAATCTTTAATTTTCATATAAGCTTTTATATCAAAATAAGGAGTAGCTATATCTAAATTAGTGTCTGGCTTTTCTTTAAGTACCTCAATTAAAAAATCAATTAGTTTATTGTTTTCAGTATTATCTATTATCTCTCTTAACAGTCTCATAAAATTATTTTATTTTTTACCTAAAAAATTGAGAATTTAAAAGTTATTGTGTAAATTTACTTTTCTTTTTTTAGGCTTTTTGCTTTTTCCAATCTACTTTTTACTAGTTCTGCAACAGCCCAATAAACCTCTTTTCTTTCTTCTTCCGTTAATCCCAAAGCATCAAAAACTATATCATCTAGAGCTTTTCTATCTGGAAGTGGATTTGGTTCTTGCTCACGGATGGGTTTATTTGGATCAAAACCGAGTTCAGTGAAGATTGAAGATGGTAGTCTTTTTATGAATGGTAATTTTTTCTTTATTACTATTTTCGGTATTAATACTAATAACCTTTTGGATTCATATACCGCAGACCACTTCACTCCTTGCCCTAGTGATGAGCTTGCACCACTTTCGATTTCTCTAGATAAAAAATTAGTAAAAGTATTATTAAACAACATTCCTAAAATTTCTTCAAATTCTTGATTTTTGAGATTCACAGAATAAAAGGTTTGATCATGAAAGATACTCTTTTCAGAAATATAAAATGCTGGTCTATCGGCACTCGCTCTTAACATTAGAATTTTGGTCATTTTAAATTTCAGAGCAAACCACGGATTCCTATTTCTTACTGTCTCCAATTCGTGATATCCCTGTTTTTCTCCCCATTTTATGTACTCTAGAGCTCTCGTTCCCTTCAACTCTTCTTTTGATTTATTGCACATAAAGACAAGATAGTGTAAATCTTCGAGTCTCACTATTATTGTTTTCAATTCTCTTGGGCTTTTAATTACTGGTTTTAAGAATTTTGCTTCAATTTCTCCCTCCCAACCAGCACCATTTCTAACTCTAATTAAAGTATCTGGATTTTTTTCTGCAATTTCTACAACTTCTTTTACAGTCTTTCCAACAGGCTTAAGATAAAAGAATTCATTAGCACCTGTTGTAAAACCAAACCTTATCTCGGCAATGTCCCCCAATCTTACTAATTTATCTTTTCCTTTCTCTAAAATTTTCCAATAAATCTTTGGCACTCTTAAATATTTTCCACCCCACTTGTTACCAACATAATTACCTTCTTTAAATTTACCTTTACTTTTATCATAACCTTCTGGATATTCCCAACCATCTTCTAGCAAATCTTCTTGATATATTGAAAAAACTTTATAATTTTCACTCTCTTCTATATTGTACACTAAATCATATATTTTTCCACCTTTTACTTTTGGCTTTATTTTTTCTATTTCTATAAGAATTTTAGAATTCATAATATTTTCAAAAGGTTTTCTAAGCATAACAAATTTTGCAAAGTTATTTAATGCTGGCCATTTAAAACTAGAAAATTTAGATTTTGCTTCAGGATAGGGAGCACTAAATAAAGCTATTATCGTATTTATATCTGCGTGCTCAAAAGATCTTGTTGGGTAATCATAAATAGCAATTATCGGAACATATTTCAATAAAAACTCTTGCAAATCTTTACCAAATTCTACATCTAGCCACGAATTTGAAGTTATGAAACAAAAAACACCTTTTTCGTTTAATAAAGATAAGCAATAAAAGTAAAAGTAAACATAATAATCACTCTTTTTATCTATTTTTTCTACAACTGGAAATCTAGAATTTATGGCTTTGAATAGCTTTTCCTTATACTCTCTCTTATCTTCTAATGTTACTTTGGCCTTAATTTTATTTGGTGGGGAAATTTTTTCTTGTCTAACATAAGGAGGATTACCTATAACAATATCAAATCCCCCTTTACTACCAAAAATTTCAGCAAAATCAATTTCCCAAACAAAAGGCTTTGTTTCAGGATTTTTTAAAGCATCTTTCAATTTGTTTTTCAACTCGCTTAATTTGTCTATTTCCAAAATATTCATTTCAATTCTATCTTTTATCTCCTTTATTTTTTCCTCATGGACCAATACTGTTCTACCAAACAAATCTTTTTGTATAACTTTTTCTAATTTTCTTAATTCGTTTTCTAGATTGATATTAAATTCTTTTAAATTAGAAAGATGTTCTTCAATTATTTCTTCAAATAATTTTACTTCTTCGATAAAAATATCCTCTTTACTTTTAAATTTTGTTTTTAGGTTGTTGTAATAATTTTCCTTTTCTCTTTTTAAGTCATAAAGTTTATTTTTTAATCTTTCTGATAGTTGCATATTTTTTATGTCGAAAATTATTCCGCCAATTTCTTGAATAATTGAGTTACCCACACGCAAATTAAAATCAAAATTTGGTAATAAAGGTTTTTCCTTTAATTGCTCATCTGTGAAATCCTCTTCTATAATTAATTGAAGCCATAATCTTAATTCTGCAGTGCGAATAGCCCAGGGCATAACATCTACTCCATACAAAGATCTTCTTACAATAGAGCTTTTTAAATTAAAAACACTCCATTTTTTATTCAAGTTCTTATAGATAACTTTATATAACTCAAAAATTACGTTCATCATCCCAACAAGAAAGCTACCTGAGCCACATGCAGGATCAACAACTGTAAGATTATCTAAGACCTCTTCTAATTTGTGCCAAATATTCAATTGTGTAAAGAACTTTTCAGCATCCTGTTTTTCTTCATCGAAAACGAATTCATAGATTTTTTCTTTTGGAATATTTGGTAGCTTTTTGGAAAGATATTCAACTACAGCTCTTCTACACATAAAATCGATTTCAATACGTGGAGTATAAAAAATGCCCAAACCTCTTCTATCATAAATCTCTTCTGCCACTTGTGCTAGGGATTCATAAACGTAACCAATCATTACAGGATCTACCGCAACTTCCTGTTCTAACGGCATATCTTCCTTTATTGTGAAGTTATACTTGTTAAATACTTCAAATATTTCAGAAAACAAATCATCATCAAGATTCACTTCTAGTTTATCAAGTCTATTTTCTAAAAATAAGCTACCATTTAGATAAGGAAAGTTATAGAAAATTTTAACCAAATACTCTGGTAAATCTTTTATTTCATCTTGTCTACGATTAAAAGCTTTAAAGAACAAGTTCTTTAGCCATACATTGTAAAAACTGTTTTTCTTTACATTACCTTTATTTCTTTCCTCTTTATATTTGCTCCAGAAATTTCTCATAAATTTTTTATCTTTGTTTAACCAACCTTTTTTAGCTATAAAGTATATAAACATTATTCTATTTAGTAACTGTAGTGCAAATTCATGCGAATCCCCTTTATTTATTCCCTTTCTTCTTAACTCATCTCTAATTTTAAAAAATATTTTCTTATAATCTTCAAAGAAGCTTTCTGTTACTCTTTCTACACTAAAAGCCTCTTTCCATTTTTTATATACATCTCTCCAGTTTTTTTCAGTACCATCATAATATAGATTTGATAAAACTTCTATGGCAGTATAGTATGGATCATCTCTTTGAAGAAATAGTTTAGTTATTTTTAATTTATGCTTTCCGACATCAAGTCTTTCAAATTCCGGCAATACAAAAAGAAGAGTATAATAATCCGGAGAAGATATAATTAAAAGAAAGTTTTCATAATAGTTAGAAAAACTTTTGGATATTTCTCTAATAGTTGTTGAAGAAAATGAAACTCCATGTTTTAATTCAACTATAAATGCAACTAAATTCTTTTCAAAATTAAGAAGAGTATAAATATTGTTTATTTTTTGTTTAATTTCTTCTTTCATGTCAAATTCATCTAATTTTCTTTTAAACTGACTAGTTAGTAATACATTTTCGGGGTAGTTTAGTAATTTAAATAATTCATAAATCGAATCCGGTGAATTTATATTATTTAAAAAATTACCTATTTTTTTTCTTAACTCTACTTTGTTTTCCATATTATAAATTTTATAAAATTTGTTTTATTTTTGTTCTAATGAGAACGTATTAAGTTCTCTATGTCTATGCATTAATTAAAAAAACTATATTTTTAACACTAAAGATTTTTATTTCTCTAGTTTTTATATATGTTGTATTTTTTCTATATTGTTTGAATTCATGTTAAATTCGAGCTTTATGGATTTTTGTTCTCAAGACAGATAATTTGAAAAGGATATATATTATTTTTATAGAAAACTATTAATACATGGATAAAAAACTAATAGAATTTGCTAATTTAGCAAAAAAAGTTAATCGGATATTTGCAAAAACATATGCTGAAAAAGCACCCCATTGGTATGTTGTTTATAACAAAAATAATGAAGACATTAAAAAGTTGTTTGATTTGTTTAATAAATTAATAGTTAAGTCTGGAGTAAAAGGTAAGTTCAATCCTAGAACTTATAAATACTTTTTTGTAGATGGATACAAATAAAAACATACTTAATAGAGTATAAATTAAAAAGTAGAAAAGATGTTAACAAGAGAAGAGGCTTTAGCTTTAGTTAAAAACAATATAACAAAAACTAACTTGCTTAAACATATGTTTGCAGTAGAAGCTATTATGAAAGATTTGGCAAATTGTTTGAATGAAAATGCAGAATTGTGGAGCTTAGTTGGTTTGTTACATGACATAGATTTTGAAAAGACAATAAATGAACCAAAAAAACATGGTTTAGTTGCAGAGGAAATTCTAAAGGGAAAGGTTTCCGATGAAATAATTAGAGCAATAAAATCTCACAATTTTGAGAACAAAGGAATTATGCCTGAAACCAAGATGGAAAATGCTTTGATAGCTAGTGATGCAGTTTCTGGTCTAATAGTTGCTTGTGCTTTAGTTATGCCTTCTAAAAAGCTAGAAGAAGTAAAAGTCAAAACTATTAAAGAAAAATTTAAGCAGAAAGATTTTGCTAGAATTTGTAGCAGAGAAAGAATTTTGTTTTGTGAAAAAATTGGTTTACCTAAAGAAAAATTTTTTGAGATAGCTTTAAACTCTTTAAAAAGTATTGTAAATGAATTGGAATCATGAAATGAAGAAATACCATTGTTATGGAGCAAAATATTTTTAGAATGTTTAATAAAACTCTGGTATAGTTTATTGGTATTGTAGGTATATTTAAATCAGATTGAAATAGGATTAAAAGAGAATTTACAAATGAGCTTTTCTTGAAAAACTATTTTTGTTGTTTTATATATTAGGGGAGTTTTTATATGCTGTGCAATAATAATGTTTCAAAATATTTAAAGTTTTTTGTTACTATTATAATTATGAGCGACAGATATCTTATAGAAGCTGTTAAAGAAATATATAAAATAAAGAATGAAAAATTAGCAGAAGAAATAGCAAGAAGTATCGAAGTCTATATAGAGGTTCGGGGACTTCGTTCTTATAGAGATGATCTAGAAAGAAGTGTTGGGAAGAAATATGCTGCAGAAAGAATTGTAGAAAGTTATAGAAGAAAATTTTATAATTATTAAGAGTTTTCTCATCCCATTCAATCTATCAATTTTTATAGCTTTTGCAAAAAGAATGAAAAACTTCAATATTTTTAAAAGTCATGTTTAGAGCTTTTTAGAATCATTAAAAATTTTCTCAAGCTTTTTAAGAAGCTAACATACTTTTCTGTCTCCCATCGAGTAATTGTTTGCCCCCAGCTTTTTAATAAACTCGGTAATCTTTTCATAAGTTTTCAAATCTATTCTTTTTATATCTTCCAATTGATTTTTTATTATTCTTTCTCTGTTGTATAAATCCATATCTTCTAATTGTTAACGACAGCTTATATATTCCACTGGGCTTAGGAGAAATTGAAGCGCCCGGGCTGGGATTTGAACCCAGATGGAGCAAAGCTCCACTTGCTCTCGAGGCAAGCCCGTTAGCCTGGTTCCGGCACCCGGGCATAAAGTTTATTTACTTAAAAAATCCTTTAAACTTTTTTGGAATATTTTTTCTTTCACTAAATCTAATGTTATCCAGCTTTCTCTAACAAATATGGGAATTTCTTTTTTGTTTGATATTAAATCTTCTAAATATTTAACTGTTAAAGGATCACCAGGATAACCAGAACCAAAATCAATTCCAATAAAACTTTTAATATCATCTATGCTTTTATCCCTTTCAACTTTTGCTATTATAGAAGCTGCAGAAACGACTGGAATACTTTCATCCAAATAATTTTCAACAATTAGCTCAATTTTTTTATTTTCCAAATTCTTTTTTATCATTTCTTTAAATTTTTCTGCATTTCTTTCAACAGAATCTACATAAACAACATCTGCTTCACAAGCATTTATTAATTGTGCAATTTTCATAGCTTCTATTTCATCTAGATTTATTTTATTTTTTCTATAGCTATCTATTTTACAAGCATTTATTCTAATAACAACAATATTTGCAGCAATTTTTTCTATTTCTTTATAAAGCTCTTCTCTTTTTTTTCTACTTAATTCTTTTGAATCTTTAACACCTATTTCTTTTAGTAAATGTTCTTTATCTTCAATTATTGAAACACAAGCAATAATCATAGGTCCTATTACAGCACCTCTTCCAGCTTCATCTATTCCAGCTATTACTTTCATCTTACAATTATTCTATTTATTTTTGAGCTAAAGCTTTCTTCAAATCCTTTTAATTTAACAATTTCAAATGTTTTTTTCGATAAATTTACTTTTATTTCTTTCACATTTCCAAAATTTTCACCATCTATTTCTAATTTCGCTTTTCCTTTAGTAATAAATACTTTTAATTCTTTTTTTGTTATGTAAGAATTTTTTATGTTTGAATTAATTGGTGTTATTATTAAAATGTCTTTTTCTCTTGTTATTGGTCCATTAGCTTTAAAATTATAAGCTGTACAACCAAATGAAGAAGTTATTATTACACCATCACCAAAAAATTCCAATACTTTTTCATTTTCTTCAATAATTTCAATTCCAATTTCTTTTGCAACTCTTCTAAATATAACAACATCATTAAATACTTCGATTTTTTTATTTTGTTGAATTACTTCAATTTTTTTGAATTTTTCTTTATAAAATTCTTTTTTTCTTATTTTTTCTTCAATAGCTTTTAGATTTTCAATTGTTGTATCTCCTCTAAATCCTAAACTTTTTTTATTCGGTAATCTTATTAATAAACAAGGTTTGTTAAAATGCTTCAATGCATATAAAATAGTACCATCACCACCAATACAAGCAACAATATTTTCATCAATTTTTTCTAGTCCTTTTATTATTTTTTTATTTATTTTCTCACCTTTTTTTATTATTACTTTCATTTAATAAACGTAAGCAAGCAAAGAACCACCTACATTTAAAGATCTTGCATCAATATGGCTCATTACTCCTTTGCTTGTTGTTAGTATTAATATACCTTTTTCCCTTGCCGGTAAATATCTTTTTTCAAACTTGAAAATATCATCCACACTACATGGAAATCTTGGCTTTATTGCTTTACAATCAACTATTTTATTCGATAGAAAAACTTTTATTTTTAAAAAATTCCCTTCTTTTAAAACCAAGTAGTTTTTTATGTATCCATATTTTTTCATAACTTTGAGTACATTTTCTATTAGCTTGCTATGTTTTATCGTGCATTCTTTTTTTCCTACTTTATCACAAATTTTTATTTGATTTAATGCATCTGCTAATAAATCCATTTGCATATATATTTTTATGCTTGAGGAATATAAAAAGGCTAGAGAGATTGCTTGGAAAGTTATGAATAATTGTGAAAAAATTCTAGTTGAGGGTGAAAAAATTTTAAATATAGCAGAAGAAATAGAAAAAAATATTTTAGAATTTGGTGCTGAAATAGCATTTCCTGTAAATATTTCTATTAATGAAGTAGCTGCCCATTCTACTCCAGATATAAATGAAACATATGTTTTAAAAAAAGGAGATGTTGTAAAAATAGATATAGGTTGCCATATAAATGGTTTTATTGCGGATATAGCTAAAACTTTTTGTATTGGTGAAAAAAATGAAATGATTGAAATTGTTGAAAAATGTTTAAATGAAGCTAAAAAAGTTGTTAGTGAAGGAAATAAAATTAGTGAAGTTGGTAATGTAGTTGAAAATATTGTTAAGGATACTGGATTTAAAATTGTTAGAAATTTAACTGGTCACAGATTAGATAGATTTGAAATCCATGCAAAACCATCAATACCAAATTATAAAAACTTTAGCAATGAAGTTTTTGAAAAAGATAATGTTTATGCTATAGAAATTTTTTTAACAAATGGAAATGGCTGGGTAAAGGAATCTAGTATTACAAATATTTTTCAGTTTAATAAATATGTGGGAACGAGAAATGAAATAGCTAGAAAAATTTTAGAGTTAGCAAACAATAAGTTCAAAAAATTACCTTTTGCAAAAAGATGGCTAAAAGATTTTTCTTTAGCTATTTTAGAAATAGCATTAAATGAATTAATTGAGAAAAAAGCTTTAATAAAATATCCAGCTTTAATAGAAAATGGAATTGTTGTTCAAGCCGAAGATACTATTATAATTTAGCTTATGTCAGTTAATTTAAAGTCATTATATAAAGAGTTTATAAAGTATGAGGAAAATAAATTTATTGAAGATTTAAAATTTCAACTATTAGAAGAGATTTCATTCAGTAAGCATGTTTGTAAAAAGGTTTATGATAATTATATAAAGCCAAGCTTTGTACAATTTTCTATTAAATTAAAAAATGTAGTTTTTTCTAAGAGTATTTCGAGATCAATTGGTGGAGATATATGGAATTTATGGTATTTGTATTCTTTTTTAGAAGAGAAAAATATAATAGGTATAGAAAATGGGAAAGTATTTTTAAAGGAGAAAGATATTCTTGATTGTTTAGTAAGACCTTTAACTATTAATCAAATTTTAAAAATCGTTGAGAAAAAACTAAAAATAAATATTAAAAAATATTTTAATCTTCCAGTATTTTTTATTTTTTCCAAACTAGGTTTAAAGTTTAAATGGAAAGAACATTTTGATCAATTACCAATTTCTAATTTTTCAGCTATTTCAGTTTTAGAGAGAATAACGGCTTATTTGCCAATAAATGATAGAATTCTTTTTGTTGGTGATGACGATTTTGTTTCTGTTTTATTGGCTTTGATTAATCCAAAAATTTCTATTACTGTTTGTGATATAGATGTTGAATTGTTGAATGTTATAGAAAGATTAAATGAGTTGTTAAATATTAACATTAAAACAAAGTTAGTTGATATAAGAAAAAGCAAAAAATTCGCTAAAAAATTCATAGCATTTTATGCTAATCCTCCATATACGGAAAATGGTGTTAAAAGCTTTATGGAATTTGGAATAAACAATTTTAGTAAGGATGGTGGTATTTCATTTTTGGTTATTGGTGATGAAAACATTGGCAATAGATTTTTATTTCTTCAGAAATTTTTTTCTGAAAAGAAGCTAATGCTATTAGAGTTAATCCCTAATTTTGTAATGTATCCATATGTAAAACACTCTGAGTTTGATGTAATAGTTCAGAGGATAAAATCGAAATTTAATATTAAAAAAGTTCCTATCTTGTTTGCAAATTTTTATGTTTTTAATTATATTCCTTGGAAGATTCGTAAGATTCAGTTTAAAAAAACTATATATACATATTTGTAAAAATTTTTAATTTTTTACCTATAAAATATTTTATTATGGTAACGGTAAAACATTTATTACTAAAAATAGAAGGATGTAATAAAGATTTACTTAGTGATGAAAAGTTTGTTATTAAGGCAATGGAGGATATAGCCAATGTATTGGATGTTAAAGTTATTAAAAAGCTTGTTCATGTATTTAAACCAGGATTAAGTATTATTCTTTTAATAGCAGAAAGTCACATTGCTTTTCATAGCTGGCCAGAATATGAAATGGCAGATATAGAAATAGTTACATGCAAAGAAACTTCTGATTTAAAAAAAGCTTTAAAAATAATAGTTGAGAAATTTAAGCCAAAAAAAGTAGTTAAAAGAAGTTGGATTTACAAACTGTAGTTTTAAGAGTAAGTTATTTGCTTAATTTTATAAAGGGTTTCGAATAATTTTTACATTCCCGAAGGTTGAGTAAATTTTTCATTAAAGAGTGTATTATTTGTAGCTTTGTAATCGATTAAAGAGATCTTGTTTTATACATAATAAGCTTTTTTGCTTTGTTCTCGACTATACTTCTATGTGTACATGAATATAAAATCGCAAAGTAAAAAATATTAAGAACAAATAAAAGTTATGTAAAAAATTTTAACTTCAGTAACAATGATAATGGTGAGATAAAACTAATCTGGCTACCTGCTTATGCATCTAAACTCACTGATGTAGATAAAAATAATATTCTAGCAAATTCAAAGAGAGACTCTTAACAACAGAGCCTTCAATTCAATAAAAGAATTAGAAGAAACTATGGATAAATGAATGAGAAAGTTTAATTCTAATGAAATAGCTATTAGTTTACAGAACTCTTAACAATTTTCCTTTTAGGGATAATGTATTGAGCTTTATGCAGGATGGGGTTTGAACTCACTTTGAACTGTTTTGTTAGAATCAGAGTTTTCTGACATTCTATTTTGAATATAATGTGTTTTTGTTGTTTATGTCATTTATGCCACTGGAATTTATTTTTAGAAAACTTATAATTAAATTATTGGGGAGAATGGCGAACAAAATTGAATCAAAACATTTCATTTTGAACAAGCTAGTTGAAGCACTCTCAAAGAGCAAAAGAATTAAATCGATTATACAAATAGGTTCTTCGTTATGGGATCCGAAGTCCAAAGATATTGACATAATTATCGTAACAAAGGGTAGTGTACCAACATATAGGGATTTGAAATTTCTATCTGATATTGCAAATACTTTTACAAAAAACTTCGGAGTTTCGTTTGGAAGAGGTGGTATTTTTGAGAAAATCAAAATATGTAACATCGATTTAATAATAATTCCAGAAAAGTATCAATTATTTTACTCATTTAATCCACTTTTAATTTTTGGAATGTCCATAAATCCATATAAAGTACTTTATGGTTATGACTTCTTCAAAAAAATAAAAGGAGAATTGAAGGCCAATAAGGAAATGTTATTTAAATTTGGAGGTCCCTTAGCCAATTTCTACTTTTTTTTTATTTTAAATTTTAATAACTTAACCCCAAGAAATTCAAGACTCATTCTATCGATGTTAAAGATAATTCTTTATCCTTTAGTTTTTATGCAGCAAAAGCATGTAAAGAAAAGTCAAATAATCGAATTTCTTAGAGCTACTTATCCATTTTTCAACAAGTTATGTATAAAGTATGAAATACCAAACAATCTGTTCTATAAAAAAAGATTATCAGTTAAAACAATTGAAAAAATTTATAATTTTGTTTCGGAATTAGTTGTGAACATATACCATAAATTTTATTAGCAACTTCTCAAACTCCTTCGTTTTCCGTTAGAAATTTCGGTAGGATAGCTTTAAATACTTGAAGTGCGTGTAAGAGGTAATAAAAATATTTAGGTGTTTATAGAGAATTTAAGTAATTTGGCTAAATACAGAGAGCGAGATTCGATTCTGCAAAGCAATAGACCATACGATTGACAAGTTATGCTACCCCCGCATAATTGGTTATAACTTCTAAAACTTTAAAGTTCGTAAAAACATAAGATATTTAGAAGAAATATTTATATTTCATAGATGATTTTTTCAAAATTATGATAATCTCTTTTTCTTTCAATAATTCTTTTTTCTGCATCAATTGAAGGTTGAATAGAGTTTTTATGTCTAAACTCGCAAACTTTATTAAGATAGTTATTATCACAGAGGTCATAAGGATGAACTTCTTGGTGATTTTTTATTATATATTTTCTTGGTTCTTTTTTATTCAGATATATTTCTATATCCTTGTGGGCAGCGCCATAATCAATTAAAATTCTTGGTTTATGTTTAATTCTTTTTATAATTTCCGGAATAATAAACTCCTCTATTTTATGAGCAGCAACGGCACTTCTATATACTGTGTGTTGGAAGGATTTAAAAAAATATATATCATTTTCATTTGAGAATTCATCTGAAGATGGTAAGAGATAGCTGTAGCCTTTATCAATTGAAGAGTATGCGTCTAAAAACGCAAAAATCCTTCTTTTGAAAATTTCTTTTAGTGGTATATCTACCAAGAAAATCGGTCTTGGATTTTTCAATCTTTCGTTTTCCTCCATTATCAGTTTGTATTGAATAAAGTTATATAATGATAAATAATTCAATTCATTATAATTATCGACTCCACTTTCAAGTACTATTACATCAAAATTTTCTATATTCTCCTCTATTTTTGTTTCACAAATGTGTATTCCATAATTCAGGTAATAATAGGCATTATTTGTGGAAAATTTACTATATCTCTCCATAAACTAATATTCATACTAAAAACATTTAAACTTTTTGCATGCAGGGGGTGGGATTTGAACCCACGAAGGGACTAACCCAGCAGGTTTCTTATCATTTTTCAAAGCTCAAGATCTTGAGCCTGCCGCCTTTAACCAGACTTGGCGACCCCTGCTTTAAATACTTCTTCAGACAATATTTTTCTTGTACAATTACTACATAAATAACCACCAAATTTTCTTTCTACTCTTTTTTTGCTTGCTGGTAGTTTTCTCCATTTTTTTGCTATTCCATGAAGTTCTTTTTTACAAATGGCACATCTTCTCATATTTTAAAATTGATTATTTGGCCATAAATTAGCTCCACCAAACCACCATCCACATCCTTCTTGGGCCGCACCCATTACAAATAAAGCTGCTACGCTTCCAGTTCCTGCTGTAAATAGTGTTAATAATATGCTTCCTACAAAACCACCAATTTCACAAATATTTTTAGCTACGCTTTCTATTTTCCCCCCATATGGAACACAATAATTTCTAGCTACCTGTAATTCATCTGGTAATCCAATTATTTTCATTTCATTATAATACTTTTTCATAGATTCTTGATCTACATCTATTATTATTTGTTCTCTTGGTGTATCTGCTGCACCAAAAAATCCAGCTATTCCAGTGAAAGCAGAAGATGTGCATTCACTAATAACAGATTCCATTCCATTACTTAAAACTCTATAATTTATTGGTTGAACTTGGTATGTTCCATCTTTTATTTTGTCTACAAAATTTTCTCTATTTATATTACACTTTGTGGGAGCTTCTCTATATATACATCCAATAAGACTAGTATCTGTGCAGGAATTTGGATCTATATAATTTTCACATATATCTACTGTTACTCCTTTTATTTCTCCCATTCCCGGATACGAAAATCCTTTTTTTTCCTTAACTTTAAAATATAGTTTATTAGATGGATAGAATTTATCGCATTTAAGTGTAACATTCCCACTATCTTTTACTTTGGTAACATTCAAATCTGTTTTGCAAGGAGAAACAATCCATGCTCTATTAGATCTGTCTGAAAAACCAAACCAATCTAAATTTTCTAGTTTAACTGTAATAAATGAGTCATGGGGTTTTTCTAAAGAAATATTAAACATGTCTTTTGCTACAACATACTTTGTTGCATATAGACACATGGAATTTCCTCCACATCCATTATATGGTTCTTCATATATTGATGTCAAAAATGAGTACATTGCATTAACAAATATTGCTGCTATAATATAATCCGCATAACAAATGCCTTGTTTCCATTTCCCCCATTTATATCCACAACTTATTATTCCAGATGGAAAACCTAGTGGAACATCTTCAAACATTCCCAATGCACTAACTGATATATCAGCAAGATAATATTTTAATGTACCAAAGTATTGTTTTTCAAAAATATTTTCATTAACTTCGTTAATAACATTTTTAAATTTACTCCATATCCCACTTCCCATTTTTTCTAGATAATATTTCGCTACTTCTTCACCAGCTTCATCTGTAAGGAATCTTATTTCATATAGTGCTTTTTTAATAGACAAATCTATATAATCTTTCATTAAACTTCTAATTTTTTCAGCTTCCTTTTTTGGTAGTTTTTCTAAGGTTTTTTCTAAGCTTCTCAATGTGCCTTTAGAACCTAAAAGATTCTTAATAGTTTTTTCATCTATAAAAACTTTTAAAAACTTTTCAAATTCATCAGTACCAACAAAATTTTTAAGTTCTTTACCTAATGCTTCTTTTTCAGTCTTATCAAGCAAGTTTCTTTTGAATATTTTTTTCGCTAGGCTTTTTTCTCCATATTTATTAAAATCATCAACAAGCTCTAGTTGTATATGTATAGCCCAATCATCTAAATTCTTGTATCCTAATGCTTGTGCTACTGAATTTGCATGGATTACTGCTGTTCTATCGTACATTATAAGTTCATCTAATAACATAGAATCTGTAAGTATAGATTTTATTCTTTCTACTGTTATTTTTGTTGGATCGCCCTTTACAGCCAATATTTCATCGTATAATGCACCATAAATTTTTTTTACTCTAGAGAAAGATTCACCCTTTTCAACCAATTTACTCAAAGAAGTTATACCCCTTTCCAGAAATTCCTTATACATTTTATTTATCATATATTCTCTCAATATTTCACCCGATCTTCCTAAAGTCATTCCCGCATTAACTAGAATCAATTTAACTGCATGTTTTGTTAAATATTTTGTTAGTAAGCTTTTTAAAAGTGGAGATTCTTCTACTTTTAATGCTTGTCTCCATACTTTCGGGTTAAACGCAGCTTTAGGATTTAAAGCAACTTTCTTAGCGGCACTTCCTAAAGCTTTTATACCTTCCTTTAAACCAGTCTTGCTCATTGGTAGTATATTTGTTATTCCACCCATTGCTATACTTGCAACAGCCCATTCTATTGGTTCATCTCTAGGTACCCACCAATCTTCTGTTTTTTCATCTAACTTTTCAAACATTACTATATATTTAGGATGTTGAAAGGCTCTAATAAAACAACTATACCAAGAAGCAATACCAGCTCCTATTTCTGGTATACACCATTCTGTTGATTTTATATAAGTCTCTAATAAAAAAGTAGAAATTAAATTAACTACTGGAATTTTCATAGTAGTTTCAGAGGCTAATGCTAATAGTATTTCATCGAAAAGCCAAAATCCTGTAGAAATAGAAGGTTTTTGTGGTAATGTAAAACCAATAACTTTACATTCATTTTTACTTTTATCACAAACAACATTTACACTGTCTTTATATATGCTTGTACATTTATAGTATATTAAATTCCCAACTCTTCCTTCTCTTCCACAGCTTACTATTGTTGTAGTTGGTAATATTACATATGATTCTTCATATTCTTCCCCATAACTTATTTTTTTATAACAAGTGCTTACACTTTCTTTTCCATCAGTAGCTACAAAATCAACTGCACAACTTAAAGCAGCTGTAGAAGCTAAAGCATAAGCAGTATCTCTATCTATTGCATATGGTATCATTGGGATTCTTGCTTTCATTGCAATAAATATTAAAAGTGATAGAATTACAAGAGCAATAACACCAATAATAAGTAAAGTAATTGTTTTAATTACAGGCATATAATTTTATTTAACAGCTATAAAATTTATTAAGATTCTCACTATTTAAAAGTTCAAGAACAGTTCCTCTATTTGAAGCACTAGCTTTTAGATCTATTTCAAAACTTATAGATAATACATAGCATTCTTTATATATGCAATTATTGCTTTCATCTGTTATTATATTTTCTTGAAAAGATACATCATTAATATTGATGTTATTTACTTCAATTTCTATAAAAGTATCTTTGTTACTGTTTGATTTAGCAATATCTTTTATTTTGCTCTTTATTTCACTTTCTTTTAAAGATTTAGCATTTTCTTCAAACTTTGAGCAACTTTCCAAGCAATCAATTTGTCCGTAATATTTTTTTATATTTGTGTTGCAAATATCTTGAATGTTATTATTAATTATATTCAGAACATCTTGCAAAGAGTATTTGTATGTAAGATATCTTTTTTCAATACTTGCATTAAGGTTTGTTTTTTTTGAAATTTTTGGGTTATCTATTTTTATTTCTATTACGGATGTTTCTACATAAATTTCATCATTTTTTTCCTCTATTTTTTCAATCTTTATTGGTAAACCCATAATATTTAATTTACTCCTTTCCTTTATTTTTTGCAAGTAGATATTTAAGTATTCTTCAGTTTTAGCTTTAATTTCTTGTTGATCTTTAGAGCTATTCCAAGCCTTTATTATGGATAAATGAAGAGAAGCTTTCATAGACTTGTAAACACTTTCTATATTAGAAGCCGCTTTTAAATTTTCTAATACGATTAAATTGGTTCTATATGTTTGTCCTTGAAACACTATTAGTGAAAAGTAGATTGCTAGTGATACAAATAGAACTAAAAAGAATATAATCCAACCTTTCATGGACCAGGTATAGGTAGTGGTGGATATTCGATTTCAACTTTAGGTGTAGCATTTATAAATAAAAATTCCATGCTTCCTATTTCATTGTTAAGTAAGGGGAAAAATACAAGATACTTTTCTATAATGCTTTTTTCATCACATATTTTTTTACTATTTGTTATATAGCTGTTTTTACCAAACGTTATATTCATACAAACAAAAGTTGGCATCTCATTTTCAAAATATTTTTTTGATATTTCTGGAAAAATCTTACCATTTTCATAATCATAGCTAGCAGCATAAATATATGGAACTTTGTTTTTACATATACATTCCTCTTTTTCATCATCTATAGGAGAACATCTATTGCAAAAAGAATATTTTTCTTGATTTTTATAGTAAGTTTCTTTCCATTCAATTTCCGGTGCTATCGATAAGTAAAGCTCTGGAATGTTGTTATATGAAATGTATTCGAACAAATCAATGTAAAAATTTATTACTCTATATCTGAAAAACATTAAAAATGCTGCTATTATTATTAAGATCACTATTATTATTGCAATAGCAATCATTTCTATTTTAAATATTCCTTTCATTTTTTAGGTAAATCAATCAATATCTTTCTTTCATCATAGGAAAACTTTATTATTATTTCTGCACATTCATTTTTTGCTTCATGACTTTTTATTTCTTTACTAAATCCACATTCCTCGAAATTTTGACATTTATTGTCTATACATACTTTCCCGCTATTAATATTAATGCTCGAAAAATCTTTTGTTAGTATCGATATTCTTTTCTCAAATGATTCTTTAGATAAACATGAATAACTTAACCAATATGCTAGCTGAGAAAGAGGTGTTATTGTTGAAATAATTTCAATCTTTATTGGTTCGCAATAAAATTCTTTTTCACAAACAGCTGAAAAAGAATTAAATATAGATTTTTTCATCATACCAAAATTTGTATAGCAATTATTGTCACTAAATTGAAAATTATTTGAATTGCTTTCAAAGTTTTTTATATACTTATTAGAAAAATTTACTATATAGTTAAAATCATAAGTTTCTATTTTATCTATTTTATTCTCATCCCAATTATCAAAAAAATTTTTATCTATTAAAAGTCTATCGATTAAAAAATTTCCCGTCGATAAATATGAATTGAGTATGGAATATGTAGAAAAAAATTGTTTGGAGGAGACTATTTCAACCCTTAACTTAAAAAACTCTCCACTTACAATTAAAAGTAAAGCTGCAATAGTAGCCATTAAAAAAAGCCAAACTAAAATATCTCCTATTTCCATTTTTTTTCAATAGAAAAAATAATTTCTTTATCCGTTTCACTTATTTTTGTTTTTATTTTTCTTGATGGTATTGTTAAACAATCCTCTGTTTTTATAACAAAAGAGGAATTTATGCAAATTATATTGGAATACGAATTGATGCCATATTTAATATTTCCAATTTTTTCTATTTTGTAATCATAGGAAAAATTTGCTCTATAGAAGAGAGAGGAATACATATAAGATAAAATATTTGTAACTTGTATATCACTAAATCTCATTCCTAGAATGTTTGATATTTCGCTAGCTATTTGTATTGTTGTTATAATTATTACCATTGTTATTAGTGTAAGAAAAATTAATATGATTAATTTTTTTGTTGCGAATTCACCCATAATTTATTTCATTTTTCCAAAAATATATTGTGCTTGAGAAATTTGAAAGTTTTAAAAATTTATGTAGCGAGATAGATTTGTTAACGAGAAGCGAAAATACGAAAAAAACTTATAAAAAGGGTTTAATGGCTTTTATGGATATTTTTAATATTAATGATTTAGATGATTTTGTTAATAGAATAAGAAATGGGGAAATACTTCCAAATGAAATTTATAAGCAATTTTTGCTTAATTTAGCAAAAAAGCAGCTTGCTCCAAAAACGATAGTTACATGGTCTTCAGCACTAAAAAAGTTTTTCGAAGCAAACTCTATAAAAATAGATGAGAATGTTAAAGTAAAAATATTTAATATTCACGAAGATTACTTGATATCAAAAGAAGAGTTAAGATTTATTGTTAATAATGTTGATTTAAGAACACAAGCTATTATTTTAATTCTTTCCTCCTCTGGCTTAAGAATCGACGAGTTGAGAAATCTGAAAGTTTCTGATGTTGATTTGAGTTCAAATCCAGCTATTATAAAAGTTAAAGGAATTACAGCAAAAGAAAGAAAATCAAGAATTACATTTATGTCGAAGCAAGCTAAGGATGTTTTGATTAAGTACTTAGAAACTAGAAAAAATTTAACTCAAAATTCTTATTTAATAGCTTCTAGAAACGAAACTCAACTTAGCTATTCCCAAATTCAATACATTGTTAATAAAGCATTTAAGCTTATTGCAAAAAAAGAAGGAAAAAGATATAATTTACATTCTCATGTTTTAAGAAAATTTTTCAAAACTAATATGATAGCAGCCGGAGTTCCAGCTCCTATAGTTGATAGATTAATGGGTCATAAAAGATATTTAAGTGAGGAATATGAACTATATACTTTAGACCAGCTTAAAGAATGGTATTTAAAAGGTGAATACAATATAACTTTATAATGGCAAAGAAAAAAACTGGAATAACATTTGTTAAGGTAATATCTTTTTTGTTATTAATTGTTGGACTTAGTTTAATCGGAATAATAGCTCTTTTACCATCTTCAAGTATGGAAGAAATTGAATTGAGATTAAGAATCCTTTCAGTAGTTATTGGTGTATTGTATGTGCTTTTTTCTTTGATTATAGTGAAAAAATAAATTTATAGGGCATATAAAATTTTTATGGCTTTAAGACCATGGAGAACAGCAAGAAGAATCGAAAGACCA
>JAWBMD010000010.1:0-30552 GCA_039000985.1 Candidatus Aenigmatarchaeota archaeon | reverse complement strand
CAATTTTACTGTTTATCCACAAATATCTCATGCTTCAATTGGGATTAATTTGAAGAAAGGTTTAAATACTATTAAAATAAAATCAAGCTGTGATATTCCAAATGTATTAGAAGGTAAAGATGATAGGAGATGCTTAAGCATAGCTATTAAAAATTTAACATTAGAACAACCAAAAGAAATAAACTATGGAAGAGGATGGTTTTTACCTGAGAAAGATATGAGGTGGATGAGCAAAGAAGGCAAGTTAATAATTTTCAATAATAAAAATAAAACATTGATTGCTAAAATAAGACTATATCTTAAATCGTTTTATGTTGATAGACAGTCATTACTTTTATTAAATAATCAAGTAGTTGATACTTTCTTAATTTTTAAGGAGGGAACAACTATTTATACACCACTTATTAGTATAGAGAAGGGATTTAATGAAATCGGAATACGACCTTTGGATAATTGTACGATAGTAGCAAGCATAGCTAAAAATGATGATTTTAGATGCGTTACTGTTGGTTTAAAGTATATTAAAATTCTATATTCCTAATCTTAGCTTGATAAGTTTAGCAAACATAATTATCGAGTCTTTTAGTATTTTTACAGATGTTCTTTTATCACCACCCCATTCAATAGGAATTTCTTTAATTTTAGCTTTTCGAGCATTTGCTTTTATAAGGAATTCTGTATCCCAGAACCACTGTCCATCTTCTACATTTTTATTTATCTCGATAAATATATCTTTTCTAAATCCTTTAAATCCACATTGGCAGTCTTTTACTTTTAGTTTAGGAAATAGTAACAATCTGATTAAATTATATGCTCTACTTAACATTAATCTAATCAAAGATCTTTTGTATTTAGCACCTCCAATATATCTAGAGCCAATAACTATATCATTATATTTTAATTCTCGAATAAGTAATTCTAAGGCATCTAGTTTTGTGGATAAATCTGCATCCATATAAATAACGAAATCTCCCTTTACAATATTTACACATCTCTTTAATGCCGATCCTCTTCCCAATCTTTTATCAAAATGCGATATTTCTATATTCTTATATTTTTTTGCTAGTGATTTTGCAATTTGATATGTATTGTCACTTGAGCCATCTTCGGCAATTATTATTTGATAGTTTATTTTCATTTCTTGTAATTTTTTTCTTACTTCATTTATGCATTTTTCGATTGTTCTTGCTTCATTATAAGCAGGAATTATTATTGTTATCATTTTTACTATTCAAAAAATTATTTAATTAATAGTAAAATAAAAAAAGATTATGAAGTATTTTAAAGCTTTAAGTATCGAGTTTAAAATCTTTATTACTTTTTTTGTTGTTTATATGTTGTTTGTAAATTGGCCAGGTATGAGAGAGAATTCAATTTTTTTCCTTACTAAGGCAATTGTTGATGAAAATAGATTTGAAATAGATAGTTATTATAATCAAACAAGTGATAGAGCTTTTTATAAAAATCACTATTATTCAGATAAAGAGCCAGGTTTATCATTTTTAGCTATTCCAATATATGCTACATGGAAATTCATTTATTACAATTTTTTTCCAAGTGGTTTTATAAAATTGCATGAAGGAAGTGGTGAATACGTTAGCATAGCAGTTCATAATAAAACAATAATATATTATAAAAATCCAGGTTTTTTTGAGTTAAATAGTATGTTTCTTGTTACTGTTTTTACTTCTTCTTTGCTTTCCTCATTAACAGCAGTTTTGTTATATAGATTTTGTGAATTTTTTTCAAGGGATGATAAAATTAGATTAGTTTTGGTTTTTATTTATGGTTTTGGTTCTTTAGCTTTTCACTCAAGCTTAGTTTTTATGGGACATATAACTGCAGCATTTCTTTTGTTTTCCCCATTTTTTATTATTCATGTATATTTGCGTAGAAGGGAACCAATCTTATGTTTTCTTTCTGGAGTTTTAGCAGGACTTGCGTTTATTTTTGATTTGCTTTCTTTTCTTGTTATTTTTTTAATCTTTTTCTATCTATTGTGTAAAAAGAAATATAGGGAATCTTTAGTTTTTTCTTTAGGAAGTTTAATAGGAGCATTTCCATTTTTATTTTACAATTTAATAGTTTTTGATAATCCATTTATTTTACCCAGGAATAATTTGGATAAAACAATATGGCCCAAACTTCCTGGTAGAGATGGTGTTATTATAGATTTACCATATAATTTGAATGTAATGATAAGACAGCTATTTTTTCCATATAGGGGGTTATTTTATTATTTTCCAATTTTATTTTTCTTTTTACTAGGAGTTTATATAATGTTAAAAAAATGGAAAGGAGATGCTATTTTTATTCTTATGGTTTTTTTACTTGTAACTTTTGTATCCTCATTTTGGTGGGCTTGGTGGCATGGAGGAAGTTTTGGTCCTAGACTTTTAACTATTGCAATTCCATTTATTGTAATTCCAATAGTTTTTGTTTTGAAATTAGATTACATGAAACTGGCTATTTTAGTTTTTTTGTTATTTTCAGCCTTTAACAATTTTGCTGGATTAACAAATGCTTATGAAGATGCTTTGAAGGATATTTCAAATTCTTTTATGTTAAAAGAATATCAAGAAAGGTTTAAAAGATTTGAAGTCCTTGAAGATCCATTAAATAAGTTTTATTACCCATATTTTTTTAGGTGCGGATCTAATAGCAAAGTTTTAGATTCTATAATAGAAAAAGGAGTTATTGATATAAGGGCATCGAGCGATGTAAATTGTCCAAGACCATTTTTATCTTTGTTTATTGTTTTATCTTTTATTACTCTAATTTGGTTTAGGAAAATTCCAAAATTTCATATAAGGAAAATTAGGTTTAGAATTAGCAAGATGTGGTATTTATATGCTGTTATAATATTTTTACTTTTCATATTTTTAAATTTTCTTTTAGTTTCTTTTACTGTTATTTTCTATCCATTTGATACAGATATTACTGAAAGCTATGTATTGACACCTGCTATTAGATTATTTCACGGTGGCCCTATTTACAATGATGTTCATTCACCCCTTTACTTCAGTTCTTTTAAGTATCCACCTATTTTTCCATTAATAAATTATTTCACAATATTAATTTTTGGTGAAAATTTGCTATCCGGAAGAATAATAGTTTTCATTTCTACCTTGCTTGTAGGCTTTTTCATTTTTCTTATTACCAAAAAAATTGTAAAAAGCTTTAAATTAAGCTTATTTTCCACATTGCTATTTTTCTCTTCTCATGTTACTTTTCAAATGGCTACCCAACTTAGACCTGATATGTTAGCACTATTATTTTCTATTGTTGGAATTTACTTTTTTCTTAATTATAAAAAAGAAATGAATTTTTTCCTTTCTGTTATTTTTTTTCTTTTATCTTTCTTTACAAAGCAAACCTCTATAGCAGCCACTCTTTCTGCGTTTTTTTATCTTTTATTAAATGATAAAAGGAATGCTATGAGGTTTTTAATTTTGTTTTCTGTACTCACAGTAACTTTTATATTCCTTATAAACTTTTTAACCGAAGGTCAATTTATTTTACATGTGTTTTATTATGCTCGAGGTATAATTAATTTTTCTTTAAAAAGATTACTTGTTTGGAAAGGTGGATTAATGAATAGTATTATATTCATTTTTTTGGGTTTATTTTATTTTGTTAAGAATAGAAACAATGTTATTTCTATCTGGTTCTTTACATCTTTAATACTTGTTATAGCTGGATTAATGAGACTTGGTGGTTGGATAAATTATTTTTTAGAAATAATAGCTATCGTACCAATTATTATAGCATCATTTTTAAATCAGTTAAAGTATAAAGAAGAGATTTATTTTCTCATAATTTCTGTTATTTTTCAATTAATGATTTCAGTTGATTTTGATAATAGAGTTCTTCTTTATATTTTTAATTCTACTAGTTTTACCCCTCTTGTCAATTTGCAAACCGACTTAAAAATACAAAACTATGTCGACAGTAGCGATGGAAATGTTTTAAGCGAACATGCTGGCTATTTAATATTGAGTGGGAAGCAATTATCTCCAGAAATTTGGAGTTCCTACGAGCTTCAGAAGATGGGAATTGTTCCTAGAAAAGAGATTTTTAATTATTTATTATCTCAAAATTATTCTACTGTGATATTTTCTACAAGATTACCACTTCTTTGGGAGTTTTTCATGTATGTAAAAATGAATTATGTTTTAGTTGATGAACTACCTTGGATAGACCCAGCTTTTTTTAATACTACATTTTATGTATACAAGAAGATATGATTAACTAATTTTGTTTATTTTTTACTAAATAGTTTGATAAATGTTAATGGAAAGTTGTGAATCATCGATGGATAAGCTTCACAATTCGCCCAGCAATGTGGACATTTTTCATGTTTTACATTTTCTCTAAATATTTTTGCTTTACTTGTTGTTTTTAATATTTTTTTAATATCGAAATTAAAATCTCTAAGATTTGCAATTGCTTCAGTAAAATAAGAACATGGCTTTACATTTCCATATGCATCAATAGTTATTGTGGCAAATGAAGCAAAGCAAGGTAATACCAATCTTTTAGGATTATTATAATATTTCTCAGCTAGCTTTAGAAATATTTTTGGTATGAAATTATATAAACTTGTAAGGGGATAGTTTTTATGGAAGTATTTTATAGCTTTTAATATTTTTTCTTTTTCAACTTTTGTTAAGTTAATATTTAATCCTATATTGTTAAAATAAACATTTTCATGAGCCCAGGCAATTATTGGTTGATAGGTGTATTTTATTTCATCGAATACTTCTTTATAATTATTAATATTGTATTTACTAATGGTACTTTGAAAGCTTACAAAGAAGTTTTTGTATTTTTCACTTAGTTTTTTTAATGTGTTGTATGTTTTTCTTACTCTTTTATACGATCCTTTAACTCCTCTAATTTTATCGTTTAGATATTCTGGTCCATCCAAGCTAACAGTTAAAAAAAACTTCACGTTTTCTTCTTTGAATTCCAATATTTCTTCTACTTTTTCTTTTATTAGTTCTGTCTCTAATCCATTTGTTGGCATATTAAACACAATCATGTTTTTAAATTTTTTAAACGCAAGTCTTGTTAAATCAACCAAATCTTTTCTTAAAAATGGCTCACCACCAGAAAAATTTAACCATAAAACATCCTTCTTTATTTTTTCGAATATTTTTCCGTATTCATATGTGCTCAATTCTCTTTTTAGAAGTTCTCCATTACCAGATCTATAAATTTTCCAAATATTGCATGTTAAACATCTCGATTGACAAATATTAGTTAACAAAAATATGTACTTGTAAGGCATTACAAATGGAAATCCTAAGCTTCTATAAAGATTAATGAGGAAGATTTTTTTAACAAACTTCATATATTCTAGCATGGTTTTTTAATGTATTTTTATTGCGACTAAGATTAGAGAGATATAAATGAGAAAAGATCCAAATATTAAAACTAAGTTTCCATGTTGTATGTGTTTTCCAACTAGATATATACCAAATGTCAATGAAATAATTCCAGCTATTAAAGTATAAGTAAGTACTTTCAATACATCTTTGGATTTTTCCATACTTAATAATTAGTTAGAGATATATTAAATAATTTATTTAATTGGTAAACTCGATTATTAATTATGGTTTTTGTTGTAATAAAAGAGATATTCAAATATTTATTAAAAACAAAAAAATGGTGGTTAATTCCATTTGTTTTACTACTAGTTATAATTGCACTATTATTAATATTATCAACAATATCACCAATACCTGTATTTATCTATCCTCTTGTATAAAATGGCGAGGAAGGTTAAAGAAAAAATAAATAGTATTTTCATATTTTTACCAATTTTTTTTCTTTATTTTGTTGGATTAGGATTAAGTAAACTGCTTTATATCATTTTTTCTAAAAATAATAAGGAAGACGGCTGGCAAAAGCCTAAAAAGTTAAGAAAAAGTATGAAATTTTATGAGGAAATGTTATGACGTATATTTTAGGCTTATCTGCGTTCTATCATGATAGTGCAGCAACTTTGATAAAAGGCGGGAAAGTTATTGCTGCAGCAGAAGAGGAGAGATTTTCAAGAATTAAACACGATAATTCCTTTCCAATTAATGCCATTAACTATTGTCTTTCAGAAGCAAATATAGACATTAATAAAATAAAATATATAGCCTATTATGAGAAACCATTAGTAAAGTTCGATAGAGTTGTACATATGTTTTTAAATACTTACCCATTTTCATTTATAACATTTTGGAAGTCCTTTCCAGCTATGGTAACCGAGAAGCTTAATATTAAATCGATAATAAGAAAGAAGTTGAAGTTTAATGGTAAAATACTTTTTATTCCTCACCACGAATCACATGCAGCAAGTGCCTTTTTTCCGTCACCTTTTTCCAAAGCAGCTATTTTTACTGTTGATGGAGTTGGTGAATGGCAAACAACCGGATTATACCTAGGGATAGGAAACCATATTATTCCTTTAAAGATTATAAATTTTCCAAATTCACTTGGCCTTCTTTACTCGACTATTACAGCTTTTCTAGGATTTAAGGTTAATGAAGATGAGTATAAAGTAATGGGTCTTTCAGCATACGGTAAACCAATTTATTACAAAAAGTTTCTAAAACTAGTTAAAATAAATGAGGACGGTAGCTTTACTTTAAACATGGAATATTTCTCTTTTATAGAAAGTTTTAAAATGTGGAGCAAAAAAATGGAAAAGTTGTTTGGTAAACCAAGAAAACCTATGGAAAAAATTAAAAAAAGACATGCTAACATAGCTTCTAGTTTGCAAAAAATCACAGAAGAGATTTATTTGAAAGTTTTAAATCATTTATACAAATTGACAAAAGTTAAAAATTTATGTATAGCTGGAGGGGTGGCTTTAAATGCTTTAGCTAATGGTAAAATTTATGAAGAAACTCCATTTAGAAAAGTCTTTATACAAGGTGCTGCTGGCGATAATGGTGCAAGCTTAGGTGCTGCCTTTTTCGTTTATAACTTTTTACTAAAGCAGAAAAGAAATTTTGTTCAAAATCACCTTTACTTTGGCCCAAGTTTTTCAAACGATTATATAGAAAAATTTCTAAAAGAAATTAAAGCGGATTATGAATACTTGAATGATAAAGAGCTGGTTAAAAGAATTGCTGAGCTTCTTTCTAGAAATAATGTTGTGGGTTGGTTTAGAGGAAGAATGGAATTTGGTCCAAGAGCTCTTGGTGCAAGAAGTATACTTGCAAATCCTAAGCCAAAATGGATGAAGGATAGGGTGAATGAAATAAAGAGAAGAGAATCATTTAGGCCTTTCGCTGGCAGTTTTTTACAGGAATATGTACACGAATATTTTGAAGTTCCTGAAGAAAATCATTATTCACCATTTATGATTTTTGCTTTTAAAGTAAAGAAGGAAAAAGCTAAATATATAAGAGCTATAGTTCATGCTAATAATACATGCAGGATTCAAACTGTAAATAGGAGAGACAACGGAATTTACTATGATTTGATAAAAGAGTTCTATAAAATAACAAAAATACCAGGAATTTTAAATACTAGTTTTAATTTAAAGGGAGAACCAATTGTCTGCAAGCCAGAGGAGGCTTATTATGACTTTATTAAAACAAGTATGGACTTTTTAGTTTTAAACAATTATATTGTTTATAAATTATGTCCTTGAGTAAAAAGTTATATATTCTAATTTTTATAATAACTTTAGAAATTTTAACAATTCTCTATATTTTTTTATTATTGTTAGGTCCGAACTATTTTCGTTACATTAATTTTTACACTAGGAATGAGATTTCAGAATTAGTTTCTTCAGAATTTGAAAAAATTAGTAAACAAATTCATTTCCTTGTTTCGAGAGAAAGTAATAGTATAAACGATAGTTATTTAAAATACTACGAACTTATAACTTATCCTGATAATTATGGAAATTTGATAAGTACGCGTGCTACTATAAATAAAGATAATTTTAGAGGAAGGAATTATAGTTTAGAAAAGCCAAACAATACAATAAGAATAATCAGCATTGGAGATTCGCACACTTTTGGTTATGCTTTAAACGACAACGAAACATTTTCTTATCAGTTAGAGTATTTACTAAATAATAATACTAAAGAAAAAAGATTTGAAGTTTTAAATATGGGTTATCCAGGATATAATATGATTCAGAAATTAGAGATTTTAAGATCCAAGGCAATTAAATATTTTCCCGATATAATAATTTTACAATATGATGGCGATGATATTATTCCGAATGCTATAATGAAATGGAGATGGGAGATTATAGAAAGAATAGTTAGTAAATACAAAATAAGTAATTATGAAAACTTATCTTACATTCATGATACCTTAATTGGGTCAGTTTTTGATAGATTTTTAGCTAATAATAGAGATTTTTTGATGGAAAAAATGATTGTAGAGCCAACTTTAGATTTTATTAGCTTAAGTAAGAAGTACAATTTTAAATTAATAATAATTTCAATCTGGCCTCGTTTGTATGATGAAAAGTTCTTAATCAATGTTAGTAGTTTCGAAAACATAACCTATCTTAATGTCCATAGAGATATATTTAATTTTAAAAACTATGAGATTTCTAGATATGAGAGACATTTCAATAGCCATGGACACAGATTAATTGCAGAAAGGCTTTATGATATTATAGTGTCTTTAATTTAACTAATATAAACTTTTATCCCCATTTTAGAATACAATTACTATTTATATGTATACAGAATTTAACTATATTTTAATTCGCTACAGATAGTTAGTTTTCTATTATAGCATGAAACTCATCTCTATAACTTCTTTGAAAAATCTTTGGCTTTATCTCTCCAATCAACCTTCGTATTTTTTCTAAATAAATTTAATATATTATGTATAAAGTTTTAATTCTAATTGTTGTAATTTTATTAGAAATAATTTTTATATTCTACCCTCTCCATAGGTTTATTTTCAGGAAATAATTATTATGTTATAATTAATCCTCCAAATAAATCACAAGTTAGGTTCTATAACGAAAGTGAATAAGATACAAATACTTTTATGAACTAACGGGGATGTTCAGGACTTATTTCTCACATCCTTTTAAAAGAAATATAAGTATATAACTCTAAACAGCGATGGATTAGTCGAAAAATATAGTTATTCTATAAAGAAAGAAGCAAATACATACAGAATAATATCTCTGGGGATTCTTTTACTGAAGGAATTTGAGTTAATGTTACAGATAATTATTTAGAAATGTTGGAAGATCTATATAAATAATTATTCTAGAAATTGTTCTTCTTATAAAAAATTTAAAGTGATTAATTTGGGTGTTGGCGATTACGATATAGAATACAGCTATTAAAGGTTTAAATTAAATGGTGTAAAATATAATCCAGACTTAGTGATTTGGATGTTGAAAGAGGATGATTTTGCTTTTCCGAACGAAGTTTGGTTTGAGTTCACTTATAAAATACATATGCCATCCCAGAAGATACAGAAAGGCTTATAAAGATAATGGGCGAAAAGCTCAATGAATTTAGAATGTTGTATGATTGGCGTACAAACAACATACTGAAAGAAAAACATATAGTTTCTCCATTAAGAAACTTTTTTCAACTAACTAAGGTACTTATATTTAATATTTTTGATAAAATTGGTTTCGGGTCCGATGAAATTTTAGAAGATATAATGAAACACTACGATGATGCTACCTTTTTGGGATTAGGTATTAATCCACAATTTTATAACCAGAACTTAGTGATTTACAATAATAACTCTATTATGGACGCGCATCCAAATTAATATGGTCGTGGAATCATTGCATCAAAGTCTTTCGATTATTTAAAAAGAAATATATTGAAAAATTGTTAATATGAAAAAAATTTATATGTTTTTAGCAATTAACTAGTTCGGATAACCATATATTTATTTTGTTGAAGTTTAATTGTGGTATTTTAGCTATTAAAAAAGTTAAATTTCAATCTTTACTTTTTACATTTTTAATTTCTGATTCTTTCTATAAGATAAAGATAGTAAGTCTGGAATCTAAAATTATTTGTATTATAACTATATTTAGAAATTATAGATAAAAGAAGTAGTAAGCCAAAAAGCGAGTGTGATTAAGGTAATTTTAATTACTCATCTCTCCTGTAAATTTATCACTAGATTAGAAACATCGAAACACTTTAGGATTTTTTCTTTGCTTCTTTGAAAGAGCCGAATATTCTGTTATGACATCATCAAACTCTACTCCATAGATGCCCTTTTAACTGTTCAATTGCTTTTTCTAAGCCTAAGAGTTCTATAAACTAATTGTATTTTAATAAAAATATCTAGCATGGAACTTTTTGTGGAGGATTAATAGATTAATAAACGTGAAAGAGATTTTGTATATCAGCTTACAGATGATGAACATTGTGAGTATAGGGATTAATAATTGTTTTGAGTTATGAGTGTTTATACTGTTAGATAGAATATATATCCAGTAAATGTGAGAAAGTGGATTCATCAGTTCAACAAGTTTGGTATGACGATGCAAGTTCCTAAGAAGCCCTGAAGGAAGTCAAAGCTATAGATGATATAGTTAGAATAGCTTTAACTAAATCCAAGGAACCCGGATTGTACTTCTCTACTTAGAGCTTATTTGGAAAGGGAAGGTATAATTAAAGTAAGCTACACAACTAAGAAAAATTCTAATGGAATGGGGATTAAAGTTTAGAATGAATATATAAAGGCTAACTTCAATAAACCCTAAAACTCATAATTCTGCGTTTATAATTATTTAGTTCTTTTTGAGGATTAAAAGAAATAGTTGCCAAAGTGGTGCTTCTAGAGAAGGATTATTCCTTTTAATCAAAACATAAAGGGTGAGGAAGTTCTTTTTGTCGTCTACAATCTACATTCACATAAGTTACTTTACAAGAGGAGATATTAGATAATCACTATAGTCACGGGTAAAAACTTTTAGAAGAGATTTTTAAACAAGGTAAGATAAAACTAATCTGGCTACCTGCTTATGCATCCGAACTCAGTAATGTAGATAAAAATAATATTCTAGCAAGTTCAAAGAGGGACTCTTAACAATAGAGCTTTCAATTAAATAAAAGAATTAGAATAAATTATAGATAAATAAAAAGAATTAAATAGATATAAGTTTACAAAATTGAAATGCAATTAGTTTACAGAACTCTTAATTCTCTACCTTCCCTCCTTTAGAGGTATCAACTTATTACCAGCTAATCTTCTAAGATATCTAACAAATCTCTGTTTCACTTCACTATTTCCTGAATCTTAACCTTTACAAGAGACTCTATTTCTAATTTTAAGCTTTCTTACAAAAATCACATAATGATAAAAATACTTTTTTGTAAATAAGACTTAAAATGAGTTTAGCCAGCTTTTATTTTAGTTCCTAAGCTAGTGATAGATTTATAGAAAACTTAGGTAAATTATCTTAATGTTCACATAGATATTTTTAGTTTTTAAAATTTATGAGATTAGTAGTATTGGAGATACCTCGATAAGTATGGATATATATTAATTGTGGAAAAGCTTTATAATATAATATCTCTTATTTAGCTAGATGCGGACTTTTATCTTCTATGATATTTTGATAATGTTTATGTTTAGGATTTTCAAAACTTTATTTCTATTCTTTGATTATACTTTTAAGTTGCAGAAGGGAATTACTTTTTCTTATTACCTCTAAGTAGAATTGTAATAGATATACTAAAAAAATGTTTACAAAAATCTATTACAGAGTTAGAGCTAAATGAAATATCTCCCTCTTTTAGCTATTTTTATTTTGTGAAATCTTTACAGAAATGAAAAGCTCTTGGAAACTATTAAATTTATAGTGGAAATTATTCATAGCTTCTATAAATATCTTATTTTCATCTTACCTGGTTTTCTAGTTTATTTTAAGTATATAAAATTAATATCAATGAAAAGCTTTGTAACTTAATACAGATGATGAAGAGCTTAAATAGAGATTTGCAGAATGATTTTCTCACCAAACCTCTTATATTTAAGCATGGAGGAATATTTGATTTTCTATTCTATTCGATTGACATCATTTCAAGAACTCTCTGTAATCTTTTTATATTTTCACTTAATTTTATCCACTCACTGTACTTTGTTCTAAAAAAATTTGATTAGTATTTGGGGAATTTTTCTAGCTAGATAGTAACTTATATATATTAAGTATAAGTAAATGTATTTTAATTACGAATATAGTTGTGTTTAAAAATTTAAATTATAGATTAAAAAATGCGTTTATTTGAATTTAATTTAAAATCTTTTGAATCAAATGACTATGAATTATTTTATTTTGGAGTATTAAATATAGGAGTTAAAAAGATTATCTAGCACTTTTTAATTTATGACAAATATACTATATTATATGATTTTTAATAAAAAAGAGTTCAAACTATTTGCAACTTTTTTTATTTTTTATTGCTTTTTCGTTTTTTGGTTAGGTTGGAAAGAACAGTCTCATTTTGCTTTAATAAGAGCAATAGTTGATGAAGGAAGATTTGAAATAAATAGTTATTATAATCAAACTGGTGATAGATCATATTATAAAGGAAATTTTTATTCTGATAAAGAACCCGGCTTATCTTTTCTTGGAGTTTCAATTTACAGCATTTGGAAATTTGTTTATTTCAATCTTTTTTCAAGATATTTTGTCGAGAAGAACTTAGGAACTAGTGAATTTATAGTTACATATGTGGGAGAAAGAAAGGTTCCAATCATAGATTTTGTTGATCCTGGATTTTTTGTTTTGTCTTCCATGATATTAATGATAGTTTTTACTTCATCATTATTTTCTTCTTTACTTTTAGTTATTTTGTTCAGGATCTCGAGGTTTTTTACAAAAAATATGAAGTATCGAGTATTTTTAACTTTTATATCAGGATTTTGCACATTAATATTTCCCTACTCATTAGTTTTTTTCGAGCATTCTGTAGCGACCTTTTTTTTGTTTCTGACATTTTATCTGCTTTTAAAGGCTAAAAGAGAAAATTTAAATGATTATAAATATTTTATACTAGCTGGTTTATCTTTAGGTTTAAGCATAACTTTAAGTGCCCCCACATTTATAGTAGTATTTATATATATTTTCTATATTTTAAGTTTAAAAAAGCAGAAGATATTCTATTTTGTTATAGCGATTTTTATTGGTGTTCTACCATTTCTTCTTTATAATTATATAGTTTTCGAAAATCCTGTTACACTTCCAAGATATTTTTTAGATCCAGAAATCTGGAGCAAGATAGGTGGTATTCATGGTTTGAAAAAGCCCAATTTTTTTGTCGCATTCAAACTTTTATTTGATCCGTATAAGGGCCTTTTGTTTTATTATCCAATTTTTGTTTTCTCTTTTATAGGTTTATTTTACATGTATAAAAAGTTCAAGACCGAAACTATTTTGATACTCTTAATTTTTTTTGTATTTTTAATATTTAACTCCTCGTGGTGGGCATGGTGGGGAGGTGTCTCATTTGGGCCTAGACATCTTACTCCACTTACACCATTCCTCATGTTACCTATTACTTTTGTTTTTGAAAATTTTTTCAAGAAAAAAGTTTTTAAGATATTTTTTTCTATTTTAGTATTTTATTCGATGCTTGTTAATCTTTCTGGGCTAGAGCCAATGCCAGGGGATATTATAGATATAGAAACATTGGATATTTACGAAGTTTTCAAAAGTAAAATTAATACGTTTCAAGTTTTGCAAAATCCATTATTTGATTATCATATACCTTTATTTCTTCGAGATGGACCAAGAAGTAGAATTTTTGAAAATCTTATAAATTTGGAGAATATAGATATTAGGTTCCTTCTACCGGAGCATAGATTGTTTTTTCCATTTCTTTATTTTCATATTCCATTCTTATCTTTGCTACCAGTTAGTTTGTTTGTGTTTATTATATGGAGAAGAGAACCGTTCTTTAAGAAAATAGTAAACTTCATCTTAAAACATAACTTATGGATTTTAGGTTTGATTGCTATTTCTTCGGCTTTTTTATATATATCTAATCCATCAGAAAAAATTGTTTTAGGTAAGGGTTGGTATCCACCATCACCAAATGAAGGATACAGGTGGATGAAATTAAAGGGAGAAATAATACTGTTAAATCCGGAAGATATAGAAGATATAGCTGTTGTGAAGTTATATCTTCAGTCCTATTTTGAAGATAGAAAAGTTGATTTATATTTTAATGGAGAGTTAATTGATAGTTTCAATGTATTTCCGAATGGATCTGATATCTATACAAAACTATTAACCTTAAAGCCAGGAAGAAATACTTTAATCCTTAAAGCAGATAAATGTTTAAGAGTTTCTAATATAAAAAAAGATATTAATTATAGATGCTTATCTTTGAGGATAATAAACACAACCATATTATATTTAAACAAAATGAGAGAAAAAATTAGTTTCTTTTATGCAAAAAATTGGTATAATAAAGAAAATGGTGAGGAAATAAGATGGATGAAAAATAACGGAACAATTCTTCTCTACTATTTCGATAATCCATGGAAGAAAATGGTTCTTGAGTTTAAATTAGTTTCACCAAATTTGGAGGAAAATAAAATTATTTTTTTATATTTTAATAATAATTTGCTGGATATCTTAAATGTGAGTAAAAAGGATGTGTTGGTTCGCACTTCTCCACTATTCTTAAATTTTGGTGAAAATGTTTTGGTATTCCATGTAAAAGAGTGTTGTGCAGTAGTTTCAAAGAACGAGAGTGATATCTATACAAACATTGGAATAAGAGATATTTATTTAGAAAGTCTTGGTGAGTAATATAAGTTTTGTTGATAAATTCAAAACGTGATTAAATAAATGTATTATATGCTTGAGAATGATTTGAGAATAAGTTATTAAGTTTTAAGAAATACAAAATATGTAAATATAATGAGTTTAATTTATTAATTATGAGGAAGATTTTAGTTTTAATTATGATAATTTTATTAGAATTAGTCTTTATAGTTCATCTATCTATTACGTTAATTTCAGGAAATAACCGTTATACTATAATAGTTGATTATTTAAATAAATCCCAATTGATGTTTTATAACGAAAGCCAAGTAGAATATAAATACTTTTTTGAACCAACAGGACATTTTAGAACATATTTTTCACCTCTTTTCAAAAGGAATATAATTTTACCTGTAAATAGTGATGGATTTGTTGATAGATATAACTATTCTGTAAATAAAGAGAAAAATACATATAGAATAATATCTATCGGAGATTCTTTCGCTGAAGGAATGTGGGTTAATATTACCGATAATTATTCTGAGCAATTAGAGGATTTATTAAACAATTATTCTAGGAATTGTACTACCTACAAAAAATTTGAAGTAATCAATTTAGGTGTTGCTGGTTACGATATAGCCTATAGCTATTTAAGATTTAAATTAAAAGGTGCTAAGTATAATCCAGATTTAGTAATTTGGATTTTAAAAGAGGATGATTTTTCTGTTCCAAATGAAGTGTGGCTAGAATTTACTTCCAATGTGAACGTACCGCCTCACGAGGACACAGAAAACCATTTGAAGGTATTAGGTATAAAGCACGGTGAATTCAGAAAATTATATAATATTCTTAAAAACCACACATTAAAAGAAGAGTATATAGTTTATCCGTTAAAGAGTTTTTTGAATTAACTAGAAAAAGTAAAACTAAAGTAGTTATATTTACTCCTCATTATGAAATCGGTTTTGGTTATGATGAAGTTTTAGAAGATGTAATGAAAGGTTATAATCATGTTACTTTTCTTAAGCTAAACATCGATCCAAGCTTTTATGCACAAAACTTAATGATCTATAATAATAACTCTATTGTAGATGCACATCCAAACGAAGAAGGTCACAGACTTATTGCATCGAAACTTTTTGATTATTTAATAAAAAATGTATTGAATAGGTGTTAATTTTTTCTTCGTGAATAAAGATTATATACTTTTAGTAACTAAATAGTTTACAATTATTTTATTTCATAAAAATATGTATTATAAGATGGAGGGCTCAAAAGATTTATAGAATGTTTTATATTAGACCATTATTTATTTTCAAACATATTATAAAATATTTAATTTTCTATTTGCCCAATCCATATTACTTAAGGAGTTTACTTGCAATTATTTAGTTTTTTAGAACTTTTAGAACAAGTCTAATGAATATAGCAGCATTTTGGATTAAATTAAATAATAATCGTAGTTTTCTAGAATTGTTTGTAAATATGTCGATTATATTTCCTATAAATAGTAGCTGACTACTGTTGTTATTACGAAGTATTTAAGTGTATCTCTTTAAGGAATTGGTCGAAAAATTAGAAAATTTGTAAAGAAGTGATTATTTAGATGATTCGATTTTTGTGCTTTCTGTAGCATGTATAGGAGACAAGTGATGCAGGAGGAAAGTTAATTATAAAAGCATTCTATTTAAAATTCATAAGATAATTGATATGGGTAATACATACTTTACGCTAAATCAATGGAAAAATTTTATTAGTACGGATAATTTTTATGTTACCAAGGATATTTTTTTGAAAAGGATTTGGATAGTAAAAAGCAAATAAGTTATAAAAAGCTAAATAGTTTAATTTCCTCTATTTTTCCAAAGTCTTTGAAATTTTTTGTAAATAATTATGCATTTATCAAATATACTGTAGCAGCTATTATGCAATCTAAAGGTGGAAGTTTATACTTTCTTCTGAACTCTCCCGCTAGTTGAAAAATTTCATTATTTGGGTTTATTTTCTTAAATTTTGAAAGAAAGTCAGTAACAATTCTTTTCTTTTGTTCATCTTTCATATCTTCTCCAGCAAATATTTCTAATTCTGTTATTCCCGAAATGTATAAATCTTCTTCTGAAATTTTTTCTAAGATTTCTTTTGTTTTTCTAAAATTTCTTAATACATCAATAATTATATCCGAATCAACAAGAATTTTCCTCATATACAAAGCCTTTTGGCTCTTTTTTCATCTTCTATTCTAAGTTTTCTTATATATCTATATCCACTTTCCTTGCTCCAAAATCCAGAAGCCCCTTTCAATATTTTTTTAAATTCTTCTATTTCTTTTTCTGATTTTTTGGTTTCTAGCCATTTAGAGATTGCTTCTCTTGCTGCCATGGTTAATGAACCTTTTGTATATCCAAATCTTTTCATAGCTTCTTAGAAATTCGTCTTCTATACTAATTTTTATTGTTCTCATAGTTTCATATTATCTTTTGCTCTTCAAATATATTTCGTTCCCAACTCAAGCTCGCTTTAAATATATAAAGGTTTTCAGTGAATTTCGGAGAAACTTTAACTATTCATGTAGGAAATTTTTATTTTTGTTTTTATATTATGTTAAAAGATGTTCTTTACAAATAGGAGTAATAATTTTATTGAGCTTCGAAATTAAATATCGTGGAATCAAATTCAACTTAAGGAATAAGAGATAAGAACAAGCTAACAGGAAGTATTAAAATATTATGAGCTTCATCAAACTCTAATGTATTTTTGGAAAGTAAAATTTTATTTTTTATATCAACTTTTGGAAAATCTTTAAAATTAACATTTTCTTGCCATTTAACTTCAATACCGAAATTGCTAAAGCAAATATCAATTTCTTTTTTATTATGATAAAATCCTATTTTGAGTTTATCTTTTATAGCTCTTGTTAAGCTTTCAACAACAACCCCTTCAACAATCTTATCATTATCTACTTCCTTTTTTCCAGTTAATTTTCTTTGTATCACATGAAACAAGAAAGGATCTATGAAATAAGCTTTTCTCATTTTTCTGTAAACTACAATTTTTTTGTTTAAATCAAAAGTATGAAAATTTCTTATTACAAACAAATCTTCTAATATTTCTAAGTACTCTCTTACTGTTACATGAGAACCTATTTCCACATCTTTTGCAATTGAGCTAAAAGAAAATTTTGTCGAATAATTTTTTAATATACCCAAAAGCAAGCCAGTAACTATTTTTTCACTTTTATTTATTTTTGCTATATCATGAATTAACCATTTCCAGTAAATGTCATAAGTTTCTTCTTTTATTTCTCCATTTTCCATTAATTCATAAAAAGCTCTTGGGAATCCTCCACATTGTAAATATTTAAAGAAAAGCTTGTTGAATTCATCAATATAAGGAAATACTTTTTTTGCTTTTTCAAAAATTTCATTTAAGTTAATGAATTCGACTTTTTGCAAGTTTTTCTTTAGCTCTTCACTTCCAAATATACTTACAAATGCTCGAAAATTAAGTGGAAGAAATTCTTTTATTTCAATTGCTCTACCAGGAAAGCTTTCTTTTTCAATTGCTATAGAAGAGGAACCAGTTATGTAAAAAATTTTTTGTTTAGATAAAGGTGAATCTAGAATATATTTTATTGCTCTTTCCCACTCTTCAACAAAACTTATTTCATCAAGAAAAACATATTTTTCACCTTCTACAAGCATATCTAACTTTCTAATTAGCTCTACTATTTCTTCAAACTTTCTTAACATTTCACAACTAAAATAAAATATTTTTTTAGGGTCTATGTTTTTATTGAATAGTAAGTCATAAATCAAAAGCTTAAAATATGTTGTTTTTCCAGTTTGTCTTGGGCCAAAGAAAAGCATATTGGATTTCCTTTCAAAACTATACAAAAGCTTATTTTTTCTTAAAAAGACTTCTTTTATTTTTTCATCTTCAAAAATTCTCTCTTTAGATATCCACCAAGGGTTTTGTTCTCTAATTAATACTTCTTCTACCATAATTGATATTTAAATGTCAATTTTTAAATATTTTTCGATAAAATAATATCAATTTTTAACAATTTATATTTGTTGTATTTTTTAGCTCATCTTTAACTATAAGATTTTCATAGTTGAATTAAAGAATTTGATATTGTTCTTTTTATTATCTAACTTGTGCTTCATCGAAAAACTGTTTTTTTGTTTTTATTGTACATCTTTCTAAACTTCTATTGAGGTAATTAGTAAGTATAGCAACGATATATTTTAACTATATTATAAAAAAACTAAAATAAATTATATGAGACTAGACTTAAAAGAGCTTTACCCAAAGCTTAAAAAAATAGAAAGTGAAATTCAAATATTGAAGGTTCTAATAATAAAATCTAAAAAATTACCTAAAAGGAAAATTGCACTAGAAGGTTTACTAAAAGGAATTAAGATAGAGGAAATGGAGATAGAAGAAGCTAAGAGAATGGTATTTAAATTCGCTGCTTGATATGTATGTTACAGATACGCACAGCTTTTTATGGTTTTTAACTAGAGATAAGAGATTGAGCTCTAAAGCAAGAGAAATTTTTAGGTTATGTGATCAAGGAGCAGAAATTATAGTTATTCCAAGTATAGTTCTCCTCGAATGTCTATATGTATGCGAAAAAAAGAAGATTAATTTAAAATTTAAGGAAATGGTTTTGAAAATAAAAGAGAGCTTCAACTATCTTGTCTATCCTTTAGATGAAGAGATAGTGCTAACATGCCAGGTTTTAACTAAGCTTGAAGATCTTCATGATAGAATTATAGTTGCTACTGCTAAATTATTAAATGTTCCTTTAATAACAAAAGACGAAAAGATAATAAATTCAAAGCTAGTTAAAACAGTATGGTAACATTTTCGTGAAAGATTCTTTGACTAATTTCAATTGTTTTTATTAAACATGTTAATCTTTTTTATTGGGGAAGAAGTTAGTATAATTTTACAATTTAATCAACAACAAATTTGTTCTTCTTAGTAAGCATAAATTACCTATCTTTCTTATAAATTTTATAATGTTAAAACGTTTTAATATTCTTTCTTGATTTTTCGAGAGAGTTGAATATACAAACTCCATTCTATAAATCCCCTTCAACTCTTCAATCACTTTTTCTATACCTAGCTCCAAATGAGAAGTTTTCATTAAAATATAATTCAATGGAGGTTTATTCTTCCCTCAAGTCAACAGTAAACCAAGAATACCTTTTAAACATCTAAAGCTTCTTTCTATTAAATCCTTCTCGAAATAACATCTTGCTGCATCGCTATTTTTCATAATATTTTTCAAAATCAAAACTACATACTTTCCTAATCTTTAAAACAATTATACCAAGATATCTAACATATTTCTGCTTAAAAAATTTTTTACCTATACAAGATAAGTTTTATCTTTAATCTAAGCTTTCTGATAAAGCTCATATAATGATACTTTATCATTACATATTTAAATATCTTTCATGAATAGCACCCTAGAAAGGGTTTAGTTGAGTGTAGTGATAAACTTATAGGAAAGTTAGGTAATTAGTACTTCTTCTATCATAATTGATATTTAAATGTCAATTTTTAAATATTTTTCGATAAAATAATGTGAATTTTTGTTGTAACAAACTTAATAACAACTATTATCTATAACATTTAGTACACAGGAAAAATTAAACTAAAATTTATCATTAAGTCATATGCGTTTTAAATCTTTTATAGCAAGCTTAGTCATCCAATTTAAAAGATTTGAAGTGTTGCCTAGAAGGAAACAAAATGTTTATAAATAAGAAACAATAAATTTATTATATGTTAATACTTACTTCGAAAAAAAGGGAAAAAATAATAGAATTCATTTGTGATAATCCAACAAAAAAGATAAAGATTAGGGAGCTAGCAAAGTTGTTAAAAATAAGTCCTGCTTATGTAAGTAGGACTTTGAAAACTCTTTGCAAGTATAAAATAATCAGAAATAATAGAGTTGATTTATCTAACCCATATGTTAAGGGACTAAAGATTTTTTTTAATATTAAAAAGTTGATTAAAAAAAGTGTTATAAAAAAATTAAAAGAAATTAGAGCCAAGGGTACTGGTGTTTATGGTTCATGGGCAAATGGAACTAACCACGAAGATAGTGATTTGGACATTTGGATAAAAACTAATAAGTATCCTGGAGAAATAAAAGTGGCTAGAGTTTCAAATGAAATAAGGAAAGAGTTAGGGAGAAATGTACAAATATTAGTCCTTACTCCAGAAAGGATTGAAAGATTGAAAACTGAAGATCCAATTTTCTATTATTCTTTAGTTTTTGGTTCTATTGTACTTTATGGTGAGGGAATCGAATGAGTTAAAAAGATGTTTTGAAAAGGGTTTGATAAAGAAAACATTGCCATCTAAGGAAAAGTCCTTAAAAAGTGTTCGTAAAGCAAGAAGATGGTTGGAAGAAGCAAAGAAAAATTTTGAGTTCGGACTTTTTGACAGTTGTTTAGTTTCTTCCTATTCAGCTATGTTTCATGCAGCTAGAGCTTTACTTTTTAAAGATGGCTTTAGAGAGAAAAGTCATTATTGCTTGGTGAGATATATTGAGAAAAAATATGTTAACACTAAAAAATTAGATCGGTCGATTGTTGATTTATTGGATAGATTTAGAGACTTGAGACATGAAGATCTATATGAATTGGAATTTTTTGCAACAAAGGAAGAAGCAGAGGAGGCTATTAAAAGTGCAGAATTTGTCATAGAAGAAATAAAAAAGATCTTAAAGAAAAAAAATTAAGGTATCTTTTATCGTTAAACCATAGGCATGTTTTAAACCTTTAATTATAAGCTTAACTTTATTTGTTAATACAGGACATTACCAGAGATCGGATAAGCAAATAATCAAAGAAAAAATTTCTAAAAAAGCTTGTCCACCGCTTATTGCTAGTTTGTTAATATATCTAGTTTTATTAATGTTTTTAAGCTGGAATTGCTATTGTTTATTGGTATGAAATTTTACATACAAGATTGCTTTTCTTCTTTTTAACACTACTCTATCATAGTAATGATATATTTTATATATCAAATGATATAAAAATTATATTATGAAAAAAGTAGAAATTTTGGAAAAGATTTATTTGAATCCCGGAATACACTTAAGGGAAATAGCAAGGAGAACAAATCTTAGTATACCGGCAGTGAAAAATCACATAGATAAATTTCTAAGAGAGAAAATTATAACAAAAAAGGAAGAAGGTAGAAATGTTAAGTTTTTCATTAACTTTAAGAGCAGAAAAATCATACCATATCTATATCAAGTAGAGATGTTTAGATTAGAAAGATTGCCTAAAAAGGTTAGTAATGCTGTATTAGATCTTCTTTCTATTCTAGAAAATAAACCTTTAATTACAATAATTTTTGGGTCATATGCAAGAAGTGAGTACACCAAAGATAGTGATTTAGACGTTTTACTTGTCTTTAACAAAGTTGGAATGGATGTGGAAATAGAAGAAAAGACTAAGTTAATTTGTTCGCGCTATTACCTAAAGATTCGACCTGTTTATTTTTCATGGAAGGAATTTAGAGAAAAATTCTTTGATAGTGGAGATGTCTTCATGCGTGAGATAAGGGAAAACAAGCTTATTGTTAATGGTATTGAATATTGGGTTATGTTGGAAAATGAAAAAGCCTAACTGGATAGTTTGGTTAGAGAACAAAAAAGAATGTGAGAAATGGAATAATTTTTATCTAAAAAAGAAAATTCTAAGAAAACAAAGATTAAGACCTAAAGATTACTTTAAAAAAGCTTTACATAATTTAGATTTTGCGAACTGGATTTATGAAAAACATAAAAATGAGATAAAGAAGTTATTTGGTAAACAAAGATTTTTTGATTGGGTGATTGTTATTTATTATTACGCTATTTATCATGCTGCTCTTGCTCTAATAGCTTCTAAAAATTTGTTTTCAAAATCTCATTTAGCTACTCTGAATGCGTTAATTCTATACTTTTACCACGAGAAAAAAATAGAGAAGGAAGATGTAGAGGTTGTAGTTGAGTCTATTTCTAAAGCTCTTGAAAGGGAAGATATAGAAGATATAGTCGAAACAAAAGAGTTAAGAGAAAGAGCTAGTTATGAGCCAGGCTATGAATTCGAGGAATCTTTGGTAGAAATTGCAAAATTAAATGCAACAAGGTTTATAGAAAGAGTTAGAGAGATATTAGAAATATAACTATAGGTATATTTTAAACCTTTAATTATAATCTTAGCTTCATTTCATAAATTACTAAAACCAAATTAGATACTGTTTCCCATGTGCCAAAAGTATGCAAAATACTTAGTGATATGAAGAAAAAGTTGTATTTAAGAGAAGGTGCTTGTATTTTTAATAGTCTCAAAAATCTAAACAAGCTTTTGTCTTGAAGTATAAAGTTCTTTTGGATAATTTTTCATTTCCCTTGTTAGTTGAGTTTGAATGTAGTAGAATGGTTTGGTAAAATAATTGTTATCAAAAATTAAACATTAGTGGAGCAAAATGTACTAAAAATTTAAATATAAGTGGAATTAATTAACATTATGGAAGAAAAAGAGCTTTTGAAATTTAATGAATGGTGGGAAACAGGAAAAGTAAGTGGAAAAAATCTAGAAACATATAAAAGATACCCTTTTTACAAGATTTTGGATTTTATCAAAGATAGGCAGATTATATTGATAACTGGATTAAGGCGTGTTGGTAAAACGAAATTGCTTTATCAAATTATTCATAATTTGCTTGAAAATGGAGTTGAACCGAAAAAAATTCTTTATTTTTCATTTGATGAAGAAACTTTTGATATAAAAGATGTTTTGGAAACTTATAAAAAAAGTATTTTGAGAAAAGATTTTAAAGATGTTGATAAAGTTTATGTGTTTTTTGATGAAGTTCATAAATGCAAAGATTGGGAGAATAAAATAAAGGTTTATTATGATTTAAACCCAAACATAAAATTCTTTCTTTCAGGCTCAGCATCTCTAATAATTTCAAAGAAAGCAAAAGAAAGTTTGGCTGGAAGAATTTATGAGTTTATTCTTAAACCATTAACATTTAAAGAATTTTTAGAGATGAAAAATGTTAAAGTAAGTTTTGAAGAAGCAAGGCTTTTCAATGAAAAAATTTTGCTTTATTTTGTTGATTTTGTTAGAAAGGCTGGGTTTCCAGAAATAATTAATGAAGATAATGATGAAAAAATTAAAACATATATAAAACAGTCAGTTATTGAAAGAATAATTTACAAGGATATACCAAAAGAATTTGGAAAAACTGATATAGAGCTATTGGAAAACTTAACTAATATTTTTTTCAAAAATCCTGGATTAATTCTAAATTTTGAAAATTTATCTAGGGATTTGAGAAGAGATAAAAAGACACTAATGAATTATGTTTATTATCTAAGGTTTTCTTTGTTAATAAACTTAGTTTCAAATTTTAGAATAAGCATTCTTGCAACTTCTAGAAAAAATAGAAAGGTTTATCCAGCTACATCTTCTATAGTTTTTTCATTTGATAGCAATATTTGGGGGAAAATTTTGGAATCAATTTTTTGCAGTGAAACTGAATCAAAATATTATTTTAGAAAGGATAAAAAGGAAATAGATTTCTTAATATTAAAAGATAATGAAATAATTCCCATCGAGATTAAATACTCAATCTCTGAAAGTGAAATAAAAGATTTTATTTCTTTACTACATAGTTTAAATCTTAATGCTGGAATTATTCTTACATTTGATAAGTTTGCTGAAATTCATGAGAAAAATTTTAAAATCTTAGTTTATCCTTTATGGGTTTACCTTCTTTTTGAAGATAGGATTCTAAAGGAACTTGGTTTCTAAAAAAGTATTTTTGCCACTATATTGGTATAAAATATTTATACTTTCGTATACAAAAATTATATATGCTGGAAAGACTTATGAGATCGAGAACAAGAGTTAAATTGCTAAAACTATTTTTTTTAAATAGAGGGAGGGAATTCTATCTAAGGGAAATAGCTAGATTAACAAGGGATAATTTAAATTCTGTAAGAAGAGAATTAAATAATTTGGTAAAAATTAAAATAATAGAAGAGAGGAAAAGAGGTAACCAAAAATTATATAAAGTCAATAAGAATTCTCCAATTTATGAAGAATTGAGAAAACTTGTTTTGAAGTCAGTCGGAATTGGTGATACGCTTAGAGAAAACTTATCAAAATTTAATGTAGTATATGCTTTAATTTATGGTTCTTTTGCTGCTGGAGAAGAAGTTGAAGAAAGTGATATAGATTTATTAATTGTTGGTGATTTGAATGAAGAAAAACTCATCGAAGTAATAAGGCAATTGGAATACGAATTGGCAAGAGAAGTTCACTATATTTTCTGGAGCACAAAAGAGTTTAAAAAAAGAGTTAAAGAAAAGAATCATCTTCTTTTAGACATAGTTGAAAAACCTATAATTATGATTATAGGTGATGAAAATGAGTTTAGAAGAATTGTTAAGGGATAGATTAATAAGAAAAATCAGAGTTGATAAAAATTTGGTTAGAAAATCATTTTTAATAGCAAAAAGAGATTTAAACACAGCAGAAAAAGTTTTCGAAAGCAGAAGTTACAGCTGGTCTCTTGCTATAGCTTATAATTCAATGCTCCAAGCTGGAAGAGCTTTAATGTTTTTGAATGGTTTTAAACCTACTAATCGATATCAACATATAGCTGTAGTTAAATTTGTTCATATAGTTTTTGGTAAGGAAATTACTGATAGGATGATTAATATTTTTGATAGGTTGAGGGAAAAGAGGCATAAGGTTGTATATGAAGAAGTAGATATTATTTCTGAAGATGAAGCTAGAAATGCAATAGAATGGGCGCATGAATTTGTATCAAAAGTTGAAGAAATATTGAGAAGGAAAAAAATTATATAAGTAAAATCAAGTATAATTGTGTTTAAAGGAGTTGGATATTATTTCTTATTATTTCTCTTACCAACGGATCTTCTTTATGCTTACTAAAATCTTTACCAAAAAAGTTAAGTTGTATTTTTGTTTTATATTTTTTTAATTTTTAAAGCTATCTTTTCTAAAAAATCCAATTTTTTGTCTGAAATAATTGCCAAGTCTATATCGCTACCCTCTTTAAAAGTGAGTTTTGCATATGAGCCAAAAAGATAAACTTTAACATCTTTTAAAAATATAATCCTATTGACTAAATCTAAAATTAAAAAAAAACATTTAAGGGGATTTCATTCAATTCTTTATATTCTTTTTGGATTGTTTCGATTAAAATTTTTGTTTTTTCGTTTAAGTTTAATTTAAAGAAGTTATTGTCTATTAAAATAATTTTTGAATTTTGCAAACTATTTAGTGCTTTGTCAAGATTTGCATTGTTTAGTTTTGTTCTCTTCTAAATTTTGCTCCAGGAGCTAAAGAAAAAATTGTCAAAACTTTGGCTACATTTGGATCTAATAAATTTACTATCATTTTTAATTAAAAATTTTTCCACAATATTTTTAAAAAAATGTTTTGCTCTTTTTCTGTATACGTTTTCTAAGTAAGCAGTTCCTGTATAGTACTGGGCTTTAATTCTCTCTTTTTTTGCTATTTCCAATTCAAGAATTAAATCTTTAAATTCTTCTAAAAGCTTTGGTAAATCCTTTCTTTTACTTAAAATTCTAAGAACTTTTATTCTGAATTTTTTTGCTATAAAAAGCTTTGCAATATCATGCATTGCATAGTATCCGGAAATAATACTTCATCTTGGAAATTTCACAAGATTCTCTTTTGAATGGTTTAAATTATCTTTATAAGAGTTTTCAAAGAAGTTTATAGCTCGTTGATTTTTGAAATTTTTCTCTTTTTGAAAAGAGCTTCAATTGATACCATATATTTGGTATTATTTTTCTTTTATTTAAATACTTTACCATTTTTTTGGTATTTTTGTTACCAATATTTTGGTATTAATATTTTAAAACTTTCAGGAGTTATTTTCATCATTAATACAAGAGAGAAATTTTAGTATAAACAAAAAAGCGAGAATAGTTTAATTCATTTAAAAGCTACTATTTCTCAATAACCTTACTCTCAACAATAGATTTTAGTTTTAAAAAGATTGTTTTACCTGTTTCTACAAATTTTTTTACTACTTCCCCACTTAAAATTTTTCCATAGTATTTTATAGCATGTCTCTTTTTTCTTAACTTTTGTAGAAATTCTGCTTCGTAATTATCAATATACCTTCCTCTCAAAAATTCTATTGCGCATTCATGAGAAAGAGTCTTTAATCCTTCCATAGCCATAAGAGCATGAGATAACTCTATTATTGATTCATAAATCCCTTCAAGTACAAATATTGAAATTTCTTTAGAAGAAAAGAAATCAAACCTATTAGAGGCTATTTTTAGTAATGATTTTGCTAGTTCTTTTTTCTATTAGATTTAGCTTGATGCATTCTTCCCAATTCATTATAAAACCTTTAAATATCCCTTTATTACAAAACCGTTAATTAGATTATTTAGTAGTTCTGGATTTTCTTCTTTTAATTTTTCTGGATTTTCTATAAATAAAAGAGAGATTTTCCTATTTAGTTCTTTTTCTATTTTATCTAAATTGATTTTAACTTCATTCGCACCAATAATACATAAGTCAAAATCGCTACTTTCTGTGTCTTCACCTCGTGCAGCTGAACCAAAAAATATTATTGCATCAAAATTTTCTAGTTCTTTTTCTAATATTTCACTTATTTCAAAAGCTTTTAATAAATTATAAATTTTTTTATATTTTTTGTAGTTTTCATTTTCACGATTAGCTTTAAAGAGCGAAAGATTTTTTTCTTTGCTTTCAACTATTAACTTTTCTTTTTTTAGTTCATTAATTAAAGCTCTAACTTTTACAGGACTCCATTCAAGCAACCTACAAATTTCTCTTAAATGAAAAGAATAAAGAGGTTTTTTAATGAACAATTCCAGCAATTTCCACCTGTTATATTTTTCTAACATTTGTTATATTTTTCTAACAATTGATATATAAATCTAAAATTTAAATTATTAAAAACAGCTTTTTAAACTCTTTATAATTAGTTTGGTTTTTAGTGTCGATAGCTTTTAAACACAAGAAGGAAGCCAAGCAACTATACTAAACCTCTTTCATTAATTCCTCTATATTTCTAGTTCTTCCAGCTCTTATATCTTTAAGGCTTTTTTCTATTTGTTTCATTTCAGGATCGCTTAAAGTTTCTATAGTTGCTTCTAAACTTTCGTATTTTTTCTTTAGATTAATTATTTCTTTTTCTATAATTTGAAGCTTTTGTATAGCCATCACTAAATTCATTATGTTCTATGTATTTAAATACTTTTTAACTCTTCTCCGAAATTGAAGGTATGGGTTATTAGTTAATCGAGAGCATTTATTTTATTAGCTTTAAGAGTATTATTGATTGCTGGGGTTATTGTTCATAGATATGTGTATGAAACAATATCTCTTCTTCCAAATTTTCCATTTGTTAGGTTAGACATAAAAAAGTTAAGCAGTAATATCTATTTTGAAATAAATATAAGTGGAAGAATTAATTATGGGTGAACAAAAGTTAGAAAGACTTGAAGAGGAAATATGTAAATTAAGGGAAGAAATAATTAGTATTAAAAAGATGATAGCAGTAGTGAAAGGACCTATCATTATAGAAAAAATAGATGAAAAAGATCTTACAAAAAAGGAGAGAAGGCTAATGAAAGAAGCTTTAAGAGATTTTAAGGCTGGAAAGAGAGATAAATTTGCTACTTTATAGGAATTGAAGAAAAGGTTATGACAACTTCCAATTTTAACGATCGCCGAACTATCTTGTTTTCATCATTACTATTTTGTATCTTTTGGTTTCCCCCAAATTTTAAAGAAAACTGTTCTTCTTTTAAGTTTGTTGGATGAAAGGTTCGAGTTATACTTGCATTAAGAACTGGGTCTTGAGCTATTTTAAAACTATTCCAAGAAAAATTTAAATATAAAGTATGAAATCACAAAAGGTAGTAGCTTTGATGAAAGCATAGTTAAAAACTTGGTTCTAATAAGGAATTGTTTGATATTATTAGTAATAGAAAGCTGACGAAAAAAATTATAGAGGCTGAAAAAGAGTGGAAAAAAAGAATGGTAAGAGAGCTAGAAACATTTTTGAAAGAAGTTGAATGAAATATAGACTTAAAGTTGTTAGGACTTTTGAAAGGGATTTTGTTAAGTTAGAGAAAGAATTTTAAAGAAAGTCATACAACTTTAAACAAGATTTGCACATAAAGTGTTGTACAGTTTCTGCTTTAATTGCTGAGTTTGATTCACATGAAATTAAAGTATTTACGAACTTTGATTATGTTTTGATTTTGTTGTAAGTTACTGCAAACTAAAATAATTATAAGTATGGAATCTGAAATATTAAGAAAAAAATTAAGTAATATAGAAAAAGAAATACAGCTAATAAAGCTTTTAGTCTTATTTAGGTCTGACTATCTAGCAAAACCAAAGCTCATATCCTTTAGAGGTATGGCAAAATTGTTAGTATCAGAAGAGGAGCTTATGAAGAGTATAGAAGAAGCTAAAGTTTTACTGTTTAAATCTATGTTATAAAATGTTTTACGTTTCGGATACACATGCTTGGGTTTTCTATCTGCTAGACAAATTGCCCAAGAAAGCTAACGATGTATTCTTGTCTGTAGAGAAGGGTAGAGGTTTTATGTTTGTTACAACAATTGTTCTTGCAGAATGTATCCATTTAATAGAAGGAGGAAAAATTTCCCTAGATTATAAGCAACTTTTATTCCAGTCTCGCTGAATTTTGATAAAATTAAACTGACCAAGCTACATGATAGAATAATTGTTGCCACAGCTAAAATTCTAAATTAGTAGGATGAAGAGATAGTGAGATTAGGATTAATAGAAACTATATAGATTATCAAACCAAACACATTTAAAATTTTAGCATAAATCGTGTTTATTTTTGTTAAGAGACCTTTTTTCTATTAATTTTTTTCCAAGTCTTTCCTCTTTTAACCATTTATTTAGTCTTCTCCATTTAATTAAATTTTTGGTTACTATTTTTTCGAATTCTTCTCCCATTTTATACCTTCTTCAACCCATTTTTCAATTTCATTTCTTTTCTCTATTTTTCTCGCTATTCTATTTAACATTTTCTCTATTTTCTTTTCATATTTAAATTCTTTTCCATTCAGTTCTAAAAAATATAACATAGTATGAAAAGCAGTTCTCTTATTTCCATTTTTACTTTTTCGAGATAAACTCAAGATTACTTTTGTTAACAAGTATTCCACCTTCGCCTAATCGCTTGTTAATTTCAATTATTTCTTCTGATGTTGGGTATTTCACAGGTTTTAAATTATATCTTTAATTTTTCATAAATGGCATGTAAAGGAAAAAATTCAAAATAAATTTTATCATCAAACCAAGCACATTTAAAATCTTTAACTGCAAGCTTTGTTCTGCTTGCTAAGGCTAAAGCATAAATTGTTAATTGATTAATTGCATTTACTTTTTCAGCATTTGGTTTATAATCTAAAATGTGAATTAAACCATTTCTTATTTGCAAAATATCTATATGGCCAGTAATTGGTGTTCTATAATTTTCAAAATCAAAAGTAAATCCTTTGCTTTTAAAATATTTAATATCATCATTTGTTAAATAAACTGGTACTTCGCATGCTATTGTTGTGCTATCATTTGTTAGCATGAAATTTTGAATTGCTTGATGTCTTTCTTTGCTTGTTTTTGCTAGCAATAAAGCAAGTTCTGCCAGTTCATTAGCTAAGTTTTTCTTTTCTACTTTCGTTATTTTCAATAAGTTTG
>JAWBMD010000001.1:0-106537 GCA_039000985.1 Candidatus Aenigmatarchaeota archaeon | reverse complement strand
TACAACAACATACAATTTTGCTGGGTCGGCTTTCAATCCTACATTAGTCTGATTTTAACTAGTGCTATCTAACTTGCTATATTTATTTGTATTCATAACTTTCAATCCTACATTAGTCTGATTTTAACTTTTATTAACATTTACAATCGAAGATTGGCAAAAAACTTTCAATCCTACATTAGTCTGATTTTAACAGTATAATACAACCAAAATATAACAGTGTTATATTTAGGCTTTCAATCCTACATTAGTCTGATTTTAACAACAGCTGAGGGATGTATTGCTTAGCGCGGGATTGCACTTTCAATCCTACATTAGTCTGATTTTAACAATAATTTAAATACTAAAAACAATATATAAGTATGGACTTTCAATCCTACATTAGTCTGATTTTAACGCATTTTGAAGAAGTTAAAAGAATGTATTTTGAGAAATCTTTCAATCCTACATTAGTCTGATTTTAACGGGACAATGGTATAAAGGACAGTCAAGTTTTGGAAAAGTTCTTTCAATCCTACATTAGTCTGATTTTAACCCGCCCAAAACTCCTTTTATCTAAATAAAATTTATACTTTTAAATAAAAATATGTCGTGGATGTTTGAAAAATAAAGTTATTTATAAATATCCACAACTTAAATAACAACAGATGGTTCGGCTTTTCTTATACCTATATGTATTTTTTTCAATATCCTCTCTGTAGGAAATTGATAAATAATAATGGAATCTTCATCTGGGTTAATTATTTCATTCAACCCGATTTCAACTCTTTTTAATTCACTTTCAGATAGCTCTCCTTCAAAAACAGAATTTTGAATCCAATTTAAATATTGCCTTAAAAATTGACATACTTTGTTAACTCTTTCAACAGAAACATCATAAACTATAATTACATACATTTCACCACCAAATTACAAATGGATCATATTTTTTGATTTCAAGCAAGTGCTTTATTAGTTTATAACATTCCAATCTAATTAATTTTCTAAAAGATACATTTCTACCCAAATCTCTATGTTTAATAGTTGTTTTTAATTTTTCATCATAATTTTGTAAAAATAGTTTTTTACCTTTTTCGTTTAAAAGAACATAATTGAGTTCTTTCATAAAATGATTTTCATCTATAATTTTTTTGTTTATTAGTTTAAAAATAACCCTATCAGATAGCAAAGGTCTAAATATTTCACTCAAATCTAATGCTAAAGAAAATCTTCTTTCAAATGGCTCGTGTAAATAACTTATAGTTGGATTTAATTGAGTGTTATAAATTTCTGTTAGTACTGTTGAGTAAACTAAAGAATTGCCAAAACTTATCAAACAATTTATCATGTTTTCTGGTGGTCTTCTGCTTCTTTTATCAAAATGAAATTCTTCAGGGAAAATCTTGTTAAAACTTTGATAATAAGTATCCCAAATATTTCCTTCTATTGCCATAATTGATGGGATATCATTTTGTTTCTCTATTTCTCTTATAAAAAATCTAATTTTTTCTATTTCTTCTTGCAATTCCCCTTTCGTTCTTTCATAGTATTGCAAATTTTTTATAATATTTTCTCCACAACCTTCAACAAATTTTTTTGCTAGTTCTAACCTTTTTTCTTTATTTAGATAATGTTCAACTTGTTTTACTAACAAATATCCAGATACTAAAGTTTGTCTAGGATATAAACTACCTTCATAGAAACCGTATTTGTTAAAAAAGTGTATTGGTACACCATGCTTGGAAAGATATGAAACTACAGCAGATGAAAAGGTTATTCTACCATGTGCATATATTGCATAAATTTTATTGATTGGTAAAACTTTCTTTTCTATTTCGCCTTTTTCATTCCTTTTAATAAAATAGACTGTATTTTGTTTTCTTTTTAAAATTCCATTGCTAGTAACATAGTAATTAACTCTTCCCATTTAATTATTTATTAATCCAACATAATTCAAAATAGCTACATTTTCTACAATATTTTTTCTTTTCTGGTTTTGGAGGTTTTGGTAAAGAAACTATTCTTTTAATTTCTTGAAAAATTTTTTGTAATTCAATTTCTTTTTCAGGAGTTAGCTTAACTTCAACAATTTTCCTTTTTGATGGATAATTAATTATTCCTTCTACATTTTCAATACCTTTTTCATGCTTGAGATAGTAAAGATAGTAAAGCATTTGATAATAGTGAGCTTCTTGAAATTTGTCAGATTTTTTAACATCATGAAGAATAACTTTATCTCCTTTTTTAATAAAATCTATAGAGATTTTCTCTATAAGTATGTCTTTCTCTATATCTTTAAATGCAATCTCATGTAATATCTTACCTAAAATTACTAGCTCTGATTCATGCTCCTGTGTAACATAGTGAGAAAAATACCAAAGCTGTGTTTTACAATGGATAAAATAATTTATTTGAACTCCTGTAAATAAAGCTTTTTCTTCTATTATTTCATCTGAGCTTGTAGAAAAAGTCTTTTGCTCTGTCAAATCCTCTAACTCGTTCTTTTTTTGCTTTAAGCTCATAGGAAATTTTTAGACTAACACAAGAAGAAAGTAACTCCCCATTTATCTCATTGTACTTAAACAAGTTGTAAATCAATTTTTCCCTTTCTTTTCTAATCAACTTCAATTTTTCTTCACTTATACCTCTTATATTAGTAAGAGAATTCAAAAACCTAAGTAAGCTCATATCCGAATCAAACCACTTAAAAATAATTTTTGAAAAACGTGGAAAGATGTAATAGGTAGATTTGCCACTTCTTTCTCTAGCAAAAATTATCAAAGAAGAAACATGTGACCATCCCAATTTAGAAATAAATTCTGACCAAAAATCTTGAGAAGAACTTTCCTCATTTTCACTAAACTTTTTAACCCAATAAGCTAGTAAAGAGAGTGTTACAAAAAACTTATCATTAAAATTCAGACGAACTTTAAGCGTATTTTTAACAGGAGCAAGATTAAAATTTTGTGTTACAATCCTCTCGCTAATAAGTAATCGCCAAAATTTTTGCTTACTTTCTTCTGAAATATTATCAAAAGTTATAATAGAATTTCCTATTTTTAAAGAGTAGCAATAAATTAAATAAATAGTCTTCCATATTTCTTCCTCTTCTGGTAATTTTTCGCTCCCTAGAAACAAGTTAGGTTCTGTTATCATAGTTGGATAAAGTAACGAAGAATATCCCTCTTCACTTATTTGTTTGGCCAAGCACTCTAATAATTCTATAAATTTTTCTCTTCTTTTCTCTTCCTCAATTTCATTCTCTATTTCCATTCGAAGCTGATATCTTTCCTTTCCAAACCCCTTTATTGGATTTCTAGGAAAAAAATTAGGAAACCAATTCGCTATAGAAAAAAGATAATTAACATTTACCAAAAATACATTATTCTCTTTCCAAAATACGAAATCCCTTATTTCTTTCCTCCACTTCATATTAAATTTTTTAATAGCTTTTCATTAATAAATCCATACTTTGTATCATAAACAAAATCTTTTGTTTCTTTTACAATTGGTATTCCTTTATCTTTCTCAACACTTCCTTTTAATACAACAAAAAAAGGTACATTTACTGCAAATCCCTTCAATCTTGCATATAACTTTAAATCACTTTTTTCACTTAATTTAGTAAGGACGTTATCTATTTCACTCCTAATCTTATTAGCTTTATTACCCACAATCAAATCTCTATAAGGTATAATAAGCGTTGTAAACTCTTCTCTATATGCTAATATTCTTCTAATTTCATTTTCTTCCAAATCTGGTGAAAAGAACAATCCAGTTACACCTTCGAACCTGGCTAAGTTAATGTCGCGTTCGGCTTTCTTAAGATTTTGTTCTAATTTCTCTTTACTTTCTAAATCATTAAAAGCTTGAACCAATTCCCATTCGCTTTTTAAATCTTCAACTTTCTTCAAACAATTTTCCGCCTCATCTAATTTTTCTTTTTCATAAGGATACTTTTCTTCATCTTTAATTTTTGGTCTAAAAATGAAAACATTATCTTCAATTGCTTCCTCACCGCTTCTATTAACGCGTCCAAATCTTTGAATAAGAGAAGGAAAAGGTGCTAGTTCTGTATAAAGATAATCATATGAAATGTCAAGAGAAACTTCACAAACTTGCGTAGAAACTAAAACATGTGGTTTTAATGAATCTTTAAATTTTTTAACAACATCCTCTTTCTTTTTTCGCGAATAATACATAAACCTACCATGTAAAAGAATTGATGTTACATCTTCATATTCTTCTAATTTTTGCTTAATAGCTACAGCAGCTTCAACAGTATTTACTATTACAAGAACTCTTTTCTCTTTACCTTTTTTTACTATTTCTTCAATAGCATTATCAATGTGTTCATTCAATCTTAACTTAACCTTAATTCTTTTTAGTTCTTTATATTTTTCCAATTTATTAATTTCAACTATATTTTTACTTATTTCTAATGGTAAAAATTCTTTAATAGCTTGAGAAAGTGCATCTGAAAATGTAGCAGACATGAATAGTATGTGAAGATTATAAGTATTCCAGTAAAGCTTGAGAAAATGTAAAAGAATGTATAACATTCTTTCATTAAGCAAATGTATTTCATCTAGAATTATTGCTGCATTTTTAAACATCACTCGCCTCATATGATAGCTTCCTATTTGTAAAAAAGATAGTAAAATCTGATCAATAGTAGTTATAATAAACGGTTTAAGAAAGTATTTAGACAAAAATGTCTTAAATTGTGCCTCTCTTTCTTCAAGCACTTCATATACTTCAACATCATAAAAATAAAAATATTTAGCAATTTTATCTCCAAACAACTTTTTAAAATCTACATACAGTTCATTAATAGCCGTAATAGTTGGAAAGATAAGAAAACATTTCCTAATATTTTCTTTTCCCAATAAATAAAGTAAGGAAGCTTTAGTTTTTCCCCATCCAGTTGGAGCTTTAAGAAAACCTATTCTTTTTATTTTCTGAATTTCCTCTTGCTCTTTTCTTCTTTTAACATTTGGTAAAAAATTTTTTAACTCACTATAATCAACCAAAGGAGATTCTGGTATGAAAGTGGAATTGGATGCTGATAAACAATCAGCAATTTTAAATATTCCATATAAATCTGCCAATTCTATTCTATCATCCCTCGAGAAATTAGAAAAAAACCAACTTCTTAAAGTACCTACTTTAAAGCTTTCTACAACTTTTTCATATTCTTTATATTTCGTAATTGGTTTAAGTAAGCCATGATGTTTTAAAATTAAGAACAATACTAAAGCATCCTCTTCAGTAGGCCTTCTACCTTCTTTTTCTATTGCTTCCTCGAAATATTTACATGAATAATTCGAATGAGAAATATTTGAATTAAAATTCCAGACAGGATTTAGCTTGCCTGTATCATGATATTCTATTACCTTTTCTATGATTTTATAAGCTTTCGATGACTTTGAAAAACCAAAAAAATTTACAAACCTATTAAAAATTCTTTTAACCTCATCAACATGACAATATAAACACTTGTTTGGATGGCTCTCTTTTTCTAATTGAGATTCCCAATTTATATAGACCATTCTCCGACGCAATAAAAACCCTCTAGTTTATAAAGACCTATATTTTTCCCTTCAAACTCACAAACCAAAATCTTTTCTTGAGATTTCCCTTTTCCATCCAAAATAAAAACAAAATCTGGATTTGGAGAAAGTTTATGCATTACTGGTAATATTTCGAAACGAACATCTTGAAGTGGTTGAAACCAATCTAATGGTAAATAATTTGAAATTTCTGTTGAAACACTTGTATCTTTATACTTTACAACTTCCCAATCTTTTACAAAGAAATCATTTTGCCCACCGAAAGGTAGATATTCTATATTTTTCTTCAGTTTAGTATAAATTTCATTTAAATCCTCTCCAGCAATAGAAATAAAGTAGGTAGGTTCGTTAATTATATGAATATTCTCAACACCTTTTCCTCTTGTCTTTTTATGAAGAATGTATGTTGCATTTTCTCTTGCTTCGCGATAATTATCTCCATTAACTAGGGATGCACCAAAAAAATATTCTTTAAATCTTTGAGAAGCATCTCTCCTAGATAAACCTAACATACTACCAAAAATTCCAGCTACACTAGTTGGTAATGGTATAGGATACGTTAATCTAGATGTTTTAGTATAATGTACTTTAAAAAATGCTTCAAAAAATGCTATTCTCACTACAATTGCTTTCATTATGTTAATCTAGAGGAAATTAACTATCTCATTAATAACTGAATTTACACTAGTTACTTTTTCTATTCCACTTAGTACTTCGTTTATCTTTCCTTTATAATCTATTAGGAAAATTTTTTTCATATTCTCCCTTATTTCATTTCTTTCCACCATTCTCTTTAAGCTCTCTATATCTAATTCATTTTTCTCAAAGTCATAATCTAGATATTGAAAAACTGGAAGCGGTCCTTTTTCTGAGAGCACAACTAAGCCAGCTATATATTCTGGAATATTCAAAGAATTTGTAGCACGGGAAAGAACATATAAAGGTGTAAGAAATACTTCACAAAAAGCTTTTATTCTTTCCTTTCTTTCTTCATTAGTTATACTTTCAGGTACTTCTTCTAAAAATTTCTTCGCTTCTTCATTATTTTTAATACTTTTAGCTACTTTTCTATCTAAAGTAAAATTACCGATATAATCATACATGATGCAATTTATTTTTCCAATAAACTCCGCTACCTCTATTTCAAAAGGTGCTGGACTTTCTTCTTCACCCCATGACCTGGGAAATCTTGCTGCGAACTCTGCTTTTATTGGAGTATCCTTTAACGCCTTAAAATAGGATAAAGCTATGGGTGCCTGTCTTTTCAATGCTCCTTTTTCTCCTAAAGTTCGCATATAGCCAAAGATATCGTTGTCTATAAACTCGTTAGGTCTAGCACTATCACTAAGTCTTAATGTTTCTGTTGCTTCTGGATTTACACGTAGAGGATCTACTGGCAATCCCTTTTCGCGTAAAGCTTTCCTTATTGCAAACTTTATAGCTCTTGCTGAAACAAATGGTAAAACTTCTCCTGCTGAAGAATACATTTTTTTCAAAGTAATTCTTGTACCTATTACTTCATCTGCATTTACATTACCGTGAACCTTTCCAACTATAGATATTTGCACAACCTTACTCATTTTCCCTACTCCTTACAGATAAAGCATCTGTTAAACCTGCCATAATTGCAGCCTTCATATGATAAAATTTATCTCCATGCCACTTTACTTTAAACAAATCCGATTTAATAGAAACATCTAAACCTATATTTTTATTTGTTCTATATTCACATAACCTATTTGATAATTTCTCTAAAAATCTACCTGGTGTTTCCTCTCCGCGAATATCAAAAATTAACATTCTTAAAAGCTTTTCATCCCTTTCTTTTATTATCATACCAGTTCTATAAGCCCAACTCCAAATTTCATCGAACATAATATTATTTTTTTAGCACAAATATTTAAATTTATTTAAATTAACCTAGCCTGCTAACATCACATTCATAAACCCAAATCCTAAACTATTTCTTTCACCAAATCCACAATCAATTCCAAACTCTAAAATCTTTTTTTGCTCATTATCAAAATAACTAAACATAAATTCCCATATGCTTCCTATTACTTTATATTCTTTTCCTTTAATAATAACATGATTACAAACTTCTTTTTTAAATTTAAACTGCTCAAACAAAGAAAAGCTTTCAATATTAGTTTTATAAAATTCGCTATATTTTTTAAACAAATTTTCCTCCAATTGCTTAACAAAAGCTTCAAATGAAAAAATAGAACGCCAATAAGCATATCTTTTCTTTCTAAATTCTTTTGGTATATTATATTTTTCATAATTTTTTTCAGGAATTCTAATAACAATTGGAGTTGCAGAAATTAGCTTACAAGCTTTTTTCAATTTTGTTTTTATTATCAATATATTTTCTATTTCAAAAAGCATTTCACCAATATTAATTGCTTTTTTATTATCTGATAAATTTTTTAATTTTTCCTCTAAAATTTTTATAAAAAATTTGTCTGGAGAAGATATTAATAAATTTCTTTTATTCCCAGCTTTAATTTCACCAATAGGAAAAACATTAGAAAAACAAAAAAATTTGTATCCTTTTTTATCATGCAAAATATCATATTGAGTTCCTTTAAGCAAGCTATAAATAAATCCTTGCAATTTATGAAAATATTTCAAATCATATTGGCAATCGTTTAAAGCTTTTAAATTCAAAAGCAATCTCATATAAATTTTTTCAATTCCTCTTCTTTAATTTCTTTTATTATTTTATTTTTTATCTCAATGCTTTCTGTACTAGATTCCAAAACTTCTTTTATTTTTGCTTCACTAACAAGCTTTTCTTTTGTAAAATCTATTTCCTCAAACTCTATTTTTTCTTTTTTATTAACAATTTCTTTTATATCATTTTCTGTTTTTGTTAATTTTGCTGCTTCTCCAGCTTTTACTTCAACAAAAATTATTCTTTTTATTTCCCCAGATTTCCAACCATCAAAAACAATAAAATCTATTGGTTCTCCTAAATAAACAGCATCAATAGCATTAATATTCTTTTCTTTAAACTTTTCTGTAAATGGTGCAAACTGCTCAATTATATCTTTAGAAATAGCCTCTATCAACTTTGCTCTTATTGATTTTGGGATAATTACTTTTACTACTTTTTCAGCTATAAATTCTCTAAACTTTATTAACCTATTAAAAAAATATATCCTAAAAATAAACCAAGAAACAATAAACCCTATTAAAAATGAAATTATTGTAATTAAAATACTCATGCTAATGCTGCTGTACCTCCAGCATGCCAAGAAATTCTAGGTCTAATATTAACTGTGAATATTTTTTCCAAATTATCATCTAAAATTATAGCTGCACCATGCCATCTTGGTAACCTAGCTAAAAATTTTTCTATTTCTTCTCTAACATAAGTTTGCATTACAGAATGCAAAGCATTTATATCATCTTCACTAGTTAATCTAAAGCAAATAACCAAATCACATTGACTTAAAACTTCTTGATGTACTTTATTTGGCATTTGTGTTATACAAACTAAGGAAATACCTGGCTCTCTACCTTGTTTTGCTAAAGTTAATATTGGATCTGTTGAAACTACTTTTTCGCTTGATGGAATAAAGTTATGTGCTTCTTCTAAAACAACCCATGTTAATGGAAAAGAAAACCTTGGTTCTCTATTTTCAATTTTTGCTTTCTCCTCTTCTTTCCTAGATAAAACCCTATAATAATAAATTTTTTTTACAAGCAAAGCTACTAACAAATTTCTAACTTCAATGCTTTTCATTCTCGATACATCCAAAATAGTAACTTCCCCACCTTTAACTAATTCCTCTATTGCTAAAGCTTTTTCAGAAAAAATTCCCCATTCCTTAGTTACAGAAAGAATATTGACTAATGCATCTCTAACCTCTTTTCTTAAAGTTTCATCACTTTTAACAAAATTTATCAAATCATCTAAAGAAAAATTTTTTATTTTGCTGCTAACTTCATTATAAGCTTTTTCAAATGCAATAGCTATTTCCTCTGTTCTCTTCAAACCAAATGTTTGTAACCATTCTTCTACAGTAACTTCATTAGGAGCTATTGAAATTAACCCATCTATTGGTATGCCAGCTTTCTCATAAGCTTCTTTTAATAAATGGGGAACAAAAACCCTAACATCAAATTTCCTTGGCTCTAAATTCCATTTTTTTAATAATTCTTCTTGCTGAGTATTTGGATATTTCATGCTCCAGTAAATACCCATTGGATCTATAATTATAAAAGAAGCTTTTTTTCTATATTCATCTTTTAACATTAAAAATTCTTCAATAATTACCCCAGCAGAATAACTTTTTCCACTTCCTCTTTTGCCAGCAATTAAAATTACATGCGGTTTTAACAAATCGATTAAAACTTTTGTAGTTAAATGAGCTTCTTCTCCACTTCCAACTATATGCTTTCCTAAATAACCAGTTCCCTCTTTTCCAAACTTTAATAAATCTTCTCTTATTCTACCAACTATTGTTTCATGAACAACCATTTATAACTTATAACCTATATTTCTCAAAAATTCTTTTCTTTCTAACTTATCTTGCTCATTTTCAATTCCTTTAACTCTAAAACCATCTATAACACCAATTATTCCTCTATTTCCTTCTTCATCTTCAACAACAACAATTTTTAATGGATTAGCTGTAGCACAAAATACATTAACTATTTCTGGAACTTCTTTTAATCTTGGTAAAATGTTTATTGGATAAGCATTTCTTATATAAATGTAAAGTGTATGAGGAGCAGCTACTTTGCTAGCTGTATCTATAGCTGTTTTCAAAAGCTCTTCATCATTACCTTCATATCTAACTAAACATTTCCCACTACCTTCATTAAAAGCTATTCCAAATTTTATTGTTGGTACACAATTAACTAAACACTCAACAACATCTTCTACTGTTTTAATAAAATGAGATTGAGCCACTATAATATTGCTATTTGCTGGTATATTCACTTTAATAATTTCAAACTTCATAAATTATTTTATTGTAAATTTTTTAAATGGGGGTGTAGCTCAACCCGGGAGAGCAACCGGCTGAAGACCGGCGAGTTGTGGGTTCAAATCCCACCACCCCCAATTAAAGCTTATTACTAAATTTTCTACAAAATCTATAGTTAACAAGATAAAAAGATTCTAGTTAGAAAAACTCTATAATATGCTAGAAAATTTGGATGAATTTTTAGTTTATTTTAGGTTTAAATTTTCTAAAGCCTCTTTCTCCAAAAAATGTAAATCGGTAGAGGGAATGACTAAAGAAACTAGCTTATCCTCTATTTTCAATTTTTTTAACTCATCTATAGTTCCACCAAAAATTTTTTCTTTATCAGAACCAACATTAATTAAAACAATAATTTTTTCATTACTTTTTAAACAATCTTGCTTTTCTAAAATTTCCAATGCTTCATTCAAACTTAAATCCAAATCGAGAATACATAAAGTATGTAAGCCAGCTGCTTTATTTTCCTCAATATATTTTTTTATTGAGATTGTATCAAATTTTTTGTGTAAAGAAACTATCCTGCCAAATTTTTGAATATGTAATCCAGTTTTTGCAACAGCAGAAACAATAGAAGAATTGTGTATAACTTTATATTTAACATTATTTTTCATGCAATCTAGAATTAAAGAAAAATGCGTTGTTAAAACTAGAGGATCCCCCTGAACCAATATCATTATATTTTTTGTTTTTGCTCCCTCTATTAAATAGCTACTTTTCTCCTCTAAAAAATCTCTTTCAACTTTTATAATTTTTTTACTCAAAATTTTTTCCAAATTTTCTAAATTACCTTTCCAATTGCCAGTATATTCTTCAATATAAATTTCATCGCACTTTTTACTTTCCTCTATTAACCTTAATGTAATATCAAGCTCATCATATAAACCTAAACCAGCTAATATTAGCATGGTAGTTTTTTCTTTATCCTATCAACTGGTCTTCCAATCAATAATTTCCCATCTACTTTAACCTTATATCCTTTAAAATCAAAAACAAAAACGCAATCTTTTTTCAAAACTTTTTTTATTCCTTTTTTAGTTTCTATTATTAGTAAATTATAAGTTTCGTCAATAACAACCCCCTTTATACCTTTTTGATATTTATTTGTAGAGCTATGAACTAAAACATTTAAACCTATTAGTTCATGTCTTATGATCTCCTTTAAATTTTCCAATTTATTCACAATATATTTCCTGAAGAAAAAATTAAATTATAGCAATAAATGCCAGAAGAAGAAATTAAAGAACAAATAGAAAAGCTTGAAAATTTAATATTAGTTGAGCAAGCTGGTTTATCTACATTAGAAAAACTTTTTAGAGAAATAGCTGAAAAAATAGATCCTATAAAACTTAAAGAGGATATTGAAAAAATAGAAACAATATATAATAGCTTAAAAGATTCATTGGAAAGAGTTAGTATATTAGAGAAAGATTTATCAGAAAGCTTGTTAAAGTTTAATGTTAAATTTTCAGATTTAGAAAAGCAAATAGAAGTATCTAAAGAAGTTATAACTAAGAGAGCTTTGGAGCAATCTATTTCAGAAACTAAAAAAATTATAGAGGAAAAGAAAAGTGATATATTGGAAACTGTAGCAAAAGTTTTGGATGAAAGATTAACTGATTTAAGAAATTTGGAAGCTAAATTTCTTGAATATAAAACTTCGATTGATAATGTAATAAATAATTTTACTAAAATAGAAACAAAATTTAAAGAAGTTATAGAAGATATATTTGAAATTAAAAAAAGTATTAAAAGGGGTGAGGAAATTGAAAGATTAATAGAACAATTGAGAGATAAAGTAGCTTTTATTGAAAAGTTTAGTGAAAAGCTAGAAACTTTATCAAAAGAATTTGAAGTAAATAAAAGTGACTTATCAAGAATAAAGAGCAGTCTAGAAAACTTTGCAAGCTATTATGAAGAAAAACTTAGAGAACTTATGGGAATTAAAGAAGATCTAACAAACAAAAGTAAAGAAATCGAAGAAAGAATGAAAAAACTTGATATTACCCCATTAACCCAAGAATTATCTGAAGTAAAATCTAACATAAATAAAATATATGACTACTTATCCCAATCAAGAAAAGATATTTCCTCAACTCTTGAAGAAATTGATCAGCTAAAAATAAAAATGATAGAAATTGAAAATACAAGTAAAGAATTAAGCGAAATAAAAGGAAGAATTGAAGAAACAGAAAACAAATTAATTAAACTTGAGGATTTTGAAAACATATTAACAACAATTAATGAGGAAATTGAAAAAATTAAATCTTCTATTAAAACTCAAGATGTGAAAAGAATTGAATATTTAAAAAATACAATTTTAGCATTAGAAACAGCCTTATCTTCTCAATCAAAAAGCATTGAAGAGTTAAATAAAAAAATTGATGAAATATCAACATTAAAAAGCAAAATAGATTCAATTGAAACAAAAATTTTGGAATTGGAAAGCAAAATAAAGGAGCTTGAAGAAAGGAGGAGAAGAATTATTCAGGAGCAGAGGAGATATGTTGTTTTAGAATAGAACCAGCTAAATATCTTTCTCCATATCCATCTATTTTAACTTCAACAAATTTACCAATTAAATTCTCATTAGCTTTTAAAACAATTGGCTTATAACAATAATTTCTAGCTATATAAGTTTTATTTTTACCGATTTCATCAACTAAACAAATTCCTTCCCAACCAACCCATTTTTCATTTTTCTTCAAACTTATTTTTTTAACTATTTCAGTAAGCTTTTTACTTCTTTCCTTACAAACTTCAGTTGGCAATTGTTTTAATTTATATGCTTCTGTTCCTCTTCTTTTTGAAAATCTAGATATATTAACTATATCTGGTTTCACTTTTTTTATAAACTTAACAGTTTTTTTAAAATCACTTTCTCTTTCTGTTGGATAGCCAACTATTATATCAGTTTCAAGCGTAATTTCATTTATTTCTTTTCTAAATCCATTTACATATTCTAAAAAATCTTTAACAGTATAACCCCTTTTCATGTCTTTCAAAACTCTATCACTAAAAGATTGAACACATAAATGCAAAAACTTAAATATTTTTTCATTCTTAAAAGATTGCACTAAATTTTTCAATTCAATTTTTTTAAAATGCAAAGGATTCATCATCCCAACCCTAACAAAATATTTTCCATCAATTCTTGCTATAGAGTTTAAAAGATCTATCAAATTTATACCAATATCTCTACCATAAGCGCTACAATCTTCTGAAGTTAACCAAAATTCCTTTTTACCATTTTTTAATCCTTCAATCAAAGCACTTCTTATTTTTTCTGGCCTAAAGCTATTTAATTTACCCCTAGATAATTTAGTAGCACAAAAAGTACAATTTGATAAACAACCTTCAGAAATTTTTATTATATCTATTACCTCGTTAAAACTTTGTCTTGGTAAACTAAGTTTATCTGTTTTACTATCCGAAAAAAATTCTATACCACTGCCTATTTTTACAGCATCAACAATTTTATCTATGCTTTTAACATCTATTATAGCATGGTAATTTGGTATTGCTTTTTTAATTCTTTCCAAATTTACCCTTGGTAAGCAACCTGCTATTATTACTTTTTTATTCGAATTGCTTAATTTACTTAAATAACTAATTATTTTTTCCTCTGTTGTTGATTTTACTGCACATGTATTAACTATTATTATATCTGCTTCATTTTCATTACTTGCCAATTTAAATCCATTTTTAGCTAACAAACCAGCCATTATTTCTGAATCGAATTTGTTAGAAGTGCAACCATATGTTTTTATATATATCCCCATAATAGTTTTTATGTTTTAAGCGATATTTTTATATACATGAGCAAAAGAAAAGCTGTTAAGATACGATAAATTTTCATCCTTCATTATTAATTTTTACAGAAAATGAGAAATATCTAAAAAATACTATAAGAAAGCAAAACAATATAGTGAAAAATAAGGCATGAAATAGCTTAAGTTAAAAAAAGAAAAACATGATGACTTTTCATTCAAAGCTTGCTAAAAGGTTATATAGAAGAACATGATTGACACAAAATATTAATATTTTTATTTGATAATTTATTTTATAATACCTACAACAATAGAACCATACCTACCAAAAGATGTAAAGAAAATAATTTTAAGAAAAGTAGTTAATGGATGGGGAGATGGAAGAATTACAGAAGATTTTCTAAACATTAATCTTTTAGAAGATCTTGAACGACTCAGAGAGTATGTAGATTCGATAAAAATAAGTAGAATGTGGCGAACTCCAGAAGGTCAAATATATTCCCAAGAAAGGCTTTTACTATAAATCAAATTTCCAAATATTTCTTACAAAATAATTAACACAGAATATAATAATGAAAAGAGGGAGTTTTCCATAGATATTTCAAGATATAGAGGTCCTGTTATTTTATAATTTAACAAATCTAGCTGACAAATTCAAGTATTTCCTTGTATACTTAAAAAACTAATTTTATTTTCTTTTTTGTAAAGCTTAAACAAAAATTAAGTCAAAATACCACAACCCTATGGAATAAATACATATCAAATTATAAATACTATATACAACCATAACAAATAAAAATTCTAAATAGAAAAATATGTTTTATGAACATTTTGACAAAGTATGAGGTAGCTAGAATAATTTCTGCTCGAGCAATGCAAATTTCATTAGGAGCACCTTATTTCATAAAAGCAAAAAGCTATAATCCAAGAGAAATAGCAAAAGAAGAATTTAAAAATAAGCTATTACCAATGACAATAAGAAGAACTTTGCCAAATGGAACTGTAATAACAGTTGATATTAAAGAAGCTATAGATAATTATCTTGCAATAAGAAAAGAATTGTAAGAGAAATTAGAATTTTATTTTCAACTACTAAAAACTTTGAGAAAAATAGGTTCAGTAGCTCAAATGACGGAAATATTTAAATAAATTTTCTAATATATATCCGTACCGATGGAAAGAGTTAAAATCGAATCGAAATCACTCATAAAAACTTTAATAGAAAATAAATCTAGACTTCTTCATCTGACCAAAACAGAACTCAGTAAAAAATATGGTATTTCATATTCAACACTAAAAAGATGGCTACGTTTAGAATGTACCATTCCAAAGGATATTTTTAATGATCTATTAAACGAGTATCCAGAAAAAGAAACAATTTTAAAAGAAGTACAAATATTAAAATCAAGCTGGGGACAAATTAAAGGTGGGAAAAATAGTGTAAAAGCACGAATTAAGAAATGGGGAAATGAAAAGTTCCTTAAACAACTTGAATTGGCTAGAAACAAAAGAAGACGCAACTCTTTACTTTTATGGTATAAAAAAATTAAGTTGAATAAAAAAATGTATAAAAAATTTAAAGAACTTAGACGCAAGCATGTGTTAAAGATACTAGCTTCCAAAAAAATTAGAAGTAAAGTAATGAAAACCTTAATCAAAAAATATGGGAACTACTACTTTAAGATGCTTGGAACACTTGGAGCAAAAAACTCACCCTTGACAGAGCGTGAAAAGAAGATTGTAAAAGAGAACTTAAAAGCAAATATACCATTTGATGTTCATGTACCGATAGGTGGATGGTGCGTAGATTTTCACTATAGAAATAATTTTGTTGAAGAAGTTCTAGGATTCAGAAAGAGTAAAGCTCTACTTTTTTATGAAATAGCTAAAATTTTTGAAAAAAGAAAGAAAATAAAAAAAGAATTTATAGTAACTTCATGGTTTGTTAAAAAGTATACTTATAAAAAAGAACGATTCCCAATAGAAGCAACACTATTGTTAATTGAAAATAATATAATTCCAATACTCCTAGATATCACTCAATTAAGAAAACTAAGAACTAAAATTCTTCAAGGGAAAATGAAAAATTTCAAAAGATTTTTATCTAATTTCTATGCTCGATTAATTAATAAAAATTCACTTAGAGGCGCATTAATAGAAAAGAAAAAACCATTAGACAAACTCGAAAAAAATATACAAAATATTTTAGAAAAAAATAACCTACGTCCAAAAGGAAAGACTATACTGGAAACGAAGTATGGAACTTACATTGTGAGTGATAATTTTTTTAATTCTACAGCGGTTTTTGTCAGCGAAAAAAACATCAAAAGTTTGATAGGCTATGGATTTATGATAAAAAATTTAGTAAGTAAGAAAATAAAGGTTATAGGTATAACAAATAAAAAAATAAAGATATGTGGTGTGGATAAATATTTAATTAAACAATATATTGATTTATTTTTTCCAACTATTAAAGAATTTAAGGAATGGGCCAGTGGTGCAATGGTAGCACGTCGCTTTGGCTGAGCGAAGGCTCCGGGTTCAAATCCCGGCTGGTCCACTAAGAAAACTCCAATAAAACTCCTTTAAGCTCTTTAACTATTTTTTCTCCCTTTCCAAAAAATATATCTGCTAAAGAAAATTCATTAGGTATTAATTTTACCCCACAAAACTCTTTTTCCTCTGCATATTCTTTTCTTTCATTTTTACTTTCTATCATAGCAACCCTTAAAACATAATTTTTATATTTAGTAACCATGCCAACCCTTAAAGTACCCTCTTTAATATAACATAAAACAATATTGCCCAATCCTATTACATCATAAACATCCTGAACAATTACTTTTGCCATAATTTATTTTTATTATCTAAAGTTAAAATATGCCAGAAAGTAGAGTTAGAGCTGTTGATATAATAGGAAAAACCATAATAAGCGAAGAAAATGGAAGAAAGCTTGGTGTAGTTGAAAATGTAGAATTTGTAGTTGAAACTGGAGAGCTAATAAATATAATTGCTGGCCAGCCAACAAGCTATGCTTCACAATTAAATTTAAAGAAAAATGAAAAAGGAAAAATAGTAATACCATTCTCGGCAGTAAAAAGCATAGGAGATTTTGTAATAATTAGTGAGTCTGAACTTTATTGAAACTATTCTTTATTTCTTCCTTTCTTTTTTCAAGCTCATTTATAACATTAGTTATAAAAGCTTTAGCTTCTCTTAAAACACTTTCCATATCTCTTTTTCCTTGCATTATTTCTTCCATATATTCCTCAAACTTTCTAGTCATTTCAACACTTGTTATTATTGGAACTATTGGTTTTACAACATTTATAACAGTTTCCCCCCAAGGAGTTATTTCAACTGTCTTTTTTCCCTTTATAAAATTTCTTCTAAATAAAGTTTCTATTATTTCTGCTCTTGTTGTTTTTGTTCCCAATTTTAAATTTTCCATTGTTTTTATTAGCTCTGATAAATTGTATCTATTTGGTGGAGCTGTCTTACCTTTTAATATCTCAACTTTTATTAATAATATCTTATCATTATAGTTTAATTTTGGGATTAAATTTTCTTTTATTTTCTTTGGATAAACCTCTATCCATCCATTTTCAATAATAGCTCTACCAAAAACAATAAATTTATACCCATTTATGTTTAAAATTACTTTTTGTTCGTGAAGTATTAAATCATTGAAAAAACAATTAATAAATCTTCTAGCTATTAAATCAAATATTTTAAATTGCTCGCTACTAATTTTATAAGGAATTTTTCCAGTTGGTATTATAGCTGGATGTGCAGGGTCCTCTTTTTTACCTTCTATATATCTCAACTCTCTTTTTGAAAATATTTTTGAAACAAAATCATAATAGTTTTTAAATTTAGCTAAATCGTTTAATATTTCTTTCAAATTCATACCCTTTGGCATTTTTTCGCTAGATGTTCTTGGATATGTTATAAAACCATCTAAGTACAATTCTTCAGCTATTTTTAATGTTTTTGAAGGAGAAAATTTAAAAAATTTGTAAGCTTCTGATTGTAATGAAGTTAAATTAAATGGTGGTAATGGTTTAACTTTTATTTTTTTAGATTCGATGCTTTCTATTTTCACATCCTTAGCTTTATTGCATTCATCAAATATTTTAAATGCTTTCTCCTTATCGAAAACTCTTCCTTCTATATATTCTCCATAAAACTTTTCGCCATTTTTATCAAACAAAGCTTTTATTACCCAAAAATCTTTTGGTATAAAATTTCTAATCTCTGACTCTCTTTCCAAAATTAAGTTTAGAGTTGGTGTTTGTACTCTTCCACAAGAAATTATTTTGCCATTATTAACTATTTTTGTTAAAGCTCTTGTAAGATTAATTCCCCAATAAAAATCTAAATAATGCCTAGTTAATCCTGCATAAACATGATTCGAATCTAAAGAATTCATTAAATTTGAAAATGCCTTTTTTATTTCTGATTCAGTTAAAGCAGAAAATTTTGCCCTATAAGCATTTTTTCTTTTCAAAATAAACCTTAAAATATTATAACCAATAACATCACCCTCTATATCATAATCAGTTGCTATTATAACATTTCTACACTTATTACAAACTTCTCTTAAAATGGAAATATATTTTCTAATTTCTTTATTAACTGGAAACCATTCAGCTTCAAAAGTTGGATAATTCCATACTTTATCTCTAGTATCTAATTTAAACAAATGACCTTTTGCATAAACAACTAAATAATTTCCAAATTGATAAAACCTCCATTTATTTACCTTATAATTACCATTACTTAAAGCTCTTGCTATTTTTTCAGCAGCCTTTTGCTTTTCAGCAATTATTAAGTCAAAACCATTCATAAAATAATTATGAAGAAAAAAGCAATAAGAATAAATACATTGAAAGCTAATGTAAAGGATGTTGTTAAAAGCTTGGAAGAAAAAAATTACTCTTTAGAAAAAATAAGCTATTGCGATTATGGATTTTTTGTTGAAGAAAATGGAAAAAATATAGCAAAAGAAATGGAACACTTTTTAGGATATATCTTTATTCAAGATGCAAGCAGTATGCTCGTCCCAATAATTTTAGATATTGAAAAGAATAGCTTGGTTTTAGATTTATGTGCCTCTCCAGGAGCAAAAACAACACAAATTGCTCAAATAATGGAAAATACTGGCTGTATAATCGCTAATGATATAAAAGAAAAAAGAATTAAAAGCTTAACATTTAACTTGCAAAGATGTGGAGTATTAAATACAATAGTTACAATGATTGATGGAGTTAAATTTTTGAAAAAATGTAATTTAAAATTTGATAGAATATTACTTGACGTACCATGCAGTGCTACAGGAGTTTATGATAATTTGAAAGTTAGCGAAACCCAAATAAAAAAATTATCATCTCTACAAAAATCTTTGCTAATAAATGCTTTCAATTGCATTAAAAATGATGGCTTTATTGTTTATTCTACATGCTCAATATTAAATGAAGAAAATGAAGAAGTTATTAAATATTGCATTCAAAAAACAAGTTGCGAAACTGTTGAAATAAAAAATTTTGAAAAATATAGCTTGGAAGGATCTTTCATAAAAAATACTTATAGAATTAATCTTCCATACCAAGAAAAATTTTTCATATGCAAGTTGATGAAATAATAGAGAAAAGATATGGATTAAAGCTTGATAAACTTGAAATAATAAAGCAAAAAAATGATAAAGTTAGAATTTTAACAAAAGATGCTTTTCATGTAATGAATACAATAAATATAAAAGTTAAGTATTATGGCTTATATCTAGGTAAAATAAAAAGAAATAACAAATTTGTTTTTTCGTTAGATGCAACAAGCTTATTTGGAAAAAATATTAAGAAAAATGTTGTTGAGCTAAATGAAGAAGATTTAAAAAAATGGCTTTCTGGTAATGAAATAGAAAAGAATTTAAACATGGATGAAAATTTTGTTGTAGTTAAGTTTAAAGAATATTATTTGGGTTCTGGATATTATAAAAATGGTAAAATATTAAACTTTTTTCCAATTAAAAGATTAAAACAATATCTAAATTTATGTACGATGCAATAGTAATTGGTTCAGGCCCAGCTGGTTGCACTGCTAGCATTTACTTAGCTAGAAATAAACTAAAAACATTGTTAATAGCTGGTTATGAATATGGTGGTCAATTAATGCTAACAAGCTATGTTGAAAACTTTCCAGGATTTAAAAGCATTCTTGGTAGAGAATTAATGGAAAGGATGATTGAGCAAGTTAAAGAGCTTGGGATTGAAATAATAGAAAAAAATGCAACAAAAGTAGATTTTTCATCAAAACCATTTAAAGTAATTGTTGAAGAAGATGTATTTGAAGCAAAAAGAGTTTTAATTGCAACTGGAGCAAAACCAAAGCTTTTAGGAATTGGAGGAGAAAAAGAATTAATTGGAAGAGGAGTTTCTACTTGTGCAACGTGTGATGCTCCTCTCTTTAAAAACAAAAAAGTTGTAGTTGTTGGTGGTGGAGATACAGCTATGGAATATGCTTTAACACTTTCTAAATTTTCTAAAGATGTTACAGTAGTTCATAGAAGAGAGGAATTTAAAGCAAGCAAAATAATGGTTGAAAAAGTTAAATTGCTTGAAAATGTTAAATTCAAAGTTCCTTTTGTAGTTGAAAAAATAATTGGAAGTGAAAAAGTTGAAGCTGTCTTACTAAAAAATGTTAAAAATAATGAAAGCGAAATTTTTAATTGTGATGGAGTTTTTTTAGCAATTGGTCATGCACCAAATACAGAAATTTTTAAGGGAATCTTGGAAATGGATGAAAATGGTTATATAAAAGTTGATAATAAATTTGAAACTAGCATTAAAGGTGTTTTTGCTGCTGGTGACTGTGTTGATTTTAAATATATGCAAGCAATAACAGCTGCTGGAGATGGTTGTAAAGCTGCTTTGGAAATTATAAAAAGCTTAGAAGCTGAAAACAAATAAAATTTATTAAACTAATATTTAATTGTGCCTAGGAACAATAAAACAAAAGTTTACTTTATAGATGAGATTGATAAAAAAATAATAAGTTCATTGGAAAAAGATAGCAGAAAATCTTTTAATCAGGTTGCAAAAGAAGTTGGTGTAACAACAGTAACAGTAATAAAAAGGGTTGAAAAAATGATGAAAGCTGGTGTTATAAAAAAATTTGGAATGGAAATTGACCTTCAAAAGCTTGGATTAGAAATTGAAGCTGTTATATTGATTAAAGCAAAATCGAATGCCTTTATAAAAGCTATTAAGAAAAAACTTATGGAGCATTTAAATGTTTTAGAAATAAGTGAAATAAGTGGGGAAAATGATTTGCTAATTAGATGCTTTTTTAGAAATAATAATGAATTAACATTTTTCATTAAAAGATTTTTGCTTGCAGAAGATATAGAAAAAAGCACTACACATATCACTATAGAAAAAGAATGTAAAAATATTTCTGAAATTATTTGAATTAATTTATGGATTTAAATCTAGAGCTAATAAAAAGCGAAAAAATAGAAAGAAGGGAATATCAATTAAAAATAGCAAATAATTGCAAAGATAAAAATTCTTTGATAGTTTTACCAACAAGCCTTGGAAAAACAATAATAGCGATAATGATAGCTTCTCATAGATTATCTATTTATCCAGAAAGTAAAATATTGATTTTGGCTCCAACAAGACCTCTTTGCTCTCAGCAATACAAATCATTTAAAGAAAATTTAAAGTTAGAGGAAAATAATTTTGTTTTAATAACAGGAAAAATTTCCCCTGCTAAAAGAAAAAGTTTATATGAAAATGCAAAAGTAATTGTATCCACACCACAAACAATAGAAAATGATATAAAAAATGGTAGTTTGGATTTATCAAATATTTCATTGTTAATTGTTGATGAAGCTCATAGAAGTGTTGGAAATTATTCCTATACTTTTATAGCAAAAATTTATAAAGAAAAATCAAAATTCCCATTAATAATAGGTTTAACAGCTTCTCCATCGGATAAAATAGAAAAAATAAAAGAAATAGAAAATGCTTTATCATTAGAGCATGTTGAAATAAGAACTGAAAAAGATCCTGATGTAGCTCCTTATGTTAAAAAAGTTTTTAAAGATATGATTTATATTGATTTGCCAGAAAAATATAAAGAAGCAATTAGAATTTTAGCAGAAAGGTTGGATGAAGATTTTAAATATTTAAAAGAAAAAGAAGCATTGAAAGAAGATAAAATTAGTAGAAGAATTTTATTGGAAGCAAAAGATGAGATAGCTGAGCAATACATAACTCAAGGAAATCCATTTTATTTGCATTTATTACAAAGAATTTCTGAAACAATAAAAATTTTCCATGCTGCTGAAATTTTGGAAACACAAGGAATAACACCATTTCTTTCTTATTTGGAAAATTTGTTTAAAAGTAAGAAAAGAACGGATAAAGCTGTTGTTAAAGATTTTAGAGTTAGGAGAGCTTTTGAAATAATAAAAAGCATTTCTAATGGTATTGAACATCCTAAATTTAATAAACTTTTGGAAATAGTAAAAAAAGAAATAGAATTAAACCCAAAAGTTAGAATTATAATTTTCGCTAATTATAGAGATACTGTTTTGAAAATTAATGAATTTTTGAATAGCAATTCAATAAAATCTGAAATATTAATAGGGCAAGCTTTTAAAAAGGGTATTGGACTAAAGCAAGAAAAGCAAATAGAAATTTTGAAAAGATTTGAAAATAATGAATTCAATTGTTTAGTTTGCTCCAGTATTGGAGAAGAAGGTTTGGATTTTACTGCTGATATAGCAATTTTTTATGATGAAGCACCAAGCGCAATAAGAGCTATTCAAAGAAGAGGAAGAGTTGGAAGAAAAAGCGTTGGAAGAGTTATTTATTTAATTACAAAATCTACTTTGGATGAAATATTTTATTGGAGCTCTGTTCAAAAAGAGAAGAAAATGAGAAGCTTAATTTACAAAATGAAAAAATCAAATTCACTAATAAATTTTTTGAAATGAAAGGAGTTTCACCAATAGTTTCTACTTTGCTTGTTTTTTTGCTTGTAATATTTTCAATAACAATAACATTAACAGCTATAAAGCCATCTATTGATAGAATAACAGATTCTTCAAATATTCAAGAAGGAATAAACAATTTGAATCTTTTGAGCTCCATAATAAATGATGTTAGTAGTGAAGCAATTGGCTCAAAAAGAACTTTCTTTATTTCAATTAGTGATGGAGAAATAATTTTTGATAGAGAAACACAAACAATAAGCTATGAATATAAAAGAAAATCTGATATGGAATTAAAAGGAAGTGTTGGGAATATTTTTTTAGATAGCGGAAATGTAATATTTGAAGATTTTTTCAATACCAATAAAAGCTGGATTTGTAAAGGAGTTTGTAATATTGAAAATAATGCTTTTAAAGTAAAAGGTAGTGCTTTTTTCAATTTAAATAAAAATTTAACAAGTCCTACATTGTTAGGTTATGTTAGTAAAGAAGGTATAGGAACTTTTATAACAAACCCTGAAAGCTTAGTTCTTTGGTTAAAGTTTGATGAAGGAAATGGAACAATAGTTTATGATTATAGTGGAAATTTAAATAATGGAACATATTATGGTTATAATCCACATACTCAATATAATTCAGCTATTTTACAATTAACTGGTAGCTCACCTATTAATTTAACTCATTCTTTTTATTTACCAAGCAAAGCAATTTTAAGTGATATCAATCTAACTGTAAATTACATAAATAATACTGCAGATTTGACTTACAATACTATTAGAGTTTTTGTTAATGGAAATTACATAGGAAGCTTTAATGATGATGGAGAAACTTCTCAAGCAAGCTATACTTTTTATAATATTTTAAAAGAAAATTTCACAGCAGGAGCTTTAAATTCTATTACTTATGAGGGAAATGTGACTAACATTACTAAAAGCACTTTAAAGTATTTGCAAGAAATTGAATGGGTTGATGGAAAGTTTGGTAAAGCCTTAAGATTTGATGAAGTTGATGATTATGTTTATTTTGGTTATAGAGAAAGTTTAAACATTCCTAAATTTTCCTTAGAAGCTTGGGTTAAACCTTTATCATTCCCTTCAGAATCTATAGTAATTGCGAATTGGTACGAAATGCCGAGAAGAGGATATAGTTTTGGATTTAGTTCGAATGGAGTAAAGTTTTGGATAGCAAAATCTGATGGAACTTATGATTCTATAAACTCAAATTCAATCTTACAAATTAATAATTGGTATCATATAATTGCAGTTTTTGATGGCGGAAGCTTAAGAATATATATAGATGGGGTTTTGGATAATTCGAAATCAACTACACAAACAGTAGATTATACAAATGAAAATAGAGTAGCAATAGGAAGATTAGGAGCTAATAGTACTCAATATTTTAATGGCTTAATAGATGAGGTTAGAATTTATAATAGAGCTTTAAGTGAAGAAGAAATTAAAATTTTGTATGAAGAAGGTTTAAAACTAATAAAAGAAAAATATGGGGAGGAAAGTTTTAAAAATAAAATTCAAAATGCAAGCATATTTCTCTCTTCACCAAAAGATTTTTCAACATTTGATAATATAAGAGTATTAACGAAAAGCAAATCAATAAAACTAACACTTCCATTAGAAAAAGCAGAAATTGTTAAAACAACAAGAATTGGAAAGGGAAATTATGAAATAGAAATTAAAAAAATTGGCTTTAATACAACAACAAGAAAATCTATTTTAGAAGTCAATCTTAAATAATTACTTCCTAACAACACAAACCTTAACTTTTACTAGCTGTATAGTCCCATCTGGATTTATTATTAACCTTGGTTCTTCATGACAACTAACAATTTTAGCTTTCTCTATATCTTCACCGATGCTCAACTTAATTTCTATGATTGTAGAATTGAAAAAATACTTTGTTGATAATGGATCTTGAACAACAACATCTAAATTAAACAATCCAATTCTTAAAGGAGCAAGAAATGTGCAGCTAAATTTCCCTTCATTATTAGTATAACCTTCGCATTTCTTCTCTTTATCTAAGCTAATATTTACATAACCATTAACAACATTGCTTCCATTCCTTCTAACAATTTTTAAACTGCTAACAATACTTTCATTCCACCAAAATGTTTTTTTATTCAATGAAATTATTATTGAAACATTTTGATAAACAACAAAACTTTTAAAAGTTTCATTATAACCATTATCTGTATCTAAAACAACACAATATGCTTTATATATTCCTAATGGAGCATTGAAAGGAATGGAAAAATCTTTATAAAATATATTGCCAGTTAATTTTGTTGCAGTTGAATTAATCCATTCATCATTTGAATTTAAAATAGAAACATTAACTTTCAAAAAATCTACACTATCTTCTTCATCTTTAACACTACAATAAACTCTTAAACTATCACCAACTTCAACTTCATCTTTAGAAATTTCTGTATCAACTAATGGAATATTATTTGAAATAGTTACAAATATGCTATCACTATTTTCAACTAAACCAGTTTTATTTACAAAAGCAGTTATATTTCTAATACCAAGAACATTATCATCTAATGGAACCTTCCAATTAATATCCTCTCCAATTCCTATTAAATAACTATCATTATACCAATAAACATTATAGTTAGAAACAGGATTACAAGAAGCATGAACAGTTGAATTTAAGCTTACAGTTTTATTTCTATAAATTATTGAATTATTTGCTGGACTATCTATTTTTATGAAAAGCTTTTCTATTAAATTAACACTTTGAGTAAAATTATTGTTTGTTTCATTATATTCAAAAATTTCATTATTTTCATCAACAACAAAAGTTAAATTGTGCTGTATATTGCAAACAGAATTCCACAAACAATAAGCCAAACCATAACTATTTGGAGCTATAGATGGAATAGTATATTCTCCAAAAAAAGTAGAATTATCATAGCATTTAACTTTAACATCATAGGAATAAACATCACCAACATTAAAAACTTTTATGGTTATGTTAACAGCTTCACCAACAACAATATAACTATCATTTAACTCAATAGATGATTGGTTTAATAATAAATCACTATATTTGCTTATGCAAACTTTTTTATTATAATAGTTAGGTTCTGCAATATGGGAATTAGTTAAATCATGAATGCTTGCAACAATTGTTTCATTAGGAAAACAACCATTTTCTCTTATATAAGTTGTTACTGGAGAGCCTATATCAAATTTTGCACAAACATGATATGGATAGTTTGAATAATTATATTTTTCAACATGCGAATCATTTAGCTTAGCTAATGAAAGTATTCCACCTTCATCATTTAAGCAACTTTGCTTTACAGATGAAAACTTTATAGTATCACAACATATAACATAATTGTATGAAGTATAGTCACAAGAAGCGGCATGCGAATTATTTCTTTCAAACATTCTTAAAATACAAACTTCATTAGAATTACAATTACCAGTTCTCAAAGTACAATCAAAAGAAAAAGCAAGAGGAAAAATTAAAAATAATAAAAAAATTAATCTAACTTGCATCCAGTTATAGTAGAAAAATTATCTATGGAAAATACAACGCCTTCATAACTTTTATTTTCATAAACAATAGCTGGCAATGCTCTTAAACCAATTGATAAGCAAGATTGCAAAGCTTCTCCATCACAACTAACATATAGCTTAGAGGAATACATCCCAAGCAAATTTAATTGAAGTGATGTTGCCTGATTAATTGCAGTATTGTTGCTTTGAAGCATACCAAATATTCTTAAACCTTTTGAATATAAACAATCAACAAAATTTTTCAGTTTTTGAATTTGTGTAACACTTTCCTTTAAAGATATTACTGCTCCAGAAAGATAATTACCGCCTAAACTAACAAAAACTTCCCTATAACTACCATCACTACCTTTTAATAAAAACTTAAACATTCCATTCTCTTTTTTAACATTTTCCACGGAAAATTTCAAATTTGGAAATATTAATTCATAAAATTCTACTAACATTTTACTTGTTTTTTTAATGGTAATGTTTTCATTTAATAAGTTTATCAAGAAAAACAATAAAAATCCTATAACTATGCCCAAAACAAGCATTTTTATACTATTCATAAATTTATTTCGAGGTTTAAATATTTATTTATGAGAAAAAAATGCATTGTTTTCTTTTTGCTAGATGGTTTGTCTGATGAAATAATTAATAACACTACTCCTCTAAAAGAAGCTGAAAAAGAAAACATAAACTACATATCAAAAAAATCTTTTATTGCAAAGCTAAGAATTTTTAAGGAATGGAATGAAAATCTAGAGAAAAGTGCTTCGCATTTAGCCATGTTAAGAATTCTTGGATATGAAGAAAATATTGGAAGAGGAGCTTTAGAAGTTATTGGAAATGATATGTATTTTGAAAATGGTAACTTAGCTATTAGAGGAAATTTTTCTACTGTTGAAAATGGTATAATGATTGATAGAAGAGCTGGTAGAAATTTGTTTAAATTGGATGAGCTTTTAAATGAAGTTTGCGAAAATATAAACATAAAGTTTAGCTATCAAGCAAAAAGAGGTTATGGTCATAGAATAGCTTTTTTATTAAAAGGAAATCACAGCAAAAATATTTCATTTAATGATGTAAATGTTGGGGAAAAAATAAAAAGAATTTTACCATTAGATAGAAACTCTGTTCTAACTGCAAAAGTTTTACAAGATTTTGTAAATGAATCATTTCCGTTGCTTGAAAAAAGTAGTTTTAATGTTGAAAGGGAGAAAAATGGAATAAAAAAAGCAAATTATATAATGTTTAGAGATGGAGAAAACTATTTGCCAAAATTAAAAAAAAGGTTTGATAATTCATTAGCAATAGTTGAAAATGGTGTAGTAAAAGGTTGTTGTATTTTAGCTGGCTTCAAAATTTTAACAATCCCGGAAATAACAAAAAATTATAAAATAGACCATGAAAAAACAATGGAATTTGTTTTTGAAAAAATAGAGGAAAATTTGTTTAAATACAAATTAATTTTTGCTCATTTAAAAGCTTTTGATGAAGCTTCCCATGATAAAAATTTTGAATTGAAAAAGCATTTTATAGAATTATTTGATAAAAATTTGAGTAAGCTAATAAATGAAAATTTAAAAATAGTAATAACATGTGATCATTCAACATCTTGCTCTACTGGTAAACACATATTTTCAGATGTACCAATACTTATATATGGAACAAAAAAAGTTGGTGAGACAAAAAAATTTGATGAAGTTTCATTATTAAAAACAAAAACAATTATTTATCCAAAGCAAATATGGAGATTGGTATAAGAAGGGTTTTAACAACCTCAGCAATAGAAACAGTTGAATTTTTCATTAATGATGTTTACTCTTCTTCACCAGTTGGAACATCTAAATCTGAAAAAGAAGCTGCTTTTTTAAGCTTTGAGGAATGTGCAAAATTATTTAATAAAATAAAAAACAATTTAAAAAAACAAAAATTTGATAATATTTATGAAGTTGATGAATTCTTGAAAAGAAAAATAGGAAAAAATAATTTATCGCTAGCAATTTCAACAACATTTACAAAATATTTTGCAAAAAAAGAAAATTTGAAACTTTTTAAATACATAAGCATAATATCAAGACAAAAAGTTAAAAAACCAAAATATTTAGCGAATTTTGTTGGTGGATTAAAACATGGAGGAAGCAATTTTCAAGAATTTTTAGCAATTGATAAAAATATTTTCAAATTGGCAAAAAAATTTAGAGAGCTTGGTAATTTAATAAAAGAAAACGATAGCTCATTCAATTTCCAAAAAAATTTAGAATCAGCTTGGTTAACTTCTTTAAGCTATGAAAAAATTCTTGAAATAATGAAAAATTTAAATTTAACTATTGGAATAGATTTCGCTTCATCGAGCGCATTTAAAGAAAAATATTATGATTTCAATGGTTTAATAATAAATGAAAATGAGCAATTGAATTTTGTTTCAGATTTAATTAAAAAATTTAACATAAAATATGTTGAAGATCCATTTCATGAAAACGATTTTGAAAATTTTAAAGCATTAACAAAAAAATTTGGAAAAAAAGTTATTGTTTGTGGAGATGACTTATATTCTACAAACAAAGAAATTTTGATAGAAAAAACGGTTACAAATGCAGTAATAGTAAAACCAAGTCAAGTTGGTCTAATTTCTGAAACAATAGAATTTGTTAAAGAAGCAAAGAAAAGAAAGTTAAAAATTGTTGTATCACATAGATCTAATGAAACAGATGATAACTTTTTAACACATTTAGCTTTTGGTATAGGTGCTGATTATATGAAATTTGGAATGAGTGGAGAAAGAATAATTAAGTTAAATGAAGCTGAGAGGATTACTTTATAGAAAAATTAAAGAACATTTAAAAGCTGATGAAATAAAAGAGCTACCAGTATTTTTAATATCTAAAGAAAGCTTAGCAAAAATAAAAGAAATAAGAAGACCAGATGATATAAAAAAGACAGATATAACATATCCACTAATAGAACCATTTGCCTATGTAAATATAAAATATGATGAAAATGAAAAAATAGTAATTTATAATTTAATAGAGCCGGAAATAAAAGAAGATGAAAAACCTTTATTCCAAAAAATTAGAAAAAACTTGGAAGAAATTTTTGTTATAGAAAATCCGGAAAAAGCTATTTCTGAATTAGAAGCCACTGTTAAAAAAATAATAAAAGATTTAAACATAAAAATTAAACCAGCACAATTTTTAAAATTCATGTACTTTTTTTATAGAGATTTTTTGGGATTAAACGAAATACAACCATTAATGGAAGACCCATTTATTGAAGATATTAGTTGTGATGGTATTAATGTACCAGTTTATGTAATACATAAAGTTTTTGGCTCGCTAAGAACAAACATTGTTTTTAAAGATGGGAGTTATTTAAAAGATCTTGTAATAAAAATGGCTCAGAGATCTGGTAAATATATTAGCTATGCAGAGCCTTTGTTAGATGCTACATTACCAGATGGAAGTAGAATAGCTTTATCATTAAGTGAAGATGTAACAACAAAGGGTGCTTCATTTACAATAAGAAAGTTTAGAGAAGTACCATTTTCTCCATTAGAATTGGCTCAAAACAATACTTGCTCTGAAGAAGTATTTGCATATCTTTGGTTGTTAGTTCAATATAAAGTACCAATGATTATAATAGGAGGAACTGGTAGTGGAAAAACATCGTTTTTAAATGCAATTTCAATGTTTATTCCTCCTGAAGCAAAAATAGTTTCAATAGAAGATACGAGAGAAATAAATCTTTTACATGAACATTGGGTTCCATCATTAGCTAGAAGTGGTTTTGGCTTGCCAGGAGCATCTGGAGAAAAATATGGAGAGGTTAGTTTATTCCAATTACTTAGAGAAAGCTTTAGAATGAACCCAGATTATTTAATAGTTGGTGAAACTAGAGGAGAGGAAACTTATGTTATGTTTCAAGCAATGGCGTCTGGACACTCTTCCCTATCTACATTCCATGCAACATCATTAGAAACTTTATCAAAAAGATTAACATCACCACCAATAAATTTATCACCAACATTAATGGAAAGTCTTGGAGTTGTTATTGTTATGAGTCATGCAAAAGAGAAGGGAGCAACTGCAAGAAGAGTAAAAGAGGTAATAGAAATAGTTAGTGTAGACCCAAGAAGTGGAGAAATAAACTCAAATGTTGTATTTAGGTGGGATCCTGCAACAGATTCTTTTGAAAAAGTAGAAAACTCTATTTGGTTAAAAAGGATAGCTGCCAATACAGGTATTCCAGAAGAAGTACTAAACAAAGAATATGAAAAAAGAATAAATTTACTAAGAAAATGGAAATTGGAGGGAAAAATAGATTATGTTTCTTTTTATTCTTTAATCAAAAGTTATTATAAAAAAGCGATTGAAATAGAAGTTAAAAAAATACTTCCAGAAAAGAAATTTAAAAGCATTTGGAGCATTTTTAAAGATATTTTAGAAAAGTGAGAAAACTACTTTTACCAATTGCAGAAAAACTTGAATCATTTCTAAGCTTTTTAAGAGATTATATGAATAAAGCGAACATGAAAATTAATTTGGTTACATATATTTCGATAATACTTTCTTTAACAGCAATAGTATTTATATCGTCTATTTTCGTTTCAACAACAATTTTACCATATTTTATTAAATCTCAATTGATTTTGCTATTTTTAAATATATTTTTACCAATAATTGCAGCCACTTCAACATTTTTAATCGGAATATTTTATCCAATAAATAAAGCATATTCAAGAAATACTCAAATTGAAAGCATTTTACCATATGTAATAATTCATTTATCATCGATAGTAAGAAGTGGAATACCACCATATCTTGCATTCAAAATACTTTCTAGATTTAAAGAGTATGGAGAAGTTGGAAAAGAATTTGAAAGAGTCGTTCTTAATATGGAAAGTTTTGGTATGAATTTTGTTTTAGCATTGAGGGATGTTGCTTCTAAAAGCCCATCTAAAAGAATGGGTGAATTATTAAATGGAATAGCAAGTACAACAATAGCTGGGGGTGATTTGAAATCATATCTTGAATATATATCTGAAAGGACATTGGTGGAATGGAGGGGAAAAAGACAAAGATATATTCAAAGATTGAGCACGGTTGCGGAAATATATATAGGGTTAGTTTTGTCTTCACCTCTTTTCATAGTTTCTTTGCTTTCAATTATGAGTTTAATTAGCAAGCAAATTGGTGGATTCACAATAGTTGAAATTTCAAAACTTCTCATATATATTGGAGTTCCTTTAACAAACATACTTTTCATGGCTTTTCTAAAAATTACAGAAACAGAAATATGAGAAATTTTCTTCTATTTTCAAATAGAGGATATACAACTAGCAAATTTAAAGATTTAATGAAAGCTGGTAGATTGGATATAGTTGCTCATTCAATAATTCATTCTTTTTTCCTTTCAAATAAAATTAGAAAAGATGTTAAAATGGATATAATTTTAAATGGACCTCCAGATCCACCAAAACATATAGAAATAATCCCAAATGAAAAAACTCCATTTTCAAAAAAAGATGTTGGGGAATTATTAAGAATTGTTTTGTGGAAATATAAAAAAGGAAAAAAAGTGGAAGCACTGCCAGGAATATTTATAGAAAAAAATAGCTTGGAAAATGTTATAACTAATTCAAAAGAAAATTTCGATATTTATGTGCTTGATAAAAAAGGTGATAATTTAGAAAGTTTTGAGTTTAAAAATAAAAATATTATGTTTGTGCTTGGTGATCATGAAGGAATTCCAAAAGATAAAAAGAAATTTTTAAAAAAGCATGCCAAAGGCTTTATTTCGCTTGGAAACATTGAATATTTCACTTCTCAATGCATAGTTATACTAAATTACTTTTTAGATAAATTATATTATGGCTCTGCTTTTGATAGTAGCAATAATAATCTTTGTAGTGCTACCGATATTGGCATCAGCAATAAAAATAACAAGAGAATATGAAAGAGGAGTTATATTTAGATTAGGAAGATATGCTGGTATAAAAGGACCGGGAATATTTGTAATAATTCCAATAATAGATTCTATGGTAAAAGTTGATTTGAGAGTAACAGTAGCAGATGTACCAAAACAAAGAGTAGTAACAAAAGATAACATAACAATAGATGTTGATGCCATAGTTTATTATAAAGTTGAAAATCCCTCAAAGGCTGTAATAAATGTTGAAAACTATTCTTTAGCTACAAGCTTCATAGCTCAAACTACTTTAAGGGATGTTTTGGGTCAAGTCGAGCTAGATTACTTATTACAAAATAGAGAAGAACTAAACAAAAAACTGCAAAAAATAATAGATGAAGTAACAGATGGATGGGGAGTAAAAGTTACGGCAGTAACAATAAGAGATGTTATCTTGCCAGAGGAAATGTTAAGAGCTATGGCAAAACAAGCTGAAGCTGAAAGGGAAAGAAGAGCAAGAATAATAATTGCAGAAGGGGAATATCAAGCATCTAAAAAAATGGTTGAAGCAGCAAAACTATATGAAAAAGTACCAACTGCTTTAAGATTAAGAGAACTGCAAACTTTGTCAGAAATAGCTAGAGAAAAAAATTTGATAGTAGCTAGTGAACTTGGATTAGTTGCTGGATTAACAAAAAAATTAGCTAAGCAAAAAGAATGAAAAAATTAACTTTTTTAATTTTTTTAATCTTTATTTCATATTCATTTTCATCAAATTTTTTAGTTATTAAAATTGATAAGGAAATATCATTTTCAACAAAAGAATATGTAAAAAATGCTTTAGAAAAAGCTAAAAATAAAAATTTTGATGCACTTATAATTTTAATCGATACTCCTGGGGGAAATTTTGAAGCAACGTTTGAAATAATAAAAATGATAGATAGAAGTGAAATTCCTGTTATAAGCTTTGTTTATCCAAAAGGAGCTGTAGCTTGGTCTGCCGGAACATTCGTTTTACTATCTTCTCACTTAGCAATTATGTCAAATCATTCATTAGTTGGTTCTGCTCAACCAATAATAATAAGTGAAGAGGGAATAAAAGGCATAAATGAATCGAAAATAATAAATGCGATAGTTTCTCTTTTAGAGGAAAGGATGAAAATGTATAATAGAAATTACAGCTTGGTAAAACTTTTTGTTTTGGAAAATTTAAATTTAAATGCAGAAGAAGCATTAAAATTAAATGCTATAGATTTAATAGCGAATAGCTTGGAAGAATTACTAAATAAAATAGATGGAAAAACTATAGGTAATAAACTCATTGACACAAAAAATTATAAAATTGAAGAATTTGGTGGTATAAAATTTGATTTATTAGAAAAATTTTCACAACCTTTAATATCTTCTATACTTTTAATAATTGGAATTTATGCTTTAATATTTGGTTTAACAAATCCTGGATACTTTGCTGAAATAATTGGAGGAATTTTAATAATTTTAAGTTTAATTGGATTTGGATTTGAAATAAATTCCATATCAATTATTTTAATAATAATTGGAATAGCTTTAATACTTTACGAAATATTTTTCACTGTTTCATTTGGTGCTTTTTGCATTGTTGGAATAATACTTGTAAGCTTGGGAGTTATTTTATCTTCTCCACTAAACTTTTCAAAAATAGAAAATTTAATAGCATTAGTAGTAATTTCTTCAATTTCATCAATTTTTTTCATTTTGATAACTGCTTCAATAATAAAAACTAAAAGAAGAGAGCCATTTCAAAAAATGATAGGAAAAATTGGAATAGCTTTGGATAATTTAAGTGAAAATAAAGAAGGTTACATAAAAGTTGAAGGTGAACTATGGGAAGCAATGGGAAAAAGGAAAATTAAAAAGAATGAAAAAGTTGTAATAATTGAAAAAAGAGATAATTTATTTTTGGTAGAAAAATATAGTATTTATGAAAAAAGTAAAAAAAGAAAGTAATTTACCACTAATAATTTACTCGATAATAGTTGTACCAATACTTTTAATTACTACTTATTATATTTATTCCAAATATTTTAGTTTAAAAACCGAGGAAGAAAAACCATTTTTTATACCTTTAAACGTAACAAACGAAAAAATTAAGGAAGCCTTATCTTTGGATGAATATGAAAAGGTTATTAATTTTACTTTAATCGATAGAAGAGATAGCACAGCTGTTCATTTAAAAACAAAATGCTATGTTTTAGAAGGTTTTATAGATCAAGTACAAGCTAATTCTATAAGAATTGCATTAAACCAAACAAAAAGAATAAGACCAACAACACATGATTTAATGAAAGATATTTTTGATTCATTTGGAATAAATTATGTTGTTGGAAAAATAATTGGTATATCTGGCCAAAATTATTTAGGATTGCTTGTTTTAAGTCTAAATAATGAAAGCTATGTTATATTAGATGCTAGACCAAGCGATATAATGGCAATTGCTTTAAGATATAACCAAACAGTTTATATATCAAAAAAGCTTTTGGAAGAAAGGGGTAATTATACTTGTTAATAAAAACTCTTTCTTGATAGTTTTAAAAGTAAAGGTTAATTCATCTTACTATTTCTCCCAAATTTTTTAATTCTTCTCCAGCTAAAAATTTCTTTAACTTTTGTGGTAATACCCTTATTTTAACTCTGACTTGTTTCATAGTATCCCTATCACGTAATGTAACTGTTGAATCTTCAAGTGTTTGATAATCTATTGTTACTGAAGCGCTGATTCCTATTTCATCAACTCTTCTATATCTTCTACCTATAGAATCTTCTTTATCAAAAAAGATACTAAAATTATTTTTTTCTAATTTTTTTACAACTTCTAAAGCCTTTTCAGTAAGACCATCTTTATTTACTAGAGGAAAAACAGCTACATCATATGGCGCTAAGTGACGTGGTAATGATAACAATTTTCTTTCTTTTTCTTCTTTGAAAGCATGAATAAGTAAATGGAAAATTATTCTATCAAGACCAAAACTTGGTTCATACATTTCAGGAAGAATATGTTTACCATTTTCAAAAACAGTTAAATCATGTTTAGAATATTGTTGATGACGAGAAAGATCATAATCAGATCTCCATGAATTATTTACAACCTCTTGCCAACCAAAATCTTCTGTATAAATTTCAAAATCCCAATGAACCTTCGAATAATGTGCTTTTTCTTCTGGAAATAGTTCTTTAAACCTCAAAAATTTTCGATCGAAACATAATGCTTCCTCAAAAAATCTAAAAACTTTTACAAGGTAATAAGCAATTAACTGATTTGGAATCCAGTTTTTCTTCAATGCTTCATCTACTTTAATTTCAACTTCTTTATCAATATTTTTCCCTCTTAGTTCAACTGGTAAAATTCTTAATCTAAAATCTTTTATCTTTTCATATGCTGGATGATTTGTGTTTTCAGGATTAAAGAATATTTGAAGCTCGGCCATCGAAAACTCTCTCATTCTAATAAAAACTTGTCTTGGAGAAATTTCATTCCTAAAAGACTTACCTATCTGAGCAATCTTTAATGGTAATTTACCTCTTTGGCTTCTATATACATTTAAGAAATCTAGAACTGATGATTGTGTTGTTTCTGGTTTAAGATAACACTTAACTTCTCCAGCAGCTCCTACATTAACACTAAACATTAAATTAAAAAGTTTTACCTCGGAAAGTTCACCCCCACATCTTGGACAAACAATTTTATTCTTTCTTATCAATTCGGTCAATTCCTCGCAACTTACTCCTTCTAATTTTTCTTTAACTTTGAGTTTCTCTTCAATTAGATTATCCGCTCTAAATCGATTATGACATTTTGTACACTCAGTTTGTTTATCAACAAAGCTTGGAATATGCCCACTTGCAATCCAAACAATTTCAGGAAGTATATCAGTAGTTTCAATTTCATATGCACCTTCATCTCTGACAAACCATTTTCTCCACAATTCAATTAATTTATTTTTTATTGCAACCCCTAAAGGACCATAATTCCAGAACCCAGCTATAGGAGAATAAATCTCTGCAGCAGGCCAGAAGAAACCTCTTCGTTTTGCTAAGGTAACAATCTTATCAACAACTTTCATACAAACGAAGAACTGTTTCACACATTATTATTTTTTCAATCTTCATAAAAATTCTATATAACCTTGATAAATTTATTTATTAGAAAAGTTTTATCGTGAAACATTCTATCAACTAAAAATTTTTATAAAGTTCTTTCTATTCAATTTTATATCTGCTCATTAAAAGTAAAAGTTTGAATAAATTGTATATCTATCATTGCTCATATATCAACAACAACCCTAGCAACCCATTCATTATTTTCTTTTTTAACTTCAAATTTATGCAAACTAATTCCCTTAACATCGGCAATCAAATCGTGCTTTTCATGATTTATTTCCTCTCCAAAAGCAACAGCAACTAACTTAAACTTATCATTTTTTTCTATTCTAATTTGATATTCATTAAACAAAAGCCTATCAGAATCTTTCAATATAACAAGCTCTTGTAAAAAACTAAAAAGAAGATTTTCTATATTTTCTTCTTCAACAATTATTTCCCTTTTTTCTTTTTTCTCTATATTTTCTAAATTTCTAACTTGAACATTTGTTAATGCTAATGCAGCATCTCTAAACAAATTTTCTAAAGATTTTTCTCTAACCTCGAAAGCAATTTCCGCTATGGAAACATCTTCCAAAAATTTATACATCTAACCTTTAATGTTTGCTATTGGTTTAAATCTAACCACCTTTAAACTTATTCCAGCTAAATGCATTGAATCAACCACCTCATCTATATTTTTATAAGCAAATCCTGCTTCCTCCGCTAATCCAGACATTGTTGTAGCTTTAATATAAATTCCTCTTTCAATCATTTTTCTTTGCAACTCTTCACCCCTAACCATTTTTTTAGCTTTTGTTCTGCTCATTGTTCTTCCACTACCATGTAAAGTTGTACCAAAAGTTTCCTCTTCAGCTTTTTTAGTACCTATACATAAAAAGGAACCAGTTTCCATGCTACCACCAACAATAACTGGTTGGCCGTATTTTCTAAATAATGAAGATAATTCTGGATTATCTGGTCCAAAAGATCTAGTTGCTCCTTTTCTATGAACAATAACTTTTTTCTTTTCTCCATTAACTGAATGCTCCTCTATTTTAGCAGTATTGTGTGCAACATCATAAATTATTTCCAATCCTAATTCTTCAGCACTTTTATTAAAAACTTTTTCAAATGCTTTTCTTATTTGGTAAACTATTAATTGTCTATTAACAAAAGCAAAATTTATAGCACAAGACATTGCTTTTAAATAATTTTGTCCTTCTTCAGAATCAAAAGGAGCACAGGCTAATTGTCTATCTGGAACTTTTATACCATATTTTCTCATTGCTCTTTCAAAGCTTAAAAGATAATCAGTACAAATTTGATGACCAAATCCCCTAGAACCACAATGCACTAATATGCAAATTTGATTTGGAACAATATTTAAACCCCATGCATTTGCTATTTCCTTATTAAAAACTCTATCTATAACTTCGATTTCAAGATAATGATTACCAGAACCTAAAGTACCTATTTGGCTTTTTCCTCTTTCATAAGCTGTTCTACTAACTTTAGAAAAATCTGCTGTTTTAACACAACCATATTCTTCTATTCTTTCTATATCTTCTTTCCAAGCATATCCATGCTCCAATGTCCATCTAACTCCAGTTTCAACTATTTCTCTAAATGTTCCTTCTGGTATCTTAGCTATTTCTTTAGGTTCTTGATAAGCTGTTGCTCCAACTCCAGCTGGAACCATTTTAAAAAGCAAATCAACTAATTCTTTAATTTTTGGTTTTATTTCTTCTAGAGTTAAATTGGTCTTTATCAAACGCATGCCGCAATTAGAAACAACAAAATTATTAGCTATAAAATTATGATTTTCTGAGTTCATTGTAAAATCATATACATAGTCAGAAAAATCATTAATTTCTGTAATTTTTTCAATTTCGTCCCAAACAAAAGTTGAATTTATGACATAATTTTCAAGAAATGTTTCAAATGTTGGAAAGCCTATAGATACTCTTGCTTCTTTTATACAAATTAAAGCATTTCCTAATGCTTTTATATCATCTTCTTTTGTTCCACCGGAAATTATTATTTCTTTATACTTAGAAATTAAACTTTTTATAAATCTCCTTTTTAATCTTAAGTAATGTAAAGCTGTTGCCATCATAGATTTTTTATCTATATCATATTCGCATCCTATTTTTGACCACAACTTTATCAAATTTTCATCTTTAGAAGAAATTTTCAAAATGATTTTTAATGTTTTCTCTCCAGATTTTGTAATTGCTGCATCATAAATGTAAATTTTATTACAATTAACACCAAATTCAGAAAGCATTTCTTTTATTTGATTAATAAATTTGTAAGCATTCTGCAATAATTTTTCAGATTTATTTAGACTAAATGATGGTTCAACAAATCCATATTTTTCTTTATTTCTTGATTTGGGCTTACTCATTTCTGCTCCAAAAAGTCCAGCTAGATACAATCTTTTAATCCATAAAGGAGCTTTCTTAATCCACTCAGGAACTTCAAATTCTGTAAAGGATTTGTTACCTTTCGGGACACCAAGCATATAAAGAAGAACTGTAAAACTTTGTGAAGCTATTGGAAGTTGGGTAGTTGTACCTTTTATTTCTCTTATTCCTTTTTTAGTAACTATTTTACTTTTTAAAGAAAATCCTAATCTCTTTATATCTTCAGCTATTTTTTCTAATGTTTCAACATTTCCAATTATCCTTGTGGACCATCTTCCATTTACCTCTCCTATCCATCCGTCTCCTGTAATAAACCCGACTAATCTCGCTAAAATTGGTAATTGGGGTGAATTATATCGTAATGGTAAGAGCTTTCTATCTTTTAATTCTTTAATAATTCTTTTTCTCATACCAATTGCTTTAATTATACTTTCTTCATCCAAAATAATTTCATCTGATGGCTCTTCGTATTTAACACCTTCAAAAGGATAAATAGCAACATAATCTCCTTCTTTTAGTTCACCTGCCTTTATCATATTATTAGGAGTAAAAATTGGATGATCAACAGTAGCTATTAACTCATAACCAGCCTTTGTCTTTATTTTTATAACTTTTTCTTTTGGTTTTTGCTTTAAAAAAAGAATTGGCTCAGCTTTATCTTCAATCTTTTTATTTATATCCATACATACTAATTTTTCATCTAACTTTCTTTCAAAATCAGAAATATTTTTGAAATATCCAAATTCCGAAATGATTTTAGTGTTTCCAGCAACGCAATTAATGTCAAAACCTATAGCTCCTGGAGAAATTATTCCTTCCTTTAAATCAAAAGCGCCACACCAACCAACTGGTACACCATAACCAGAATGACCATCACTAAAAACATATGAATATTTTATTAAACCTGGAAGCATTGCTGCATTACTTGCTTGATCAAAAACTTCCAGATCCATTGAATTTAAAAGACTTTCTTTTGCATAAATTCTAACAGGAACTCTCATTCCACTTTTATAAGTAGTTGGTATTTCCCAAACTACATCACTTATTCTTATAAAATTAGGTTTTCTAATTTCTGCCATAATTTATTAATATAGTTTAAGAAAATTAAAACTATTTGGGAATTCTTTTTGGTCTTAAATCTTTGGAACCACATTTCCTACAAGAAACCTTTTTTTGCTGAACTTTTATCGGATCTGTTCTTATTTTGCTTTTACAACTTCTACAAACAAAAACATTTCTGAAAAGCCTATTCATTGCTTCTGGAGAAAATTTCTTAGCCATAGTTTAAAACCCATATTCCCATTTTTTTAGCTGCTTCTATTATTTCTTTTCTTTTTTTCTTACCTACAGTTGATGCTATTCTTATAGCTTCTTTTTCTTTATTAACTTTTTCTAAATCTTTAACATTTCTAACCAAAACTTCTTTATAGCCAGATGGATGTAAATATCTTAATTCGGAAGGTGCGCCCCAACCTATTTTTGGCTTTCTAATTTTTCCCTTTTTTTCAATTCTAACTTTACTATGCAAGCCCCTTGGTCTTCTCCAACTTTCACCTATTCTTTTATAAGCTTCATACATATGTCTTTTAAATTCTGGTTTATTTCTTGGATTCACCATATTTTATAAATATCTGTTAATTAAATTTATGGTTAGTAAAAAAATTCCAGTTTTACTTGGATTAATAATTATATTCATAAGTTTTATTACATGGCTATTTATATTTGATAAACTTGGAGAATTGTCAACTAAATGCAAAGAAAATCCTTCTTTACAAATTTGTAGTAATTTATCGTCAAACAAAATTTTAGTTTTTATACTAGTGCTAATAATAGCTGGTATTGTTTTAATTATGCTTTACGTTACTTATATTCTTATAACTTTAAGATAAAATATTATTATGGTAAAAGCAATATCTCCATTAGTTGCAACAGTTTTGTTAATAGGTGTAACAATGGCAACTTCAGCATTGTTAGCTATTTGGGCCATAGGATTTTTTAAAGCAAAATTACCAACAACAGAAAAAAATGTTTGTGAAGGAATAGATGTTAGCATAGATGATTGTCGAGTAATTGGAAATAAAATTTCTTTAAAACTATTTAACTATTTGAATAATCCTTTAACAAATTTAACAGCACAACTAGAAAATGCTACTTATACTGGCTCTGTACAAAATCTAGGTGATATACAACCTGGAGAAAAGAAAAGTTTTACAATTGATACTGATGTTGATAATTTTTCAAAATTAACAATTTCTAGCAAAGTATGCCCTCAATTAAAAAAAGAAACAAGTTGTAAATAAATGTTTCACGTTTTAAAAGTTGCAATTGGAAGAGAGCTTGTTGTTTCAGAATATATAAAAAATATGGCAATATCTAGAAACCTTGATATAAAATCTATTTTCTTTACTAGAGAAGTAAAAGGATATGTTTTTGTAGAGGGAAATTTAGATCAATTACTAGATATACTAAAAGAAATTCCTCCAGCTAGAGGTGTTGTACAAAGCATAACTATAAATGATTTGGAAAAATACATGGAAGTGAAAAAAGAAAAAGTAGAAATTAATGTTGGAGATATAGTTGAAATAATAGGTGGACCATTTAAAGGAGAGAAAGGAAAAGTAACAAAAATAGATCCAGTAAAAAGAGAAGTTGTAATAAGCTTGCTAGAAGTACCAACAATTTTACCTTTAACTCTTAGCTTTGAGTTAGTTAGAGTTATTGAAAAATCTCAAGCAGCTTTATAGCCTGAAATTTTAATTGATAGTAAGCTAGCTAAGCTTTGAATTATTTTTGGCTCTATTACTATAATATCAGAAACTGTAACAATACCCACTAACTTATCTCCATCTATTACTGGCAATCTTTTTATTTTAAATTTCAACATTAAATCAACAGCCTCTTCTAAAGTATTTGAAGGGGAAATAGTTATAACTTTTTTTGTCATTATATTTTTTACCTCCAATCTTGATAAATCCTCTCCTCTAGCAACTGCCTTCATTATATCCCTATTTGTTACTACACCAATCAATTTATTATTTTCAACAACAATTAAACTACCTATCCCCTTTTCAACCATTATAGATGCTGCTCTTTCGACAGTTAAATTTGGTTCACATGTGAATACTACTCTATTCATTACATCCCTTATGAAAACCACAAATAATTTATTAATATTAATATTTTAATATGGGAACAAAAAAATTTAGCGAAGAGTGGATTAGCAAATATAAAAGGGCACATTATAAACTAATAGGAAATTATTTACATTCCGCTGTTTCTATTTGTAGATGGACAAAATCTGCATTAAGAGGTGGAAGAAATTGTTATAAAAAATGGTATGGAATAGCTTCCCATAGATGTATACAAATGACCCCGACATTAGATTTTTGCAATTTTAGTTGTGGTTTCTGCTGGAGAAGTTTTAGTGAAGAAAGATTTAAACACGAAAATAAATGGGATGACGCTAAATTGATAGTTGAGCAAGCAATAAAAGCTCAAAGAGAATTAATTAGTGGATTTGGTGGTAATCCAAAAACTTCTAAAAAAACTTTTGAAGAAGCAAATAATCCTGTACATTTTGCAATAAGCCTGGATGGAGAACCAACTTTGTATCCTCATTTAGCTGAACTAATAAAAGAAATAAAAAGGAGAAATTGTACAGCATTTTTAGTAACGAACGGAACTATGCCAAATAGATTAAAAGAATTGTTAGAAAAAGATGCTATACCAACCAATTTATATATTAGTGTTTATGCAACAAACAATGAAGAATATATTAAAATAACAAACTCATTTATAAAAAATCCTTTAGATAAAGTAATAGAAAGTTTAAATTTAATGAAAGAATTTGAAAAAAGAAATTGTAGAACTATATTTAGAATAACATGTGTAAAAGATTTAAATATGCATAACTCAAAAGGATTCTCGAATTTAATAAAAATGTCTAAACCAATGTTTGTAGAGCTAAAAGGATATGCCTGGCTTGGAGAATCAAGAAAAAGATTGAAAAATACTAATATGCCTACATTAGAAGAATTAATAGAATTTGGAAAGCAAATTTCTTTTTATAGCAACTATGAAATAAAGCTTACTGATAATGCTAGCAGAGTTGTTTTATTAGCTAGAGATGAAAATACATTTAAAAACTATATAGTAAATGCTAGCAGTAATTAAGGTAAGAAGCAGCATAGGTGCTAGCAGAAAAATTCGAGATACATTAAAATTATTAAAGCTTGAAAAAGTAAATAGTTGCACTTTAGTAGATAATTCTACAAGCTTTTTAGGAATGTTAAATGTTGTTAAAGATTTTGTAACATATGGTGAAATAGATAAAGAAACATTAATAGAACTTTTATCAAAAAGACTTAGAACAAAAGATAATAAAGTTGTTGATGAAAAATTATTAAAAGAAATTACTGGCTATGAAAATTTTGAAAAATTCTCTGAAGCTTTATTAAAAAAAGAAGCTAATTTAAAAGAATTTAAAAAAGTTTTCCCATTAAAACCTCCAAAAGGAGGATATAAAAGCATAAAAGAAGCTTATCCAAAAGGTGATTTGGGTTATAGAGGTATAGAAATTAATAAATTGATTAAAAGAATGTTGTGAAAGAAGAAAAAAGCGCCGGCTTTATTCTTTTTATAACAGAAAATAATAAACCAAAATTTTTAATTCTCCAATATGAAAATTATTTCGATTTTCCAAGAGGTAATATAGAAAAGGGGGAAACAGAACTTTTAGCTGCCAAAAGAGAACTAGCTGAAGAAACTGGAATTGAAAAAATAAAGGTATATCCACTTTTTAAAGAAACTATTACATGGTTTTATAGAAAAAATAAAGAAACTATCAAAAAAACTGTTTCATATTTTTTAGCAGAAAGCGAAGAAAAAGATGTAAAACTTTCCTTTGAACATAAAGGATATGCCTGGGTAACATATGAAGAAGCAATGAAATTATTAAAATTTGAAAATAGTAAGAAAGTTTTGGAAAAAGCAATTAAATTTATAGAATCAATAGATCTCTGAACCTTCTTCTATATCTTTATCAACAGTAACTAAAGAAATTTTCCCAGTTTTACCAATAGCTGCAAGAATCATTGCCTCACTTTCTAAACTCATTATTTTTTTCTTTTCCAAATTAACAACGAAAACAAATTTTTTATCTATTAGCTCTTCTGGCTTATAATATTCCCCTATACCACTAATAACTTGCCTTTTTTCAGTACCAAAATCAACTAAAAGATTTAAAAGTTTTTTTGAATTTGGTACTTTTTCTGCTTTTATAATTTTACCAACTCTCATTTTAACTTTTAAAAAATCATCTAAGCTTATTCTTTTTTCATCTTCAAAAAAAGTTTTTAAATTAGATGGCTCTGTTAAAGATTTTTTCAATTTTTCAATTTTCTTATCATCAAGCTTTTCAAAAAGAATCTTTGGCTCATTTATTGTATGCTGAAAAAGCTTTACTTCAAATCTTTCTTCAAAAGCAAAATTTTTTTCTAAGTTTAATTGCTCAAATATTCTTTCAGCTGTTCTTGGAAGAAATGGATATAAAGCAATAGCTAATATCCTTACTATGTTGGCAGAAAAGAAAACAACTCTTTTGCATTTAGTTTTATTTGTTTTTAATAAATTCCATGGTTCATTTTCCTGAAAATATTTATTTCCAATTTCAGCAATTTTAAATACATTCCTAAAAGCTTCTCTTATATTAACTTCTTCCAAGTTTTCATTTATTGTTTTAAGTAAATAATCAATTTGTGCAATTATAAACTTTTCTTTATCACCAAGTTTGAAATTATCTATTTTTCCATTAAAATGGCTTTTCAAAAAACTCAAAACTCTATAAACAAAATTTGCTAAATTACCAATTAATTCCCCATTTACTTTATCTTGGAACTCTTTCCATTTGAATTCAGTATCACTATTTTCTGGAATTAAATGAATTAAATAATATCTCCAAATATCAACATCAACATTTTCTTCAATCATTTTTTCACAAAATATTCCCCATTTTTTGCTTTTAGATATTTTTGAACCCTCGTAATTGCAATAATTTAAACCAACAACATTATAAGGTAAATTGTATTCTCCATTTGCCATTAACATTGCTGGCCAAAATATAGTATGAAATGGGATGTTATCCTTACCTAAAAAATTATATATTAAACAATCTTTATCTTTCCAAAACTTTTCAAAATTTTCTTTAGCAGCTTCTAATGTAAAAGAAATATAACCTATTGGAGCATCAAACCAAACATAAAAAACTTTGTTTTCATATCCTTCTAAAGGAACTTTTACACCCAATTTTAAATCTCTCGTTATACATCTTTTTCTTAATCCATCTTTTAACCAACCTAAGGAATAAGAAATGACATGTTCTCTCCATATTCCTTTTTTACTTTCTATCCATTCTTTAACTTTACTTTCAAGCTTATCTAAATCTAAAAATAAGTGCTTTTCTTTTTTAAATATAGGCTTATTGCCACATAATTTACATTTTGGATTTATTAAATCTGTTGGATCTAAAATTTTGCCACAATTTTCACACTGATCACCTCTAGCATTTTCATATTTACAATTTGGGCATGTGCCATAAACATATCTATCTGTAAGAAAAATTCCACAATTATCGCAAAATGGTAATATCATTTCCCCCTCACTAATAAAACCATTTTCTTTTATTTTCAAGAAAAATTTTTTTACAACATCATGATGAATATCTTTGCTTGTTCTTGAAAATATATCATAAGAAATGTTAAACCAATCATAAATTTTTTTGTGTAGCGAGTACAAAACATCTAAAAATTTTTTAACATCTAAATTAATTTCTCTAGCTGCAATTTCTGAAGTACTACCATTTTCATCTGCTCCTCCAACAAATAAAACTTCATAACCTTTCATTCTACAAAATCTAGCAAATATATCCGCTGGTAAATGAGAACCAACAATATTTCCTATATGTGGAATGTTGTTCGTATATGGTAAAGCACAAAGAACTAAAACTCTTTTCTTCATAAAAATTCTAAGAAATCTGCAGAATTTTTTAAAGATGCTGGAATATCGTTTTCTAAACCAACTATAACTACAGTTTTTCCATAACCTTTAATTTTTTTTATCAAAGAGAAAAAATCCGTATCTCTAGTACAAAAAACAAAAACATCAATATTTTTAGTTAAAGCCACTTCTAATGCATCAACAGCTAAAGGTACATCTATATCAGCCTCTTCTCTTTCAGATAAAAATGTTAAACATTCAAACCCTTCATTTACTATAGCTTCAATCAATTTTTGCGGAGCAAATTGATTAACAAAAACTCTAGCTATTACTATTCTTCCATATTTTTTGCCTATTTTTTTTATTTCTGATAAATCTACATTATATTCTTTTCTTAGAAAATTTGGACCATCGACATAAATTGCCACATTTTTTTTAATTAATTTCATAATATTATTTCAAACCTAGAAAATTTTTTATTACTATCCATTTCTTCTATTGTAATATTTTCTATATCAAAAATATCTTTAAGCTTCTCGATTATTTCAAGCATAGAATTTTTATCGCAATCGAAAACAGCTTCTACAGAGCCATCTTCTAAGTTTTTAACATAACCAAAAATGTTAAGTCTGTTTGCTAATCTAGCACAAGTTGCTCTAAAACCTACTCCCTGTACTTTTCCATAAAATAAAACTTTATATAATTTCCTCATCTTTAAACCAAACTTTAATTTCATACTCGGCCTCACTAAGAGAGCCTGAAGCATGAACAAGATTCCTAACACATCTTTTCTCCAAATTAGCTTTTTCTATAGAATCTTGACCAAAATCTCCTCTTATTGTTCCTTTTTCTGCTTTTGCTGGATTTGTATGACCAACCATCTTTCTAACTCTTTCAACAGCTTTTTCTCCAGCAAGAACAATTGCGATAACTTTTTTATTGCTCAAAAATTCTATGAGCCACTCTCTTAATTTTTTACCTATCTCCAAAGGATCTTTTGTTCTGAATATTTTCATAATATCTTCTAAGCTAGATGATTCCAATGTTTTTTTACCCATGCCAATTAATTGCTCTTCAGTAGCTCTATAATGCTTTTCTGCAAGCTCTCTACTAACTTTAACAATTTTCATAGCTAATATTTCAAAATCTTGCTCAAATCTTTTTATTATTTCACCAGCTAATTTTCTTTCAATAGCATCTGGTTTTATTAAAACAAGTGTTCTTTCCATATATCTAAACTTATAAAAAATTAATTTATGAAATCTTTAAGTGCAATTTTGGAAGTAATAATAGCTTTTTTAGCAATTCTTTTCATAATACTTATTTCAACTTCACTAACTAGATTAGAACAAGAAAAAATAGACATAAAAATGAAATTATTAGTTTATGAAAGCGTTAATAGCCTTATTAAAACAAAAAACCTTAGAAAATATATAATGGAAAATAATAAAACTATGATAGAAAATCTCCTCCTAGAAATTTTACCAGGAAATTTTGAAATAGAAGTTGATATATTTAATGCTACAGAAAGTTATCAAAAAGATATATTGTCTAAAAATGTTTTAGCAATTCCATTTTTAATAGGTGGTGATTATAATAATCCTGAAATTAAAAAGCTAGTAGTTTTTGTTAAATTACCTTAAATTATTGAATCAACAAAACAGCAATAAATTCTATGCTCTTCATCACTTTTATGCATAGCTAATTAGAACATAATTCAAAAAGTTTTCATACTTAAAATTTAAATAAATATTTTATAAATCCTTTATGAAAATTTTTGTAGAAAAAGTAAACAACATACCAATTTCAAAATTAAGAACTGAAATTGCTGAAAGAAAAGGAATAGGACATCCAGATACAATATGTGATTTAATTTGCGAAGAAGCTTCTATTAATCTATCAAAAGAATATAAGAAGAAGTTTGGAAGAGTTTTACATTTCAATATAGATAAAGCTTTTCTATCAGCTGGAAAAGCAATTAGTAAGTTTGGTGGTGGAAAAGTTTTAAAGCCAATGAAATTTATTTTTGGTGACAGAGCAACATTTAAAGTTGATAATGAAAAAATAGATGTTGAAAAAATATTAATAAATTCTGCCAAAAACTGGTTTAAGAAAAATATGAGATTTGTTGAAGAAAAGCATGTAAAATATTATATAGAGGTTAAAGAAGGTTCTGCTTCACTTGTAGATATATTTAAAAGAAAATATGAAAAAACCTTAGGTTCTAACGATACATCTGCTTGTGTTGGTTATTGGCCTTTAACAAAGCTTGAAGAAATATTAATAAAAACAGAAAGATATATGAACTCTAAAAAATTTAAAAAAGAATTTCCAGAATCTGGAGAAGATATTAAAATAATGGGAATAAGAAAAAATAGTGAAATAAACTTAATAATAGCAATTGCTATAATCGATAGATTTATAAAGAATGAAGAGGAATATTTTAGAACTAAAGATGAAATAAAAGAAGAAATTAAAGATTTAATAAAAAAATTCTTTGATGTTAATGTTGGAATAGATATAAATACCTTAGATCAAAGGGGGAGAGGGGTTAATGGATTGTATTTAACAGTTACTGGAACTTGTGCAGAAAATGCAGATAGTGGACAAGTTGGTAGAGGTAATAAAGTGAATGGTGTATTTTCGTTATTTAGACCAATAAGCAATGAAGCTGCTGCTGGAAAAAATCCTTTAATTCATGTTGGAAAAATATATAACTTTCTTTCACTAGAAATGGCAAAAGAAATTTATGAGAAGTTTGATGATTACTTAGAGGAAGTATATGTATGGCTAGTTAGCAAAATAGGTAAACCTGTTTCTGATCCAGAATTAATTTCCGTGCAATTAATACCTAAGAATAAAAAAGAGGTTGATGAAAAAGAAATATCTAATATTGTTGAAAACAAAATAAACAATACAGATAAGTTTATAAAAGCGTTATGTAATGGTAAAATAAGAGGCTTTATATGAAAGTTGGAAGGCCTTCTAAAAGATTTGAAACTCAAAAGAAAATTTTAGAAGTTTTATCTAGTTCAAAATATCCATTAACTTTGCTTAAAATATCAAAAATTTGTAACTTGAATTGGGGAACAGCGAAAAAATATATTAATGAATTAATATCTATTGGAAAAGTTAAAGTATTTGAAATAAATTCAAGTAAAACAAAAAAAACAAGACTTTATGTTATCAACAAATGAAATTATAAAGGAATTTTTGCTGAGAGGTTTTACTGTAACTCCCGAAGCATTAGAATATTTAAAGGGAATTGAAAGCTTAGAAGATTTGTTTAAAAATATTGAATTTGAAAAAATACCTGATAAATGCATAACTTTAGATTTATTAAATAAAATCTTTGAAAAAAATGAATTTGAAATTATAGAAAGTGATATTAGTATAAATGAAATTAGTATAGAAAGCATTAATAAAATAATTGTTGATAGATTTGAATTTTTAAGAAACTTAATCAAAAGCAAGATAGAAATGGTAAATGTAATGTCGATATCAAATTTAAAAAAGAACAAAAGCGGTAATATAATAGGTATTGTAATTGAAGTTAATAATGATAATATATTAGTTGAAGATTATACAGATAAAATAAAATTACAATTAGATATTGATGAAAAAATATTTGAATCTGATGTTTTTGGCTTTATTGTAAAGGATTATAAAATAAAAAAAGTAGTTTATCCGGATATACCTTTAGCCAAATCTAAAAAAGCTAGTAGAGATGTTTTTGTTAGATTTGGTTATGAATGTAATGAAACACCAAAAAGCAACAATTATTACTTTTTTAATAATAAAAAAATTTGGAAAAACACAATAGTTTTTAACAATATGCTAAAGGCAAAAATAGAAAATGATTTTTTAGTTTTAATAGTTAATGAAAATTTAACAAAGATAGAAAATGATTTCGAAAAAGAGATAATAAGTTTAGTTAAAAAAAGAAATTTAAACCCATTAATAAAAAAACTACCATCAAATGCTCTTTTGCTTAAAGAAATTCCAGATTTTATAGTTGTTTATGGTAATAAATTTGACAATATTTGCCTGAACTACAAGGGTACAACAATATTATATATAAAAGAAAATACATTTGTTGATATAAACTTAAAAAGTAGAGAAATATATAAAAATTTCTAAATAATAAAGAAATTGTGGAAGTATCCTTTCAAGTATTTGACATAGATTATGTTTATTCTAAAAGCGAAAAAGTACCAATAATAAGAATATTTGGAAAAAAAGAAGATGGTAAAACAGTTTGTGTAATATACAAAAAATTTTATCCATATTTTTACATAAATTCTTTAAACGAAGAAATTTTAAAGGAACCTCATTTTATAAAATCTGAAATTGTAGAAAAATTTTTACCAATAGGATTTAATGAAAATAAAACAAAGCTTATGAAAGTTTATTTATCAAATCCGGCAGATGTACCGAATATTAGAAATAAAATAAAGGTGGAAACATTTGAAGCTGATATATTGTTTAAATATAGATTTGCAGCAGATTTCAACATTAATGGAATGAATTGGATAAAAATTAAAGGTAAAAGAATAAATTCGAACTCTTTATATGTAAATGAAGCATATGAAGCGGAAAGCTTTGAGAACTTGAATGAAGAAAAAAATGCTAATTTTAAATTCTTGACAATAGATATAGAATGTATAGGTAGTCCAAATGTAGAAACTGCAGAAGGGGAAATAATAATTATTTCCCTTTTCTTTTATCCACACTACAACGAAAAAAATAGTCTAATTTTGACTTCAAAAATTATTAAAAATAGTGAAGTTGATGTAATTTGTTTTGAAGATGAAAAAGAAATGCTAAAGAAGTTTTTAGAAATAGTTAAAGATTTTGATCCAGATTTTATAGTTGGGTATAACATAAATGATTTCGATTTACCATATCTAATAAACAGAATGAAAAAACTAAATATAAAGCCGATAATGGGAAGAGCAGAAGAAAAATCAGCTTCATCAAAAAAACTAAGAGAAAACAAATATAAAAATCATATAGTTGGTAGATTTATTGTAGATAGCTATAAAATTATAAAAGAATTAGTAAAAGTTGGTTTTTTCAAAAAATTGAAAAGATTTGACTTAAACAGTGTGGCAAACTTTTTGTTAAATGAAAGCAAAATAGATATATCTCATAGCGAAATAGAAAAATACTGGTATGAAAATCCAAAAAAAGTAATAGAATATGCTAGAAAAGATTCAGAACTTGCCTTTAAACTGTTTTTGAAATATAAAATGCTTGATAAATATATTGCTCTAAGCAAAGTTAGTGGTTTATTGTTACAAGATATACTTGATGGTGGAGAAGCCTCAAAAATAGAATTCCTTTTGCTTAAAGAATTTAATAAACGTGATTTTGTAATGCCAAACAAACCATCAGAAAAAATTAAATTGGAAAGAGAAAAGGAAAAAGAAGCTAAGGGATTGGAAGGTGGATTAGTGTTGCAACCACAAATAGGTTTTCATGATAAATGCATAGTTTACTTAGATTTTGCAAGCATGTACCCAAACATAATAATAAGTTTTAACATTTGTCCAACAACACTTATTATAGAAAATGGAATTCCAAAATTTGTTTCTAAAAATGTTAGAGAGGGTATATATCCAAAAATTTTAAAAAGGATGATTGAAGAAAGAAATAAAATAAAGAGCTCGCTAAAAAATGAAAAAGACGAAATTATGAGAGAAAAACTGGATGCTATGCAAGAGGCTTTTAAAAGAATAGCAAATGCATTTTATGGTTATACGGGTTTTGTTTCTGGTAGATTGTATATATTGGAAATAGCTAACTCAATAACAGCGAACGGTAGAAAATTAATAACAGAAATGAAGGAAACTATCGAGAAAGAAACAAATTATAAAGTTATTTATGGAGATACAGATTCTATAATGGTTAAACTTGATACAGATGATATAAAGTTAGCTTTTGAAAAAGCTAAAGAATTGGAGAATATTGTAAATATAAAATATGAGAATTTGAAAATGAAAATAGAGAGTATTTTCAAAAGCATTATAATTTTAACTAAAAAAAGATATGCTGCTCTTTCTGTTGATGAAAATGGTAATGAAAAAATTGTTATGAAAGGAATAGAAACAGTTAGAAGAGATTGGTGTGATTTAGTTACAGATACTTTAGAAGAAGTTGTTAGCACTATATTAAAAGAAAAGAATGTTGAAAAAGCTGTTAACAGATTTAAAGAAATTGTTAAAAATCTTAGAGAAGGTAAAATACCTTTAGAAAAACTATTAATAACAAAAGGTATTTCTAAAACAAATTATAAAGGAATTCAGCCACATATAGAACTAATTAAAAAAATGAAAGAGAGGGGAGAAAAAAGAATACCTGGAGTTGGTGATAGAATAAGCTTTGTTATAGTAAAAGGTGGTGAAATTTTATCAAAAAGAGCTGAAGATCCTAATTTTGTTAAAAGAGAAGGATTGGAAATAGATTATGATTATTACATAAAAAGCCAACTATTTCCACCAATAGAAAGAATAATGGAAGCAATAGGAGCAAATGTTAGTGATATAAAAGAAATTGGTAAACAAACAAAACTTGAAATAGCAAAAATAATTAATAATAAAAAAGAAGTTAAGGAATTTTTAGAAAGCTTTGATAAAATAGTTTGTAAAAAATGTGAGAAAGAATATCAAACAATACCATTATCTTGCAGATGTGTTTATTGTGATGGAGATTTATATTTCTCTTATAACAACACTTTATCAAAAAAAGTTATTTTCAATACCTTACAATTCTAGCTTTAATTTCATTATCTATTTCTATTATAGCATAACTTTTAAACAAAGCTGGTAATTTTCCTGTACAACTACCGGGATTAACAAATTTAACTGAATTGAATTCTGATATTTCTGCAAAATGAGTATGTCCAAATATAATTAAATCAAGTTTTTCATTACCAAAACTTTTTAAAATCCTTGTTTTAATATTTATTGGTGGTCCACCTTCATAAGGATGTATAATTCCTATTTTAAAGCCATTTATATCAAAAACAACTTTTTTATCTAAAATTTTAGATATTTCAAAATCATCTACATTTCCAACAACACCAAAAAAATTTTTAAACTCTTTTAATTCTTGAACAATTTTTATGCCAGTAAAATCTCCACAATGAACAATAAAATCAAAATCTTTAAAAATTTGAACTAGCTCAACAGGAAGCTGAGATAAATTATTTACATGTGAATCAGAAATTGCTAATATTTTTTTCATAAAACTTTTTTAACTTTTCCTAAATATTTTTTGGCAAACTCTAAACCTTCTTCAACAACTCTTTCAGTAGTTAAACCAGAAACACTTTCAACATAAAACAAAAACTTATCCTTTTCTACCTCAATATCTTTTAAATCTTCGAAACATTCAACACAATAAATACCATAATCTTGTGTCCAGCATTTCTTTGTTTTGCCTTTTTGTTCTTTAACAACATTAACATATGTAGCTAAAGATGCTTGCCATTTTGGACTTTCTTCTCCAATTCCCAAAAAAGCATATGCAATTAGCTCAAGCTTCATACCAGAAGCTAATCTACATATAATTATATTATCATACAATGGTTTTACAGATGATTCTGAAGATATTAAATCTCTCGAATAAACAGTACAAGGACCTTCCTTTTTTATTCTTAACTCAACCATGCAATTGCTACATCCTTTACCTTTACAACTACAATCTTCTCTCATTACCAAAAGATTTTTCTCAAAAGTTAATGGAATTAACCCTAACCTATGAGCAAGCACCTCATCGTTAATAACAGAGTCATTCTCTATAAAATCAACATATTCTATAGCCAAAGTTGGTACCATGTTCATAAAAATCCTCCTTAAACCATTTGCAAAAGAATAATCTATTCCATCTACTAAAAACACCATTTTTTCATTATCTGAATGTAACTTTTTTATCTTCATTAAAGTATTTTTAAGATATTTAAAAAATAAATTAGGTTATTCCCTTTTTGTTAACAAAAATATAAATATTACCAAAACAACAATTACACCAATAATCAAAAAATAAATCCATGTTGTTGATGGTTTAATACAATCTATATCTTTATTTTTTTCACAATCTGGGTCACATTTTCCATCTGCTATGGCATCACAATAATTATCTTTACTTCCGGAAGGGCAATCCTTCGGACAATTCACATAATTTTCGTTATATGGAGAAAAACTTTCACAAATTTTATTACCACATCTATCCTCTATACAAAAATTGTTTTTACAGATTAGTCCTTTTGGACAACCACAATCTATACAACAATTTTGATATGTTTCATTACTTTCACAAACCTTGTTACCGCAAATAGAAACTTTCTCTATACAATCTGGGTCCACATTTGGAGCACAGTCTGGATCACAAATTCCATCTTTATCCTTAATACATATACCATCTGGTAAATTCAAAGGACAATCAGAAGGACAACTTAAATAACTCTCCGAAGCTTCACATACTTTATTATTGTTACATACAATTATTTCACTGAAAAATATTTCTTTTTCATTATGAAGTAACCTAACATATCTCATATCTGGATTATAAGTTACTCTTAAGCTAACTATCATACTATCTACTGGTATTGGTGGTTCCGAAAGTATAAAAAATACTATATTAATAGATTTTTCAAATATAACCTCTTTACCACTATCTAATAGCTGAATTTTATAATCACCTGGAACAAAATATTGTGTAGATCTTCCCTCCATTACCTTTATCTCTTCTAGAATTACAGTATCGTCTTTAGATACATTAAACTGTAAAGATAAAATTGTTTCAGCATAAGTTAATTGTACAATAATTAAAAATGAGAAAATAATCAAAAATGAGTGTAGAATTTTTTTGCTAACCATTTTAACAATTTATAATTGGAACCGTTAATAAATAATTCCAGCTTTCTTCTGCAAAAGCACGAGGACCTGGCGCATTAGCAAAACTCATAATATCTCTTCCACCCAATTTGTTTTGATTTCCCATACATGTTATAGAATATCCTGATGGACATTTTGTTCCCTTTTCACTACAATAATCTCGAGTATAGGGTGGAACAGCATCATCTCCATGAAGCCGAGACCTCAGACAATTAGCATTTGGATTAACAAGACCGAATCCACATCTACATGCATCTATATATTCATCATTTAACCCCCATTCATGACCTAATTCGTGTGTAGTTACTAAAACATAAGGAGATTCTCCAAAAACAACACCAAATCCACAAGAAAATCCAGCCACACTATCGCATACATTACTATCTTCTAAACCCATTATATAATCATAAGTTTCTCCCGAAGCTCTTGCACATTGTTGGATTTTCAAAAGATCGGAACAATCACACGTCATAGTAAATTTGCAGTTATTATGTAAAAATTTTGCTTCTGCCTTTTCTGGACAAGCTGATAACGGAATATTTTTTATTAAAAAATCGAAATGATTTTTTGCAACGCTATCAAATGATGAGAAATCACTATCCCAATTTACAGGCACAAATAGTACTTTCAATTTTTTCTCAATAGATGTGCAATCAGTTCCATTCCAACCCTTTCCTGGATCACAACAAGCTTTTTTGTATTTTGTAAAAGAAGGTGCGACGGGATTGCATTCTAAACCTGCTTCACATTGATTGCTACAAAAACATTCCTCACCTCTTTTCTTATTTTGTCTGGTTTTATCAATACAACCATATTCGTTTGAAGAGGGATCCTCTGGACAACATGTGTAATCAGAACCGAAATTATTACAACTACAATCATTTGGTGATTTTCCACAATTTTCACCAATCTCTTTATTACAATACTTATCTCCAATACAAATATTTGCTGGACCATAACAATCAATACAGTTTTCTTTACATTCATCAATTGAACAAATTCTATCTATTTCACAAGTAGGAGCAGTACCTAAAATTTTTATCATGCTATCGGTTTTAACAATACAAAAATCAGTAATATCTGAAAGAGTTGCATCGGAAATATTTGGTGGTAATGCATTGATAAAACTAAATCCTTGTCTCTCATATTTAAATATTCCTTTTTCTATTGTTATATTCGCTAAATTTACAGGTACACAATATTTTAAATATTTTGCTGGATCGTTAAAAACTCTGTAAACTAAAGAAGTTAACTCACTTGCTTCTGCTTTAACTTGATTTTTTATACTTTCTCTAGCTCTTTCTCCTATATTGAAATAAATTATTGAAAAAAATAATAAGCTAACAACTATAACTCCGATAATTATAAAAAATTCCTGACTTCCCATAATTTATATGTAAAAGTAGTTAAAGAAAAATAAAATAGTTGGTAAAATTAAAAATCCCATTGAAAAGCTTCTATTTACATTAAACTTAATATTTAAAAAACCAATTAATGTAGCAATGAAAAGTAAATATAAACCAATAAAACCAGAAAAAATAAAAACTATGAAAACTAAAAAAGATATTACTGAAATATTAACTGTTTTATAATCAATTTTTTCTATTAACTTAAAAACTAAAGGTGATAGTTTAAAAACGAAAAATGAAGATAAAGCTAATGAAATACCAAAAGAAAATAAAACTAAAAAAAGATGCTTTATTTCTAACTTATCAACAATTCTTTCTAAATAAACACTTGCTCCACTTCTAGGATTACCTATTAAGTAAACTGCAGCTGTTGAAAATATATTATCGCTAGAAGCAACAGAACCCTGTACTAATAAAAACCCTACAGGATTAGAAATTTTAAAAAAGCTTGATACTAAAATAATTCCTTGTGCTACCCCAATTCCTGGTAATAAACCTACTAAAAACCCAGCTATACTACCAGCAAAAGATGCTTTTAATATGTTTATCTTATTTAAACCTAAATTAAAATCAGTTTTTTGCTTTTGTAGCTTTGTTTTTGTATAAATACTTGTTAATAAAGAACTTATACCAAATAAACCTGTAAAACATGGTAATAGTTTGCTTTCCTCTGGAATGTTCAATCCATTTAATACCAAAATTCCAAAAATTCCAGAGATAATGAAAATTAAAAATGATTTAAATATTTTACCAATTTCTCTTTCTAGTAAAATTAAATAGCTAACAACAAATATTATTACAAAAACTATTATGCTTCTTGAATAAGTATAAATTGGCTTAATATAATTGAAAAAAATTACAAGCAAAACTATTGAAAACAAAAAACCTAATAAAGAACCATAAATCAAGCTAACAACAGATTTCATTCCCTCTCCCTTTATCAATAATCTATGTGAAGGTAAAGAAGCTAAAGAATTTGCTTCATCGTCTGCAGCACCAAAAAAAGTAGCAATTAAAAAGTTAAAAATTAATTGAGAAGCAACCATTGAAGAAATAAATATTACACCATTTTCTCCACCAAGTAAAGAAAGTGAAAAAACTATTGGTAATAAATTGTTTGTATGCAAGCCGGGAAGCAAACCAGCAACACAACCAACTATTATTCCAAAAACTAGTGAAAGAAAAAAATTAAACATAAATTATATCTTCACCTATTATTTCTAAATTATTTTTATACATGCTAACAATACCAATTACTTTAACTTCTTTATTAGCTGTTAAACTAACTACTTTCTCATTAACATTATTTTTGAAAAAAACAACAGTTATATTGCTATTGTAAAACTCTAAAAAATAGTGACCTTTATAATTTCTTATATTTTTTACTTTACCTTCTGCAACAATCTTTTTCCCTAAAAAACTTCCGTTTATATCATTAATTTTTACAGTTTCTAATCCAGAACTACTTATATTATAAAGAAATAGAAAAAGTAAAGAAGTTAATATTACTAATAAAAGCAAAAGCTCTATATGCATTGAACCGTTGTTGTAACTGTTTTACCTACACTCGGTACTATCCTATATCTACATATATTTCCTGTACCACAACTGTCTGTTGTTATGTTTGTTCTACCTGGAAATACCAACCTTGTATCAATCGGTGTGTTGCCCTTGAAGACATTGACTGTTAATGTTTGATCTCCAATATTTCGGTATATCAGAGTAACACTACCATCAAAACAAGACGCCTCGTCTAATTGTATACCTTGTGTTTGTACTGTAAATGTACGACTTATAAAAACATAGGCAGTTCCTGCTAATGCTAAAGTTATTACTAACATCATAACCATAGCTACTACTTCACTAACTCCTTTCATAAAATTTATTTAAATTTAGTTAAATAAAAATCAAGCTATTTAGCTTCTACTAAAGAACCATAACCAATAAGCCTCCATTTTCCTTCTATTAATCTTAAAATTGTAACTTTATCATCCTCTTCATAAAATGTTGGTATAGAAAGCTTAACTTTTAAAATTTCTTTATCACAATTAATAACTTTTCCAATGTTTTTTATAACCCCAATATTTAAAAGTAAATTTTCTCCATTTTTAATTGGTTCAACAATTCTTTCATCAACAATTCCCATTACTCTTTCAAATAATTTATATTTAATAATAGCTTCTTCCTTCATTTCAACATTTTTATTAGAAGGTATAACAATACTCCCAGCCAAATTATCAGATTTAGTTAAAGATGGATCTAAAGTTGTTAATATTCCTACTAAACCACCGGCACCAGCTTCATCTAAACTAATATTAGATTTTTTTATGTTTTCAACCCTAGTTTTTAAAGCTTTATATTTCCCTTCAATTTTTATACCTGGCAAAATCTTTATTTCATCAAATTTTTTTATTATACCTCTATTTATACAACCACCTAAAACTCCACCTTTTATATTTTCCGCTATTGAACCTGGCTTATTTATATCAAAACTTCTTACAACATACATTTTGAAATCATTGGTTTTACTATCTTCACACTCTTGAATTTCTTTAACTATAAGCTCCAAAACTTTATCTATGTTTATTTTTTCTTGTGCAGAAATTGGTATTATTGGAGAATTTTCATAAATTGTTCCTTTAAGAAAATCTTTTATTTCTTTATAATTTTCTAATGCTCTTTCTTTAGTAACACAATCTATTTTGTTTTGAACAACAATTACTTTTTCTATATTGGCTGCTTGCAAAGCTATTAAATGTTCTCTTGTTTGCGGTCTAGGACATTTTTCATTAGCAGCTATTACTAAAATAGCACCATTTATTATAGATGCTCCAGTTATAGCTACCGACATCAAGCTTTCATGACCTGGTGAATCTACAAAACTAACAGTTCTTATCAATTCTGTTTCAGAAAAACAATATGGACATTTTTCGCTTGTTGAATATTTTTCACAACTTTTACACTTATAAATTCTAGCATCTGCATAACCAAGCTTTATTGTTATTCCCCTTTCCATTTCTTCAGAATACCTTAAAGTAGAAATACCAGTAATAGCATTAACCAAAGTACTTTTTCCATGAGCAACATGACCAAAAACACCAATGTTTGTTCTAGATATTAATCTGGGATCTATTCCCATTTATTTCTTTCTCAGTGATTCGTTCAAATTTCTTATAGCTTCAACTAATGATGGTAAAGTTTCTTTAAATGCTTTTTCTAAGCTACCTACTCTTCCAGTTATAGTTTGCATACTTTCTGAAAAGTTTTCAAATCTTCTAGTTAATTCTTCACTTTCTAATACTTTCTTTCTAGCTATTTCTGATATACTTTCATTCATTTCTTTCATTGCTTTTTCTATTTCCTCAATTCTATAATAAATATCTTCAAACCTTTGATAAACCTCTATTAGCTTTTGATCAATAATATATTCAATATATTCTTCTGTTAAAGCTCTTGCTGGAGAAGGAAGAGACGTTTCAGGAACCTCTAATGCAGTAACCTCTCCCTTTGCTCCAAAAAGAGACTCGAGTTCCTTTAACGGAGCTGGTGCTGGAGGAACTGGAGAAGTTGGTAATGGAGTGAGTTGAGACAATGGTTCCTTTACTTCTTCTCTCTTTTCTTCTTTTTCTATAGCTGACTTTATTGCCTCTCCCAAAGCTTTATCTATTTCTTCTGGGCTATATCCCTCCCTTCTTAAAATATCTATTATTTCTGGCTCAGAAAATCCTTTAGAGGATAGGTCCTTAACTCTATCCGTTGGTATAATACCCTTCCCCTTCTTTACTTCTTTTTTACCAAATATAGGCATTAATTTTATTTAGTTTTTATTAATTTTATGAAAAACTTAGAAAGGCTTTATTTCATCTCTATAATCAAGCTAAGAAGATCGTTACCAAAATTCATATTGTTATGCATATTTTTTAGTATAGTTCTTTTATTCTCAAAATTTGTTTTTATTCCACTTTCTAGAGAATTGCCACCATTAGCAAACATACAAGTATCTAACATAATAAGCTTTATAGCTACAGTTATTTCTGCATCAATTTTAGTTTTAACAATAAGGGAAATGAATGAAATAAGTGATGCTGTTTCTGGTATTTCTTCATATTTTTTAAATATAAAGAAAACTTCCTCGATAAATAGATTGAGACGCTCTATAAAAGTAATAATTTTTATTATATTTTCAGTTTTTCTTTTTTGGCTGTTTAAAGATTTTTTAGAATCCATAAGTCCTGCATTGAGTGGAATAATTATTATTTTTATAACCATAATTGCTTTTTTATCATTTTACGGAGCAATTTATACATTGCTTTTAGAATCTGAAATAAATATAAGAAAATTTATAGTAAGTAGTATTTATTCAACTAGAAAAAATGTTAGACCTAAAAAAAGTAGAAGCAGAGGTAAAAGAATATTGGGAAAAAAATAGAATTATAGAAAAACTTACAAAATTTAAAAAAGGTAAAAAAACATTTTTCTTATTGGATGGACCACCATATGTTAATGCTAGTCCTCATGTTGGAAATGTGAAAACAACAACTTTGAAGGATATATGGAGTAAGTTTTATTTAATGAAAGGATTCAATGTAATATTTCAACCTGGATTTGATTGCCATGGCTTACCCATAGAAAACATAGTTGAAAGGGAGCTTGGATTAAAAAGCAAAAAAGATATAGAGGAGCTTGGTATAGAAAAATTTATAGAATTGTGCAAGCAAAAAGCTAGAGGAAATGAAAATATATGGTTGGAACTATATAAACAACTTGGTGCTTGGCGTGGATATTTTAAACCTTATTTGACTTTAGATAATAATTATATTCAATCATGCTGGTTTATTTTCAAAAAAATTTTCGAAAAAGGTTTAGTATATTTTGGCGAAAGAGCTTATTTTTGGTGCCCAAGATGCGAAACAGCTTTATCTGGTTATGAAGTTACAGATAGTTATGCTGATGTTTCAGATCCATATATATTTGTTAAATTTCCTATAAAAAACAAAGAAAAAGAATTTATTTTAGTATTTACAACAACCCCCTGGACATTAATAAGTAATGTCGCAATAGCTGTTCATCCAAATGAAAAATATGTTAAAGTTGAGTATAATGATGAAAAAATTATATTAGCTGAAAAAAGAGTAGAATATGTATTTAAAGAATTGCTGAAAACAGAGCAATATAAAATCGTTGATATTTTTGAAGGTAAAAACTTAGATGGTTTAGAATACCTCCCTGTAATTAATTGTCCTGCTCAACAAAAAATAAACTTTAGAAAAATCATAATGTCTATCCCAGTATTAAAATCAAAATCATATAAACATGGTATTCTAGAGAAATATGCCGAAATGAAAAGTGAATTTTTTGATTTTGTAAATGTTGAAGAAGGTTCTGGTTGTGTACATGTAGCTCCTGGTCATGGACAAGAAGATTATTATATTGCTCAACATTATAATCTACCAGCTATTTCCCCAGTAAAAAACGATGGTAAATTTGATGAAGATGCTGGAGAATTTAAAGATATTTTTGTTAAGGATGCTGACAAACTAATAATAGAAAAACTTAAAAGTAATAATTTGCTACTTTATTCTGATTATGTAGTTCATTCCTATCCTTTGTGTTGGAGATGTAAATCTCCTTTAATATTCAGATTAACAAAACAATGGTTTATTTCTGTAGATGAAATAAAAGAAAAAATGCTTTTAGAAAGCGATAAAGTTAGATGGTTACCAAGATTTGCAAAAGAAAGTTTTAAAAACTGGGTAAGAAATGCTATAGATTGGTGCATATCTAGACAAAGATTTTGGGGAATACCAATACCAATTTGGATATGCGAAAAATGTGGAGAAAAAATTGTTGCTGGAAGTATAAAAGAATTAATGGAAAAATCAATAGAAAAAATTGATGAAAGTAATTTAGATTTACATAAACATTTTGTTGATAAAATTATTTTGAAATGCGATAAATGTGGAAATAATGCAAAAAGAATTCCAGATATATTTGATGTTTGGTATGATAGTGGAGCAGCAACATTCGCTTCACTTGGATATCCATTCTTAACTAAAAAAACAAAAATTGCTGACCTAATAGATGAAAGCCAAGATCAAATAAGAGGTTGGTTTTATACATTGATGTTTGTTTCTATTGCCTTTATAAATAAAAGACCTTTTAAAACCGTTTGTATGAATGGCTGGGTTTTAGATGAATTTGGAGAAAAAATGAGTAAAAGCAAAGGAAATGTTATTGATGGAAAAGATGCTTTAGAAAAAGTTGGAGCTGATTTATTAAGACTTTACTATTGCTATGGAAATGCTCCTTGGGAACAACAAAACTTTAGCTTTAAAACAATCGAAGAGTTAAAAAAACAATTTAATATATTTTTAAATTGCATTGAATTTTTCAAAACTTACAAAACAGAAAATTGGAAATTTTCATTGGAAAATTTAGAAATAGAAGATTATTGGATTTTATCAAAAATAAATACATTAATAAACAACTTCAATAAATACATGAAAAATTTTGAGTTTCACAAAGCTGGGAAGGAATTTTTAAACTTTGCAGTTAACGATTTTAGTAGATTTTACATTAAAAAAATTAGAGATAGGGCGTGGATTTATAGTGAAGAAAAAACAAAAAATGCTGCACTTTCTACAATGTATTATGTTATAATTAACTTAATTAAGCTTTTAGCACCAATTTGTCCGTTCATAACAGAAAAAATATATCAAGAAATTGCTTTAGATAAAAAAGAATCAATATTTGAAGAAAGTTATCCGAAAGCTGATAAAAAACTAATAAATAAAAATTTGGAAAAGAATATAGAAGCTGTAAAAGAAATAATTAATCTAATACTTTCATTAAGAGAAAGAGCAAAAATAAAACTTAGATGGCCGGTAAAAGAATTAATAGTTCTAACAAAAAGCAAAAAAATTGAGCAATTTTTCAAAAAATATGAAAATATAATAAAAAACATGGGTAATATTAAAGAAATAGTTATTACAAGAAAGTTTGAAAATGAAAACTATATTGAAGAAAAACAAAAGAAATTTGTATTATTTATACCGAAAATAATTGAAGAAGAATGTAAAAAAGAAGCATTTATTAGAGAATTGATAAGAAATATTCAAGAAAGAAGAAAAAGAGTTGGATTAAAAGTTATTGATAAAGTAAACATTTGTTTTGAGAATAAATCTTTTTGGTTAGATATTATAAAAGCTAATATGGAAAAAATAAAAAAAGAAACTAATGCTGGAAATATTTTATTTGAAGATAATTTAACTGAATGCTATGAAATGGAAATAGAAGGAAATAAAGTTTTTTACAAATTTGTTTAAAAAGAAAGCTCTTCTATTGTTAATTTTATTTTTGATTTTTTCAAGCTATCGAAAAATCTTAATATCCTATAAAAGAATTTCTCATTATACTCTGTTACCAAAAGTTTTGAAGCAATATCAAAAATTTGTTTTGATGATAAAGAATATCTTTTATAAAAAGTAACTGGCAATTTATAATAAATACTTTCTTGAACACTTTCATCATAACTAATTTTTCCCAATAGCTCTAAACCTAAAAAATTAGATATGCTTTTATCATCTATTTCCATGCTTGTAGGTAAAAAATTTATAACAACATAAACTTTTCTTTTTATATTCTTAGCAGTTTCTTTTAACTCAATTAAATCTGATTTATATGGTAATGAAACAAAAATTATTTCCTCAAAAAAATCAGAACAATTAGATAAAATATCATAATCTATATCCCAAACAAGTATATCAAATCTTTTTTCATCACCAATTTTTTGTAATAAAATATTAACAATTTCCCTATCTAAATTAACATCTCCTTTCCTTAGTAAAACAGATAAACCTTCAAAAAATGTTATATAATTGCTAATATTTCTTTGCTCTTTAAAAAAATCATCAACATATTTATTAGAAGCGATAATAGGACTATCTAATATAGCTATTGTGCTTTTTCCCATTTCTTTAAATGCAAAAGCTAAAGAAAAGCTAAACGATGTTCTACCTATTCCTTTTTTTAGCGATGTAATAGCTATTTTTCTCATAAATTTGTAATAGATAAAATTTAATTAATGTTCATAGTTTTGGAAGGTATAGATGGAGCTGGTAAAAGTACTCAATGTAAATTACTATATGATTATTTAACAAAGAAAAACGAAAAAGTTTTTTTAACAAAAGAACCAACATATGGAATAATAGGAAAATTTTTAAGAAAAGTGTTGGAAAAAAAGTATGAATTAAGCAATTTATCAATACAATTGTTAATGATGGCTGATAGATCTGAGCATGTAAAAGAAATAAAAGAAAAACTTAAAAGTGGATATTGGGTTTTATGTGATAGATATTTTTTCTCTACAATAGCTTATGGAAGTGTTGAGGATGATAAATACTATAAAGAATTATTAGAAATAAACCTAAAATTATTTCCATTACCAGATTACTTAATATTTATTAAAATTAAGCCAGAAGTATCTATTGAAAGAATAAAAGGAAAGAAAAGAAAATTATTTGAAGAATTGGAATTTTTAAAGAAAGTAGAAGAAAAATATGAAAAGATTTTAAAAGAAAGGAAAATAATAAAAAAAGTAAAAATGATTATTGTGAATGGAGAAAAAAATAAAGAGGAAGTTTTTGAAGATATAAAAAGCAAGATAAGCAAATGGTAAAAATAGGTAAAAAGCTTAAAGAGTGGGGAAAGAAAATTGAAGAAAAGATTAGTGTAAAATGTGTTTGGCCTGCTTGTAAAAAACCCGGTAAACCTACTCCTTTTGGATTCTTATGTGAAGATCATTTCAATAAGGCTAAAAGCATGGCTGAAGAAAAACCTAAGGAATTTTCAGAATTTAAAGAAAAGTTTTTATCAAAACAACCAGCATTAACATCTTCCAAAATATTAGCTTTGCCAATAGTTTTAATCATATTAATTTCCATTATCGCATTCCTAAGAGGTTTGTTTTTTAATATTTGGACACTGGTCCTTATAATAATTGCTTTAATTGGAATTATTATAGCCTTTATGTTTTTGTATAATAAATTTCCTAGTTCACGTCCTATATTTTCTTTTATATTTATAATTCTAATCATTATTGCTGCTTTTCTCCTTTTTCAGAACATAACAGACATATTAAAAATGAGAATACCCGGTATTGGAAAAATAAGTGATAATTTTTGCATGGCTTCCTGCATAATAACAAATTTTATAAGTCCTGATGTTTGGTATAGTGCTGGCGGTATAGGAAAATATTGTAGAGAAGTAGTTTGTAGAAAAGTAGAAACGATAAAACTGGGCTGTGTAGATTGTTTTTTATTAGAAACTAAAGTTCAGAGACAAAATATAATTCCCTATTCTATTGGTTCTATATCAATAAATATAAAAGCTGGTGGTGATAGAGAATATTGTATAAAAGTAGCTGGTCAAAAAATTTGTGATATAGTCCCTCCAGCAAAAAATGTTTATTTATCAGCACACTCAAATGATTTTCTATTTACAACAGCATTTGGAACAAAATGTGAATATAAAGAAGAGGAAGAGGGTAGATTGTATGAATGTAAGCTTGAAAATTTAGAAATAGACCAACTACCAAAAGAATATATATTTAGATTTGACTCTACATGTAAAAGCCCTCTTAAGTGGAAATATAAATTTAGATATTCCTATAACACAACTGGATTTGTCTCTGTAAATATAATAGGAAAAGATTTTAAACAAAGACCAACTGCATTTGAATCAACTAGCACTCCAGGTCCTCTTGCAATTGGTGTAAAGGCAATAGAGAAAACTTTAATAAAAGGAATAGATGAAATAGTTCCACTAACAATAGGTTTTGCTAATAAAGGTAGGGGAGATATTTACATATCAAAAGTATCTTTAAGAACACTTGGAATAGGAAGCGAAAAATTGAGAATATTTAATTGCAAACCTTTCGATCTTTCTGGAGGTGGAGAATTACCTCGAAAAATATATTTAGAAAGGGGTAAAGACTATTTTATAGATTGTGTTTTAGATATTTCTAATGTTGATGTAGGAGAAAAAGAACAAAAAACATTAACATTTTTAGTTAATGCAATATATGATGTAGTTTTAGAGAATGATGGAGATAGTATATATGTAGATACGATTCATTATGATTGTGCAGTAATACCAGAAAATTGGTACTTTTCTATTTGTAGCAAAAAAGAACAAACTTGTATAAACAACAATGAAGATTGCTTTAGCAATAATAAATGTGAAAATGTAATTTCCTACAAAGAAAATTTTCCATTTATAGCAAACTATTATGAAGAAAAATGCAAAGATGGTTGTAGTGTTTATTTGAGAAAAGAAATAATAACAAGAGAAAATATTTTTCTTAATATAAGTATAGAAGATAAAGATGAAAATTTCATAAGCAAAATAACATGTAAACTTCCAAGTGGTGAAATAGTTAACGTAGATGAAAAAACAATAGACGAAAACTGTCCATGTATAAAGACTAATATTATTACAAAGGAATGTGAAAAATACAAATATAATAAATGTATTCAAATATCTCCAACTGGCACAGATATTCCAAAACCAATAGCGTGTAAAGCTGATATCACAATATCAACAAGAATTGATATAAATTCAAAGTAGCTTTAGTTTTCCTGTTATTTTATCTATTTTTTTACTTTCTATTGGACCAATACCTATGCAAGTTATTGTTCCTTTCTTTAGCTGAGTTTTACCGGCATCTATAACCAAAAAATAATTTATTTTGTTTTTCTTTAGCTCTTTTTCTATTTTTTCTAATTCATTTAAATCCTTAACTTTTAAAATAACTTTTTTTGCTCCTTCTTTTTCCCATTCCTCGATAACTTTTTCTTCCACTTGCTTTAAAGCACCTATACAAGCATGACAGCATTGAACTGCTAGTTTTCCTTTACTCGTTTTTAAATCTTTTCTTACAATAATAACTTGTTTAAATTTCTCCATAATTTAATTGTGGAAAAAATAAAAAATTATTAAGGAACTTCTTATTATGGGAGAAGAAGTAATAAGAGTTAGATTGCCTGAAAATGAGGATGAAGTTTTTGGAATAATAGACGAAGCTTTAGGTGGGGACAGATTTTCTGTTAAATGTGAAGATGGAAAAGTGAGAATATGTAGATTAACTGGAAGAATTAGGAAAAGAATTTGGGTAAGTAGGGGTGATTTAATTTTAGTAAAAAAATGGAAAATTGGTGGAGATAAGAAAGGAGATATAATACATAAGTATAGCCCAACAGAATTTTTTTGGTTAAAAAATAAAGGAATCATAAAGAATTTATAGATGGTGAGGATAATATCTGTATTATCTGGCAAAGGTGGTGTTGGAAAAACTGTTTTCACAGCAAATCTTGCAATAGCTTTATCATTATTTTTTAAAAAAAGAGTAGTTTTGATTGATTTAAACATAACAACATCCCATCTTTCACTATATCTTGGAAAATATAACTATGCATATACATTAAACAATTTTCTTAGAAATGAAGTCCCAATAAGCAATGTGATATATAGCTATGGTAATGGTATAGAATTCATTCCATCATCTTTGGATATATCAGATTTGGTTAATGTAAATTTTGATGGATTGAAAGAAAAAATAAAAGAAAATTTTTCAACAAGAGATTTTGTAATTATTGACTCTGCTCCAGGATTTGGTAGAGAAGGTATGCTTAGCATTTTATGTAGCGAGGAAGCTATTTTTATATCAAACCCAAATTTCATCTCAATAGTTGATATAGTAAAATGCTTGAAAATTTTAGATGCTCATTCTGTAATACCATTAGGTTTAGTTCTGAACAGAGTAAAAAGAAAAAAATATGAAATGCTGGAAGAAGAAATAAGAGCTTTAACCGGATTAAACATAATAGGTAAAATTCCTGAAGACGAAAATGTTGAAAAAAGCATAAATGCTAGAGTACCATTAATTTTGTTAAATAAAAATTCTAAAGCTGCAATAGAAATAATAAAAATAGCTTCCTTTATAGCTGGAGAAAAATTTGAAGAAAAAGAAAGTTTATTTACAAAAATCAAAAAATTTTTTAGCAAATAGTGAAAAAAGCTAGATTGTTTGAAAAAGCTAATGGAAGGGTAATTTGTAAAGCATGTGCAAGAAAATGCACATTATCTAAAAATCAAATAGGATTTTGTGGTGTAAGAAAAAATATAAATGGTAATCTCTATTTGCTTGTATATGGTAAAGTTATAGCTTGCAATATAGACCCAATAGAAAAAAAACCAGTTATGCATTACATGCCTGGATCAAAAATTCTTTCAATAGGTACAACGGGTTGTTCTTGGGCTTGCAAATATTGCCAAAATTTTGATATAAGCCAAAGAAGAGAAATAGCTGGAATTGATATGCTACCAAAAGAAATAGTTAATGAAGCTATTGTTAACAATTGCCAAGGAATTGCTTATACATATAATGAGCCATCCATTTTTATAGAGTTTGCAAGCGATACTGGAAAAATTGCAAGAAAAAAAGGTTTGATAAATATTTTCGTTTCAAATGGTTATTATACTGATGAAACAATAAAAGAAGTTAAAAAGTTTTTGGATTGCATAACAGTTGATATAAAAGGTAATGGAAATTTAGAATTTGTCAGAAAAAATATTTTAATTCCATCAATGCAACCAGTTTTTGATTGTTTACCAAAATTAAAAGGATTGCATGTTGAAATTACTGATTTAATTATTCCAAAAATTGGTGATGATATAGAAGATTGTAAAAAAATGCTTAAATTTTTGTTAGATAATTTTGGTAATGATTTACCTATACATTTCCTTAGGTTTTTCCCAAATTATAAGCTTTTAGATTTACCACCAACTCCAATAAAAACATTAGAAAAGCATTATGAAATAGCTAAGGATTTTGGCTTTAATTATGTTTATATAGGAAATGTTTGGGGTCATCCGTATGAAAGCACTTATTGTCCGGAATGTAAAAATGTTGTTGTTGGAAGATATGGATTTTCTATAACATCTTGGAACTTAGATGAAAAAAACAATTGTAAGTTTTGTGGTTATAAAATAAAAATTTTTGGAAAATTCACACAAACAGCTTAGAAATTATATTAACAGCATAACTTGCTCCAAAAAATACTGCAATATTTAAAGTTAATAATGATGGGATGAATTTTACTCCAGCTTTTTCTCTACCTTCACTTATTAATCCAATTATCAAACTACCAAAAAATGAAATTAGCAAATTTATTGATAAAGCATAAATTCTAATAAAATCTACAGAAATACTAATTCCTCCACCAAATCTTAAAAACTTGAATTGGGGCAATGAAGCTGTTGTTGGTCCCTCTATTCTTACTTCTTTTGATATTTTTTGCAATGTCTCTAACAAATAGGTGGAAAATGAAAAAAGTGCTGGAGAAATTATTCCGGAAGCAATAAAAATAAAAATAACATACATACCAACTTGTGATGAAATTTCTCTTTTCATAGTTTTTAAATCCCTTATATCATTAGCTGTTTGCTCTAAAAGCTTTGCTATTTCACCACCTTTTTTCACTCCCTCAATAATCAAATTAATGGTTCTTTCTATTAATCTAGACTTTATTTTTTTAGTTAATTCTAATAAAGCTTCCTCAAAAGGTTTTCCAGCTAATGATTTTGTTGCAACACTTTTTATTTCTCTTTCCAATATACCAAATTCTGGCCTTGCTGAAAGAGCTAATGATTTATCTGGAGTTAAACCAGCTCTTATATTGCTTGCCATTAACAATAATAAATCTGGCAACACTTCTTCTGAAAATCTAGCTTTTTTATCAGCTATTAAATTTAAATTAACTAATATTAAAACCATTGAAAGTAAAAATCCTATTGGAATCAAAATTATCGAAAACAAGCTTTTGAAAAATATTATTGACAAAACAAAAATGAAAAACGAAAATGCTAAAGAAAAATTAAATGAATAGACAAAAAATTTTTCAAATTCTGTTTCTATTGAAGCTAAAGAATGATATTCTTCAAACTTTTTTATTAAAAAACCTGGGAAAAACCCCCTTATTTTTCTAAAAATTTTTTTGTAATTCATACTTCAACAGAAGGTCTTTTGCTTTTTATCATTCCTAGAAATGTAAATTGAAAAACTAAAACCATAAATATCACAATATAAAAAAGGGTTTCTGGAACTGCTATCCCGCTAAACGAAGAAAAAATTATCATGAAAACAATTCCCAAAGTTGGAAATATAATAGATGTCATTAAATACATTAAAGCAATTGGTCCTAGCTCGGAACCATATTTTCTTATTGCTATTCTTTGCTCATTTGATAAATTATTAACCATAACTTCTAATGAACTACCTAAATCTGTACCCGTTCTCATAGCATTTATTAATTGCCAAATTACTCTTCTAAAAGAAATATTTGGATTTCTAATTGTTATATCTTCTAAAGCTGATATTTGTTCTCTACCAGAATAAATTTCTTTTGCACATCTTTCAAATTCTTTTGATACTTCTCCGTAATTTCCTTTAGAAACAGAAACTATTGCGTCGAACAAAGAAACTCCACTTTTTATTTGAATAAGCAAATGCTTAACAGCAAAAAGCAAATTTCTTTCTATATCTCTATTTCTTTTTGAAACAAGATATTTTGGAAATGATGCTATATAAATTAAAATAATTATTTGTAAAGCAAATGATACCAAAAATGAATTAAGTAGAGATTTTGAAAGAGAAATAAAAATTGTAAAAAAAATCAAAAACCAAAAAATACTTGAAAATATAGCTACAGATAAATATTCCCTATCCTTCAAATTTATATTAGCCTGAATTAAAGATTGCTGCAATCCTGGAAAGAATTTAATTAAATAATTGCTTAAAAACATAATACCCTTTGAAAACTTTACTGCTTTTTCTAAAGGAAAAGGTAAAAGTGGTATTCTCAACTTTCCCATTTCTTTATTATCTCATCAATTTTTTTGTCTAAATTTTTTAGAACGAAATTTTTATCTATGTAATAAATGGAAATTATTTTCCCAATTTTATTCAAATCCGTTATATCATTTTTTACAAAATATTTAATTATTTTTTCTTTCTCTTCCAGATCATCCTTTATTTCTTCATCGCTCATTCCAGTAAATGACCTTATTTCCTCAAATATTCTATAAATCTCTCCCTCTTTTTCTATTATATCCTTAGCTGGCTTCCATTTATAAAAAACATTAATCCTAACTCCTTTTTCTCCAGCTATTATTTCAGCTACTTGAAACAATCTCCTTTTACCAGTTCTTCTATCTCTGAAAGCAACAGCAATTAAATGTAAAGCATCTAGAACAGATTCCGGAACATTTATTGGTGGATTTATTAATCTTTTTACTGCTTGATCTGCCGTATCTGCGTGCAATGTAGCATAAACAGAATGACCAGTATGCATAGCTTCAAATAAAACTTCAGCCTCCCTAGCCCTTCTTATTTCTCCAACTATTATTCTATCCGGTCTCATTCTCAAGCTATTTATAACTAAATCAAGCATTTCCACACCACCAAGACCTTCTGGATTTGGTTCTCTTGTTGTTAAAGGTACCCAATGTAAAAATTCTGAAAGATTTAGCTCCCTTGTGTCTTCAATAGAAACTATTCTATGATTTGGAGGTATAAAATTTGCAAAAACATTTAACAATGTTGTTTTTCCGCTACCGGTACCACCAGCAACTATCATGTTTAATTCATATTGAATTGATAACCAAATAAAACTAGCTATTTCCGAATTAAAAGTATTATTTTTTATTAATTCTGTAATAGTCCATGGAGACCTTCTAAACTTTCTTATAGTTAAAGTATTTCCAAAAGATGATATTGGAAATAAAGTTGAATTTACTCTATCACCAGTTGGTAAATGTGCATCTAGCAAAGGATCTAACAAAGTTATTTGTCTACCAATTCTTCTAGCTATTGTGTTAGCATAATTTTGTATATCCATTTCGCTTGGTACAAATATATTAGTTTTTAACCATCCATATTTTTTATGATAAACCCAAACTGGTTGTTTAGAACCATTTATAGCTATTTCTTCTAAATTTGGGTCTTCTATTAAAAATTCTAGCTTACCTAAACCAAACATTTCTTGAATTAAAGTCCCGGCTAAAAATTTGCATGTTTTTTCATCTATTGTTGGAAGCTCTTTTTTTATTTCATTAATAGCTTTTTGGTATACATTATTTTTTATTTCCTCCCATTTTTGAAAATCTGTGATTTCGCCATGCTTTAATGGTATCTCGGCAAGCAAATTTGTCTTAACTTTATTTAATAAACCAATAGTTCCTTTTCCAATTTCTTGAGTTTTTAAATTATAATGCAATACAAAATCATTTGTTTTTTCAATAGTTACTTCATTTGAAATGTTTTGAGAAACTACATTATATTTTTCTATAATCACAAATTAATTTAATAAAAATGTTTTAAATTAGTTAAATAAAGATTTTTTCTCTACTATACTTTTGATTTTGAATCTGGTCTATTGTAATTATATAATTCTGATAGCAATTATAAAAAATAGCTTTTAGACCGATTGTATCAAATAGCTATAAATTATTGGTAAAATTATTGTAACATCACACTCTATAGTTGTATGTAAAGCATTTCTCTTTATTTTTTTCCATGTAATAGCTTCCCTTGTTCTTGCTCCTGCTAAACTACCATCATATTCACTAGCTGTTGTTATATAAACAGAATAATCTAAACCATTTTTAAACTGAGCCCACCAAATTGTATGATGCTTTGAAATTCCACCACCAATTATTAAAGCACCAAGCTTTTCACTATTCCAAACAAAATCACTTAAAAATTGCTCATCTTTAATTAAATTAATAAAAACTTTTTTACCTCTTTGAAAATTAAGCCAAATTTGACAACCAACAGCTCCATCATAAAATCCTGGTACTATAACAGGAATTTTATTTTTATAGCATTGGAATAGAAAAGATGATTCTTTATTTATAAATTTCCCTAACTCCCAACAAAATTCATAAGTTGCTAATTCCTTCCCATTTAATTTTTTCACTAATTCCGAAATCTTTTCTTCTATTAATTTTCCATAATTTTTAAAAGGTATGAAAACATTTCCCAACCTATGAAAACCTTTTTTAACCAATTCTTTATCATCTACAAAAAAACTTCCACAATAATAATTTGAAAAACTCCTTGCAATATCATGATCTAAAGAACCACAAGTAGTTATTACTAAATCAAAAAATTTTTTCTCCAAAAAGCTTTTTATTATCCCTCTAACTCCTGTTGAAATTATATTTCCAGTAAATGACAATATTTTTTTACATTTTTCATCTTTTATCATTTTTTCCAAAATTTTTATACCATCATAAAAATGTGCTGCATTAAAACCACCTATATTTGAATAAGAATCAATTATTTTTTTCAAATCAAAATTTTTTTCTATGTTTAAATCAATTACTTTTTTCATTTCAATTTTTTAAACTCAAAATTAACTTTTTTACTCAAAGCAATTTTTTTAACATCTTCTAGATTTTTTATTAATTTCCTTTCATCTTCTTTTGGATTTTTAGTTGAAAGCTTTAAAAGATATCTCGGTGCTGAAAGATAAATTATTTTAACATTTCCATTTTGCAATTTTTTCAAAATTTCATTAATTGCTTTCACTCCATCTTCTTCAAATGAACTCATGTTTATTTCATATTTTATTTCTACTAATCTTTCCCCATATCTTTCTTTTAATGCTTCCAATATAGCATTTTTCCACTCATCTTTAACTCCAATTTTATCTAATGTATTTTCTTTTTGCATTATTTCATTAAATGCTACAAACAAATAACCAAACTTTTTTTGGAGAAAAAATCCTATTTCTTCATAAGCTTCATCTAATGTTTTTCCTAACTTTTTAGCTGCTCTTTCCAATATTTTTTCAGCAGTTTCTTCCCTTTTATATTCATTAATCTTCTCTTTTTTCTCTTCTTCAGAAACCCTTTTTAAACTTAATCTAACAATATTATCTTTTTCATCGATTCTTATAACTTTTGCAACAACAGTATCACCAACCTTAACAACTTCATTTATATCATAAATCCATTTTCCTATTGCTTCTGAAATATGTATTACTCCTTTAATTTTTGGATATTCTAAAAGATAGCACCAAGCAGCTATGTTTGATGTTTCATAAATTCTTGCTAAAACTAATTCATTTTCCTCTGGTAAATCTGCTCTCTTAACCACTTTTTCCGCTTACTATTTCAATACTTTTTGAGGAACCTATTCTACTAGCACCCGCATTTATAAATTCAACAGCTGTTTTATAATCTCTTATTCCTCCAGATGCTTTTATTTTTACTTTATCACCAACAACCTCTTTTATTATCTCCACATGCCTTAACTCAGTTGGTCCTTTTAAACCAACAGCTGTTTTCACAAAATCGCAATTAGATTTTAAAACAATTTTACTAGCTTCTCTTATTTCTTCTTCACTTAATTCTGGTGTTTCTATAATAACTTTTACAATTTTTCCTTTAGATGCCCTTTTTATTTTTTTCAATTCCTTTAGAACAAAATCATAATCTTTATTTTTAAATGCAGTTCTATTCATTACAACATCAAATTCATCAACAAAATCAAAGACTTCTTTCATTTCTAATATTTTAGCTTTTGTAGTTTGGCAACCATAAGGAAAGCTAATTACTGTACATATTTTAATATTTGTATCCTTCAAAAGCTCTTTAGTAAATTTTACATAATATGGTAAAACAACTACAGAATAAAAATTATATTTTTTTGCTTCTTCTACTAACTTTATAACATCTTCTTTTGTACAATTTGGATTTACGTTTGTATGATCTATGTATTTCTCGATTTCCATATATTTACTTATCTTTAAATTAAATTAATGGAAGAAACAAAAAAAGAAGAAATTGCACAAAAAATTTACTATTACAAAATTATTGAAGAAAATTTTCAAATTTTGACAAACTTGATTAAAGAAAGAGAAAACAAACTAATTGTAATAAGAAATGCTATAAATGCACTTAAAAAAATTGAGGAAAACGAATGTCTAATACCAATTACAGATAATCTATTAATAAAAGCAACAATATTGGATAAAGAAAAATTTTTGGTTAATGTTGGTCATAACATATTTTTAGAAAAAAACTTAAAACAAACTATTGAATTTTTAGAAAATTTAGATAAAGAAATTAATGAAAACATTCAAAAGCTTAGAATTGAAGCTAATCAACTATTCACTATTTTAAAATCATTAGAATTGGAAATTCAAAAAATGAGTGAAGAGAAAGTAAAATAAAATTGCTAAAATAAAAAGTACTATAATTCTAATTAATTTTCTTTTTGAAATTAGCAAAGCAATTAAAGCACCCATAAAAAATCCAAATAAATGAGAAAGAAAACCTATTTCTGATGGAATAAATAAACCTAGAAAATTTATTAACATGAAAAGAGAGCCAACTACAATAAATGGAAGTGGCATTATTACTCCAATTGGTGAAAGAATTATTTTAGCAGGAAATTTTATTGCACCAAAACCAATTAAACCAGAAATAGCTGAAGATGCTCCCATTCCATATGGATTTCCTTTATAGAAAATAAGAGAAAGAGCACCTATATAGCCGGAAAGAAAGTAAACAATAAAAAACAATATTTTGCCAGATTCTTTTTCTATAGTTGGTCCTACTAATAGCAATGCGATCATATTATAAAAAAGATGATAAATATTTGCATGCAAAAACATTGATGTTAATGGTAAGTAATATTTTCCTGATAAGAAATCTAACTTATTAAAAGAAAACTCATCAACCAAAAATGGATTAAAAAGCTGCAATAAAAATACAAATATGTTTAAAAGAATAAGAAAAAAAGTTATTTTCATTCACTTTAGTTAGCCTTTCTTTTCTTCTTTTTCACCAGCCATTAGAAAGATTATTATTCCTAAGGTTATTATTATCATAATTATTCCTGCTATTATACCCTCATCCATAGGTGGAAGTCCTCCGGGAAAAATGATATTAAAAATAGCTAAACCGCCGCTGGATAAAAATAACAAAACACCAACTACTACTGCAAATGCTAAGACATATTTTAATGCTTTTCCTCCCCACGGTTCCTCTTTAAATGCTATACTACCTGCAAACAATGCAAATATCATTAATACTAAAACTATTGTAAGTATTATTATCATACCTTGACCAAATAGACTCATTAAGAATCCTACTAAAGTTGATGAAAATGGACTAGCTGCTATATATAAACCAAAAGCTAATGAGATTACTAAATTTGCTACTTTTCCTGGTTTTCCTTCACCAAATACTTTAGCTTTTGCAAGCAAAGCATATACTACTGCAAATACGAGCAAAAATGGTAAATAAAATTCATATAGTCCTGGTAGGTATGGTATATTGAATGCCATAAATAATTTAATGAAAAAGAATTTAAATATGCCCTGGTAGCTCAGACTGGTAGAGCGATTGCTTGGTAAGCAATAGGTCGCGGGTTCAAATCCCGCCCAGGGCTAATGGCAAAGCTTAAAAGAACACTTGGTTTATTTGCAATTACATTATATGGAGTTGGGATAATACTTGGAGCTGGTATCTATGCTTTAATTGGAGAAGCATCTAAAACTGCTGGTAATTCACTTTGGATTTCATTTATAATCGGTGCTTTATTAGCATCATTAACTGGTTTAAGCTATTGTGAACTTTCTTCTATTTATCCTAAATCTGCTGCTGAATACGTTTATGTTAAAAAAGCATTTAAAAATGATTTAATTTCATTTTTGATAGGTTGGTTAATAATTTGTGTTGAAATAATAAGTGCTTCTGCTGTTGCTCTTGGTTTTGGTGGATATTTCCATGAATTATTTCCAATCAGCACAAATAAAACGTTTTCAATTACATTAATAGCAATTTTATTAATTGTTGTTCTTTCCTTTTTAAATTTTTATGGAATTGAAGAATCAGCTAAATTAAACATAACTTTTACAATAATTGAAGCACTTGGTTTACTCTTTATCATTTTTATAGGTTTGGGAAATTTGGGAAAGGTTAATTATTTAGAAGCTCCATTTGGTATAAGCGGTATTTTTTCTGCAGCTACTCTTATATTTTTTGCTTATATCGGATTTGAAAATATAGTTAATCTTGCTGAAGAAACCAAAAAGCCAACAAAAACTTTACCAAAAGCGACAATTTTGGCAATAACAATTACAAGCTTGCTTTATATTTTAGTTTCAATCTCAGCTATAAGCACAGTTAGCTGGCAAGAATTAGCAAGCTCAAAAGCACCATTAGCTTTAGTAGCTTCAAAAGCAATTGGAAAAGAAGCATTTTTTATTTTATGGATAATTGCACTATTTGCAACAGCCAATACAGTACTTGTAATTCTTATAGTTGGATCAAGAATGATATATGGCATGGCAAAACATAATTCTTTACCAAAATTTTTAGCTCATATCCACAAAAAAAGAAGAACACCATATATTGCTATAATGGTTTTCATGTTGTTTTCAATTTTGTTTACACTAACTGGTGAAATAGAAATAGTTGCAATGGCAACAAGCATTGGGACATTAATAATTTTTGCTTTCGTAAATGCTTCTGTAATAAAATTAAGGTTTAGCAAGTCAAAAATAAAAAGACCTTTCAAAATACCTTTAAATATTGGTAAATTTCCTTTACTTTCTTTTATTGGATTAACTTTCTGTATTTTTTTAATACTACAATCCAGCTTAATTGCTTTGGTAATAATTTTTAGTATTATTTTAACAGGATGCCTTGCTTTTTATGCAATTAGAAAAAAATATGCGCCAGCCGGGATTTGAACCCGGGCACCGAGCTTGGGAAGCTCGTATCCTACCAGGCTAGATGACTGGCGCTCTAAAATTTTATATCAAAAACATAATGATAAATATGCGGAGCATAGCTTTTAACCTTTCTATATCTTAAAACATTATAACTTTTTAAAAAGCTTTCCAGCTCTTCTTTTTTAATTAATGTATGAAAGGTAACTTCACTAGCAATTTCCTTTGCTAAATCTAAAAACTTAAAAGAATTAAAAATGCAACCAATTATTGCCCTATCAAAAAATTTTTTTCTCTTTAAAACTTTTAAAGAATTACCAATAACAGGATATATATTTTCAATTTTATTTAGTTTTATATTTTCAAGCAAATATTTTATAGCATTTTTGTTGATATCAAAACAAACAACCATTTTAACTTTTCTAAATTTTGCTATTGGTATAGAAAAATAACCTATACCTGCACACATATCAACTATTTTTTCATTATCATTTACATAATCAACCAACCTTCTCCTCTCAAACAAGTTTCCTTTTGAAAACATAACTTTTGAAACATCTAACTTAAAAATACATTTATTTTCCCTATGAATTGTTTCTGTATCCTTCCCAATTAAAATTTCTATTTGGGGAATTCTTTTTTCTCCTTCTATACCTAAAATTCTACAAACAGTTTTTGTATTTGGTATATTTTTAAACAAAATTTCAGCAATTTTATTTTTATATTCCTCAATTTCTTTTTCTATTTTTACAATAATTATATCACCAATTTTTTGGTAGGAGTGAATATATTTAATCATTTCGCTATTTAATCCAAGCTCTTTTGCTATTAAAAATTTAATTTTCATAATATCATTATGGCAAAGAAAGATAAAGTTTATATCCCAGCTGGAATTGGTGGCTTAATAAGATATCCTGAAGAAGAAAAAAGCAAAATAAAATTAAAACCAATTCATGTAATACTTTTTGCTTTGGGTATGGCAATAATAGAAATAATTTTATATTTAATATGACAGAAGTAACAAAAACAGAAATAAAGAATTTAAAACCAAATGGCTTTATAGTAATAGATGGGGCACCTTGTAGAGTTGAAAAAGTACAAATTTCTACTAGCGGTAAACATGGTGCATCTAAGGTTAGAATAGAAGCAATTGGCTTGTTAGATGATAAAAGAAGAAGTGTTGTTGCACCATCTGATGAAGAAGTTGAAGTTCCAATAATCTTAAAGAAAAATGCCCAAGTTATAGCTTTTATAGGAGAAAAGGTTCAGTTAATGGATTTAAATGATTTTTCAACATTTGAATTAGAAATACCAGAAGAACTAAAAGGAAAGCTTGAAATTGGAAAAGAAATTCAATATTTTGAAGTTCTTGGAATAAAAACACTAAAACAAATAAAATAAAAAATATAGTTTGTTGTCAATAAAAAAATTTAAATAGAGAAAGATATTAAATTGTATGGATAAAATTGAAATACTTGCAACAAAAACTGGACTAAAAATACCAAGAGTTTTTACAAAACATGGGGAAACCTTAGAGGATGTTTTCAACTATGTAAAATGGAGTAAAAGAAAATGTGAAATTAAAGATATTGGTGGGAAAGTTATTTTTGAAATGGATAATGTTGAAGTTCCTGAATTCTGGAGCCAGACAGCTGCAGATATATTAGCACAAAAATATTTTAGAAAAGGTGATGTCCCAGAAGTAAAATATGAAAGCTCATTAAAGCAAGTAGTTAGAAGACTTGTTAAATTTTGGAGATACTTTGGAGAAAAAAATGGAATGTTTGCTAGTAAAGAAGATGCAAATGCTTTTGAAGCCGAAGTTGGCTATACATTAATATTTCAAATTGCTGCTCCAAACTCACCACAATGGTTTAATGCTGGCTTAAATTTACTATATGGAATAAAAGGTAGTGAAGCTGGATTATATTATTTTGATCCCGAAAGTGGAACAATAAAAGAAAGTGAAGATTCTTATTCAAGACCTTTAGTGCATGCATGTTTTATTCAATCGATAAAAGACGACTTACTTAATGAAGGAGGAATAATGGATTTGTTGAATAAAGAAGTGAAAATATTCAAGTTTGGTGCTGGAAGTGGAATAAACTTTTCTCCTTTAAGAGCAAAAGGAGAGCCTTTAAGTGGAGGTGGATTTTCAAGTGGAGTTATTTCATTTTTGAAAATTTTTGACGTTGCTGCAAATAGCATAAAAAGTGGTGGGAGAGTTAGAAGATCTGCAAAAATGGTTATTTTAAATGCAGATCACCCAGAAATAGAAGATTTCATAATGTGGAAAGTTAAAGAAGAAAGAAAATATTTGGCATTAGTAAAATCTGGTTTAGCTAATTTAGATATAGATGAAATGAGCTCAACTGTTTTTGGACAAAATTCTAATAATAGTGTAAGAGTAACTAATGAATTCATGAGAATAGCTATAAATAATGAGGATTGGAACTTAATAAGAAGAACTGATAAAAAAATAGCAAAAGTAATCAAAGCTTCCTATTTATTAGAACTTATCTCAAAAGCTACTTGGGAATGTGGTGACCCAGCTTTACAATATGATGATACTATAAATGAGTGGAATACTGTTCCATTAACAGGAAGAATAAATGCAACGAATCCATGTAGCGAATTCATATTTTTAGATAACACAGCTTGTAATTTGGCATCAATAAACTTAGTTAAATTTTATGATTTTAAATCCAAAACTTTTGATTTGGAAAAATTTAAACATGTTGTTAGACTTTGGACAATTGTTTTAGATATAACAGTAGATGCTGCTTCATTTCCATCAAAAGAAATTGCTGAAAATAGTTATAAAACTAGACCACTTGGATTGGGTTATACAAATTTAGGTTCACTTTTAATGATAATGGGTTTACCATATGATAGTGAGCAAGCAAGAAACTTAGCTGGAGCAATAACAGGAATAATGACAGCTCAATGCTATATTACTAGTGCAGAAATAGCAAGCTTTAAAGGACCATTTCCAGAGTTTGAAAAAAATAGAGAGTATATGCTAAAAGTAATTAGAAATCATAGAAAAGCTGCTTATGGTGCTAATGAAGAAGAATTTGAAGGATTGAGCATAAAACCTGTTGTTTTAAATCATTCTTTCATTCCCGAATATATTAGCAAAGAGCTTTTAAAACTTTGGGATAAAGCTTTGTTTTTGGGTGAAAGATTTGGTTATAGAAATGCTCAAGTCACATTAATTGCACCAACTGGTACAATATCATTTGTAATGGATGCTGATACTACTGGAATTGAACCGGATTATTCATTAGTTAAATTTAAAAAATTGGCTGGTGGTGGATATTTGAAAATAGTAAATAAATCATTTTTAATAGCATTAAGCAATTTAGGTTATACTAAAGAACAAATAGAAGATATTGTAAAATATGTGCTTGGTCATAATACACTAGAAAATGCTCCCTTCATAAACAAAGAAAAATTGTTAGAAATCGGATTTGATGAAACTGATATAGAGAAAATAGAAAATGCTCTACCAAATATTATGGATATTAAATTAGTATTTAATCCATCATTTTTGGGAGAGGATTGCATGAAAAAACTAGGATTTGAAGAAAATGAATATAAGGATCTTAATTTTGATTTATTAAAATCACTTGGTTTTAGCGATAAGGAAATAGAAATTGCAAACGAATATATTTGTGGAACTCAAACAATTGAGGGGGCACCTCACATTAAACCAGAGCATTATTCCACATTTGATTGTGCTGTTAAATGTGGAAAAAAAGGTAAAAGATTCATACAACCAATTGCACATGTGAAAATGATGGCAACTATACAACCACTTTTAAGTGGAGGGATAAGTAAAACAGTTAATCTACCAAATGAAGCAAGTATTGAAGATATTAAAGATATTTACATAGAAGCTTGGAAACTTGGTTTAAAATCAATTTCGATTTATAGAGATGGTAGCAAAACAATTCAAGCACTATATTCAAAGATTGAGGAACTATTTCCAAAGGAGAAAAAGCTGGAAAAAAGAAGATTGCCTCCAGAAAGAAAATCAATAACGCATAAATTTAGAGTTGGTAATCAAGAAGGCTACATACATGTTGGTTTGTTTGAAGATGGAAAACCTGGAGAAATATTTGTTACAATTTCAAAACAAGGAAGTACATTAGCTGGATTAATGGATGGAGTTGCAATATTAACCTCAGTAGCTTTACAATATGGAGTACCATTAAAAGATTTGGTAAGTAAATTCATTAATACAAGATTTGAACCCTCTGGCTGGACAGAAAATAAAGAAATACCTGTAGCTACTTCTATTTTGGATTACATATTTAAGTGGCTAGCTTTTAAATTTCTTAGTAAAGAAGAGCTAGAAGAAATAGGATTAACAAAAGGGGATAAGCAAGAAAGAAAAAAAGAAAAAGTGGAAGTAAATAATAGTGGAATAAGTTGCTATACTTGTGGTAACTTAATGATAAGAGCTGGAACTTGTTTTGTTTGTGTAGTTTGTGGAGCTACGTCAGGTTGCTCTTAATATCTATTTCTTCTTTTTAGCTTTCTTCTCCATAATTATATTATAACAAATCTAAAATAAATTTTTTGTTGAACTAAAACAATATAATCTAACATCAACAACTTTTTTATAACTTCTGTGAAAACTGAATGTTTTAAATAGTTCGAGTTTTATTTTAAAACTATTAACTAAGCTAAATCCATTTTTTTCGGCAAAGCTTTTTATAAAATTAAAAGTTCTTTTATAACCATTTCTATGCAACGAATAAACTTTTTTAGCTAGAGAAAATGCCTTCTTTAAAAATTTTATATCTTCATGTCTTTTACTCTTTAATCCAAATGGTGGGTTTTGAATAACAGTATCAACATTCCTTTTCAAATAAAATTTTTCAACATCACCAAGCACATAAAAAATTTTTTTGAATTTCTTAGAATTTTCTAAAGCAGTTTTTATGCTTTCTTTATCAATATCCAAACCAATACAATATTTAGCGCCAAGCTTTTTTGCTCCTATAGCTAATATTCCATTTCCACAACCTAAATCCAAAATTATTTTATTTTTTATATCTTTACTCAAATGAGCTAACCATAATATTTCAGCTGCTAACTCCGAAGATAAGCTATATTGCTCTAACCAATATTTTGGATTTTCTACTTTTTTCAGTTTTGACAAAAAAATTGCTAATTTTTCTTTTGTTATCATAATTATTTATGAGCAAATTATACAAAAAACTAAAAGCTTATAGATTTTTAAGAGAAAAAAAAGTAAAATTGGATTTTGAAACAGAAAAAAGAATTTATTTTAGTGTTAAAAGCAATGAAATTCACTCAGTTTTTTTTGATAAAGAAAAAAAAGAATGGTTTTGCGATTGCAAATATTTTTCTTTAAAATTAAAGGAATGTAGTCATATAATTGCTTGCAAATTGTTCATGAAAACTAAAAGTTAGAATTTAAAAACTCATTCAAATAAAAAATCGGAATTATGAAAACATTCTCAAACTCATAAATTCCCATATCTAACAAAGTTAAAATAATTGGAACTATTTTTTTCTCTTTCAAAATTTTCATTAGTTCATTAATTCTCTCTTTCTGCTTTAAAGCAGCTTTTTTTATTCTACCAACTTTATATCCTCTTCTCCAATGCTTACAATCAACACAAATCAGTATATCTCTTTTCTCAGCTAATATATCTATTTGATATCTTTTAGTAGTTTTAAAGCGATAATTGAATCGAACATTAAAACCATTTCTCTCAAAAATCTCTTTAGTAATAAGCTCGAAATCTTTCCATGTTAAAAATTTTAAAACTTCTTCTATCGATTTTTTATTCCTTATTTTTTCCTCTATTTCTTCTAAATTCATCAATAATTTTAATACACTTTTCAAAGTTTTTGTTTAAATCATTTTCGCTAACATCGACATCAATAACTTTCCCCTTCCTTTTGTAAATTTCCAATACAGGAGTTGTTTTGCTTAAATATTCCTCATATCTTTTTTTAATTCCTTCTTCAGTATCTTCAATTCTTTTTTCAAGCTTAACATTACAAACATCACATAACTCATCATTTTTAGGAGGTTTAAGTTTTGTGTTATAATTTGCTTTGCAAGATGGACAAACTAATCTATAAAGCAACCTATCCATCAAAACATCTTCTCTAACTATTAAATTCAAAACAAAATCTATATCAAAATGTTTCTCAAGAAAATATAATTGGGTTATCGTCCTTGGGTAACCTTCTAATATAAATCCATTTTTGCAATTCTCGCTAAGCAAATATTTCAAAATTATTTCATTAACTATGTCATCAGTAACATATGTTTTGCTCTCCAAAAATCTTTTTATATTTTCATCAAATTTAGAATATTCTCTAAGAATTTCACCAGATGAAATAAATGGAATATTATAATGTTGTGAAAGCATTTTTCCTAATGTAGTTTTTCCAGAGCCATGAGGACCCATTATTAGTATTTTCATAATTTAATTCTATCACAAAACAATATATTATGTCTGAACTATTTTTACCACTTGGAATTATTGCATTTGCATCATTAGTTTCTTTATTAATATATAGTAAGTCGAAAATTCCTGCTGTTATAGTTTTAATAATACTTGGAATGATCATAGGACCAAATGGAATATCAATTATTAAAGAAGATCCTATAATAGATATTTTAAGTGAAATAGGAGCAATACTCTTGTTTTTCCTTATTGGTATGGAATATAATTTTTCCAGATTAAAAAAACTTGGATTAGGACCATATATAATGTTTATAATAGAATTGCTTATAACATTCGTGCTTTCATACTCAATAGCTAGATTACTTGGTTTTGGCATAGGTCCTTCGCTAATAATGGCTATAATATTTTGCAATACAGGTACAGCAGTTTTACTAAGATTAATAAAAGAAATGAATTTAGAAAAAGGTAGGGAAAATATAATTTCAAGCATTGTTGGTATTTCATTTCTTGAAGATTTAGTTATTGTATTTTTGCTTTCAACTATATCTAGTATAGCTATTGGAAACAATTTTTCTATTGAATATACTATATTCTCAATAATAAAAGCGCTATCTGTAGTTTTAATAACAATATTTTCCATTACTACATTCTCAAACAAAATTTTACCAAAAATTTATGGCTTTGGAGAGGAAGGTATATATCTTTTTTCATTTTTCATTTTAATGCTATTAACATACTTAGCAACACTTCTCGGCTTATCTCCTGCTGTTGGTGCATTTATTGCTGGAAGCATTATTTCCAATATCGGAAATTTTAAAAACATTTTTAAATTTGCTAAAAACTTTTCTATTTTATTTATTTCTATATTTTTTGTATCGATGGGGATGAAAATAAGTCCTTTTGTATTTGTTTCTAGTTTAACTTATGTAGTAATTTTCTCTCTTGCTGTTATAATTGGTAAAATATTTTCCGTTACACTTGGTGCATTTATTTCTGGATTTGATATAAGATCATCGTTATTTGCTGGTTTATCGATGGTTGTTATTGGAGAAGTATCCATGTACATAGCTTTAGTTGGTATAAAAGCTGGTTTGCTAACAGAAGATTTTTTAGGAATTGTTAGTGGATGTGTTCTAACTACATTTCTCTCTTCTTATTTTTTAATTAAAAATGAAGAAAAAATATATGGTTTTATAAAAATGATACTTGGTGAAAATATAGAAAGAAAAGTTATACCATTACGACAATTATTTCAGAATTACTTTAGTTTGAAAGCAAAACTAGTAAATGCATTAGGAGAAGAAAAATATAGAACAATATATTACTTTTCATTACTTTTTATTTCATTAGCTTTAATTCCAATCATATTTAAATACATGTCAGAAAATGTTGTAACAGGAAGTGTTTCATTGATACTTTTAATATTTGTTTCAATTTATTGTTTCTATAAAATTGCTGATGTATTTTTCTCAACACTTAAAAAAATAAACATTAAAATAACAGGAAGTGTTTTTGATATTATATTTTATATGGCTATTATAATTTCTTCCATAGCTCTATCGATTATAATAGAAAATAGATTAATTTCATCTATTATTTTAATAATCTCACTTCTCATTTTGCTTCTCTTTATTTTTGATTTGATAAATACATTAAGAAACTATATAATAAAACTCAATTATAAATATAAAATAAGGAAGAGAATGCGCTAGTAGTCTAACGGTAGGATACAGGCCTTCCAAGCTTGGGGTCCGGGTTCGAATCCCGGCTAGCGCAAGCATAAATCTTTTGAATTAGCGCTTTATCACAAACCATTATAATCTTTTTACTTAACATTTTAACACAATCCATAATCTGCCTTCACTATTAAAAACTTGAAATATTTAGCTTCTGAAATATGAAAAACCTTAAAGAACAAATCTGATTATTCTTGCATTAAACAGTAAATAAATTTTTATTGGAAAACTAATAAACAAGAGATTTGCTCTGCATTGAAAAGATTAAAAATTTTCTTATAACTAGCAAAGGGAAAATTCTTCAACACAAAGAGTTTGTGAAAAATATGAATTGTTCAAGAAAATAGCAATTAACAAAGGTTTAAAGAATATGAAATTAATTGTAAATTAGTGATAGTTGTAGATATTAACTTATTTATACCAATGAAAAATTAAGCCCGAGCTTATAGAGATTTTTCAATCCTTATAAAAAGCGAAAACTTCTATCCTTGTTCATAAAATTTTTAAACTTTTACTCCTAAATGTATGTATGGTAAGTATAACTCCATTTTCGTTCAGTCCGTCTTATGTACTTGACTCTATTTTTTACTTTAAAAAAGGTAAAAACTTTGAAAAAAGAGATTATACAATTTCAGCTATAGTTCCTGCAAGGAATGAAGAAAGAAATATTGGAAAATGTCTTGATTCCCTTATTTCACAACTTTATGAAATAGAAAAAATAATAGTGGTTAATGATGGATCTACAGATAAAACAGGAGAAATAGTAAAAAGCTATGAAAGCCAAAAAGTAAAAGTAATTGAAAATGAAAAAAGTCTAGGTAAGACTGCTAGCATAACAAAAGCTTTAAAATATGTTGAAAGTTATATTACTTTATTTGTTGATGGAGATACCTATTTAAAAGAAAATTTCACAGATGAAATAAGAACTCCTTTTAGTGATGAAAAGGTTGCAGGTGCTACAGGTACTATATTTTCACAAAAAAGTGAATTTTCTTTTATAGAAAATGCAAGATTAGTTGAATATATTTATTATCAGTATTTTAGAAAAGTTGGGCAATCTAATCGTCGTGCCCTTTATACAGTTGCTGGTTGTGCATCAGCTTTTAGAACAAAATTACTTAAAGAATATGGAATACCAAGGAGAAGTGTTACCGAAGATACAGATTTAACATGGTTTTTTCAGGAAAGAGGATATGATATAATTTATTGGCCAGAAGCAATCGCTTATACAAAAGAACCAAAAAATTTTAGGTCACTTTTATCTCAACTCAATAGATGGTATAGTGGTATGTGGCAGAATCTTTATATCCATGGAGAAAATATTGTTAAAGGAAAAAAGCCTAGGTTAGCAACTACAGTATGGTTGCAAGTAGGTGAAAACTTGATATTCTCTTTATTTTGGCTTTCTTTACCTTTACTTCTTTATTTTTATCCAGATTGGGGAACTTCATTTCTAATTATGGATTCTCTTTCTCTATTAGTTCCAAATTTATATCATGCAAACAAGCTAAAAATGGTTAAAAAAGTAGCCAAAAGTTTACCTTATTATTACTTGTTACGAACTATGAACACTATAGCCGCAATTAAGGGATTTTTTCAAACTAGTTACGAATGGTTAAAAGGAAAGAGAGAATGGAGTCACTAAATGCTAAAAAAAACTATATGTCTATGAAAATTAATAGAGGATTTATGATATGCATAGTTCCTCATTAAAATTTAAATTGAAATAAGATTAAAGTCATCGACATTATATAGATATTACTCTATGTTGAAATTTTATTTTTGAGAAAAAAAGGAAAGAAATTGCAGAAGAAATAAACTACATATGAAAATTATGGAAAAACTCGTTTAGAAAATATTTCATAGCTTATACAATTACAATTGGAAATAATTACTGGAATTACAGGAAAATAATAACCACGAAAATAGAAATAGGGAAATTTCACAGTATACTCATATCTTCATCTTTTCGAGGAATTTTCATGAACATAACATCCTTTATACCTCGTTTCTTCACAACTTCACTAACTTCCGAAAGAGAATCTCCAGCAGCAATTAATCCTTTATCTGTTAAAGCAACCCATTTTCCACTATATTTTTTCATTTCTTTTTGATGCTTAGAAATCCATAATAATTCTCGCATATATCTTAATTGGATAAGATTATTTAAATAAATTTTTAATTTTGATTTCAAGACCAGAAAATGAGCTAATTCTATCTTGATTTCAAGCTTGGTTTAATTTACATCAGTATTATCTATAAAAAATTAAATTGAGCCAGCTTTTTAGTAAGATTTTTGGTGCAATAAAGTATGTTAATTAGACTTTAATTCCTTTAGATTATAATACTCCATTATGGTGAACATTCATTATAAATTCAAAAGCATCATTCCAAAAACAAGTATGAATCCTGATAAGGAAATTGTTATAAAAATTTTTGCTACCAAAACTTACAAAATTATTACTTCCGAACCCCAAGAATTTTATGTTAAAAACAATCCTATTAATTTACCAACTTATTTAATGTGGGGAGCTTATGTTTGTCTAAACAAATTTAGCTACTTTGGTAAAAGTATTGATACAGAAAAACTAGCTAGAAAGAGATGTAACTTATTTTTCTATAAGTTTGGAATAGGTGTTCCAAAATTTATCTAAATATTTGAAAATGAAAAAGGTTACACTATTTTCTGATGTTATTGGAATTTGGATCTTCAAAGACGAAAAAATATATAAAAAATTAACTGATAACTTCTTCAAAAAATATAAAATAAACTTAAAATTGGTAGAAAAGATTGATAAAGAAATATTTCCGAATCTTGCAAAAGCAGCTAGAAAGGGGAAGTTAAAATACAGAGATGCTATAGAAAAATATCTTGAAAATATAGATCCTAAAAATTACAAAAAATTAGCAAGAGCATATATAAAATTTGAGTTTGAAAACATGAAAAAGTACATTAAGCTCTATAAACATTCTAAATTAGTTCTTCAAAAACTAAAAAAAATTGGGATAGAAATAATTGGTATAAGAGATAGTGTTTATTCAGTTAGAGAAGTAAAAAGAATTCTTAAGATATTAAAAATAGAAAAATACTTTAAAAAAATATATACCTCTAACACGTATAAAATGGAAAAGCCAGAACTTTTCAAAATTTTCAAAAATAGAAAAAATAAAATATTTTTAGGACATGATAGTGATGAACTAATCGGAGCTAAGAAATATGGTTTTATAACAATAGGATTAAAAAATACAAACGCTGATTATTATATTTCTTCAATTAAGCAATTACCAGAGGTTATAAAATGGTTAAAAAAGAAACAAAATTTGTAGTTGTTTACAGTGGAGGATCTTCAAAAATAGGGAGATTTATATTTCTGCTTCTATTGGCTACTAAAATAGTACTGGAAGAATGTGTAGATACAATAAAACACAAAAATTAAAGCTATTAGGCGAAGGGGTATTTGTTCTTGAAAACGGAACAGAATGCAATTCCGATGAAAGTATTTATGAAAGACTTTTGAGAATTTATAAGGGAGGTTAAACTAATTTGAGTCAAGACTTTTAGAGCCTTATCTTGTCTTGTTTCATTTATAAATGATTACATTAGACTTTTTAAGCATTTTGCTTCTATGTTGAATAAATTAATTAGTGCAAAAGAGCTTTATAGTTATCTATGAATGGAGTCTTTTTATAATCTATGTTATTTTTAGTGGCATATTTTATGCTAAGATAATCAACAAGCTTTAGCAAATAAATAATTTTATTAACAAATTCTTTTTCCTTTGGAATAATTTCATATATATTTGCTTTCTCTTTAAGTACTTCTTTAAATGCATCTATTAACTTTTCACCACCATTTCTAAAAATTAATATGTTTTTATTTGTCAATGCTTCTATTTGATTATGTAAAACTTCTGGAAAACTACCAACTATAAAAGAAAGCTTGCAATTCTCATTAAATTGATTCACCATTCTTAAAGCTATTGGATAATATTCTGTTATAGCAAAAACTCTTAAGCTTTCATTTATTATATCCAACAAAAAATCAAAAGAAGAAAAATCATAATTCCTATCCTTAAATTTAACTTTAAAAAGTTTTAACAATGGAAAAAGCATATTGAAAATAGCTTCCCTTGGAAGCAAACCTTTTCTTACTTTTATTATTTTAAATTTATTTTTCATCGCAATTTGCTCTAATTTGCCATTAGATGTCACAACAACTATTTTTCTCAAACCTCTTTTAATTGCTTGCTTTATACAAGATAAGGTTTCATATGTATTACCAGAATAACTTATGAAAAAAACATTTGCATTCTTATTTATAAAACTTGGTAAATTATAATCTTTTATTACATTAACTTCATATTTTTTCTTTTCCAAAATAACTTTCATTAAATCGCCAACTATTCCCGAACCACCCATACCAATGAAATAAATTTTAGATCTGAACACCTACGAAAAATTTATATCTATCAACTTCTTTTAATTCATCAATAATTCTTTCTTTAATAATTTTTTTTGGATTTGCAATACCAGTTCTCTTTTTCAAATCTTCTATATCTTTAAATGGCATTTTGCTCCTTTCATTTAATATTACCAATAAAGTTTTTTTACCTATACCTTTTAAAAGCTCTATGCTATGTAATCTTGTTGATATCGAAGGGGCTTTATTAAAAAATTCCAGAATTTTTTCATCTGTAATTATATTATCCAAAACTATATCCAAATTTGTTTTGGCTAATGAGGTTAGCTGGTTATAGTTTATCCTATCTTTAATGAACTTGACATGCTCCCTTTTTTCACTACCAATATAAACTTTATCAAATGGTTTAACAGTAACATTTTCCCTTATGCCTACTTCCAATAAAGAAAAGAACTTTTCACCAATAACTTGAGCTATAGGACTACCTTTTCTTTCTATTCCTTTTCCAAAAGGTAAGAAATCTAACACTATAGCATTTTCGTCCTTTACTTTAATCAGCATATTGCTTATATGTACTTCTTAATTATCTCGAATATTTTTTCAATTTGCTCTTCCGTAAAGTTTTTCACCTCTTTACCTAAAACAAGAAGAATATCATTTTTATCCTCGGGTAAAACATTTATTAAACTTATTATTTGTTCTTTTCTTAAAAAACCTAAGGAAGTAAGTTCTTCTTTAAGATTTTTCATTTTTTTAACATCTATATCTTTATAAAATTTTTCCAGATTTTCAGCAGATAATCTTTTATAATACTTTTCACCACTACTTTTTTTAACTATATCAAGAGCTTCAACGTTTGTTATTAATTCTTCTTTTATTATTTTCATAAATATAAATTATGTACACATATATTTTAATTCATTGGTTTATTCATTTTTTCATTGTCCATATAATAACCTTTCTTTCTAAATTTTCACTTATAGGGTATACAATAAAGATTTGGGTATTTGATTTTCCCATTTATGACTATTTAATAATGTATATTGCCACGATTTTGATAGATCTAGATCATTTAATGGTGCTTAAAAAATTCAAGCTAAAAGCATTTTTGGAATTTACAAGAGTAAGAATTTCTTATCCTTTTCATAATTTCTTCTTCCTTTCAATTCTTTCCCTAACTTCTCTTTTTTTAATTGTTTATGATTTTAGAAATATAGGAATAATATTTTTGGCTCCTATATCAAATTTACTTTGGGATATGACTGAAGATATACTAATATTTAAAGTTAGCTATAAAAAATGGAAAAGAACATGGGGAGTGGACACAAAAACCTTAGAAAGATTGCTAAATGAATTAAAAAAAGAAAAATAATTTGTGGGTATAAAAGATTTATTGCTTGCTATAATAGTACTTACTATAGTTTTATTTCTATTATTTAGTGGTAGAAGTAATGAATCTTTATTACTAATACCTTTTGCCCTTGCTACAATAGATGCGATAAGAAGAAAAGAAATTGTTAGAGCTTTAATAGGAATAGTTGTTTTTTTCATACTAATTATGTTAGTTTATCCACCATTATCAAAACTATTGGAAAATGTATTACCTGCATATTCAGAAATTACTAACTTTATTATTCTAGCTACATTGTTCTCATTTGCTCTAATATCTGTTTTATCTGCCTCTAATAAAGGGTGGTTAACATCTATCGGAGTTGCTGTATTATGTGTAATAATTATATTTCAATCATTGGAAATTATTCAAAGAATTGAATTCATTAGTGAAATGTCTCGTTTAACGAGAATTCCTATCGAATTCATAATATATGTTTTAGCAATTTTGGCATTTCTAGTAATTATTTTTATATTTCCAAAATAGATTTGTGAAGAGTAAAATTATAGAGGAAATGATGAAAAATAAAGTGAAGATAACTGAAGATTGTGACTTTTTCACTAAAAGAGATAATATTGTAATAGTTAAGTTTAAAAAAGATAAATATGCTAAAGTTGAATATTTATGCAATTGTCGTTATCAAGAAATAAAGGAAATAGAAATTAAAATTGGGAAACCAAAAACTTTTAAGTGTAGCAATTGCAATAAAGAATTCATAATAGAAAGCTTGAAGAAAAAATGAAAAAAATTATTGAAAGTTGGTATTTGAGAAAAGATGTTATGGAATTCTTGCTAAATTTTTCAAAAAATAGAGAGTTCATACCAATGTTTTTAGATGGAAGTTTTGGAAAAAGACCATTCACTTTACAATATGAGCAAGATATAATAGAGCTTGTAAATTCTAACGCTGTTTCATTTCATTGTTCAATTGAAAGATGGTTAAATGTAAGCATGTTAAGAGCTGGTATGAATAAAGAAGATTTGAATAACTTGAGAATCGGCTTTGATTTTGTTATAGATCCGGACACAAAAGATTTTTTAGTGGCTAAAGAAGTTGTGAAAGCAATAATTGAAAGCTTAAAGGATCATGGAATAAAAAACTTTATAATTAAATTTTCGGGCGGAAAATCTTTTCACATTTTTATACCTTATGAATCATTTCCAAAAAAAGTTAACTCTATAGAAATAACAAGAATGTTTCCCGACATTTACAGAATTTTAATAGAATATTTGAAATATTATTCGAAAGATTTAATATCTGCATCAATTTTATCAAAATTTGATATTTCCGATCTATGTGAAATTTATAATAAAACAATAAATGAGCTATTAGAAAATAATGAATTCAATCCTTACTCAATAGTAAATTTTGATGTATTTTCTCATAGACATTTATATAGATCATTTTATTCCCTTCATGAAAAAACTTTGCTAGTTAGTACTCCTGTTGAGTATAAAGATTTGGAAAAATTTGATAAAACAAAAGCATCTGTAGAAAAAGTAAAAGTTGAAAATCTTTATTTTAAAGAAGAGCATGATGCAGAAATATTTTTAATTGAAGCTTTAGATTGGTTTGAAAAAAACAAAGATAAATTTGATGTTTTGAAAGATATTAAAAGCAAAAAAAGTGAAAGAAAAATGAGAAAAGAAATTCCACAAAAATATTTTCCACCTTGTATAAAAACTATATTAAATGGATTAGAAGATGGGAGAAAAAGAGGATTATTTTTATTAGTAAATTTTTTAAAAAGATGTGGCTACACAAATGAAAAAATAATTGAAATAATTGAAAAATGGAATGAAAAAAATGTTAATCCTTTACCTAGCAGATATGTAGCATCGCAAGCTAAATATTATTTGGAAAGAAGAGAAGAAGCATATGTATTACCTTCCTGCAATAGAGCTGAATATTATGATGATACAAAATTTTGTAAACCAGATGAAATATGTGAAAACAAAAAAATAAAAAACCCATTAAATTATCCATTTAGAAAAATGAAAAATGAAAAATCCAATTGAATATTTTACAAATCCTTTAAAAGAAGGTTATACATTTGAAAAAACTTTTGTTCTTGGAATAATAGCTTTAGTAGCTGTTTTTTTAATATATAAAATACTAAAAAAATTAAAAGTTAAAATTGATAAGAAATTTTCTCTTTCAATATTTTTTTATATACTTTTTGGTTCCTCTGTTAGAGTTTTGGTTGATTTAGGAATTATAAATTCTATACTTTTTGTAACACCAAACATCTGGATTTTTACTGCTTTAATAACACTTACATTTTTATTAATAAGTAAAAAAATTGGAGAAAAGTTCTTTTTATATTCAGGAATTTTTTTGTGTATGATACCATTATCTTTTCTAGTTCCGCACTTAAAAAACTATTATGGATTTTCACTAGTTTTCTTCTTTCTTTTACCATTAATTTTTGTTTTAAATAATGTTAAAATAAGCTTATCTAATAAAGCTATTATTTTTACTCAGTATTTAGATGCTATTACTGCATACATATCAATAAAATTTTTCTCAGAAAAATTAGCTGAACAACATTTACTTGCAAATTTCTTTTTTTCAATACTGCCAGAAAGCTTTATTTTTATTAAACTGTTTGCTGCATTTTTAATAGTTTTTTTAATAGATAAAGAAAAGCTAACAAAATTACAAAAAAATTATTTAAAACTAGTTATAGCAAGCTTGGGTGCTGCTACATCAACAAGAAACTTTTTATTATTAATTTCTATTTAGTTCGATTTATTTGAAAAGTTGAAGATAAATTTATTTTTGGAGAAGCAACATCTATTGAAAAAGTATTGTTACAATAGTTTGCCATTGTTATATTATAATCCAATCTTATCAATTTATCCTTATAACTATTTTTAACAGTTTCAAGAAAATCTTTTGAAAAATATCTAAACTCTGCACATGTTTCAACACTTTTATTAAGCTCGTAAATTTTTTCAAATAAGTTCCTCATTAAAATAATTTCATCAGAATATAAATAGATGGCAACATCCATAGACGAAAATTGTTGTAAGTAAAGGAAAAGAGCATATAAAATAAAAACAATGAAAACTGCAGTTAAAATAAAAAATTGTCCTTTCATTTTATAAATTGAGCGTGTTTTATCCCATCTATTACCAAAACATTATTTTCTCCAATTATACCATTTTTTATTGCCAAATCAACAATTTTATTACCAAATAAATTTCCTATATCAATTTTTCTCATTACTTTTAATGCCTCTTCCTCATTAATTAAAGAGCCTTGATAAAATCTAGGATTTATATATACTTCTATTTTCCCAAACTTCAACTTTTTTCCTAATATTTCTTCATCGCAAATAGCTCCTATTACAAAATATTTTAAATAATGTATTTTAGACCAAAACATAGCTTGCACCACATGCCTCACAAATAATTTTTTTATTTTCTATTTTGGTATCTGGGTTTTTACAATGCTTACACAAAACATATTCCTCTACAAATTTTTTCAATTTTTCATCTAAAACTTCCTTTTTTACAATTTTGTTAATTATAAGTTTTGCTGAATCAAGATTTACTGCTGCTCCAAGCTCTTTAGAAAAAAATTTTAATAAATCTTCTTCATTTCTTCTTAATATACTAATTATTTCCGAGAAATTCTCTATAATAGTTTTATTTTTGATAATATTGACTTTAACTTCTGGAATTTTAAATCTAGTACCATCTTTTCCTCCTCTTACTTTTTCAAAAGCCTTTTCTAGCAAATCATAATAATCTTCCATAATATTTTTCTAAAAATTTTATATTTGTGGGAGAATTCTTAGTAAGATTAAATAACGCAGTAACAACCCCAAATTTTAGCTTAAATAGTTTACCAGATGCTGGCAGAATGGACATTGCTTGTAGGTGTGTAACTAATGCCATTTTTTTATCTTTTTCACTTAGAAAAGATGTTAAAATATATTTGAATCTAAATGGACCTCCAAATCCACCAGTAACAATTTGCTTTGATACAAACAAATTAAAAAATGTTTACCCAGATGAAAGAAATATAGCTAGCCATATAAAAATAGCTTTAAGAAAACTTAACCAAAATTTTGAAGTAGAAAGTGAACCTGGAATAAAAGTATCTAAAAAAAGTTTTGAGCAAATAGTAAAAGAAAAATCTGAAAATGGCTTTGACTTATATTATTTAACAAAAGAAGGGAAAGATGTAAAAGAATTTAACTTTAAAGAAAACTCTGTTTTTATAATTGGTGATAATAAAGGCATACCAGAAAAAACTGAGCTATTTTTGGAAAGATATATAAAAGACAAAGTATCGCTTGGTAAAATAGAATATTTAGCTTATGCCTGTATAACAATTATAAACTATGAAATCGACAGAAAGAAATATTAAAAGAATAGCAAAAGAAAGAATAGAAATATTGTTAAAATTAGCAAAAGAAAAGCTAAAAGAAAATCCAGAGCTTTCGAGAAGATATGTTCAATTAGCTAGAGAAATAGGTATGAGAGCTAACTTTAGATTAAGAAAACTTAAAAGAACTTTTTGTAAAAATTGTAATACAATTTTAATTCCTGGCTATACTTCAATTGTTAGAATAGAAAGAAGAAAAAAGATAGTAAAAATTATTTGTAAAGAATGTGGAAAAATATATAGATATCCAACAAGACCAAAGCCCCAGTAGCTCAGTTTGGATAGAGCGGCGCCCTCCTAAGGCGTAGGTCGCGGGTTCAAATCCCGCCTGGGGCATAAAAATTTTATAAGCTTTTCAGCCATTTGAATAAATTTAGCTGCATTATTTACATGTGTTACTGCTATTTCTTCATTATATCGTGAAGTATAAATAGCGTCTTCCTCCTAAATTTAGCAGTTTCTATAAAATCAAAATATTCCTGAGATATTTGCGCTGTCTTAACAAAAAGTTCTTTTAATCCTATAAGCAAGCAACGATGTCTTCTCTCCTTATAACCCTTTAACAACAAAAGACTTCTAGATGCGTGAAACATTGCATAATAAGCTTTCTCAACAGACCACTTCCAGCTCTTTTTCTTAATTTCTTCTTGAGCGCTTACTAAATCCAATTTTGCCTCCTTTAATTCAATAAGCGCAAGCTCTTTATCTGGCTTTATTTTAACAAGTTTTCATTTCTTTAAACAAGCTTCGAAATCAAGCCTCATGAATTATCACACCTTGAAGCACTGCTCTTTCCAACAATTCCCTTTCTTTATCTACCATTTTTACATACTCTTCTGGTGTGCGTGTAATGAATGCTAACCTTTTTCCATACTTGCGAGAAAGTGATGAAGCAACTTTCTGAACAAACTCATCTTTTATATCTGTAACTACAAGCACATCTATATCTGACTCTTCAACATCCTCACCCCTCGCATAAGATCCGAAAACTATTATCTTCTTAGCTTCTTTCAATTTCTCTATTAATTCAAGTAGGATATTGGAAGTAAAATTAAAAAGTTTTTTCAATTGAAATACAAAAAAGCTATGCCTATTTAATCTGTAAAACTTTACCCTACCAACTCTTTTTGTTAAAACTAAATTATTTTTCTCTAAATAATTTAATGCTTTGATTACTGTTGGCTTTGCCATTTTTAGTTTCGATATTAAAGTAGTTTGAGAAAACTCATGAGTTGGATAAGTAAAAAGAAAGCTTTTGGCTTATTTGTGATAAGTTCAATCATTTTTACCATATGGTTCAAATTTATATTACAATTATAAACATTTAAACCCTAAATAAAAAAACTTTTTTGCTTTATTCTACCAAAAAGCATTTATTCAACTTTCAAATGTCTTAACAATTTTGGCTTTCTTTTTAAAATAAAAAGAAATATCGGAATAAACAAATTCCTTAGTTATAAAGATATCTATACATCGGATACATTAAATCCGTACCACCTACAAAAGTCCTTAAGCTCACCACATTTATAAATAGTTGTACAATTTGCATCAGGATCCTTAGCTAAGCTAGGACTTAAATAATCTGATAATATTTCTCTGGAACAACCTCTTATATCTACTGTAATATATTCATTCTTCCACCCATCAGTTATTTCACAAATTCCACACCCAACTCTTAAAGACGATAAACATATACGTTCATCATAGTAGACACAACTTTTAGGAAAGTAAATAACTCTATTTAAAATAACCATTATCAGAGCTACCAGTAGAATTACTCCTACTATCCATACAATTTTTGATGAAGTTACTATTTTAAATAATAAACCATCAGACATAAATTAAATATAAAAACCATTACATAAATGCAAAAAATAAATCTTTGATATAGAAGATTTGACTAACTTACTAAGAAATTCCATGAAGATTACAAGATTACAGATGTCTTTAATTTGTGAACAACTTATACTAAAAGTACCATTATCATCTGAAGTTAAAACACCTTTAAGACCAAGTTTAGCTAACATTTTTGCCGAACGATATTCAACTGATATTTTACTTAACTTGTTAGCAAACCATAGGAATAATTTAGAATTCGTGCATTCACTAATTAAAGCTCCTTTTACAAATTCTCAAACCATGTGAATCTACTCCAAATATTACTCTAAAGAAAATACCAGACTATAGCTAATATCACTATATATAATTATTTTTATAATCACTATATCTTTAGATATAAACTAAATTAGTAAAAGATCATTTATAAAAAAAGAGGTTTTAAACATATCCATCTTATTTTAAGTATATGTTGTGAACAAATTTTACCAAAAAGCATTTATTCAACTTTCAAATGTTTTAATAATTTTGGCCTTCTTTTTCTTCTCTTTACCAAAATAAAAACAAATATTGGAACAAATACTATTAAGCAAATAGCTATTATAAAGAAATAACCTGGGACATATTTTGGAATCAACAATATTGTTTCTAATTCTATCAAAACTCTTTCTATTAAAACTCTAACCTCTTCCAAAACTTGTAAAGCTTCTAAACATTTATTTTCATCAACTAAAATTTTAGCTTTAGTTATATTGCTTTCTATTATAATAACAGTATCATTAACAGATTTAACATCAGCTCCTTTTAAATAAAATGAATAAATTCTCGACCTTATCAAAACTAACATAAATTCAAAACTTAAAATTTTATTTCTTGCATCTTCACAAAAATCTATTATTTTAGGTAATTCTCTTACATTTACATAAATAGTTTTGGATGCTGATGTCTCATTCGCAACAATTTCAAAAGATACTGGATAAACTCCTTCTAAAGCATTTTTATCAACATGTAAAGCTAACAAAAAAGGTACTGACTCATTTGGTTTTAAAATAGCTACATATAATGGAGCTATTGAAAAGTCAAACTGCTTTGGTATTGAAACATGAGGTCTTAAACTAAAAGCTTCTCTTTCACCAACATTTTTCACTATTATTACAATACTTTCATTCCCACCTTTAAACATATCAATTGTATTTGGTGCTATTATTTGCAAAACCGGTGGTTTTAAATGAATTATCTTTGGAATAAGAACTTCTCTTGTGATTGGTGGTTGTTGTACTGGAACTATTATTGGTGGCAACAATACAGAAAAAATTCCAAAAGCTATAGCTCTTCTGTTATTATATTCAATAGTAGCTCTTATGTAATGCACACCCAATCTATCTGGAGCATAACTTGCATTAAAATAATGTTTTTGTCCTGGAAGCAAGTTTGATGGTAAAAAATAATCAGTATAATTAGCTAGTTGAATAAATCTTCCCCCTTCAAAAAATAAAATTTCTAAAAGAAAATTTTTTATTGTCAAATTAGTGCTACCAATATTTATTATTTCTGAATGAATTACTTGAATATCTGTTAAATTTAAAAAAGTTTGATTTCCTATTTGAAGCAATCCAATGTATATAACTGGCTTAAAAGATAGCCTTATTACTAAATCGTCTTTTTCTGCAATGGAAACATTTATATAGCTTTCTGATTTTGAGAGAGATATAAAAATAAGAAACAATAAAAATAAGACTTTTTTCATTTATTTTTGCTTAAAGCTTTTTCTATTTCTTCCTTTAATTCACTTATATTCCTTTTCTCTCTACTTTTTCTAATTCTTCCAAGCAAAAATGAAAAAAATATTAAAAATATTCCTAAAATAATTAACCAATCTTGAGAAATATTTACTTTTGGTATTTCAACAACCCTAGCTGTTATTATTTGCTCCTCTTTAATTATCGAAAAACCAAAAGATTTTTCATATAACGCTTCATTACTAACTGCTTTTATTTTTGCTAGCAAGTAAGATTCATTTAGTTTTATTGGTAATTCAAAAATTACTTTTGTATTGAAATCTTTTCCAGTTTCCAAAAATTCTATTGTTGAATTATCTATTCTATAATATTCTTTTGGAATACCTTCTATTTCAATAGTTATGTTTGTTAAATTTGCTTGTCCAGTATTTTTAATAGTAATTTCTGCTTCAACAAATTTTCCAAAACTAACTTTTACAGAATCTGGAAATATAATAAACATCTCTTTTTTTCTTTCAACAAGCAATTTATAATTTTTTGTTAATTTTGAAAATCTTGTAATTGCACTAACAGTTACTGTAAATTCTCCTTCTTTATTTGGAGCAATAAAACTACCTGAAAAAACTCCATCATTATTTGTAATTGTTTTATGTTTTATATTTGTTCCAATTACTTCAATTGTTATGTTAATATTTTTCATTCTACTATTCCATTCATCAACAACATAACCACTAAATTTTACTAAATCTTCCAATGCGTATTTTTGCTTATCGAAAGAAAATTCCAAATTCAAATTTTTCTCGCTACCAACTAAAAATAAAGAAAGCGAATCAGTAAAAATTCTAACAACATTTTTAACAGTATCCAAAGTAAAATTATTTAATTCTATCCAACTACTAATGCACTTTCCAATAGCAAAATTAAAGAAATTACATTTAAAAGCTTTTACTTTGTTTTCGTCTAAAACCTTATTTTCATCATAGAAAAGTTCTAGATAAGCTCTTTCATAACTTAATGATGTTTCAAATAAGTAACTACCAGCATTATTAAAACCTTCAACCTCTATATCAACTTCTCTAAAATTTATTGGATTATCTGTGTTGTTAATGTTAGCATTATATAAAATTATAGTTGCCTTATTATTCCATACTTTAACATCATAATTACCTAAAACTATTGAGCCAATTGCAACACCATCATTATTAGAAACAAAAGAAAACTTGTATGAATTTGATAAAAATTCAATGTGTGTTCCTGGAGGCAAATTAATGGATATTGGTGTTAAAATAGAAATACCCTTCGATGAAGAAACAGTATAACCATTATAATTTATAATAATTTTTAACTCATATGAAGAAGATGTTAAATCTGGAATAGAAATTTTTGCAAAATAAACATCTCCTTGCTTTCCAAATTCAGTTATGTTTAAAGTTAAATCACCAATAAAAAATCTTACATTATCTTTATCAAGCTCAACATTTTGACCTTTTAACGATGCTTTAAAATAAGCTGTTAAAACTTCTTTTGGCTTGGCTAAGTGATTATTTAAATTAAATATCTCTATTTGAAATGGTTTTTTAATAGTTATTATTTTTGAACCTTGAATTATAGCTCTATTGTAATTGGATATAATTTTTAATTCATAACTTCCCTCTAAAGATGGAGCATCTATTTTTAATATCCAACCACTATTAATTCTAAATAATGGTAATTGCTTAAGCTGCTTTTCTTGATTATTTAAATAAACCTTTGGTATATCACTCATTACCACTTCATTATTAATCATTGGAGCAAATATTAATTCTATAACATCTCCAACATAATATAAATTCTCAACAATTATTTGGGAAGAAATTCTTGAAACATTTAAAGTTAAATAAGTAACATTTGCCTCATTCTCCTCATTAGAACAATAAACAGCAACATTAAAAGTATCTTCTCTATCAAAATAACTATTCTCCAAAGTTCTTTTATATTTATTTTCAACAATTGAATAATCCAAATCCAAAGTTGGAAATATTAAATTATTGCTATAAATCTTTACATAAACTCTAGATATGGTGCTATTTGGATCTATGCATTTAACAGAAACTGTTAAGTTTTCTCCAATATAAATATTGTTTGAAGGTAAAAGCTCGACACTTTCTATTATTGGAAATGAAAAAGATACAGAAAAAAACAGTAAAACTGCTAATATTATTAATGCTTTCACAATTAGATATTGGTAGAAAAAAATAAAAGTTTTATGAAGCTATAACAGTCAATGTTCCTGTTATTGTACCCTGAGCTACACCGTATGGAACACTAACCATTATTCTCATATCTACAGCTGCTCCTGGATATAATCTACTTCCTATCAAAGATTTTTCATTTTTCCAATATATAAGAGATACTGCACGGCAATCGCTGCTAACTAATACTGTATGTGAATCCATTATAGTATTTATTCCCGCGCCCGCTAAAGAACCTTTTCCATTATTATCTAAGGTTATTTGTGCTGCATCACCTCCTCCTAAGTCTATTGTACCTGTTTGAGATTTTGTGTGAGGTGTTTTACCTATATAAAGAGTACCTGAATTGCAACTTGTCGCTGTACCATTCCTAGTTATTGCAAAATATTCCTCTCCTTCATTAGTTTCTAAACCAACACTTCTTACCCTTACAAAATACCCCCAAGATGCACCTGTTTGATTTCCCTCGCTCCAACCACTTGGTGCTGTCACATATAATGGTTTGGATTCGTTCCAGTTTTTATTCTCAACATAGTAAAAGTTTCCATTTGTTGAATTATCTATTCTAACAAACTCGCCAGCATTATAATTGTTTGCAGAACCAGTTCCATATGGATTACTTGTTGTTGTTGTAACATCTGAATAAACTGTTGTTATATTAGTTGAGCCAATGTTTTCTAGTTGAAAGAATAATGCGCTACTATTTGTTCCTGGTGCTATGTTGTTAAAGTTAAAGATCGCTGGGTTTATATCTATTGCTGTTAGTGAAGAAACTTGTACATTTACTGTTGCGCTATCTGTATTTGGTTGAGCAAATGCTATTGGTATTATTGTTACAAATAAAATAGCCAATATTTTTTTTACTAACATACCCAATTATAGATTGAAATTTAAAATTTAAATATCTTTTGTTTAAAAAGTTAAAATTTTTAAAACTATTCAAACATTGAAAATTTAATAAAAATTTTAAACAAACATAAATTAATATTTAAAAAATTTTTTACCAGTTTTCAACAAAAGAAAGAAAAATTAAAAAATTTAGGAGATATCAATAAACCTCCATTCTAATGTTTTCTCTTTTAAATCCTAATGATCGTATCTCAGAAATCATTGATTTAATAAATTCACCACCACCACAAACATAAAATTTTGTATCCTCACTATTAATTCCATTGGTTTCCAAAACTTCTTTTATCATTTCCTTATCAATTCTTCTTGAATAACCGGTCCAGCTTTTTTTCTCTTCTTCATTTAATCTTGTTAATGTATAATAAACTTTAAAGCAAGAAAATTTTGATTGGATAAAATCTAGCTCTTTTTTAAAAGAAATATGTTGAAATGTTTTATTGCTATAAAGCAAAACGAATTTTCCACTTTTATTAATCCTAAACAAATATCTAATGTGGCAAATTATAGGAGAAATTCCACTACCAGCCGCTAAAAACAAAATTTTTTCATCATTTTCGTTTATAACAAACTTACCAAAGGCTCCACTAAATTTCACTTTATAACCTATTGTAGCTTTATCGTAAAAAAATGGACTAAAACCACCTTCATTATTTCTCTCCACTAAAATTTCTATATAATTATCTCCTGGATAATTTGTTATTGAATATTCTCTAAATGTTTTTTTAGCTCTCGCGCAAATTCTATCAAAAATTTCTTTACTTATTTCATTTTTTTCCAACCTTTCTTTAGCATATTTTATTATTTCACCCTCATCGAAATAAAGCTTTATAAATTGTCCCGGCAAATAAACAAAATTTTCACTAATTTTTATTTTAAACAACTTTACATTTATTGCTTCTTGGATTATATCTATTATCTCTCCCTCGTACAAAATATTTTCAGCTAAATTTTTCTGGTCCACTTTTTATATTGAATTTTGCTTTCCATTCCTCGAACTCTTTTTTTTCTTGTGCAGAAAGCTTTCTTTCAAAAGTAAACCAGGACTTTCCTTTAGCTTCTTCTGGTGCTTCTGAAGATTTTTGAATAGCAGCTACTGGACAAACATATATGCACTCAAAAGCGTCTTTACATTTCTCCCATATTAAGAATGGCTTGCCGTCTTTACCTAATTCTAATGCTTGACAGGGACAAACAGCAACGCAAGCACCACAAGCTATACAAATATCTCTATCTATAACAATTTTTTGATACTTTACAACCATAAATTAAATTATCTTTAAGTATTTTTAAATCTCTTTAAATCGCTAATAAACCATTTCAAATTCTTATACCAGAATAAAGAGAAGATGATTGAAGAAACTATTGATGGTATAAAAAATAAGTACAATAATGTGTTTTCAAATATAGCTGAATTAAATAAAACTAAATAAGAGCCGTACATAGCAGAAGCTAGCGAAGAAATTAAGTTTAAAAAAAACCTAAATATCCATCGTTTAGTCCTTTTGTACATCATTGATAAATAGTTATGTTCTTTATATTCCTCAAAAACAACATTAAAAAAATTTTTGATATTAATATTTTTGCCCTTTTCTTTGAATTTTTTAATTTCCGAATTACACTTAAAATAATTATAAACCCAAAACCCAGAATCTAATAATGAATAAAAAAATCCTGGAATAACATAAATAGATAGAAATAAATCCAAACTCATATTAGTGATTAAAAAGTAGGAATATAAAGAAGTGCCAATAGATGAAATAAACGAAGAAACACTTGTTGCTTTATGAATATTTGTCCTTTTTATATCAAAATTTATTTTTTCCAATTCATGTAAAAAATTTCTATTATAATCAGTAGTGTATTCAATCCTACTTTTATTTTTTCTTACAAAATCCGTAAAATATGCCCACAATACAGAGGAGGATAATGAACCCGTTAGCAAAAGGGTGAGAAATGGATATTCTATAACTTTGTTTATGTTTGTTAAATAAAAGGAAGTATATTGGGAAGAATTAATAAAATTAATAGCACCAGCATAAAACCATCGTTTCAATCTTTCTCTTTCATAAGGAATGTTTTTTCTTTTAAGTTCTAAATATTCTTCATAGTTACTCACAAAATCAATTTGGAATCAAAACATTTAAAATATTTAAATACTTTTGACAATTAATATTATTATGCCAGAACAAAACGTTCCAGATAATGTGGTTTTGGTTGGTAAAAAACCTCCAACAAGCTATGTATTAGCAGTAATAACTCAATTTAGCAATGGCAGACCAGAAGTTGTAATAAAAGCTAGAGGGAGAAACATAAGCAAGGCTGTTGATGTAGCTGAGATAGTAAAAAGAAGATTTATAAATACAGTAAAAGCAAAAAACATAGAAATTGGAACAGAAGAGAGAGTATTAGAAAATGGAACAAAAGTAAATGTTTCAACAATATCAATAACTTTAACAAAGTAAGAAAACTTTCCTTTAATTATTTTTTAATAAAAAGGTTGTGATAATAGTTTTGTTGGATATCATTATAAAAAAGGAGGATTGTAGATGTAGCTAAAACATGGAAATTCCTGTAAATAAAAATTTATCTGAAAGAAATTAAAACCCAACATAAAAAAATTCTAAATTTTTGAACATAATCTGAGAAAAATAGATGATATTATTATTGAGGAGGAGCTGTAGTAACTGTTAACTTATAAGTACCCTGACCTTTATAATGTTTAACCATGAAATAGTAAGTTCCCGCATTGACTGTATTACTACATTGTTCAGTCATTCCTTCATCATAATAAGGCCTACAGTCCCAGGAACTTTTGATTGGCTTTGTTCCATCCCACTTAACATATAAATCATAATCCACAGTCGTACCCATTTCTAAAGTAATTGTAACAAACGAACGCTGCGTTATTGTTAGTGAATACATGCGAGTTGTGTCAGTAGTACCTGTAATAGTTCGACCTGGTGTAATTGGTGTAACACTTGTTGATGGTGGAGGTGGTGTAGATGG